>NZ_JBVHVI010000019.1:0-151136 GCF_055564915.1 Streptomyces sp. NPDC028928
CCCCCCCCCCCCCCCCCCCCCCCCCCCCCCCCCCCCCCCCCCCCCCCCCCCCCCCCCCCCCCCCCCCCCCCCCCCCCCCCCCCCCCCCCCCCGCCGCCGTAAAAGGAGGTGCGGCACCGCCGTCGTAGGGGGGTGCGGCCCCGCCGCCGTAAAAGGAGGTGCGGCACCGCCACCGTAGAAGGGGGGTGCGGCACCGCCGGCGTAGCAGAAACGTGTCCGCTCAGCCCTGGAGCAGCTTCTTCACCGCGGCGGCGACCCGGCCGCCCTCGGCCTGGCCGGCCACCTTCGGGTTCACGATCTTCATGACGGCGCCCATGGCCCGCGGACCCTCGGCGCCGGCCGCCTTCGCCTCCGCCACGGCCTGGGCGACGATCGCGTTCAGCTCGTCGTCGGACAGCTGCTTGGGCAGGTACTCGGCGAGCACCTCGCCCTCCGCCTTCTCCCGCTCGGCCTGCTCGGCACGGCCACCCTGCGCGAAGGCGTCCGCGGCCTCGCGGCGCTTCTTCGCCTCACGGGTGATCACCTTGAGCACCTCGTCGTCCGACAGCTCCCGCTTCTCCTTGCCGGCGACCTCCTCCTTGGTGATCGCGGCGAGCGTCAGCCGGAGCGTCGAGGAGCGCAGCTCGTCACGCTCCTTGATCGCGGCGTTGAGGTCGTCGTGCAGCTTCGACTTGAGCGTGGTGGTCATGGCCCGATTGTCGCAGGTGTACGCCCGGCCACGCCCGCCCATTTAACCGGGGGGCCGGTGCCGGTCGCGATCAACCGGAGGCCGATGCCGGTCTCACCGGGCCCAACCGGTCTGACACGATGGGCACATGCGCGCGCGATACGGAATTCCCCTGGGAGTAGTGGCGGCCGGCGCCGCCGGCCTGGTGTACGCGGCGGGTTTCGAGGCCCGCTCCTTCCGCCTCCGACGGGTCACCGTCCCGGTTCTGCCTCCGGGCATGCGCCCGCTGCGTGTGCTGCAGGTCTCGGACATCCACATGGTGGGCGGGCAGCGCAAGAAGCAGCGCTGGCTGCAGTCGCTGGCCGGGCTGCGCCCCGACTTCGTGATCAACACGGGCGACAACCTGTCCGACCCCGAGGGCGTCCCCGAGGTCCTGGACGCGCTGGGCCCGCTGATGGAGTTCCCGGGCGCGTACGTCTTCGGCTCGAACGACTACTACGGCCCCAAGCCCCGCAACCCCGCCCGCTACCTGCTGGAGAAGGTCCAGGGCCGCCACGGTCTGAACGGCAACCCGCCGGTCGTCGGCGCGATCCACAACCCGTGGGAGGACCTGCGGGACGGCTTCGACGCGGCAGGCTGGCTGAACCTCACCAACACGCGGGGCGTGCTGAAGGTCGAGGGCGTCTCCATCGAGCTGACCGGCCTGGACGACCCGCACATCAAACGCGACCGCTACGCCCAGGTGGCCGGCGGCCCGTCCGGGACGTACGACTTCTCGCTCGGCGTGGTCCACGCGCCGTACCTCCGCGCCCTTGACGCGTTCACAGCGGACGGCTATCCCCTGGTCCTGGCCGGCCACACCCACGGCGGCCAGGTGTGCATCCCCTTCTACGGCGCCCTGGTCACCAACTGCGACCTGGACACCGACCGTGTGAAGGGCCTCTCCACGCACACGGTGGAGGGCCGCACCTCCTACCTCCACGTCTCGGCGGGCTGCGGCACCAACCGCTACACCCCGGTCCGCTTCGCGTGCCCGCCGGAGGCCACGCTGCTGACCTTGGTGAGCCGGGAGCGGTAAGGGAACGGCAAGGGAGGGGTAACCCACCTGGGCGAATCCGCGTGGCCGCGCCCCTCCCCCCGCTCCTAGCGTGAGGGCATGACCGCCCCGATACCCAGGGACATCCCGGACCTGCCCGCGGTCCCGGGCCCGCCCCTGCTGCTGCCCGCCCCGGTCCCGGCCACGGCGGTGGTGGCCCCGGTCCGCCGCCCCGTGGCCGCGGTGTTCCGCCTCCTGACCGCCGTGGCGGCGGCCGGCGGCGTCGCCCTGGAACTCCTCCTGGGCCCCCCGACCCGCATGCTGAGCTACTTCAGCGTCCAGACCAACATCCTGCTGGCCCTGGTCATGTTCCTGTCGGCAAACCGGGCCTGGCGGGCCCGCCGCCCGCTCCCGTCGGCGGTGACAGGCGCCACGCTCCTCTACGCCCTCACCTCGGCCCTGGTCTACCACCTGCTCCTGGGCCACACGACGCCGCCGTTCTCCATGACCGGCGCGACGACACCCCCCGAACGCTGGCACGCCCAGTGGGCGACCCTGCAGATCCTCCACATCCTGGTGCCGGCGGCGGCCCTGCTGGACTGGCTCCTGCTCACCCCCGCGACCCGCCTCCACCTGCGCCAGACCGTGGCCTGGCTCCTCTACCCCCTGGCGTACCTGACCTTCTCCCTCACCAGGGCCGCCTTCCTCCCGCCCACCAGCCCGTCCCGCTACCTCTACCCCTTCCTGGACGTGACGGCCCACGGCTACCGCAGCACCCTCGCCAACGCCCTCCTCCTGGGCCTCGCGATCTACGCCCTGGCCGTCCTCCTGGTGGCCCTCGACCACACCCGCCCGACCCCGGTCCGCCACCCCGCCTGAATCGGATTTCGCCTACAGCCCCCGGTGGGCTAAAGTAAACGTCGTCGCCGCGACAAGCAGCGACACCGGGGTGTAGCGCAGCTTGGCAGCGCGCTTCGTTCGGGACGAAGAGGTCGTGGGTTCAAATCCCGCCACCCCGACGCTGGTCAGAGGCCCATTCACGTGATCGTGAATGGGCCTCTGATGTGTCCGGGGGCCAAACAGGGGGCCAAACGATTTTGATCAGGCCACCGCGTCGCCCTGTTCGTCGTCCGTCGCGTCATTCCCTTCCTGATCTTCAGCGAAGATGGCATCCATCGCTTCGGCACCCTGCGTGATCACGGGCCGCAGTTGCTTGCGGTAGACCGCCTCTGTGGTCGCCTGGCTGCTGTGCCCAACCAGCAGCGCGATCCGTTCCAGGGGGATGCCGTGATCGGAGAGCAGGGACACGAAGCTGTGCCGCAGCTCTCTCGGGGTCCACTCCGGCTTGAGCCCAGCCTTCTTCACGATGGCTTTGAAGTCGCGCCGGACGTTGGCCGCATCGAGCGGCTCACCGCTCCGGGTGGTGAAGACGCGGCCGGCCGGGTCCCACTCCATCCCCTTCGATGCCCGCTCCTGCTTCTGCCATCGCATGTGCTCTTCGAGGACGTCGACCACCTGCCTCGGCAGAGCGATGGTTCGGCGGCTCTTCCTGGTCTTGGTCTCGCCGTGCTTGCGCACCGAACGCCACACCGCGACGTGAGGCGGGATGCCGTCCGTCGTCTCCAGGAAGACGTGATCCCAGGTGAGGGGCCGCGCCTCTTCTGTGCGCACACCGCTGAGGAGCGAGAGCACGAGGTAGGCGTACAGCCGTGACGGACGCGCGGCAGTGAGCACGGCTTTCGCCTGCTCCAGATTCAGCGCTTTACTCGGTCGGCCAGGGCGCCCCTCCGGTGCGGTGACGAGTAGGGCGACGTTCCGCGCGGCCTTGTCCCTGCGCTGAGCGTGCGCGATGGAGCGGCGCAGGATGGCGAGCAGGTCACGCAGGCTGCGCGTCGCGAGGAATTCGGCCCTGCCGTCCAACCAGTCATCGACATCGTCCGCGCTGAGTTCCTTCAGCTTGGCCTTGCCGATGAACGGGATCAGGTGCTTATTCGCCATCGAGCGGTTCTTGCCGATGGTGCCCTTCTCGTCGCGCCCCTTCAGCCCACGCTCCAACCAGTCGTTCACCGCGTCCGCCACCGTGTAGTTGGCGGGCGCCTTGACGCCCGTCTGCACCTCCTTCTTCAAGTCCCGGATCTTGTTGCGGACTTCCGTCTTCGTCTTGCCGTACACCTTCGGCCGGCGGCGCTTGCCGTTCGGGGCGTATCCCAGGGAGACGGCTCCGACGTAGCTCTTCTTAGCAGGGTCCCAATAGATCGTGTCCGCACCGTGGCCGGCCCTTTGGGCACGCTTCGGGGTCTCGGTCATGCTGTGTTGTGCCTCCACATGGAACAGGGCCGCGCCCGGAAGACGCGGCCCTGTTGTTCGCGTTGCTGGGGATTCAGGCGGTGGCTTCCGCCTCGCTCTTGAGGAGTTCGACGTACTGCTCGATGTACTCAGGCGGCACAAGTCGGCGGCGGCCAATACGGACGGTCTTGAGGCGTCCGAGTCGGATCTCCTCGTAGACCATCGAGCGGCCAATCCGGAGAGCCTTTGCCGCCTCTTCAGGTCGGTAGAGGAGTTGTTCAGCAGGTTCAGCAACGGTGCTCATCCGGCGACTCCAGGGTGCTTCTGTCCGAGGTGCGGATTTCTGCGTCATCGCGTCACCTGCGTCATTCAGGGCGCTGACCTGCGGGTTTGAGTGACGAAGGGAGTTTCGGGGTGCGTCACCGGTGACGCGGCTGCCCGTCATCGGTGACGTGGATGACGCGGGGTGACGCACTCGCCGCGCGTCTGCGTCACCGCTCTCTCGGCAGGTCACGGGTCGTTTGCCGTCCGTGGGTGACGCAGGTGACGCAGCGTCTCTTTACTTCGGACAAGAGAGGGAGTGGTGTCTGTTGTAGTGCGCGGCTCAGAGCGTGACGAAGGAGCCGCTTCGCGGCGCGACCATCGCAGGGCGGCGCCGCCGCCGAACAGCAAGAGGAGCACGCCGGGCGGGTGCACGCCGGGCGGGTGCACGCCGGGCGGGTGCTCCTCTTGCTTGTGGCGACGGCAGGGTGCCGGCGGTCAGAATGCCGGTTCCTGCTCGTGTGCGGGCGGCGGGGCCGGGGGCCGGGTCATCTCGATGTACCGGGCCGCCTTGGTGCGTCCCCAGTCGATGAGGACGCCCCGGGCGGCGAGGGTGGGCTGAAGGCGCTTGAGCCGGTCTGAGAGGACTTTGCCGGTGGTCGGCCAGCCTTTTGGAAGGGGCCGGCAGTCCTCACCGCTGTAGAGGCCCGTGAGGGCGTGCAGCCACTCGGCAGAGGTCATCCGCTCCTCTGCCCCCGGAGCGATGCCGGCGGCGTGCTTCAGGACGGTCTGTGCCAGCAAGTCACCTTCAATGACGTCGTCGTTGAGGTCGTCCAGGCTGGCCCGGTAGGCGGCGAGGGCGCCGAACCCGGTGGCCGCGTCGAGTTGCGCGCACAGGTGGGCGAAGTCGGCCATGCGCAGGTCGGTGGGGATGTCCGCTTCGGCCGCACGCACCTTGACCGTGAGGTCGAGCAGGGAGCCGAGGATGATGGGCAGGGCTTGCGCGTACTCCGCCCACAGTTCCGCTTCGGTCCGCCGGACCTTGGGGCGTTCCAGGCGCAGCGGGAGGAGCCGTTCGGCGAGGTCGGGCCGGATGACACCAACGTCGATGCCGGTCAGCAGCAGGGGGCGGCGGTAGCGGGCCCGGACAACGTCCCCGTCCGTGTACAGGGCGCGTTTGACAGTCTCGGCCCCGGTGACGATGCAGCACATCGCGTCGGACAGGTCCGGCGCCAGGTGGGAGAGGTTGTCGAGGGCGGTGA
Organism: Streptomyces sp. NPDC028928; assembly: GCF_055564915.1. NCBI lineage: Bacteria > Bacillati > Actinomycetota > Actinomycetes > Kitasatosporales > Streptomycetaceae > Streptomyces > Streptomyces sp. NPDC028928. The sequence goes on from NZ_JBVHVI010000019.1 coordinate 5,513, forward strand.
CCCATCCGGCGGCCACAGCCGCGATCAGGTTTTCCTCATCCTTCGGGGCGCGGCGCAGGTCTCCGCTCATGCCCTCGATGATCCGCACGAGCATCCGCCCGCCCGTCGACTTGCCCGCGCCCTGCGGGCCAGTGAGGAATGGGGCGGGGACGGGCACGGACGGACCGAGACAGCCGATCAGCCACGCAATGGCCAGGCATTCGGTCTCGGCGTTGGCGAAGTTGCACAGCCTCAGCAGGAGATCGATGCCCTTGCCGTCGGTGTCCTTGACCGGCATGGGCAGCTCGCCCGTGAGCTGCGTGCGGCGCCAGCACACCTCTGCCGGGTCGGGAGTGCGGATGTCCCACCCGGTGGGGTGGATGCGGACCGACTGTCCGTCGTCGCGGCCCAGGTCCAGCCATGTCGCCCCGTCGAACCCGGGCGCAACACGGATATGTACGGGCTGCACGTCCTGGCTCAGCGCGAGTGCCTCGATCAAGTCGAGTGCCTCCTTCAAGGCGGTGCCGTTGAAGACGCCATATCCGTCGCGGAAGAGGCCCACCATGAGTTCCTGTCGGTGGCTGCCCGAGGTGCCTTGGGAGCGGATCGGGCGGGCCACGGGGTGGCCGTTCTTCTGGGCGTACACGGTGCCGTCAGCGGTGCGGAAGTACCGGAAGTGCTCTTGCGCGTAGTCCGCGATGACGTCGCGGGCAGGGGTCTTGTCGTCGTCGGACATGACTCAGAGCCCCAACGCGGTGCGGGCGTTGGTCCACGCGTCCGTGCAGTGCCGCAGGGTCTCGCCTTTGGTCTGCGCGGCGGTGAATAGCCGGGTGACGTGAGCCTCGGTCAGGCAGCAGCACCGGCCGTGCCGGGACAGCACCGCGAGGAACGTCCGGTACACGGTCGCGTGGACCGCGCTGCGCGCCTCGGTGATGCGCTGCACGGCCATGGCGATGCCGCGTTCGAGGTAGGCGGGCGTGCGGTGCGGGCACTCACCGGGCCCGAACCTTGCGGGTACGGCGCCGGCGCGCGGCGCCGACCGGACGGGGGCAAGCTTCTTCACCGCGAGGACGCGCACGGCGTCCGGCAGCTCGGCCATCTGGCCGACACCGGGGCCGAGATAGCGGGCATAGGACATGGACGACTTGATGTCGACGCCGGGCCTGACCGCGTTGTGTGAGGTCATGGTGCCCCGGTAGATCCAGTGCTCACCGCGCGTCGTCGCCACCGTGCGGGTGGCCGCCAGGGCGGTATGGGCCCACGCGATGGCGTCGGCGTTGTCCAGGTCGACCACGGTCAGCCCGGCGGCGCCGGGGTGGTAGGCGACGCAGACGGCACGCCGCCACGCCGCCGCCCACGGGGGCGAGACGATGACCGCCGGATCGGTGGTGGCGGCGGCCCACGCGTGGCAGACGCCAGGGCACCGGCAGGAGCCCGGCGTTTTCATGTTCGGCCGACCGCCGCACGCGTTGGCCGTGCAGGTGGGGCAGTTGCCGAACGGGACCTTGCCCCGCCGCAGGGGCAGCACCGGCACACCGGCAGCAGCCAGTGCCAGCGCGGCCGGCAAGGGTTCGGGCAGCGCGCTCGTGCCGTCACGCCCTCGCCGGATCAGGGTCGGTTGCGTCATGCTGGGAGACCTCCACAGGTCAAGTGGTTGGCAGGTGGACAAGGGCGGCCCCGATTCTTTGGCGAGAGGGAGGGGCCGCCCTTGGCGTAGCTAGCTGTGGAAGTGGTTGCGCTTGATCACGGCCTTGCGAATGTTGACCGTGGTCCCGCCCCGGTGCCCGCTCGTGCCGAGCACCTGCACGGCGATCCAGCCGCCGAAGACCACGGCGGCGAGGATGATGAGCTGGCCGATGAACGCGGTCAGGGCGGCGATGAACGAGGAGAGCAGCACCAGACCGCCGCACACCGCGAGGAATCCGACGCCCCCGAGGGCGACGTTCACGGCCGTGCGGGACACGACCGGCTTGGCGGCGACCGGTTCGGGCTGTGTCGGTGCCACGGCGTAGCCGGTGACGACGCGGCCGTCCGGCAGGACGATGCTCGCCACGGCCGGGAGGTGGCCCGGTTGGACGGGTACGACCGGCGCCGCGTGCACGGCGGGGGTGATCGGGGTGGGGTGGTGGACCACGAGGGGCGTGCTGTGGTGGGTGGTGGTTTCGTTCACGGCTGGGGCTCCTCAGTTGCCGAGGGCGGACAGGGCGTCGGCGGATGCCTGCACGAGGTTGTGGATGGGCTCGTAGGCGCCGGTTCCGGCGGTGAAGAACCCGAAGAGGAACAGCACGAGCGCGGCGCCGCCGCCGGCGGACCTGGTCTTGACGGCGAAGACGGAGGCGGCGCCGAACAGCAGGACGGCGGAGATGTTGAGGATCATCGGGATCCTTCCGGGGTGTCGGTGCCGGCGCGGTAGATGCGCGCCCAGCGGTTGTAGAGCCACCGGCCGATGCGGATGCGCTTGCCGGTGGCGTAGCAGTGGCGGCAGTCCTTGCCGCGCTTCACGCGTCCCTTGCGGTCGGTCTTAAGGGCGTGGCCCATGCCACGGCAGCGGCGGCAGTCACCGAACGGCGACACCGCACACACACCGCCGTAACCGACCGTGATTGCGAGCAGGGAGGCGATAGCGAGCAGGGTGAGGGTCATGCGGGGCCCTTCCTGGCGGGTTTTCGGGGTTTGCGCAGGTGGGCCGCTATCCGCTAGCGGCCTGATCAGAGGCGGTTTGGTGCGCTAGCGGGGCCGCTAACGTTAGCGGGGGCTGCCGCTATCGTTAGCGGCCCCGGAGGCTCAGCCCGCGTCCCGCTTTCCGTCACGCTCCGCGATCACGGTCGTGATGTGGGAGCGGTCGACACCGCGCCGGTTGACGACCTTGCCGCTCACCCGGCGCCCGACCTGGATGGTGGACACGCCGTGCGGCTTGAGCGCGGCGGCGAGTGCGTCGGGGTCCCATCCGTCGTAGACCTCGGGGCGCAGGTCCGCGAGCCGGGTCACGATGGTTTCCGACCACGCCTTGGCCTCCTTGGCCGGGACCACCGCGAGGATGTCCGCGAGCAGGTCGTAGGCGGCCGTGGTCGGCTCGGGTGCCTCTCCGAGGGCGTGTCCGGCGAGCAGTCCGGCCTTCTCGCGGACGCGGCGGGCGCGGGCGGCGATGGTTTCGGCGCCGCCGGCGTCGACGTAGACGGAGCGCACGATCCGGGCGTCGGAGCCTTCGCCCACGAAGTAGTGGATGCCCTTGTCGCCCCAGGCGAACATGGTCGCCCGCACCCCGCGCTTGTAGGCGGAGGTGCCCAGCACCATGTCGTTTTCCAACTGGCCCATCACCTTCAGGCACCACCGCGCGGAGGCGTTCGCGCTGATGCCGGTGGGCAGCGACTTGGCGTCCGGGCGCTGCGTGGCCAGCAGGACCACGATGCCGGTGGCGGGGCCGCGCTTGACCAGGTCGGTGATGATCTCCTCGAACTCCTTGCCGTGCTCGGGATGTTCAAAGAGGACCTGGCACTCATCCACCCCGACCACGATCGGGTGCAGCCCCAAGGACCGCTTGTCCGCGAGAGCGCTGGTCACCTTGGATTCGGGGCAGATGTCCCGGGGCAGGGAGCGGATCACCTTCGTGCGGCGGCGCAGTTCCTCGCGCAGGGCCCGGAAGTCGTCCAACGCGTATTGCACGGGTTCGTCGTCGTCGCCGGCGGCGTGCCGGTAGCCGACCGCGTTGCCCACCGGGTCCAGGTCGCCGGTGCCCTTCATGTCGTACGTGTGCAGCTCCGCACGCGGGTCCAATGCCGCGATGAGCAGCAGCAACCGCAGCAGGAACGTCTTGCCCATGCGCGGGATGGCGCCGATGACGCCCGCGATGTACATGAGGGTGACCGCCGTCCAGCGTCCGCGCTGGTCGGTGCCGTAGGCGACCGGCTTGAACAGGTCCACCTGCCCGGTTTTCAGCAGCGGCCACGCCGGTTGCGACGCCCGCGACATGTCCTGGTCCCCGACCCACAGCACCAGGTGCCCGGTGTGCTCGTCGGGGACCGCCTCGGGCCACACGCACCCCAGCGGGCGGCGCAGACCGGACGCGAGCCGCTCACGGCGTTCGATGATGTCCGTCACGGTCACGCCGTAGGGCAGGTTGCCCTCTGCGCGCCAGCCAGGCCCGTCGCGGGTGATGGGGGCGGTGAACTCGAACCCGTCCCGGCCCTTGGCCTGCGCCTGGTTGATCGCGGGAATCCCCACTGCCCCCAGCGCCCGCAGCACAATGTCGCTGGTGAGCTTGGTGGCCTTGGGCAGTTCCACCGCCCGGTGCACGACCGGGGCGTCCGCCTTGCGGCCGGCGGCCCCCAGGGCGAGGACGACCGCGCTCACGGAGACGGCTTGCAGCCAGTCAGGGGCCAGCACGTACAGGGCGAGCGCCAGACCGAGACCGGTGAACATCGCGAGCGCGGCGACCAGGCTCCGCAGCCGGACCCGCCCGTCACGCTGCCGGGACAGCTTCAGGTACTCGGCGGCGTCCTCGCGGCGCACGGCGGCGAGCCGGACCGGCTCGCCCTCGCGGTCGGCCACCCACCGCAGCGTTCCCCCGACGAACTTCGCGGCGCCGGCCGGGGCCTGGAGGGCAAGGCGGGCGGCGTAGATGGGAGCACGCAGCGCGTGATAGCCGGCGGCGTGGGCGTAGTGGCGGGCCACCCACGCGGCGGCGGTGCGCAGCTCAGCCACGGACTTCAGCCAGAGGGGCACGACCGGGCGGCGACGGGCGCCGGCGAGCCGGCCGAGGTAGCCGGGACCGGTCGCCGCGGGCGCGGGCTGGTCGACCATGACCGGCGTGCCCGGGTCCGCCGGCTCCGGGCCGGTGGCGGGGGCCGGTTCGCGGGCGGCGCGGGCCTTGTCCAGGTCGACCACGTCGGCGCCCTGGTCGGCGGCCATCTCGGCTTCCAGGCGGTTGAACAGTTCGTGGTCGTCGTCGGGATGCTTCACTGAAACTTCCTTCTTTCGCAGAGGGAAGGCGGGGCCGGTCCGTCGCTGTAGGAGGTGAGCGGACCGGCCCCGCCGGGGCTTCAGGCGGCGTACTGCTCGGGGTAGGCGCACGGCACGCACGTGCCGAGCGTCGGGGGAATGACGTAGCCGGCGTCATGCCGGCAGGCGGGGCAGGTGCGCCGGGCGGTGTTGGCCTTGGCGAGCGCCGCCCACCGGGCCGGCGTCATCGGCCGGACCGGCTTGGCCAGGTCGACGCGGTAGAGGTAGGCGACCAGGGGCGGGCGGCCCCGCCGCCGGGGCCGTTCGAGCTGAGCGGCCACATCCTGACCACCGGGCCGCAGACCGAGGGCACGCAGTTGGCGGCGGGTGGCGTAGCCGTCCGGAGCCAGACGCCACCGGAAGACGGGCAGCGTGCTCACGCCGCGCCGCGCCGTCCGGGACGGCGGCCGGCAACCGACCCGAGCAGCCGCCCGAGACGGGCCCGGCGAGGACCGGACCGGCCGGACCGCTTCGCCGCGTACATGGCCTCATCGGCGCGGCGCAGCAGCGCGGACAGGTCCTCGCCCGGGTGATCGGCGGCCCGTACCCAACCCAGGGACACCGTGGTGTGCACCTCGGGGGCGGCGTCGACCGGCCGGGCCAGGACGCGGGCGAGGGTGTGCAACCGGTCGGCCATGGTGCCGTCACGGTCGACCACGACGGCGGCGAACTCATCCCCACCGAGCCGCCCGGTTACTCCGCCGGGGGTGGCGCCGTGGGCGAGGCGGGCGGCGACCGTAGTGAGTAGGACGTCACCAGCCGCGTGACCGTGGGTGTCGTTGATCCGCTTGAAGTGGTCGACGTCCGCCAGCACGACCACGGCGCGCGGGTCGCGCAGCAGGCGGCGGGCCCGCCGGGTGAACGCGTTCCGCGTCCACAACCCGGTGAGCGGATCACGTCGGGCGGTGGTCAGCCGTCCGTGCAGCCAACGGGCATGTACCGCCCACCCGATGACGGGCGGCACGGCCGGTAAGAGCGCGGCGAGGGTACTCACGCGGCCACCCGCTTCCACGCAGCCCGCAACCGGACCTCGGAGGCGGAGTGGCCGGCGGCGCGGAAGCGCACAGCCATCTCCCGGTAGGACAGGGGCGGCGTCTGGCTGTGCCGGATGTCGTGAACCAGCGTGTCCAGCGCACTATCCGACAGGGCCGGGGCCGCTGTCTCCAGCGCCGGAACCGGCTCGGTCGGTCCCCAGACGGGGAGTTCCCAACGGGACGTGACGCCAGGCGTGACGGAGGTCGTCACGCTGGTCAGCGCCCTGCCCGTCTCCTCGCCCCTGCGGGCGGTCTCCAGCGTCGACCAAGCCCCCGCGAGGGTCCGTGAGGTCTTGGCCTGGACGCGTGCGACGCGGGCCCCGGCTTCCGTCACGGCCGTCAGCCGCGTCTCCTCAGTGGCCGCTTCCGCCCGCAGCCGAGCACGGGCCACGGCCGCTTCGTCGCGCGCCTCCTGCTGGATTCCCCGGATCGCGTCCAGCGCGAGCGGCGTGAGCGCCGTGCGCTCCCACAGGCTGTGGACCAGCCACAGGGCCTTCGCCGCGATCGGCAACCACGCCACGGCCAGCCACGCGCCGGCGGAGTGCGCAGCGGTCAGCGCGTGCATGACCAGGACGCCGGCGGCGAGGATGCCGAAGGACCAGCCGACCGCCGTGACCGCACGGCTGTGGTCGCCCTGCGCGGCGAGACGCCGTTCGTAGGCGAGGGTGGCCAGCCATCCACCGTCGATGCCGAGACCCACGACCAGGGCAACCGGCCACGGCACCGCCGCACCCAGCCACATCATGACCACCGCGAGGGTAAGCACCATCGACACGGCCGTCATCGCAACAGCCGGAAGAACCGTCTTCGCCTTCACTGGGCACCTCCCGCCTGCCCCGCCGGGGCACGGTCGTTGACCGGCACGTCGGCATAGGCGGTCAGCATCATGACCGCGCCGGCGAACGGTCCCTCGGCCTTGAGCACGAGGGTGTGACCGTCGCTCTGGGTGCCGGAGTCGACCGCGTCCGGGGCGATGTGCAGTGCGGTGCGCCACTCCTCGAACGCCGCCAGGCTCTCGCACGAGGTGTCGTGGAAAACCAGCCGCAGCCGGTCCGGGTAGAGCGGGGACACGTCCACGTCGGGGGCGGGCAGGTGACCGAAGTCCACGGCCAGCAGCCGCAGCGCCCGCAGGGGGACCGCGAGGTCGTCCAGTGTCACGCGGCACCCCCGGGAAGGCTCGCACCCGCCGCGCGGTTGACCAGCGCGACCCGAGCGGCGAGCGCCCGACGGCGGGCCCGACGGATGCGCCGCTCGTCCAGCTCGGTCGGGGTGCGGTCCAGGGTGGTGATGTGCGCGTCCAACAGGTCGACGTCGGCCAGGATCACGGGCATTTCCAGCTCGATCGCGTCCAGCTCAGCAGCGGTCGGCTCGATGAAGTCGGCGAACGCCGTGATGGCGTCCTGAAGTGTGACAACGTGGTTCATGGGTCGTAGTTCCTTCCAGCGAGGAACGGCCCGAACAGAGCCCCCGGTGTTCCCGCACCGGGGGCTCGCGCCGTTGGAGTCATTCCGGCTCCCCGCACTCCCGCCCGTACGTCCCCGCGCAGCACGCGAGACGGACGGGCGAGAGAGGCAGCCGGCCGCAGCTCATCAGCTGCGAAACCAGAGACGGACCGGCTTGTCGTACAGCGCCGCCAGCCGGTCCGTCGCGGCGGCGCTCACGGTCTTCGTCGGTACATCAGGTGTCCTTTTCACGAGGTCAACAGAGGTGAAGCACTGCAAGGGGGACCACGTCCCCACTCTCCGGCCGTTGCTCGCGGTCGCCGGGCCACCTCGCCAGTACGGGCCGAAACCCTGTTCCACCTGGCCTTTAGCGGGATTGCAGCGTCCCCGCCCCGTGCGTTCGTGCAGATCCGGCGGCTAACTCCCGGAGTCCCAGAGAGGCCGCTCACTGACTAGCTTGCACTAGTGCGCTGTGGTGCACAACCTTTATGAGGTGATGCGCGCTAGTTCGCTGTGGTGGGTACGCTCAGAGCATGACTGTCACAGGAGGCCCCAAGCCGAAAGCGGTGCAGGTCGCGGACGCACTACGCGCTGACATCAAGAAGATGAAGCCGGGAGACAAGCTTCCGTCGCAGCGAGAGCTGATGGACCGATTCGGGTTCGCGAGCCAGACCATCCAGAACGGGTTGGCAGCACTTCGGGCCGAAGGGCTCATCGTCTCGGCCGGGAATCTCGGTAACTTCGTCGGTGACGGGTCGGCCCCCACCGGCGACGTACGCGACGACATCAAGGACATCCGCTCCCAGATTCAGGCATTGGCTGAACGGGTCGCAGCACTCGAAGAGCGCTCCGCCCCGGGTGGTGCGTGATCTGCAACCAGCATGCGAGGAACGGTAGTTGTGAGGTAAGTGACAGCCAGGGGACGGCACGGCGGAGGTGGGGACATGTCCAGTGACACCCCTCTGTCCCCTTCCCTGTCCCCCTGGCGCGCGGGTGAGACTCGGAGTAGGCACTCGGAGGAGGGCACATGACCGACGACAGGCCCGCATGGGCGCGGCGCATTGCTGCCGAACGAACGGCGCGCGACTGGTCGCAGCGTCAGGCAGTGAGGGCACTGCGGGCGCACGCTCCCACGGAGCTGCCGGCGGAGGACAGCATGATTCGCCAGTGGAAGCGCTGGGAGTCAGGCCAGATGCCGAACGACTTCTATCAACCGATCATCGCGGCCCTCTTCGGCACCGTGACGCACGCGCTCTTCCCGGCACCCTCGCGGCGGGATGGAGACAGGGAGATCCTTGCAGCGTCCGGCATGGAGACGCTGGAGATCGTGAGCCGTCTCAACCGGTCCGATGTCGACAACGCCACGCTTGATGCCTTGCGGATCACAGCGGACCGGCTTGCCTCGGAATACCCGTTCATGCCGAGTGAACAGCTCCTCATCGAGGGGCGGCAGTGGCTCCGCCGTGTCGTCGACCTCCACAGGAAGAGCCTCACGCTCGCACAGCACCGCGAGGTGCTCGCGCTGTCCGGCTGGCTCGCGCTACTGGTCGGCTGCGTCGAGTACGACACGGGCGACCGCCACGCGGCTGAGTCGACCCGGCAGGCCGCGCTCTCACTCGCGACCGAGGCTGATCACGCAGAGATCGCCGGTTGGGCACACGAGATGCGGGCGTGGTTCGCCCTGACGACCGGCGACTACCGGGGCGTCATCGCAGCGGCGCAGGCCGGAGCCGAGACGGCACAGCATCACGGCGTGGCCGTGCAGCTCGCAGGCCAGGAAGCCAAGGCGTGGGCGCGGATCGGAGACCGCCGGCAAGTCGAGGTGGCCTTGGACAAGGGGCGGCGGTTGCTCGAAGGGATGCCGTACCCCGAGAACCTGGACAACCACTTCGTGGTGGACCCAGCCAAATTCGACTTCTACGCGATGGACTGTTACCGCCTCGTTGGCGAAGACAAGCTTGCACGCACGCTCGCCGAAGAGGTGCTGAGGGCGGGAACGGACTTCGACGGCACCGAGCGTTCGCCGATGCGGAACGCCGAAGCGCGCGTCACACTCGGAGTCACAGCAGCGCGAGAGGGTGACTTGGAACAGGCGCTCGTCATGGGAGAGCGAGCGCTCGAAGGGGACCGTCAGTCGGTGCCGTCCCTCATCATGACCAGCCGGGAACTCGCCGCTGAGATGAGGCGCCGGTACAGCTCCGAACCGGCGGCACAAAACTACCTAGCGCGGCTTCACTCGCTCGCCGAGCAGAAGCCGGGGTTTATGCCACGGTGAGTGGCCGCGCTAATCAGCGAACTCGCCAGAAACAAGCTTCACCTTTACATACTTCGGTCGACGCGTCCCGGTCTCGACCAAAGCCCGCAATTTTCGAAGGTCTCTCTTCTTGGAGAAATCGAATTCGCGGGTCTCGAATGAAAGAAGTGGCCACCCGAGATTCCACACCCACTTGCGATACCCATACGGAACATTCGGGGGCCAAGGAATCTTCTGAGCAAGAAGATTCGAACCTCGCCAATCATGAAACTTTGCAGGCGGCAGCACTATCGGCTCTTTCTGCTCAGCCCTGAGTATCGGCAGGTCGACCCTAGGGGCCCCTCTCAATACAGCCATAATCCTCTTTGGGAAGCTACGCCTGATAGCGATCTCTACATACTCAACCTGCCCTTCCAGCCTACCCCAGTTGCGCACTCGAATGAGTACGTTTCCCCTAGAGTCGCGCCACGCTCGCACGCGCAGACGGTATCCAGAGGCGTATGCTGAAAACCAGAATAGCGCTCCCGCGGCCACAAGCGCACTAACCACCGAGCCGACTGAACTGATCCATTCGGTGATCTTCGGCGCGGTCGACGGCGCAGGCATAGGCGTGGGCGTAGGAGAAATCACTTCGGGCACCAACAGTAGAAAATAGAGCGTCCGTTTTCTCTGTAGTAGCCCTCACGGCACTGACTGGGGCAGCCCTTACCGCTCTTCGGCCTGCAGTCCGGCCTGCCGCCTCTCATCCCTTTCTCGCAGGCTCCGCTGTCTCCCACATTGACCGTAACGAAAGGGAATTCAGTCCATACGGGAATCAAAGCACAAAAGCCGTCGTCGTCGCGGCCCACGCTAAACAAAGAGAGCTTCCATACCCCCGAATAATCGAAGGGGATGAGGATTACATCGTCTCCATCATGGATCGCTTCCACGAACCAATGGGGAGACGTGAACCGCGGATATTTTTCGAACTCCTTAATCTCGCCCCGCCCGCGATCCCACTCCTCTGCAGACGTAATCACAAACGTGGCTCGCTGCGCCATCTCACTTTCCTGAAGTCGCACATATGCCTGCTCCAACTCCCACGGGAGATTCAGGCGCATGTCAAAATTACTCCAGAAATCTTCCTCACCGCGGAATGCCGATATGGCATTAGCGACATCACCAAGTGATGATCCATGCCTAGCCAAGTGAACGATTTCAGATTGCGTGAGCAATCTGCTCAGGATATTCATCCCGACCCCTTGGTCGATACCGCACAGTGGCAAAGGCTGTCACTGCTTGTCTATCAATATCCAAGCTGGGGGACTCCCTGCTCGCAGCTCAGACTGCGCCAGTCGGGCTAGCGTGCCGTAAGAGAGCCCGGTGCTGCTGCCACAGCGCGGATCCGAAACCGAGCGAGGTCGCTCCGTCGCCACCTGCTCTGAACAGCTCAGGCACCCCCCATGGTGGGTTCAACCAGTGGTAGACCAGGGGGCCAAACGGGGGGCCAATGGAGGCAACCGCACCAAGACCATCCCGGACGCTGGTGGACAGTCCCGGAGCCGAACGCGCAGGAGAGTAACCATGAACCGCGGTCACGCAAGGCCTTAATCGCGTTCGGGACGAAGAGGTCGTGGGTTCAAATCCCGCCACCCCGACGCCGTAGTACCAGGTCAGGGGCCTGATCCGCAGTGCGGGTCGGGCCCCTGAGTGGTTACTGGGCATCTTTTGGGAGCCGCTTGGGAGCCAACCTCGGAATCCGGCTCCCAAGGGAGCGCTGGTGACGCTCCTCAGAGGCCCGACACCTCCGAGCGCAGTCGACTCAGGTTCAAGCGGCCGACTCCTGCCCCCGGCCGGCTTCCTCCGGTGGATCGAGAAGCCTGAAGTCGCAGTCGCCCGGACGACGCCCCAAGCGCTGGACCATCAGAGCTCCGAGAAGTGCGCCCCCAGGGCCGCCCACCGGCCCCGCGTCCGTACCGACGTAGAAGATGCCGTTCTCATCGGGTTCCCGACCGCCGCGATCGGCACCGACGGCCAGCGCGATGGAGAAGCCGAGGAGGTCGACGCGCAGACCCGCGGGCAGATCGCCGCGGAGGAACACCAGCGGATGAGCCATCCCCTCACTGTCGTACCCGGCGGCGACAACTGCGCCCAGCCCGTCGGGCAGGGGATACATGTCCTCGGGAATGTACTCCACGACGCCCTTGAGGTGGTCGGCGGTGAACTGCTTCAGGTTCTCCCACACCTCGTCGTCACTCCGCCATCCGTCCTTCGGTGCCCAGTTTCCGGCCTCGTACAGAGGCAGAACGTCAGCCGGCACCTCTGGCGGGTCCCCCTGCCCCCAGTCCGAGGCGTCATCTGGTTCCTTCACCACCACGCCTTGCCCACCTGTCTCCGGCCAAAGAGTCAGGAGGGAGGCAGGCCGGTGAATGTAACGGCCGAGCAGCGACCTGATAGCGACCGCCGTCTCCTGCTCGCTCAGGCCGACCCGCAACAGCACGCAGAGCCGCCCCGAGACGACGGTCAGTGCGGCCTGCATGCCTTGCTGCCCCAGGTCGATCGCGACGGCCCGTGCGTTCATCGTGTCCATCAGAACGGACAGCTCCAGCGCCCAGGCGTCGTGTGCGCGCATCCTTCCGGACGCCGAGTCCTGGTGACGACTTTGCTCGGGCACGAGCCCCAGCGCTCGGTTTTGCATGGTTGCTCCTTTCCTCTACTCGGCTTGGAGCACCCAGTTTTCGCCCGTTTCCAGACCGTGCGCACGTAAAATCATGAAATGCCATTCCGTGCGCGTCACATCTGCCAGGCTGGTCAGCGTCAGCTCTTCACACACCGGGAATGAACTCTTCTCATACGGGTTGTGGTGAGGTGAGCACAGACGGTACGACGATCGCCATGCACCGATGGTCTCCGTTAAACGACCGGCAGCTCGCGCTCCTCACTCGCATCGGGGACGGAGCCGACCCCGTCACGTCGGACAGCCCAGAGTTCGCCCTCACCGCCCGCGCGCTCAAAGAGCGGCGTCTGATCACCATGCCCAAGCAGGATTGGAAGTGGCAGGCGGAGATCACTGACGCGGGGCGCTTCTACCTGGAACACGGCCATCACCCGGACCGGCCGGAACCGACGCCGCGCAAACAGCGGTCGGCGGGTTCCGAGCAACGGACACGGCCTGCCCCTCCTCCGCAGAAGCAAGACACAGCTCCGTCCACGACGAAGCCGGCGCCACAGCGCGCCGCCAAGTCCCCACAGGCGTCGCCGGCGGAAATCGGAGCCGCCTTGATCGCGGAAGTACAGCAGGCTGGGCGGTTCCTCCGGATCCCGAACCCCAGCGACCAGGAGCGAGCCCGCTACCGCAGGGCCTTCGACGCAGCCCGGCAGTGTGCGCCCGAGGGGTACCACCTGAAGTACAGCGGCCGGGCGAAAGGGGACTTCTTCCTCGGTCTACTCAGGGTGTCGGGTGAGGACGACACCGAGTGGAACCGGATCCGGCTGGCGCGCAGCCGGGTGATCAGCGATGTCGAGGACGTGATCGCCGCTGTCGCTGCGGACCACAGCGCCTTCGAGATCTCGGAGGAGGTCCTGCCGCGAGTCCTCTCGCTTCTCCGGCTCCTCGCCGAGCAGGCACTCGCCCGCCACGGCGAGATCACGGTGTCCAAGAAGCGCAAGCAGCCCAGGCCCCTGCTCACCGTTCACGGCAGGACGTACCAGGTCGGCTTCCGCGAACGGCAGAAGCAGGTCCGGTACGTGCCCAAGCAGCCGGGCCGACGTACGTACGACTGGCAGCGGGTGACGCCGGCGCACAGGTTCGAGCCATCCGGCGAGCTGGAACTGCTGATTAGCCAGCATTCGGGCTACGGCTACGGCCACAGCTACGGCTGGAAGAAGGAATGGGCCGACACCGCCAAGAAGCCGTTGGAGGAGCAGGTCGGTTCGGTGTTCCGGGCGCTGAAGGCGCGCGCGGAGGAGCAGGAGCGGGCTCGGCTGGAACGGGAGGCGGAGCAGCGACGCCTGCGAGAGGAGCGGGAGCGGCAGGAGGCGGAGCGTCGGCGTCTGGAGGCGGAGCGGGAGGAGCGCGAGAGGCGGGAGTGGGAGTCCGCCGTCAGTGCCGCCTCGATCAAGGCGGTTCACGCCCTACGAGCGGAGCACTTCGGCACAGCCCTGGAGCAGTGGAAGGTGGCTGGGGAGATCCGGGTGTTCTGCGTCGCTCTGGACGAAGCCGCCGCCACATCGGACGACGCCGTCGAAGCCGAGAGGCTGCGACAGTGGTCGGCTTGGGGGAAGGCGGAGGCCGACCGGCTGGACCCCACCATGAACGGCAGGGGCCTGGCCGTTCTCGACTTCCACGCGGAGCCGACGGGAGATCAGCTACGGCCCTTTCTCGGCGGCTGGCACCCGCACCGGCCGGAGAGGGAACAGCCTGCGGCACGGCCCGAGCCGCCGAAGTCGACCCCGGAGCCGTGGCGCGGCTCTATCGACGCACGTCAGGATCAAGGCTGGCGATATGGACGCCAAGGTCGCGCTCAATGGTGGAGGCGATGACGCCGTGCCCACGGTCACGTAGGGCCTTGACCGCCTTCTCCACCAGCTGGCCGAGCCGGATGACCTCTTCGCGCAGTGCGACCAGCTCGTCGTAGCGCTCAGCCTTGTCCTCGCCGCACCACGCCCGGACGGTCCGCAGGACGGCCGCCTCCGCATCCAACTTGCGGTCGTCCCGACGACGGTACGAGTACCAGGAGGGCTGTGCGCGCTCCTGCTCGATGTCCTGCTGCTTGCGGTCCACCTCCGGGAGGATCTCGTCGGCGAGGCGGCCCGCTACCTGACTGGCGACGCGTTCGGTGACCGGCCAGCCGGCCAGGCACATGCCGGCACGGTTCTCGTGCACCATCGGGTCACTGCGGATCGCGGTGGCGTCCATGCCGATGAGCGGCGCTGTCTCGTCGAGTCGGCTCAGTTCCAGAACTCCCGCGTCTGCCACCCCTCGGCGGAGGCGCAGCCTGTTCTTCGGCCGGACGAACCCGAGGATCAGGCGCGCGGCCTCGAAATCCGTGCTGCCGCGTACGTGGCGTGACGCCTCGGTCAGTCTGAGCTCTGCCTCGTCATCCGCGCGGAACGCGTCGACGTCTGGCCATGGCGCTACCAGGCAGCCGGGACTGACCCATTCCTGCAGTCCGGCGTCATCGCCTTCCAGGAACCGGACGTGGATCCAGTCAGACCTCCCACGGCCACCCACCCGAACGATCTCCACCTGCCTGACAGGGCCACCCAGCTCCTTCGGCCTCGCGCGGTATGCCCAGTGCTCGCCAATCTCCATGTCCCTATTGAGCCAGGTCCGTTGGCCCCGTTACTGGGCAATCGTCGCAACTGCTGGGGTATGGCGACCACGCCGAGTTGACGCGGCCTCGCGGAGGCATCGTGGACATGGCTGTGCCCTCCAGCAGTGGTCGCCGGAGGGCACAGCACTTTGCCTGCTACGACTTGGCGGGCACACGTGACACCTCGCGTGCCCGCAGGAGATCACTCAGTACCCGCACTGGTGACGTGGCGCTCATGGTCAAACGTGCGTCGAGTGCTGCCTCCCACTGCTCGGTCAGCCCCAGCATGAGGCGCTTGCGCATGCCCGGGGTGACGTGGGCGTAGCGTGCCGAGACAGAGCCGTCGATGTGGCCCATGCGTTCGTCCATGAGCACCTTCTCGGTTCCCAGGTCCTCCATGATCGTCCGGTGGGTGTGGCGAAGGCCGTGGGGCGTGAGTCCCTTTGCTATCGGGAGCCAGCAGGCGTCGGCTCGTTCGCTGGCACCCCGCCCCCGTGCCGGAACGCCGGGCCAAGGCTCGCCGAGCAGGGGTACCGGTCGCGGCTCCTGCGGTGCCTTCTTCGGGTACCAGCCGGAGACCGCTGGCGTGAACAGCCAGGTAGCGAAACCGTTCCTGCGCCAGTGGGCGGCATGCTCCGGCACGATGCCGCCCCGCACGAACCGGAGGTCCGCGATGGCCTGCGCGACCTTCTCTCGCGTGGCCTCGGTGACGCGTTCGGGATGGTTGAGGACGTTGGACACCGTGCCCGTCGAGACGCCGGCACGACGGGCGACGTCGACGAGCTTCGCGCCCTGGTGGCCCCCTGTGCGGGCCGCGCCCTGTCCTCGGAAGACGTAGGTCTTGCCGTGGCAGGGGCACGGCTTGGGCTTCGTGCGGGCGATGTGGTTGGCGACCAGCGCGGACAGCCAGTCCATCGAGTCGATGGTGCGGTAGCTGTCGTCCTTCGGCGGGCAGCGCACCAGCTCCCCCGTGTCGAGCTCGTACAGCTGCCACTCGACACGGACGGCTCCAGAGCGGACGAACGCGGTCTCCAGGCCGACGATCTCGCCCCAGCGCATGCCGGTGTACCCCTTGAGGACCACGGCGACGAACTCGTCGTCGCGGCCGGAGAGCAGGGCGGCGCGCTCGGCGGTCAGCAGGATGCCGAGCGCGTCGGTGACCACCTTCTCCGGACCACGGTCTCGGGAGCGGCCGGCGCGCTTACCCCGTCCGCGCCGGCGAGCGGCCGGGTTGGACGTGATCAGGCCCTCGTCAATCGCGTCCTCGAGGATCAGGTGGAGCGTCGAGCGCCAGGTCTTGACGCTGGAGGCCGCGTAGAGGGCCTTCTCCTTCTTCTCCCACAGGTCGACGTCTGTGCGCAGGATGCCCGCGAGCGCCTTGTCCTCGAACTCGGGGAGCAGGTGCTCCTCGATGTGGCGCTTGTAGTTCTGCATGGTCGAGGCCGCCAGGTCCTGGGCCTCGTACCAGCGGTTCGCGTACTCGCCGAAGGTCTCCTGGCCGAGGGCCGGGTCGCGCCAGTCGCCGCGACGGTACTTGTTCTCGGCCTCGGCCGCTGCCCGTTGGGCCTCGCCCTTGGTGGCGAACCTGATCGCCTTGCCGTTCTCGTCGACGACCGTGTTGTGCTTGCCGGGCGCGACCTTGTACCGGCCGCGCCAGTAGTTTCCGCGCTTCTCCGCGAAACCCAAGTCCCGCTGTTCCCCTCTTGGTTGTCCTCGGCTACGGCAGATTCGATCGGGTTACGCGACAGTGCTGTACTGCTGCTGTCGACGCGGCGGGCGGGCCCGCAGGCGAGTCGCCGGCGCAACGACAGGGCGGCGACGTTGCGCGGAGCCGGTCTGCGTACCGGGCTCGGAGAGCGGCTCGGCCGCCCGCGCGGCTGTGTGCGCAGGCTGTGCCGGCCGCTCCTCGTAGAGGCGGATGATCTCGGCGAGATGCTCGGCGGTGAAGCGGTAGGCGCGGCCAACCCGGGTGTGCGGTATCACGCGCCGTCGCGCGCGGTCCTTGACCCACCAGGCCGAGCAGCCGAGGGTGTCGGCGATCTCCTCGGGGCGGTAGAGGCGGGGCGGAGGGGCGTCGGACGGCCTGTGGGGGACGGGCGCGGGCGTGGATCGGTGCAAGGGGGCGGCTCCTGGTCGCGAGGGCGGGAGTGTGCGTCGGCGGCTCATGTGGCGTCCGGGCCCTGGAGGAGGGCGAGGGGTGATACCTGCAGGGCTGCGGCGATGGCGACGAGGTCGTCGATATCGCATCGTCGCTTGGCGAGTTCGATGCGGGACAGCATCGTGTTGGACATAGGGCGCCCCAAAGCGGTACAGCGTGCTGCGAGTTGACGCTGCCCAAGGCCGCGTTCGGTGCGGAGGATTTCAATGGTGCGAGCCGCCAGCATTCCTGCGGGTCCTATTTCCAGAGATCGCGCTGCCATGGCTCCAGTTGTAGCGTGCATTCACCGGTTTGGTTAACCGGCGATCGTCGGCTATGTTGCGCCGCGCTCAATCGGTGAGCGAGGCGGTCGGGGTGCCACGAAGGGCCGGATCCCCGAACGGGAACCGACACCAGAGACCTTCTCTGACGTGGGGTGTTGTGTTGTAGCTTCGTCGCTCGCAGGACGTCAACGGCTTGCCGATGTGATCCTTCTGGCTCGGGACGCGGGGCAACTATTTGGTCAACCGGCGATCGTGCCCTACCGTTTTCGCACCGCCCTCTCCGTCTCGATTTCCAGCGGCATTTCTGCCGTGAGAGATTGCGCCGGATAGGGCTGGACTTGCGCGCCGCGGGTGTGGCTATGTTGACGACGCCCGGAAAGCGCGAGCGGCCATCAACGCGTTCGCGTCGACGGCCGGACATCCCCCGCCCTTCACGCCCGTCTCCGCCCCCGACCGACGGTGAACCGTGGCACCCAGCCCACCGGTCACCGAGTGAGGACCGCCCCTCTTGGCACGAATCCGCACCATCAAGCCGGAAGCCTTCGTCTCCGAGTCCCTGGCAGCCGCCTCCCTGACCGCCGAGCGCACCTTCTTCGGCCTGCTCACCCAGGCCGACGACCAGGGGCGTCACCGCGACCACGCCGCGATCATCGCCGGGCAGCTGTGGGTCCTGCGCCCGGAACACACGCCTGGCGATGTCGAGCAGGACCTCGCCCAGCTCGCCGACGCCGGGCTGATATGCCGCTACAAGGGCCCGGGCGACAAGCGCTACCTGCACATCGTCACCTGGCGGCAGCATCAGAAGATCAACCGCCCCAGCGCGAGCCGTCTTCCCGCCTGCCCGCACCACGACACGCAGACTCGCACCGCGCCCGGCGTTGGCGCGCCGGCTGCGGGGGCCGGCATCACGGAGCCCGCACCGCAGCCTCATGGAGCCCTCCGTGAGGACTCCGGGCGAATACGCGAGCCTGCGGTGAATCCGGTCACCGATGATGAAACAGCAGGTCAGGGCGATTTCTGTGCGCCCTCCCTGAGACAGCGGGGAGGGCTCAGTGAGGGAGCGGTGACGCCTCACGGTCCGGATCTAGGACCTAGGATCATGGATCTAGGAAATACCCCTTCGGGGGGCGCGAGCGCCCCCGCACCCCACGCCGTCTCGACCAACCAGCTCATCGCCGAGTACGCCGCCGCTTGCACACACCGTCCGCCCAAGGACGTCCTGGGCCATCTCGCTCGCGAAGTGCGCAAGCTGCTCGGCGAGGGCATCGACCCCGCCCACATCCGGGCCGGCCTAGAACGGCACCGTGCCAAGGGCCTGCATCCCAGCACTCTGCCGAGCCTCGTGCACGAGGCCATGAACGCGGCCTCCGCCGCGCCGGTTGTCCACAGGGCGTGGACAAACCCCGCCGATGTCGAAGCCGCCTACGGAGGTGACCTCTGACCGCCACCCTCACCCGCGAGCCCCACCGGGTCGGCCCGCTCGCCGACCGGCTCAACGGCATCCTTGCCAGTCGCGGCATCGACCTCGCCACCGCCGCCGTCGAGGAAGGGCACGTCGAGCCCGTCACCGCGCTGGAACTCGCCGACGCCAGGATCCCCGCCCGCTACCGTCGAGCCATGGCCGACCACCCGAAGGTCACCGCCTGGGCCGACGAGATCGCCCGCGCCGGACGCCCCGGCCCCGGCGGGCCGGGCATCGCCGAAGGCCCGTCGCTGCTGATCGCCGGCCCCACGGGCACGGGCAAGACGTACCAGGCGTACGGCGCCATCCGCACCCTGCTCGGCCGAGGGGTCCGTCTGCGCTGGGAAGCGACCACCATCGCCGACTTCCACGCGCGCCTGCGCCCCCGCGCCGGCCACGACGCCGAACGGGAGCTGCAGACCCTGGCGCGCTGCCCGCTGCTGTTCCTGGACGACCTCGGCGCGGCCAAGACCAGCGAATGGACCGAGGAGCTGACCTACCGGCTCATCAATCACCGGTACGAGAACATGCTCCCGACACTCATCACCACCAACCTTCCGATGGAGCAGCTGCGCGTCACCCTCGGTGACCGCGTCGCCTCGCGCCTCGCCGAGATGACGGAGCGCGTCATCCTCGACGGCCCCGACCGGCGACGCCGCACAGCGCCCGCCGCCTGACTGGCCGCCTCAGCGCCCGCCCTCCTGGTCGGCCCCGCCGCATCACCCGCGCTCGCACCAGCCCTGCCCGCGCCAGCCACTCGCCTAGGCGGTTGCTCAGCGTTCCGTCGATTCACCCTTCGCCCTCATTCCTCGACGCCTTGGAGCCCCCTCCTGCCTCCTCTCAGTCCCGTCCCCCTCGCCATGCGGATCAGCGGCACGCCGCTCCTCCCTGACTGGGCCACCTCCCCGGTGATGACCGTGGCGCTCCTCATCCCGCCCGTGCTGCTTGGCCTGCTCGCCGGGTGGCTTGTCCGCCAGCAGCGCCGCCGACCGCATCACACCAAGCGCCGGCACGGAGCCGTCGCAGTGCCGGTCGCGGCCGTGGCCGCGCTCGGCTGCACCGCCTACAGCGCGGACACCAGCTGGCGGTTCGCCGCCGACTACCTCGAAATGGGCGGCACCGCCGAGCGCGTCGCCATGTTCGCCGCCGCCGAGCTGGCCCTGTTCGCCACCGCCCTGATGGCCCGGCAGAACCTCAACGGCCCGAAGCAGGCTCCCGGCTTGCCGGGCACCCTCACCTGGGTCATCACCGCAGTCCAGGTTCTGCCCGCCTACGCCGAGTCCGGGCTGGTCGGTGGCACCGTGCGAGCCTTCGTCGGCCCCGTCATGGCCGCGATGCTGTGGCACCTGGCCATGGGCATCGAGCTGCGCTACCGCGCCCCCGACGCCACCTCACGCGGCCTGGCCGCCGTCCTCGTCCGCCAGGGACGCGAACGCCTCCTGGCCCGGCTCGGCATCGCCGACCAGGACGCCGATGCCGCCCGCCTCATCCGCGACCGCGCGCTGAGCGAAGCCGTCGCCCTGATCCTGCGCGCCGAGTCGATGACCGACCAGCGGCGCGGCAAGCGGCGGAATCGACGCCTGACGAAGCGCCTGCACGAGGCGCTGGAGCGGGCCGACGTCGACGGCGACCCGCTCCAGGACGAGCTGCTGCTGCGCAAGCTCGCCACCCGCAAGCAGGCCCTTGACCTCGCGGCCATCACATTGCCGCCACGCTGGCAGATTCCGGCCTCGTCCTCCACCCGAGAGCCCGGGTGTAGCCACCCGCGCTCCGACCGCCTGGAAGCACTGCCGCGGGCAGAGGACGCTGCCCGTCCTCACCCATCAGACCCGAGTGACGACGAGGTGCCTACGGCTGCCCGCCCGCAGCCTGCCCGCCAGGTGCCCGGACTGCCCGCACGGGCAGAAGCCGAAGACAGCCCGGCACCGACGGGCAACAGGCCGGGCAGCGTGTCGGGCAGGCGCGAGCGGAAGGCGGCTGCCCGGAAGAAGCGCGACGCGGGCAAAGCCCGTGCCTCCGACGAGGTCATCCTCAAGCACGCTCGCCGCATCCACGAGGAGACCGGCAGCGTCGGACGCGACCGGGTTGAGGACGCCCTGCGCGCCGCCGGCTACACCGTCTCCAGCGACGGCGTCGGACGAGTCGTCCGCGAGTTCAAGGCTCAGCTCAAGGCAGCAACCGGCGATCCGCTCCGCTGATCCCCGCAGCACCAGCACTTCCGACCAGACCCCGACCCGAAGGGCCCCATGCACGCCCCGCACCACGAAGATCCCGTGCCTCACAAACAATCTCTGCTGATCACCCCTGCCCCAGGCGGAGCAAGTTGGAGGTCCGGACACTCCCCCGCGGGGGGAGCGCCCGAACCCGGTCCCGCCCCGGGGGTGGCGGGTCCCGTCCGGCACCAGGGGGCACCGGACGGGAAGGGTGCGACCGAGGGCGGACCGCAGCCAGGCAATGCCAGCCGCAAGGGCAGGGCCAGGAAGGGGAAGTCGCGTCCGCGTGACAAGAAGCAGCGCCCCGCGCACAGCGTCCGCCTCAACGACCAGGAACTCGCCGTCATCCAGTCCGGCGCCGATCTCGTCGGCATGAGCGTGGCCGGGTTCCTGGCCCACTCCGCGCTGGCCGCTGCCCGCGACCAGTCCCGCACCGCGGCGGCCATCGCCACCGAGCGGGACATCCTGACGGCCCTGTTCGGTGTGCGCCGCCAGCTCGGCTGGGCAGGCAGCAACGTCAACCAGATCGCCAAGGCACTCAACTCTGATGCCGACGTACCGCACTTCGCCGCCGCCCTAGCCGACCTGCAGCGTGCCGCGCAGGCCGTCCAGCGGGCAGCCGACAGGGTCGCCAACGGGCAGGAGGGCGAGGCAGCTTGATCCCGCGGATCCACCAGCAGGGCAGCAACACCCTCGGGCTCCTGCACTACCTGTACGGCAAGGGCACCCACGAGGAGCACATCGACCCGCACCTGGTCGCTTCCTTCGACGGCATGGCCCCCGACCCCAGCCGCGACCCCTCGGCGACGAAGAGGGACCTCCAGCACCTCCTTGACCAAACGCTGTCCCTGCTCGACGCGGACCGGCGTCCCGACAAGCACGTCTGGCACTGCTCGGTGCGCGCCGCCCCGGACGACCCGATCCTGTCCGACGAGCAGTGGGGCGACATCGCCCGCCGTATGGTCGCCGCCACCGGCATCGACCCTGGTGATGGCGCCGGCTGCCGCTGGGCAGCCATCCGGCACGCCGACGACCACATCCACATCGTCGCCACCCTCATCCGCGAGGACGGCCGCCGCCCCGACCACCACCGCTCCGGCAAACGCGCCCAGGCCGAGTGCCGCCTGATCGAAAAGAAACTCGGCCTGCACCAGGTCGCGCCCGGGGACGGCACCGCCGCCAAGCGGACCACCAGTGCGGAGCGGCACAAGGCCAAAGGCACGGGCAGGGAGCGTCCGGCGCGGGAGGAGCTGCGGGAGACCGTACGGCGCGCTGTCGCCGGCGCCGGCAGCGAGGAGGAGTTCTTCAACCGGCTGGCCGCCGCCGGTCTTCTGATCCGTAAGCGCGTCGCGCCCTCAGGTGACCTGCTCGGCTACAAAGTAGCCCTGCCCGACGACCACAACGGTGAGAAGGAGCCGGTGTTCTACGCGGGCTCGACGCTCGCACCCGATCTGTCCCTGCCCCGCATCCGCGAACGCTGGGCCCTGCCTGTGGAGGCTGTGGCCTCGGCGGACGGCTCCGGGCGGGAACAGCCGGTCCGGCCGGACGTGACAGGTCCCGCGTTCGCGCGGCGCCGGGCCACCGCAGCCACCTGGCAGGCCCTCCTCGTCATCGATCACGGTGATGACGGCGCGGCAGCGGCACAGATCGCTGCTGCGGGTGAGGTGCTGGACGCGCTGGCCAAGACCTCCGCCGCCCATACCCGCGCCGAGCTGCGCGAGGCGGCGTTCGTGTTCGAGCGGGCCAGCCGCTCCCACGTGAAGGCCGTACGCGGGCACGACCGCGCCCTGCGCCAGGCCGCCCGCGACCTCGTCCACAGCGGCCCCGCCCTGGGCCAAGGAGAAGACTGCGCCACCACCGCCATGCTCATCGACATGGCCTTCTTCCTCGTCATCGCCACGGCGAACTGGCACGCGAAGAAGCGCAACGGCCAGCAGGCCGCCGCAGCCCAGAAGGCCGCCGAACACCTCCGCGCCGCCTACCAAGCCGCCGCGGCCGAGTCCATGGCCGTCCTCCGCCAGCGAGGCCAACGCCTGGCCCCGCGTGCTCGGCAGCGGCAAGCCGACCTCCTGCACGAGGTGCTGCCGGAACTGGCCACACGTGTCCAGGCCGAACCCGGCTGGCCCGCCCTGGCCGCCACCCTCGACGACGCCCGGAAAGCCGGCCATGACCCGGCCGCCCTGCTGACCGAAGCCGCCGGACGGCGCGAGCTCGACACCGCCACCTCCATCAGCGACGTCCTGGTATGGCGCCTGCGGCGCAGCGCCCACCTGCCCGCCCTACCCGAGCGCCCCCACGACACACCCGCGCGAGGCAGTCGGCGCCAAGGGGCCTCGGCACCCCGCGCGCTGCCGAAGCAGGGCGGCCTGAACGACCCCAGCCGACGGCGCTGACCAGCGAAAAGCCAGCGGAACATAGCCGACGATCGGCGGTTGGGCAAACCGCCGATTCTCCGGATCATTGATGCCTCCACCCACCCCACTCCTGTGAGGAGCACCCGTATGCCCAAAACCCAAGCCCGGCCCGAGATCGTCGTCCTGCTCTGCGACGCGGACATCAAGCACAAGCGTGAAACCAACACGTGGAACCACCTCGACGGGCGCCCGTTCAGCAAGGAGGAACGGGCCCTCGTCCTCAGCGCCACCCGCGTCGAGTTGGAAGAGATACAGGAGCAGTTCAAGCGATACTGGGAGTACCGGCGCACGGTAGACGAAGCTCCGGATGCCCTGGAGCAGTTCCTGGGCCCATTCATGGAGCGGCTCGCCGAGAAGAAGCTCGGCAACGCCGTCGAGCTCATGAACGAGGACGAGCGAGCCGAGCTTGATCACCTCCTCGGCCTCATCGTCGAACCAGTCCGTCCCTTCGCCCCGTACACCTTCTAACCGGGATGACCAGCGTGGCGGTGTGTCCCGCTCCCAGGACGAAGCCAGCCTCTGACACAGCGCCATGGGGCGTTCAGGCGGAAGCCGGTACAACGCGCCGTCGCGAATGAAGCACGGACCGCTCCCTGTAACCGCGGACCGTGACGCCACGCAGACGCCGGCCGAGACACAGCAGCACGAAGCCGGGCCTCCCCCTCGGGGAGGCCCGGCTTCCATGCGTTGGACGGTCCCTCAGCTGGCTGGAGCGCGCAGGAGTCGCTCGCGTGTGCTCTCCGGCAACACCCGGCGCAGTACCGGGGCGCTGGAACTGAGGGAGCCGGCGAACGCGGCGACGAGGTCGTGCGGCACGCTGGCGCTGAACGACGCGGCCCACAGGTAACCCGCGCCGAACACCGGCTCGGCCCACGCCTGCCACCCCGCCAGGGCCGCATCGCCAGCCTCGGCCACCAGCGCGAGCGGGTCGCCATCCTGGATGAGGGACGGCACCTCACCCAGGTGGATGTGGGAGGCGAACGTCGGATCCACCGCGCCTGTGCCGGGCTGGTCGGCGTCGCGCAGCCACCCGTGTGCCGTTACCGCGTCGAGGACCAGCTCGGGGCCACCGCACGGCAGGGCGGGCTCATCGCGGGCGTCGAGCGCGGTAAGGAAGCCGGCGAGGATCTCTCCTGGGACGTCGGGGGTGAAGTAGGCCGACCACTGGGCGAGCGGGCTGCGCAGGTCCGTACGGGCGGACACTTGCCAGGCGATCGGCAGGTTCCCCAGGTGGAACGGCTCGTCCGGCAGAACCCACTGCGCCCACCGCAGGGAGTCGCGGCTGATGTGCAGGACGGTGTTGCGCAGGACCGGACGGCCTTCTGGCGCCTCATCCGGCTCCTGGCGCCCGCGGACAATCGTCAGGCTCGTCCACCCCAGGCCGGCGAGTGTGTCAGCGACGGCGTCGTAGAGGCGGCCGTCGTCACCGGCCAGGTGCCGAGGTCCGACCCAGTACGTGGACGGGACGCAGGCCGGAGCGGGTGGATCGATCGGTACGTCGGGATGCAGGTGCGTCTCCAAGGGGTTGGGGGCTGGAGGGCTGGATGCCGCCAGCGGTGCGTAAAGCTGGATGGGGGTGCCGGGCCGACTTCGCGGCGGCCTCGGGTGGCAGATGGCCGGCTACCCCGTCTCGCCCTCATAAGGAAGATGACAGGTTTCCCCAGGGCGCCGACTCGAGCCTGTGGCTGTCACACCCGCTGGGAGGTCTCCAGCACACGAGCGACTGCGGCGGCGACGACATCCGCCGGCGTCTCGGTGTCGAAGGACATCTGGTAGCCGCGCACCTTGGCCGTACCGGTGACGGCGATCTTCCATCCCTCGCCGTCGGTACCAGGACGCCCGAGCGGAAACCATCCAAGGTAGAAGCGACCATCCTTCGAGTTGACGTGCACGTCCGCGCGGTCGTCCACGACCAGGTGGAAGTCGTCGGCGGAGAACTGATCCATCACGAGCGTGGCCTGACCCGGGCCGAGCAGCCACTCACGCAGCCGCAGGGCCTCGACCGTGGTGGAGAATCCGGGGCCCTGGGGTGCGGCAGTCACGGGCAATCACCTCTTTGACCTGGAGCTTTTACGAGAAGGTCGTCCAGGTTCACATGCCCTTGCGGCGTTGGCCAGTCATTCATGGATCTTTGCTGTCTGCCCCCGGCGAACTGAGACACAGAGCGCCAGACCTCGCGGTTCAACCGCGGAAAGCGGCGTGCGCGCGGTGGGGGCAGTTCCACACCATGCCGATCTTCGGGCGGGGCCGCTTATACCGAGGGGCACTGACATCGCTCCCGTGACTGCGATCAGTTCAAGCCACCTTCGGGCTCTTCATCACGTGCCTTGACGATTGCGTGTTCTACGGCGCGCCCCATTTGACGAGGTGCTAGCCGAACCAAGAGCGTGCTCGTGCCGTACCTAATCGGCTGAAAAGCGTGCACCCTGGCGGTCGCTTGCGGCGCCGTGGGTCACCCTGATCAGCCATGGCGCGCGAACAGAAGGATGTGGCGCTGACCGACGCAGTCGGCGCACGAACGGCCACAGTGAAGCTGGTTGGTGACCTGACGACGGCCGGGCTGCGTGCCGCGCAGGCATGGGCGGTTCGCCGGGAGCAGCCAGAGGCATGGCGAGAGGTCTCGCGCATGCACGGGGTGTTCCTCAGCCTGCTGTCTCCCGGCTGCGGGCCGGCGACGCCGCGCGACCTGATCAAGTTTCTCCACCGCCCCATGAGGGAGTGGGTGCCGCTCACCTGGGACTCGCTACCCGACGAGGTCGGCTCCTTCAAGATCCTTGGGGCGGACGACTTGCTGACCGGTGATGCCGTCGAGTACGGATCCGACTACAGCGAGGCCCTCTTCGAGGACCACGAGGCCGGCATCGATTGGGTACCTCGGTGGGCCAGGCAGACGTTCGAAAGAGTCGAGCGCGCCATCTACACGGTGCTGTCGTCAGCTGGGCAGGAGGAGTACGTCGCCACAAGGGAGATGCTGATCGAGGTACCGGCGGGCACGGCGGACCGCGTCAGCGACGAACTACACGCGCGCGGCGCGCTGCACACCGAGGCATATGAGCCGCTGCCACCGGACCGGCAGTTTGTAGTGAAGTCCGAGTCCTGGTACGTGCCGTGTCCGACGTGCAAGTGGCCCATGCACGTCCAAGGCGCGTCGCTGGCCTGTCGTTATCCTCCACACTTCGGCCGGTTTCAGGTGACGGACGAGCGTGACGGCAGCGGCGCGCCGCGAGTCCGCGGTCCCGTGGCGGCGTCCGCGCTCAGCGTCGCCGACGTGGTGTGCGTGCACGAGGCGGTCTGGCGCTACATCACTGTCCCCGGCGTCACCGAGGTCGCCTTGATGACGTGGCTGGTGGATCAGCCTGGAATCGGCGAGGACGCGGTGACGAAGTGGCCGCACAAAGACAGGTGGGACATTACCGTGCGGGCTGGCGCCACCGTCTTCGAGGTCGACCTCAAGGACACCAGATCCCCGTCGAAGATCACCGCCAGGCCACCCCGGGCCCGGCACGTCGTGGTGCCCGACTACCGGGCCTGGCAGGTCGCCCAGCTGCGACGCTCACTGCCCGCGGGCTACGAAGTTCGTACGGTGCGCGCGTTCAAAACCGCGATCCGGAACGCCCTGAAGGAGGCGCGGTGAGCGGTCGCTCCCTGGCCACTATGAATGTGCAGCGTCTGAGCACGCTGGCCGCGCTGGCTCTGGCGGCACGACTGTTCCCGAACCGCTCGGAGGAGCCCTTCCGTCACGCTTCGGCGGTCCGCGACGCGCATTTCCTCCTGTCCGGGCATACCCACCTGTGGAACCGCTACGGGGAGCTGTCGTGCGAGGACACGCGGCGAGTCACCCGACTCCTGTGGCACCGCCCCGCTCGCCTGGCGATCCTCGCGGCCTTCCGCCGGGCAGTCGAAGACCTCTTCGACTCGCCCGATCTGCCCGAGGGATTCGCGGCTCTTGACGACGAGCACTACTTGGTGACCGTCCAGCAACGTCTTGCATCGCTGGTGGACCAGGTGTTGGAGGAGCTCGATGGTCGCCGGGCAGCGGCCGACGAGGGACGAAGCCGGGAGCTGGCCCTCCAAGGTCACTTCCGCACTGGCACCCAGATCCCCGACCCGAGCCGCCCCGGCAACGGCGTAATCCAGGCCCACTACGTAGTCGACTTGCCCCAGATTCAAGCGCCGCTGCCGGACCTCGGTAAGCCCAAGGAATGCCTCAGGCTGCAGGTGCCGATCGACGCGCTGCGCGCGATCGCGGACGCGCAGGACCGCGCCTTTGGGCAGAGCCACCGGCGCAAGAGCCTGGAACGGCTGTTCAAGCACATCCGTCGAGCCGACGGCTCCCTGCTTGCCGACGGCTTCGTCATTCTGGACGCCGGCTTGATCCGCGTACTGAGCGCCTGCACGGGTTCGGGCAAGAGCGTCCTGGCCAAGCTGCTTGCCGCGTGGGGCGTGAAGAACAACCTGGTGACGGGGATCGTCGTGCCGCGCAACGACAGCGTGCTCTCCTTCACCCGCGCGATCCGCGAAGAGCTGCACGCACTCGGTCTCCAGGACGCGGTCGTGGTGCCGCTGATCTCCCCGAACAGCATGCAGGAGGCGGCCGAGAAGGCCGCCCGCAGCCTCATTGAGGAAGGGCGAGCCCAGGAGGCGGATGAGGCGTACGGCGAGTTCGCCTATGGATGCGCCATGCAGGCGAAGTCCACCAACACGCAGGACGTCGACCTGTGGCAGCCCGGCCACGAGCGGTGCTCCGACTTCGAGGGCACCGATCCCGAGAGCGGTGAGACCCGGCGTCACCGCTGCCCGTGGTTCGCGCACTGCGGCAAGCATCGTCATCAGCTAAACCTCGACAAGGCCGACGTCATCATCACCAATCACATCAACCTGATGTCCGGCCGCCTGCATATCCCAGTCCTCGCCGAAGGCGACGTGCGCAACCATATGACCGTCGAGGAAGCGCTACTTCGGCTCACCCACGTTCTGCTCATCGATGAGGCGGACGCCTTCCAGGCCACTGGGTTCGCCAAGAGCGCCCACCACGTCACGCTGGCCCGCTACGGCAGCCGGCAACCCAGCGCTCTGCAAGAGCTCCACGACCAGTTCAGTGTCCGCGCCGGTGCCCTGATGTACGAGCTGGAGCGCTACGTCCACCCCAAGATCACCCAAGCGCGCTTCCTCGCCGAGAGCTACGTCAGCAACGCCGCGCACGGGCGTATCGCCCAGAGAGGACCCAACGAACGCAACCGCCAGCAGCTGGCCCGCCGTCGCCTGATCATCCCGCGCCGCTGGGACGCCTGGTGCACCGCACGCCTGTGGCGGGCACCTGACGGCGAGTCACCCACGCGCGAGCAGATCGATACCTTCCGCAAGCTGTTCAACCCTAAGGAGGAAGCACAGCTCGCGGGCGCGAAGGTCCCGGTCGTGCCGGGGGTCGGCGAGAGCACTCGCGAACACCTGACTCAGTTGCGCACCGAGTTGCTCGACGCCACCGCGCTGCGCGAAGGCACCGATCCCGTCTTCGACAACGTGCACGCGCGGATCGCTGCCGCCGCGCGCCCTCTCTTGGACGAACACCTTGCCGATGACGGCCGCGAACTTCTCGTCGATCTCCTCGTGCGCAGGGCGTACCTGGAACAGATCCGCGCCCAGATCGAGTACGTGACCAGGTCCGGCACCTCACTGAAAGCCTCCGGTATCACGGCGGCCAACGAGCTGACCGAGATGCTGGAGGACAACAACCAATGGCATGCCGCCCCCTACGGCCCCCTGGGAGCGCCGGTTTTCGGCTTCACGGCCATCCACGACATCGAGGACAAGCACCGCACCGAACTGGCCCTGACCTCCTTCGCGGGCGACCCGCACGCGTATACCGCACAACTCGGTGACACCACCGCGCTGGCGCTGTGCGGTCAGCGCCGCATCGTGCTCGGGCTGTCCGCAACCGCCTACA
This sequence comes from Streptomyces sp. NPDC028928, assembly GCF_055564915.1. Taxonomy (NCBI): domain Bacteria; kingdom Bacillati; phylum Actinomycetota; class Actinomycetes; order Kitasatosporales; family Streptomycetaceae; genus Streptomyces; species Streptomyces sp. NPDC028928. The sequence continues at coordinate 34,968 of NZ_JBVHVI010000019.1, forward strand.
TGCCCGGCGGGACCATGCACCACCTGATCACACCCCCCACCTGGTACGTCCCCGACGACATCACCGGCTCCCTCGTGCTGCGGTCGCTCACCTTGCGGGACGAGCGGAACAACCCCATCCGGATCTCGGGAACCTCCGACATCCACCGGGACCAAGCCCATCAACAGATGGGCCGCGCACTGTGGCCTCAACACATCATCCAGCACTTGAAGAAGCTCGCCAGCCGCCCTGCAACCGCACACCGCGCCCGTATCCTCGTCGCCTGCACCTCCTATGTCGGCGCCGCTCAACTCGCCGAAGGAATGATCTCCGCCGGCGCGGACCCGGAATTGATCGCGGTCGCCACCCGTGCGAGCGACGAGAACACGGTGCCGGCCCACTACCGGCGTCGCCCCGCCTGGTACGAGATCCCCTCGGACGCGCTCGAGCGTTTTCCCCACCACCCGACCGCCAAGGTCCTCATCGCGCCGCTCGCCATCGCCGAGCGCGGATTGAACATGGTCGACCACAGCGGCCGGTCCTTGGTGGGTGAGGTCATCCTCGCCGTTCGCCCAATCCCGCTCATGGACGAACCCGCCCAGCTTCTCGCCCTGATCTCAAGCCGCGCCTACAGCGGCGTCACCCACTCGGCCGACCCCGCCGAGACGCTCCGGGACCTGGCCATCACCTCCAGCTCCGTTCACGAGGAGCTGTTCCGCAGCCACCACTTCTTCCAGTCCCTGCCGAACAAGGTGCGGTTGTCGATCGTCGCCGAGATGCTCATCGGCATCATCCAACTCGGTGGCCGAGTACGACGGGGCGGCGACCGAGGCGTCCTCTACCTGGCTGACTACGCCTTCCACAACCCCGCCAGCGGCAGCGACCTGCCACGCCTGATCCGCGAACTGCGAGAGGGATGGAGCCGGAGCGGCGAGCTGGAGCTTCTCCAGAACATCTACGGCAGCACCCTCCGGGCGATCTTCGACTTCGCCGATGAAAGGACCAGCAACTGATGGCCGCCGCCCCCACGCGCCTCTACACCGCCGACTTCCCGCTCAGCCCGGATCTGATGGGGCAGGTGTGGCTCTACCCGCTAACCCCGGAGTTCGAGGACCTCTGGGGAATCTGCGAACGGCAGTGGGATCCCGAGGAAGGGTTCCGGACCCCACACGGCGCCCTGCGCGTCGCACTCGGCACGGTCACCGGCCGGATGATCGTTTTCACCGTCGCCCGCAGGCGCGACGTGCGGCCCGGTGAGGAACGGAGCCTGATCGTCGCCGACGGCCCTCTGGACCCCAGGCTCACCACGAGGTGCTTCGACGTCTGGCAGAAGCTGCACTTCCGCGGCGTCAGGGACGGGCAGCTCCTCAGCCACCACATCGACTTCGAGCGCGCCGTGTGCCGCCCCCTGTCCGATGTTCTCAAGCGGGACGAAGCCGGATACATCACCGGGCCCTGGTGGTGGAAAGACGCCGCCGGCTGGGCCGTCATCCAACGCCTCGCGGCACATCCCATGATCGACAAAGCCGATCCCGCCCAGCGCGCTACGACCTTCCGCGTCGGGCTGGCATACGACGCCAAGAGGCTGGTGGCGTGGGACTATCCCTACTACCGCACCATCTACCAGGGAAGGTCGAACGAACGGACGGGATGGGCGATGGCCTATGTCTCCGTCACCGGAGAAACTCAGCGCGGCCTGCCCGACCCGGTTCTCCGCTTCGACTGCCACGTCACGCGGGTTGCCGACCACTGGAGCAACGTCAAGACGGTCACCCTCAACCACCCGCAGTTCGACACCCTCCTGCGCGTCCCGGTACGCCACGTGCCCCAGCGCGGCCCTGACGGCGAAAAGCTCCGAGACAACAACGGCCGCCTCATCTGGAAGACGGAGTTCCGCGGCCACACCGCCGCCATCGTCCAGGCATGCGGACTCACCCCAGTGACATTGCCCGACAAGGCTGACGGGGACCTCGAACGCGTCCGCGCCGTCTTTCGCAACAAGGGCAGTCACCTCGTCGGCAAGGGCGTGGGTGCGTACTTCACCCTGCGCATGACCACCCACATCGCCGATGTCCTCGGCGTCCAGCCGATCACATACGACAAGTCCCGCTACACAATCCCAGGTGCCACCATCACCCGCGGACCCATCCCAGCCAAGAAACTGCCCCAGGCACTGGAGGCCGCCGGCTGGAAGTCCATGCGCCTGGTCGTCGTCCACGCCGCGGACACCACCCCCCGCCGCGTCATGCGCCAACTCCGCCAAGACTACGGAGTGCCGATCCCCGAAGCTCTCGTCGGATCGGACGCCAGGTTCGACGCGAAGATCGTAGACATCGCGCCAGCCATCACAGTGGAGTTCCGCAAGATCCCCGAACTGACCATGCACGGCTCCCACGACCGCACGAGCATCGTCCGCTCGAGTGGCTTCTTCCACTCTGACGACCCCGACCGGCTCGTCGCCGCCATCTGCGAAACCACCTGGGACGGCAAGCCCATCCCCAACGACGGCAAGCCCCCCACCCGCAAGGCGCTCGCCGCAGCCGGGGTCGTCAGCCAGTTCCTCACCGCGGCCGACGTCCCGGCGAAAGACGAGGAGACGGACTTCCGCGCCAGCGCGGCCTTGCGCCACATCTTCCAGAACGCCGGCATCATCGATGACCGGCTCGCGCGCGCGACGTGCGCCGCGCCGGACGTCCGCATGGAAGCGCCCCTCACCGAACCCGTCACCGTGGTCGGTATCCACCTGCGCCGCCACAACTACCGGCGTGTACACGGCCAGGCACCCCGGCGACCCAAGCTCGTCGCTTGCCTGGTCGCGATGCACTTCACACCCGACGCCGAGACCCCGCCGTACACCGAGATGTACCACAATGGCCAGTGGCTGCGCTTCGCCGAGGGACGGGCTGCCTACCATGCCAGCGAGATCGGCAACGAGAACTGGGGCCGGAACGGCAACGGGGCCCGCGCGGTCCGCGACCACATCGAGACCGCCTTGGACAGCCTCATCCTCCCAGAGGGTCACAACCGTGTTGTCCTCGTGCTCGACAAAGAGGGCAGCCGGAGCATCTACCCCGGCATGGGCGACAACCCGTTCACCGGTGGCCTGCTCCCCGGTCGCGGCCTCGCCCAGGACGGCGTTGACGTGGCCATCGTCCGGATCGCCTTCGGCCACCACGCAGCACGGCCTGCCACGGTCTACGGCGACGGCGCCGACGACCTCGCCACTATGAGCCCCAGCTACCGGCGAACCCTGATCTTCGAGAAGAGGCACCCCCACGAAACGGTCTGGATGCTCACGCAGCAGTCGCGTCAGCAGGCCGGCAACTCACCCATGCTGCGCGAGGGCAACCGGCGAACCCGGGAGGACTTCCACACCCTTCCCTTCAATCCGATGAACAAGGACCTCCACGCCACCAGCCGCATCGAGATCGCTATCCCCAGCCCAGGTGGCTGGGAGTCCGGCGACCTCGTGGCTTTCATCGCCCGCCAGTGCGACCAGGCCGTCGCGTGGGACCACCGCACCCTGCGCTCCGCCCCGCTCCACCTCGCCCACCACTCCGACAGGGACCACCCCGACTTCGGCAGCCACGATCCGGGTGACGGCGACGCAGGGGACGGCGAGCTGGAAGAGGAGCTGCTGTAGCTATGCGCGTCATGCGCCGTGCTCAAGACCGGTGCCATGTTGCTCGCCGGGGTTGGATCACTTGGTGGCCAGCAACGTCCGAGCCTCCTCGGCACAACCCCACGACAGCGTGACGCCGGCACCCCCGTGCCCGTAGTTGTGCACGACCACGGTGCCGTCCTCCCACCGGTCGCTCTCCACACGGACCGTGGCGCGGGTCGGTCGAGCGCCGACCCGGTGCTCCAGGACACGGGCCTCGGCGAGGCGGGGCTCGACCTCGGCACAGCGGGCGAGGATGCTGGCCGCCGCCTTGTCGTCGGGGGCCAGATCGCCTTCGCCGTCGATCGCTGTGCCGCCCAGGACCACGGTGTCGCCGTGGGGGTAGAAGCACAGGAGGTCCGGGGAGAGGCCGGTGTCCTCGGAGAAGAACTCGGTCAGCCCGGGGTTGGTGACGACGACGTGCTGGCCGCGGATGGGCCGGAGGTCAGGGTCCGGAACCAGGTCGCGTGCGCCAAGGCCCGCGCAGTTGATGATCGCCGAAGCCGGACCGGCCTCCGAGAACGAGGTCAGCCGTCGCCGCTCGACCACACCCCCGGCGTCGCGGAGCCGGCGCAGGAGGTAGTCGAGGTAGGTAGGCATGTCGATCAGTGGCACGGTGAACCGGTAGCCCGCCGTGAACCCGGCCGGTAGTTCGGCCCGCTCGCACGGTCGGAAGCCAGGCAAAGTGGTGGCCCAGTCCGGCGCGGCCTCGGCCGTGCGGGACGCTTCGATGCCACTGGTGAGCCGGACGCCCGTCGCCGGGTCCTGGGCCAGTTCCCGGAAGATCTCCAGGGACCGTTGTCCCCACTGGTCGACCTTGTCCTTCGGTTCGACCAGGTAAGGCCCCCACATCGCCCCGGCCGCCAGCGACGTGCCCCCCGGCACCTGCTCGGCGATCACGTGCACCGAAGCCCCGGCCTCGGCGAGAACGACGGCCGTGGTGAGCCCAGCCACCCCAGCCCCGACAACGACAACGCGCTCCCCTGCGGTCATGAACCTGACCCTAACGGCCGGGTTGCGTCGATGGGGCGTGTTGGGCGAGGGCGTTCTCCAGGGCCGGCAGGAAGCCGCGCACGTGAGGGTTGCGCTGTCGGCGACGGAGGTCGGCAGCAAGTTGGTGGAGCAGCGCGGCGCTGCGAGGCGAGCGGACGACATCGAGGCGGTCGGCGGCGATTCGGCCGATCTCGCAGGCTGCCTCCAGGTCTCCGTGCGCGCTGTGTCCCAGGGCCAGCCAGGCTCCCTCGAACATGGCTCGGCGCTGGCTTGGGTCGCCGCGCGGCACGTCGTACGCCCCGGACCTGAGCATCTCGGTCCCCTGGGCGAGAAAGCGACGGCTCTTCTTTCCGCTCTCCGCCTTTTGCTGTGCACGACCCATCTGGATGAGGCCGTAACCAGCCTGGCAGTCCAGGTGGTTGTCGGTGAGGAAGTACATCCAGCGGGGCTCTTCTTGGCGGCCGTCCCGGCTTGCGATCAGTTCGCGGGCAGCGCCACGAGTGTGGGCGAAGTCGTTGTCACGGCCGGCGGCGGCGTAGGCGTAGGCGAGCCGGGACAGGACGGACGCCCGGACGGCCAGCGGGGCGGCATCGCTCGCACGGCGCGCGGCCTCTCCGAGGGCGATGGCGTCCGCGGGGTGTCCTCGACTCGCCGCCTGGAAGGACAGGTCGCCCAGGATGTGGGCACACAGGGGAAGGTCATTGACCTGATGGGCGGCCCGAAGCGCCGTGACGAAGTAGCGCTGCGCCAGTCCGTGGTCGGCCGCGTCGAAGGCCATCCAGCCGGCCAACTGGCCGATCTCCGCCAGCGCGCGGATCAGACGGCTCGCGACAGCCGGAGAGTGGCCGCCTTCGCGAATCAGCAGCCCGACGGCCCGGAACTGGGCTCCAACGTAAGGCAGATGACGTGCCCCTCCGTGCTCGTCATCGAGCAACTGGAGCATGGGAAGATGCTGCTCGACTTGATCCACGAGCGGATCGGTGCCGAGCGACGACGTCATTCGAGGCGTGTACTGACCGCGTCCCGCAGTGCCGTCGAGGTACTGGGCGACGATCGCGAGGAGTCCCGCGCCCGAGATCGCGAGGAACCGGCGACGGTCGACGAGCCCTCCCATCACCCAGTCCTCCACGATCGCCTCCATGCCCTGCGCGGTCCAAGGCCGCGCGAGATCCGTGTCCGCGGGGACCAGCGCTGACGAGTCGCCCACACGGCCCTGCCACAGTTCGGCCACCGAGACATTCCTACCCAGCTCCTGGGAGAGCACGTAGGCGGCCATCACCGGCAATGGCGAACGCGGCAGGGACCCGGCGTCCCGCCAGTGGTACGGCGCCGACTCGGCCACCGTCCCCGCGCCGAACACTCGGTTGAGCTTGCGAGCGAGCGCCTTCGGACTCCACCCGAGTTCGTCGAGGCACCCCGCCAGTACGACATTGGGCTCGCCTGTCTGCGGTGCCACGTGCAACCACCCTTCGCTCCAGTGGTTTGTCCATCACTTCGCGGGCCCCATGGTGATGCCCCTGGACGGACGATTCACCACCGTCCCATGGAAGTTGACCGAGTTGACCCACTGATCGGGTCCTGTCTGACCTTCCCTCTCCTGTGTTCTTGGATCCCGGCGGAGGCGCCCGTCTTCCGAGCCGACGGAGAAAGAGGTGGGCCTTGAGACAGCACACGAGCACCTCCCCAGGCCGACCGGGCGGTGTGCTGGACCGTGACGCCGGACGACCAACCTCCGCCCCCGGACGAGGGCTTGCCGCTGGTGACGGCACGACCTCCCTGATCACGGATCTGCCGTACGGACCGGAAGCGGCCGAGGTCGCCCGGGGCGCCGTGACGCTGGCGCTGCGTGGCACTGAGGAGGACGTACTTGCCGATGCCCGCCTGATCGGGTCGGAGCTCGCGACGAACGCCTTCGTCTCGGGCAGTCCTCCGTTGGTTCTGTGCGTCGACCGCAGGAGTCTGGCCAGTGGCGGCCTGGAGATCGAGATCACCGTCACCGACGGCGGCTGTTCCCGCCCGGCACCCGCTTCTCCTACCGCTCCTGACGAGCAGGCCGAATCAGGACGGGGACTGGTCATCGTCCATGCCTTGGCCGATGCCTGGTCGCTGACGACTGGCACCAGCGGCTCTCGTGCCTGGTGCCGACTCACCCACAGGCCGTGCTCTTCGTCCGCCGGCGCCTGATGTCCACGCCTGCCCAAACCCGTCCTCCAAGGAGGCACCACACAGTGCGCATCGACCATGCGACTTCCCCACCCTCACTCACGGCTGTGCCGGAGGCCGCTCGCCAGCCCAGGGTCGTCGTCGCTCTCCACGAGGGCTTCTACGGCGCGGAGTCGGGCACCGGCTTCAGCAACCGCGCCTTCCTCACGGCACTGGCCCGGCTCCTGCCGGCAGGCCGCCTCTCAGTGATCACCCCGCACGTGCCCGAGGCCGCGGGAGCGCACGATCAGCGGTGGGCCGGCGAGGTGCGGCAGATGCTGCGGCAGGCCGCGGCCGAGGTCATCACGATCCCGAAGGTCAACGCGCCGCCGGACTCGGTCCGCGGCTCGGTTCAGCTGTGCGACCTGGCGGGCGAGGCGGCCATACGCATCGCCGCGCGGGGGAGCCGGTGCCTCCTCGTCGGCCTCGACATCCCGTTCCTCGGGCTCGCGCCCTACACGTCGCCGACCACGGACCTGCTGCTCGTGCCCCGCTCCACGACCGCGCTGACGCGGCCCAAGGACGTCTCCCGCGTCCGCTGGGAGCGGGACGCCCTGCGGGCGGCGACACTCCGAGGTGCGCGCGTCGGGGCTATCTCCTCCCACATGCGAGGCCACCTCGTCGTCAACTACGCCGTCCCTCGGTCGAGCATCGTGAGCATCCCGAACGGACTGATCCGTGAGGAGATGGTCAGGCCGACCACGGCTCTGCCGCTGCCTTTCAAGGCCCGCGCCGGATTCCTTCTCGCCATGGGCCGCGCAGTCCCGACGAAAGGCTTCGAAGATCTCCTGGAGGCGTTGCGCCTGCTGAAGGAACGCGGTGTCCCCGTTCCTCACCTGCTGCTGGCTGCCGTGACCTCGGAGGAACACAAGCACCCCTCCTCGTACCAGCAGGACCTGGCGGCACACATCCGCGCGCACGATCTGGACGCGACTCTGATCACTCGCTTCACCCCCGCGATCCGTGCCTGGCTGCACAGCCCGGCCCTACGCGCGGTCATCGTTCCCTCTCGCGAGGAGCCCTTCGGCCGGATACCCCTGGAGGCGTTCGCAGCCGGTGCTGGCCCGGTGGTCGCGACCACGGCCGGCGGCCTGGCCCAGACCGTCATCGACGGCGAGACCGGCTTCACGGCCGCACCGCAGGACCCCAGGTCCCTGGCATCCGCCCTGCACCGGGCCCTGACCGTCCTACCTCGAGAACGCGATCGGCTCCGGAGCGCCGGGGCGGCCCTGGTGCGCTCCCGCCACGACTACGAGGCCAGCGTCGGTTCCGTCATGGACCGCATCGCCCCTTGGGCGCTGGCGCGGTCAGCCACCGCGGAGGGCCGCGCGCGATGAACCAGCCGGTGGTGCTGATCAGCCTGGAGTCCCCGCACTCCTTCTGGCGGCTGTCCTCCGAACACGAGCGTGCGCTGTCCGCCGCCTTCCCCGGCATTGAGTTCCGCAGGGCGACCGAGGAGGCCGTGCCGCACCAGCTGGCCGAAGCACACGTCTACTTCGGGTGGCGATTCGCGCCCTCGTGGCTGTTCGCCGCGCCACATCTGAAGTGGATCGCTTCCCCGGCCGCCGGCACCGACCATCTGCCCGTCGCCGAGGCGCACTCCGTCGGGGTGGCCCTGACCCGCTCGTACGGCTTCCACGGCAGGCCCATGACCGAGCACGCCATGGGCCTGGTCCTGGGCTTCTCCCGCGGGCTGTTCACCAGCCAGCGCGTCCAGCGGAACCGCGGCTGGTGGAAGGACGACCTGGCCGAGGAGTTCTTCGACCTGGCGGGGGCGACGATGACCATCGTCGGCTGCGGCAGCGTCGGACGCCACCTCGCCCAGGCCGCTCGGGCCTTCGGCATGAACGTCATCGGAGTACGCCGGACGCCACCTGCGGCTTCCGAGGGCGGGATCACGTGGGTCCACACGACGGCGGTGCACCAGGCGGTGTCCGTCGCCGACGTAGTGGTCAATCTGCTGCCCGCGACCCCGGCGACGGACCGCTACTTCGACCATGACCTCTTCTCGGCGTGCAAGCCCCGCTCTCTCTTCCTCAACCTCGGCCGCGCGGCAACCGTCGACCAGCCGGCCCTCTTGGCCTCCCTCGACACCGGCCACCTTCGCGGCGCGGCCCTGGACGTTTTCGATCCGAAACCGCTGCCCGCCCGTCATCCGCTTCGGCTCCACCCCCGGGTCGTACTCACCCCGAAAAGCTCGGTGTTCTGCCGCGCGTACATGGACGGGGCGGTGGCGTTCTTCGCCGACAACCTCCACCGCTATCTCTCGGGCCAGCCCCTCAACGGCCTGGCCGAGGCGCCCGCCACCCGCTCTCCGCTCGTAGGAGGCTGACCAATGCCCACCGCAGACCACGACGATCTGGCCGCCGCCTTCGCCGCCGCAGGCCGCAACCACCCCTACCTGGCCTTCACCCTGAACTCCCTGTGCAACCTGGACTGCGTGTTCTGCAAGCCGCGGTGCATGCCGGACTACGGGCACAAGGACCGGCCCCTGACCGCCTCCGACTACGCGGCCATCGCCACCGAGGCCGGGACCTGGAAGATCAGGAAGGCACACTGCTCCGGCGGTGAACCGACCCTCCGAGCCGACATCCTCGACGTCATCGCGGGCCTCGCCGACGGCCTCGGGCCCGACGCCGCGATCGGCATGACCAGCCACGGCAACCTGCGCCGGGGGCTGAGCGTCGAACAGCTCCACGACGCCGGCCTGACCTACCTCAACCTCAGCCTCCACAGCCTCGACCCGGCACGGTCCGCTGCGATCATGGGCGGCGGCGACCCGCGTACCACCCGGAGCACCCTCGACGCCGCCCTCTCCCTCGGCCTGCGAGTGAAGATCAACTGCGTTCTTCAGCGCACCTACCTGGACGACGCCTTCGCCGTGGCCGAACTCGCCCGCGACCTGCCCGTCGCCGTCCGCCTGATCGAACTCCAGAACATCGGTCCTGCCCAGGCGCTGTTCAACACCGAGTTCATCACCGAAGCGGAGGTGCGTGACCGTCTCCACGAGTGGTTCGCGGACGCCGGCGAAGTCCCCCGGGACCAGCTGGGCGTCCGCAGCCCCGGGCAGTACCTCCGTCCCGACGGCTGGGCGGGGTCGATCGGCTTCATCTCCAACTCCAGCTGCGCCACCTGCTCCGACGCCAACCGGATCAAGATCACACCCACGGGTGTGGCGCGACCCTGCATCCTGCACAACCGCAACATCCCCCTGAAGCCTCACCTCGCCGACGGCACACTCGGCGACGCCTTCGCCCACCTCTTCCAGGCCATGCTCAACCGCAACACCAACGACGCCTGGCAGGGCTTCCACTACGTCGACTACGACCTGCGCTGGGACCGGCTGGAGCGCCCCGAAGGCACTCCGGTCCTGCCTCTGCTCCCCGTCCTGCCCACGGAAGCGGCTGGCCCCTCCTGCGCCCGCGCCTCCACCGGGGAGCGGTGATGGTCGTGGTCGACGCGCCGCCTCTCTACCAGGGACTCGGCGCTCTGTACGAAGGCGAGCTGGACGCTCACGGCGTCGGGGCCGTGATGCTCACCCACAAGTGGCAGCCGGCCGATCTGCTGGCTCCGCACTCCGACATCGACGTACGCGTTCTCCTGCGCCAGGCACCTGTGGACTGGGAAGAGTGGAATCACCGCCTGGCCGCCGCACACGCCGCCGCAGTCGGCCGGGAGGTCTCCCATCGACGTCTCCTGGAGCACCCGCCCGGCTTCGCGTTCACCGTGATCGAGGCGGACGGGCGGCTCGTGTCCGCGCCGGAACTCGCGACCTGGTCACTGATCAGCGGCAGCGCGCGGGACTTCCAGCGGTGGAAGTCCCGGGCCCAGATGGCGCCCTGGTGCGCGGTGGACGAGCGGTTCTATCGGGGGATCCTCCAGGCTCGGATGGGCGGCCGATACCAGCTGGCTGCGGACAGCACGGACAACGTGGTCGAGGACGTCGCCGCTTACCGGCGCCACTGCGTGGCGTGGCACTACCTCGCTCCGTGCTGGTTCGCCGCCGCGGCACTGGCGACCCGTACCCGCTGCCCCGGAAAGACGGCGGCCCTCACCCAGTGGCGGCCGGAGGGACTGGACGGATACGCCGAGCTGTTCCTCCGGCACTCGGAGCACCATGCCGATGTCCGACCACGGAGTCCGCGCCACCTGCTCCGCGCGGCCCATGTAGCTCTGGAGGCGGCCATGCGCCGCGTTCCTGACGGGGACCGCCCAGACGGCCAGGGGCATGAGCACGCTCGTACTGACTGGGTGATGACGGCCGGCATGCTCCGTGTACGTGTCGCCCGCTGGCTGTACTACCTCGATCCGCCGCCCGGCGTGGCGACCGAGTACCTGATCCGGCGGGAGGCGAAGGAACTCCGCTCCGCCGCCCAGACCTTGACCGCGCTGGCGGCAGAAAAGACCACACCGGCCCAGCAGCTGGCCGCCCGAATGGCGGCGTTGATCCCGACCGGACCGACCACCGCCGACACGCTGCGCGTGACCCTCGCGCGCTGGCACCGGGAGAAGACCACCGTCCAGGACTTCCTCAGTCTCACGCCCGATGACGTCCACCTCTGACCCAAGGAGTCTCGCCAATGACCGCGCGTGCGCCAGTGCCCCGCACCCTCAAAACCGCGAAGGTCAAGATCACCACGAAGTGCAACCGGCACTGCGACTTCTGCATCTTCGCCGACGGCGCCCAGGGCGAGAACATGTCCCTGTCGCTGTTCTCCACCATCCTGACCCGGCTGGAGACCATCCCCTTCCAGCAGCTGCACATCAACGGCGGCGAACCCACCGTGCACCGGGACTTCCCGGCGCTCAGCGACGCCGCCCGCACGCGGTTGCCGGACAAGGTCATGGTCCTGGGCACGAACGCCATAACCCTGGCCCGCAACCAGCCGATCATGGAGGCGACCCTCCGCTCATACGACCAGATCCTCATCGGCTGCGACGACGAACACGGGAACTACGACGAGGTGCGCGCCGTCGTGCCCCGCCTCCGCGAAGCCGGCAAGACCGTGGTCGTCAACAGTGTCCTGGAAGGCATCAGTTCCACCCGGCTCACGCAGCTCGGGGCGCTGTGTGAGCAGTACGGCGCCATTCATGTCACCAACCACGTGCACCACGTCGACGTGGGCCAGCCGGCGAACGAGCTGCGCGGCCTCTGCGACCGCTACCTCGACCAGCACCTGATGATCGAGATGGACGGGTCCTGCTACCGCTGCTTCAACGCCATGGCGAAGGACGACAGCGAGTTCAGCATCTGGGACGAGGACTTCGCGGCCAAGGTGTTCGCGCCGCGCGCGCACCACTTCCGGTTCTGCCTGCGCTGCCACGAGTACACCGACTCCGGCGCCGCACTCGTCCCCGCCCTCACCGTCTGACCGGGAGGTACACCACCATGCCCGCAGTCCTCGGACTGAACTTCCACCACGACACGGCCGCCGCGTTAGTCGTCGACGGCCGCATCTACGCCGCCGAGGAGGAGCGCTGGAGCGGCGTCAAGCACAACCACCCCACCCGCAAGGGCACGCTCACCGCCCCGACCCGCGCACTCCAGTGGTGCCTGGAGGCCGCCGGCATCGAACCGGAGGACGTGGACGCCGTCTGGGCGGCCTCCATGCGTCCCAACCCCGCGGCCGGCTGGTGGCTGGCCGAGGAGCGGGAGGAACTCGCCGTCCTCCTGCCCGCCCCTCTCGGCGAACACCTCCGCCTCCTCTCCCACCACACGGCCCATGTGCTCTCCGGCTACCTGCTCTCCGGGCACGAGCACGCCGCGGGCCTCGTCATCGACGCCGGCGGCTCCTCACTGGGCTCCGACTTCGGCCCGGGCCGGGAGCGCATCACGGGGTACGACCTGTGGCCCGATCGCATCGACCGCCTCCACCAGGGCATGCCGGCCGTCGTGCCGGGCCCGGTCGGGCCCCGGCGCGTCCACTCCTCCCTCGGGCACTTCTACCGGAACCTCGCCCGGCGGGTGATCCCGCCCGGCGATGAGCCCGAGGGCAGCATGATGGCGCTCGCGGCCTTCGGCGATCCCCAGCGCTACGGAACACACATCCGCGAACTGGTCCGGCTCGGCGACGAGGGCGAGGTCCGCATCGACCACCCGTGGGGTTCCGCGGACGGCAGCACGCCGCTGCTGCTCGATGGCCGGGCCTGGACCGTCGACAACGTCGCGGAACAGCCGGAGCACAAGCGTGCCGACCTGGCCGCCGCCGTCCAGGAGGTCTTCGCCGGATCGGTCGTCCACATCGCCCGCCACCTGCAACGACTCACTCGGGCCTCAGCGTTGGTGTTCTCGGGCGGATGCGCCCTGAACTCCCACCTCAACGGCCAGCTGGCCGCCGACAGTGGCTTTGACACCCTCTTCGTCGCACCGGCCCCACACGACGCCGGCACGGCCGTGGGCGCCGCACTCTACGGCTGGCACTACCAGCTCGGGCAGGAGCGCGTTCCGGTGCCGACCGACGCGGCCTGGGGCCCCGATCCGGGCGCGCTGCCGACGACGCCGAGGCCGTCCGGCTACCACGCCTTGCCCCGCCTCGGGCTCGGACTGGCACCCACAGTGGCGGCACTGCTCGCCGAGCACCGCATCGTCGGCTGGGTGCAGGGACAGCTCGAATTCGGGCCGCGTGCCCTCGGCCATCGCTCGATCCTCGCCCACCCCGGTCGCGCCGCCACGCGGGACCGACTCAACGCGATCAAGAAGCGAGCCGCGTACCGCCCGTTCGCGCCGGCCGTCCTCGCCGAGCACGCCACGGAATGGTTCATGTCGGCGGGCGACCCCTTCATGAACCGTGTCGCCACCGTCCGCCGGTGCCGAGCCGACCGCGTCGCGGGGGTCACCCACCACGACGGCACCGCCCGCGTCCAGTCCGTCGGCGCCGACCACCAGGGCCTGCGCGATCTCCTTGAGCAGTTCCGCGACCTCACCGGGCTGCCGCTGCTGCTGAACACATCCTTCAACCGCAAAGGCACCCCGATCCTGCGGACCGCTGAGCAAGCCCTGGCGGCGGCGGTGGAGCTGCGCCTCGACGCCCTCGCCGTCGGGGACACCCTGCTGCTCGCCGACCACGTCCCCGATCCCCGTGCCGCGTCCCTTCGTACGAGGTGAGGCGGATGGATCCCATCGATCTCGACCACGTCCTGACCGTGCTCGGTGCCGCGGCGTGGAGCCTGAACGAGCAGTCCCGCGCCCGCGTGGCCGCCGGCCTCGCTCTCACGGTCTACGACGGCCACACCCGCGACCAGGGCACGCCTTACCTGGAGCACCCGCTGGCCGTCGTCAGGCTTCTGCGAACGGAGATCGGCGTCCGGCGCCCCGAAACCCTCCTCCTCGCTCTCCTCCATGACGCCTTGGAGGTGTCCCCTGAGGCGGAGGCACTGCTCGTCCATCACCTCGGCGGCCCGTTCACCGCTCGCCTGCGTGCCATGACGGCCGACCACCGCCTCGAACAGCGCACGAAGTCCGTCGGCGACGAGACCCGCTGGCGCGCGAAGCAGGCCGCGCTCCCGCCCGAGGAGCTCCTCGTCCGGCTCGCCGACCGCCTGCACAACCTGCGCGACCTCGCCGCGTCCCCGAACCTCGACCGACGCCGACGGTTCCTCCAGACCTTGGGCGATTTCCACCTCCCCCTCGCCGACGCCGCCCGCGACCTCGGCCCCCATCTGGAGAGCATGCACGCGCGCCTGCACGCCGAGTACGTCCACCACATACAGGAGGTCCGTCCGTGAAACGGGTCGTCTACTCGATGGAGCCGGTCGGCCGGACCGGCGGCCGGGTCTACCTACGGATGCTCCACGAGGTGACGGCCGACGACGTGGAATGGCGCACGGTCCCGGACCACAAGCGGACCTACCGGGTCCGCCGCTGGCGCAAGCTCCGCCACCTCGCCCGCCTGGCACCTTCCATACGGGCGCTGCACGGCACCACCGGCACCTTCGTGTGGGACGACCTCAGCCTGCTGCTGTTCACGCCCGAGATGCGCGCCCGCACGGTGTTCCTCCTGCACCACTACGAGCCGCTCCAACATGACTCCGCCCCCATCGAGGCCATGCTCTGGGAGCGGCTGTTCCGCGTTCTGCCGCAGTGCGCCGCCGTCGTGTGCGTCGCCCCGTACTGGGCCGACCAGCTTCGCGCCCGAGGCGTCCGCAACGTACGGGTGATCTACAACGCCTTCGACATGGCCGAAGTAGAGCAGGCACGCGGTTACGACCGGGCCGAGTGCCGCGCCGAGTTCGGCCTACAACCCGACGTGATCGGCGTCTACGCGGGCAAGGCCGTGCACTGGAAGGGGACCGAGGAGGTCTCCGCAGCACTGGCCGGCGTTCCCGGACTGCGGGTGATCACCAGCGGCAGCAACACCATCGGCCTCGACAGCGCGCACTACGACGTCGAACGCGAGCGGTACCTGCGTCTGCTGCGCGCCTGTGACGTCGGTGTCTTCCTTCCACGGATGCGGGAGGGCTGGAGCCGTTGCGCCGCCGAGGCTTTACTCCTCGGCCTGCCCTGCCTCATCCGTCCGGTGGCCGGCCTGGGCGACCTCGCCGCACTGGCTGGCCAGCCGGCCCCGGACCTCCGCCGTCTCCCGGCACAGGTCCGGGAGCGTGTGGCGGCACGCCACACCGAGGCCAAGGCGGGGTACGAGGCCCTGGCCCGGTTCGACCTGAACTACTTCGGCGACGCCTGGGGCAACCTCCTGACGCAGGTCGCCTGACCAGCGGCTAAGCCTGCGCGACCAGCTTCTTGCTGGCAGCTTCCAGACGGGCCAGCACGCGGTCCCGGCCGAGCAGCTCCATGGACTCGAACAGCGGGAGTCCGATCGTCCGGCCGGTGACCGCGACCCGGATGGGCGCCTGGGCCTTGCCCAGCTTCAGCCCGTGCTTCTCCCCGACGGCGAGCAGGACGGCCTTCAGGTCGTCCGCCTTCCAGTCCGCGACGTCGGCCAGCTCGGCGCGGGCGTCCGACAGGATGTCGCCGGCGCCTGCCTTCATCGCCTTGTTCCACGACGCCTCGTCCTCGACCGGCTCGTCGAGGAACAGGAAGTCCACATAGCTGGTGATCTCGGAAAGCAGCGCCAGCCGGGTCTGGGCCAGGGAAGCCGCCGCCTCGAAGACGTCCTTGTCGAACGCCTCCGGCCGCCACGGCGCGTACGGGGCGACGAGCCACGGCGCGCAGGCGGCGGCGAACTGCTCCGGCGACAGGGCGCGGATGTACTCGCCGTTGAACGCCGTCAGTTTCTTCACGTCGAAGAAGGCCGGCGCGGTGTTCACGTCCTCGATCCGGAAGAGCTGCTCCAGCTCCTCGTACGGCCTGATCTCCCGATCGTCACCCGGACCCCAGCCGAGAAGCATGAGGTAGTTCACCATCGCCTCGGGCAGGAAGCCCTCGGCGAGGTAGTCCTCCAGCGCCACCTTGTCCCGGCGCTTCGACAGCTTCTGCCGCTTCTCGTTCACGATCACCGGCAGATGCGCCCACACGGGCGGCTTGGCACCGAGCGCCTCCCACAGCAGCTGCTGCTTCGGCGTGTTCGACAGGTGCTCCTCGCCCCGGATGACCTGCGTGATTCCCTCGTCCAAGTCGTCCACGACGTTGGCGATCAAAAAGACCGGGGACCCGTCGCCACGGGCGATCACGAAGTCCTCGATCGCGCTGTTCGGGAACGCCGGCTCCCCGCGGACCAGGTCGACCACGACGGTCTCACCCTCGTCCGGCGTCCGAAACCGCAGCGCCCGCCCCTCCTCGAAGGCCAGCCCCCGGTCCCGGCAGAACCCGTCGTACCCGAGGTGCTCCGACCCCGTGCGCTCCTTCAGCTGCTCCCGGGTGCAGTCGCAGTAGTACGCCCGGCCGGCCGCGAAGAGCTGCTGAGCCGCTTCCCGGTGCCGGTCGGCGTTGTGCGACTGGAAGTACGGCCCCTCGAAGGCCGGGTCCTCGCCATGGATGCCGATCGCCGCCAGCGCGCTGATGATGCCCTCGGTCCACTCCGGCTTGTTCCGGGCCGCGTCGGTGTCCTCGATCCGCAGGACGAACCTGCCGCCGGACTGTCGCGCCACCGCCCAGTTGTAGAGAGCGGACCGTGCACCACCGACATGGAACATGCCGGTCGGGGACGGGGCGAAACGAACGCGAACCGGGGCAGTAGACATGCGCTCCAGGGTACCGACGCCGGACCTGTACCCCGGACCACTCGCCCTACCCCCACACCGATGTTTTCGGCCTTACTCGCTACCGGACTGGGCCGTCGTTAGCCCAAGTGCTGCTGCTGGAGGATCACTCAGGTACGACTCCAGCGGCGGATACGGGGGCGCTTGACCGCGGATGCGCTCGTACCACGGAAGTACACCCCCGTTGCATCCCCAGCACAGCAATCCCCTGATGCATTGACCGCAGGACTCACCCTTGTCGGGGCAACACTCATGGTCGTGATCAAGATGCAGACCATCTCCGTCGCCGTGCACCACCGGGCAAATAGCACACTTGTACCCCTGATACTCAAAAAGGAGATACACATCCAAGAACGATCGCTTGTGCTTACCGGCTCGGGTCACGATCCCCTGACACAGCTTGCAGTTACCCCGGGGCAGGCCACCTCGCCCGGCATCGGTTCCGAAGTGAGTAAGCGGAAGTTCCTGCTGACACGAAGTACACCAGTAGACGCCTCGATCTATGAGCTGTCGGCCCGCGTCGGGCGGAGTCCTAAGCACAAGGGGGGTGAGCGACTGACCGCGTCTCTTCATCAGTGCATGTGATCGACATAGCCCTTCCGCATCTTCACGCGCCCTTGCACACTCCGGACCCCGGCACTGGTATTCCCTTCGAACAGGGGCAGGAAGAACGGAGAACGGCACTCCGCGGCGCCGCTGATCACTGTGTGTCCTGCACAGGCCACCGCTGTACACGGCGTGCTCGCACCCTGTCATCGCCACGCACTTGGCCTCGGGCTTGATCACCCAGTCGTACAGGGGAGTGAGTACCGCCCCCTTCCTGAGCTGCTGATAGTGCGCAGTGCAGAGCCCCCGAGCCTGGTGCGACCTGTCGCAACCGGTGAACCCACAGGTTCCACTCATGCCCTTGTTCACCAGCGGACGCAGGTCGCGCCCTCTCCGAATCTGGTCGTAGTGCCCCTTGCAGTAGCCCTTCGCAAGGTGTGGACGCTCGCACCCCTCGAAGTTGCACCCCCTCCAAGCGTTGCGAGTTTGGAGAGGGGTCAGTTGCTTGCCCTGGCGCTTCTGGTTGTAGTGGCTCTGGCAGAGCACCCCGCGGTTTGCCTCCCGGCCGCATCCGGCAAACTCGCACTCCCTGCGCCTACTCATGCTCATGGCGGCGCATGCTATTGGAAGGGACTGACAACGCCCGGCTCAAGGGAACGGGATGCCCATGCGGCCTCCACGCCGCCACTGACAGGGACAACAGGGCTGTCCGTTCCATCCTTCGGCCGGGCGACGTCGTCCTTCTGAAGGCGTCCCGCGGAGGGCAGCTGGCAGATCGCCCAGGCACTCACGGGACAACCCATCGCAGGGCTGTGAGCTGCGTCTCGTGCTTCCCTCAAGGCCGACCCCTATGGCGGCCGACTTCGAGGCCGTCTGTCAGGCGACAGCCGCAGAGCGCGTCCGCCCCAGCCAGCACCTCCAGATACTGCTCCAGACCGTTCACCCGGTGCCGCACACTGCACCAACGGATGACTGCCTATCCACACAACCGGGGAGTCGCCGTCACCGGCATGCTGACTGTCCCGTCAGATCTCCTTGAACGTCACCTTTATGCCGAGTTCTTCTAGGCGCTGCTGGATTTGTTCAGCCTCATCGGCCTGTATCACCAACTGGAGTGTTCCCTGCAGATAGCTGATCTGCCGTTCGTCCAGGGCCATGTAGAACGCCCGGAATAGTGCGGCGAAGCCGTCGGCGCTGTCACCGTTGGCCAGGAGGTTCTTGGTGAACGAGAAGGCGACCTGCCGGTCCTTAACCTGTTCCGTTTTCGGAGATTGGTCCGGACTCGGCCTGTCGGTCTCCCGCTGCCGGGGCACGCTTGGTGTGTCGACCCCTGAGCTGCCGGGCTTGCGCGGTGAGCCATTGTCGACGGTGTCGTCGGCGCTCACAAAGCATGAACCTTCGTGAACCGGCTGGTCGCAGTCGGCGCACGTCTTGGGTTGTGGCTTGGCGAGGCGCAGGCCCGTGCTCACGAGGTTGACCTGCCCTGGTGCTGTGACCTCCACCTCGGTGCCCGCTCCGTCGACGATGCTCAGCAGGCCCTGGCTGACAGCATCGTAGATCGCCTGCTGAAGGTCGCGGTCACCGCCGTACAGCAGCGGCAATCGTGGGGCGCTGTAGAAGGCGGCTCGGATGTCGGAGAGGGTCTTGCCGTAGTCGTGGTCGCGAAGGTTGTGCAGGAGAGCCTTGGCGCTGAACTGGCCAGTGTCGAAAACCTTGTCCCGAGCAGCGAGGCCCTTCCAGACGAGCATGCCGTCGAGGGCGGTGATGTTGTCCTTGTCGAACGTGAGCTGGTCGAGGTACCGCTCCCCGTCCGGATCGGGCTGGGCGAGGTAGGCGACATGCTGGTACGCCCGCTTGAGTGCCCTCTCCAACTGAGTCTTGGCCTCGGCGAGCTCCTTGGCGCCGATGGTCTTGAGCTCGTCGTCGTTCTGAATCTCGGGAGCCTGTAGAGCCTTCTGCCTCGCTAGATACTCCACCGCCAGGTTGCGTGCCAGGGCTCGCTGCTGGGTGTTCACGACGGCGTATACCGCACTGCTGGCCCACTGGACGGGGAGCTGCTGGGCACCTTGCCCGAGCCCCATGGCGACGGTGAGAGCCTCAAGGGTCGGCTTCTCCATGCCGTTGCGCAGGCTGTACTGCGCGGGGTCCAGCACGATGAGCCGGGTGGTGTAGGCGGTGTCCAAGCCTGCGGTGGCAAGGACGTCGGCAGGACTGCGTTGCGGGTCCGCCGAGACGAACTGCACCTCGCGGAAGGGGCCGTTGCTGGCCAGTCGCTTCGAGATGGCGGCGATGACTTGATCACGCTCGGCGTCGGTGATGGTGCGCCGGATGTTCTTGACCAGCATGCGGTGGGTGAGCCGGGTGGAGAGGAAGTAACGGGCCGGCTTGTTGTTGCCCTGGCCGGGAGTGATGTCGAGAGCACTCATCCCTCGGTTGGGGTTGACCAGCTCATCGACGACACCGTCGGCGTCGGTGACGGTGTACGTGGTCTCCGGCACGCTGGTGGCCGCCTTGACCTCAGGAGCACTGGCTCCGCGGCCCCGCCCCGGGCGCAGGGTGCCGACAACACTCGCCAGGAAGATAAAGGTGGCCGCACGTTCAGCCGCGCGTGGATTGTTCGGGCCCCAAGTGCTGGATGGCCGTTCAAGGTCCTGGCGGCGCGCTGCGCCCGACGAGCCGTCGTGGTTGATAACTTCGATCTCGGCCAGGCTCCGGTAGTTCGCGATGGTGCGGTCGTCCTCCACCAGGCCGCTGCCCAGGAGCGCCTCCCGGACGGTGCTGTCCGACAGTGGCAGGTCTCCGGGCCCAATGAGTGCTGGCACCCACTCGCCTGCCTTGCCGCGCTGCTGCAGGGCATAGACCGTGGCGGCGAAGATGCGGATCGTGGACCGGACTCGCTGGAAACCGGCGACCTTGCTCCACTCTTCCTGCGCCAGGCTCATCAGCATGGGGTGGAACGGGTAGCAAGCTGCCATCTGCGTGGGCCAGTTGCGGCGCCACCCCGCTCCGATCGGGTCCCAGACCTGCTTGCTCCAGGTCTTGTCCGTCAGCACGTCCTCGTAGAGCGCGGCAGTCGCGGCGAGCACCTCACCGGCGGGTTCGGCGTCGAACAGCCGGCGGCGGAGGATGTCGGCGAAGTCACCCACGCCGGTCACGGTGGTCGGCAGGCCGTTGCGGTCGAGCTGACTGTTCAGGTCGTCGCGGCGGGCCTGAGCGGCTGGCGAGAGCGCAGTCTTGTCGATGTCGGAGGCGATCATCACGACCAGCATCGAGACGTGGGGGACATCGTTGACGGCATCGAGCAGTGCCCGCAGGAACGCCATGTCCTGGGCTGCCAGGTCGGTCTGGTTCGCGCCATCGAGCCCGTTGCCGATGTAGTCGAGCACCTCGTCGATGATGATCAGAACGGGTCGGTTCACCGCGCTGATGGCCTCAGCGATCTTGTGCTTGTCGCTCCAGAACCGCCGGTAGCGCTCGAAGAGCGTGTAGTCCTTGGAGAACAGACGCCACAGGAAACGCTCATAGAGGTTGACCGCAGGCCCGTCGAGCTCCTGTACCCCGGCCCCCGGGGTCATGTTGTCGCAGGGCAGCACGACGACATGCGGACGTCCGAGGTCGCCGGTAAGGGGGTGGCCGATCCTGGCCCTCGCGCGCTCGGTCACCTTCTGACCGAGCTCGGTTCGCAGTAGCGCCCCTGGGTTGGCGGCCAGATGGTAGGCGCCGATGCACGCGTGCGACTTTCCGCCGCCCATGCCCTGGTCGAGTCGAGTGACTGCTCGGGCTTTCAAGTAATCGTTGCCACCACCGATGCGGACTGCAATTTCGCTGAGCAGGTCGATGAGTCGCTCGGTCGGATGCGTGATGTCACCGTAGTAGTCGGCGTCGGCATAGGGCGGCCGGTCCGCTCCCGTGGCGTGAACGGCCCGGAACAGCGACATCTGTACGTCATCGATTTGCCCGGAGGCACTGCGGATCTCTTGGCGGAGCTTGAGCGCCTTCCACCACGGCGTCACGCTGGTCGTCATGGCTGCTCTCCTGGGCTGGTGGATACGAGGTTCACGGGGATGAGGGTGGTGTTGGTCGTCATCACATGAGCCGCAATTGGACGTCGTCGGTCAGTTGGGGCTGGCCCTTTTCGTAGTCGCTCGCAGCAACGGCCTCAGCGGCACTGACCACGCCGGGCCGGTTGCGCAACACGCGGGTGAAGCGGACGGAGTCCGGGTCGTTGTCGGGAAGCCGGTCTGCGAGGAACTGGACGGCGGCCCACAGGAAGGTGTCGTCGGCCGTGTGCTCTGCGGCCGCCAGTACCTGCCCCATGGCCTGTAGGCCCTCCTCCGAGGCAGCTGCGAGCGCGAGGGCAATGTCGATCACGGTCGAATCTCCGTCGATCTTGCCCTTGTAGTCCCGGGAGGCGATGAACCGCACACCCTTGTCGGCATCAGGAACCAGGTCGCGTATCGCCGCCAGGTCGAGCGAGGAAGCCAGAGCCTGCCAGCGCAGTTCGGACTTCGCCCGGATCTGGCGGTTGTAGAGCGTGATCCACCACAACGCGAACCGCGTTCGAGCGTCAAAGGTCTCCAGCGGCTGGTGGTTGATCTCGACGGCCATGGCCTCCTGGACTGCAGCTCGCGCCAGCGGAAGAAACGTGTAGATGTCGACGGGTTCGCCCTTGGCGTCGAGGATCTCGCTGTAACGGCCGACGACCTCCATGGCGGGTCCGGCAGCGGCCATCAGCATGTCCGCCGGCGCCAAGCCCCACCGCTCCCAGTCCGGGTAACGCCGCTTGATCTCGGCCTTGATCTCGGCCTCGACCGCGCCCTTTCGCCCGGGGGATCGTCCGGGCGCCATGGGGCGGCACGACATGGTCAGGGTGGTCTCGATGTTCGCCTTGCCCTGGTGGTTGCTCGCCTCAGTGTTCGCGGGCCAGGAGCCCGTCATCACCAGGCCAGCCTTCTCGATGGCCGTGAGCAGGCGCTGCCAGACCTCCGGGTCTCCGGAGCCGAAGACGATAGTCACCAGTCCGTCGTCGCGGACCACGCGACGCATCTCACTGAATGCCTCGGCGATCTTCGTGTCGTAATGCTCGCGAGTTCGGTGCTCGTTGGGTGCCTCCCCCCGGACCCGCTTGACGATGATCTCTTCCGACTTCTCCTGGCAGCCGTGTTCGTCGGAAGTGATGACGAGTTCGGGCCAAGTGTTGTGCAGGGCTCGCTTCAGCCATGCGTAGATCAGATCGGAGGAGTCGGCGTACGCGAGCATCTCGTCGTACGGCGGGTCGGTGACCACAGCAGTGATGCACGCGTCCCGCAGATTCATCGAGGTAGCCGACCCCCGAGTCACGCTGACCGACGTCCCCTGGATATCAGCCATCAGATTCGAAAGCGTCGACATGCTGCTCTTGCACAGAGACGCCCAAGAGCCCGGCCCAGTGCCGATTCCCACTTCGAAGAAGTCCTGAGAGAAGGTAATTGACCCTTGATTGGCGTATATGTCATGGACTCCTGCGCGACTGATGTCGATCGTGCACCCGCGGGTAGCACGTCGAAGCTTCCGCGCAACGACTGACCCCGCGTATCCGCTCAGCGCCCGTGCGTAGTCAGCGCTCACCCCCGCCTTGTACATGAGTTCGTCGGCCACCTCAGCAATGGTCTGGGTGAGCATGACGAAGGCCAGGGTCTGCCGATCACACATGAAGTCGCCGTAGGTGCGCGCCCCGTAGATGGACGGCCCGATGATGTTGTTGTTGCCCGGTGCGATCCGTTCGTCGGGTACGGCACTCAGAAAGGGGCTTGGGTCGGACAGCTCACGTAGTGCCGCCGGCGTTGCGGCGACAGCCTCGAGCTCCGCTTCGGTGGGCTCCCGATACTCCTTGCCGAAGTCGTCCGAGTGGTCGGCCACCACTAGGAGCATGTCCGTGGCACGCCTCTCGTCGGTGAGTCGGCGATGCACATCGAGCGGGTGTACATGGCTGCAGAACGGACAGATCGCCGACTTCCCCGGCAGCGTCCGACCCTCAGCCGTACGAGCGCGTGTCAGCGTTGGGGTACGCCTTGGAGGTCCCTCGTGCACCACCGGTGCGCAGGTACCAGCAGCCGGGTCGGCTTCGATGTAGAACGACTGGCCGGGATCATTGACAGGCGGGGCGCCCTTGCGGCCACGTTTTTGACTCGGCCGTCGCAGCTCGTACGAGCCGACCAGAGGGAACCGGTTGCCGCACTCCTGGCACGGTATGGCGATCGCCCACAGGTACCCCCACGGTCGCTTGCCGTTGACCTCGGGGTAGTAGTCCGCCATGGCTGCCGTCCACCGGCGTCCCACCTCATCGAGAGTGGCGCGAACGTCAACAAGCAGCCGCGGCCGGTCGTCGTAGAGAGCGTCGCTCTCCTCGGCGAATGGCAGGCTCGGCTCCTGAGACCAGTCCCGGAAGGGGAAGTCGGTGAGGAGCGAGCTGGCCAGCACCGCGACCGGGCTGTAGTCGACACCGTGGGCTTCAAGCCCAAGCCGCCCCGCCTCGAGCGGGATCATTCCACGCCCACTGAACGGGTCCAGGACCGATGCGCCCTCAGGGTTCGCCTTGAGAATCTCGTCGTGGAGTACCTGCCAGGCGGCGTAGCGCCCAGACATGGCCGTGTGCACCAGCTCTTGAAGACGCTGTTGCTCGGCCTGATCCTCTGGCCAGGGCAGCAGCGAGCAGAGCACCGCTGCCTTGGCCTGTGCGACAGGACGCTTTGCGAACCACGGAAACAGCCCGATCTCGGTCGCACCGCTTCCCCACCCCGCTGAACTGTTCACCGAAACCTCGGCACAGGGGAACCAGCGTTCGATCATGCGGGTCATGCGTTGCTCCCGGGGGCGTTCTTGAGACTGCTGCCCGGGACGCGGAACACCGCGTTCCCGGTCATGACGTTCGCGAAGAGGGTGGCGGGGTCCTGATAGGCGCCGAAGAATCGGCCCTTGCCGTCGGCACACTGGTCGATGACGTACAGCCAGTACTCCTTGCGGTGCTGGGTAGCGATGAGGACTTCGTTGCCAGTCATCCGAATGCCGTCGCTGGCCGCGCTGCCGAGCACGCCCTTGACCTCGACATGGCGGACCTGGCTGTGGCGGCGGGCCTCCAGGTCGTAACCGCGGCCCTCGGTATGGACATCGGCCACTGTCCAGCCGTCATCCTCAAGGAGTTGCTGCACGCGTCGCATGGAGACCAGTTCGGCGTCGATCTCGGCCTGGACACTGATGTCGGCAGTGGCCAGGACCCGGATCCGACCCACCTGCTTCGGTTCGGTCAGCTGCACGTCTGCGAGCCGCTCGAGCTCTTCGAGGCGCTGAGCGGTCTGGGCCTGAAGCCGGTGCCTCAGCTCCAGCCGGGCAGCGCGATCATCGATGCGGTCGGTGAGGCTCAGTGGCAGGTTGGTCAGGTCACGGCGGGCTTGAGCGAACCAGTCGGCGCGCACCTTCCGGTGCTCTGCGACGGTCGCGGCGGCCACTCGGCGGGCAGCTGTGAGCGCGTGTCCTTCCCTGGCCGGATGCGGTGCACTGCCGTTCTGGTCGGTGGGCACGAGGTTGGCCAGGGACTCCCACCTCACCGGGCGGGCGGTGCCGCTGTCGTCAACCTTGATCAAGGTGGCCCATACGCTGGCGCGCTTGCCGTTGCTCTCGGTCATCGTGGCCTCGTACGCGTACAGGTCGTACGGGGTGAGGCTGGTGGGATCTGCCGCGGCGCCGGACTGGTAGAGGTCCTCGGCCAGGGTGTGCTCGGCTATGTCAATCAGGTCGCTGAAGCCGGGCTCACCGGGGCCGAGGGTGACGGTGTCGCCGACATCGATGCTCTCCGAGGCTTCGCGCACAACGTCCCCGCTGGTGGCGACGTGAACCTCGTTCTGTCCGCCCAACGTGGCCGGAAAGCTTGCCTTGCCGCTCCGGGAGAGCCGCCGGAAACCGGGCCCGGCCGCGGTGGGCGTGGACTTCAGTACACCGGCCGCTGCGAGCCGGTCGAGGTATGCCTCGACAATGGCCGGGTTGATGCGTGCGAATAAGTCACGCTGGAGTAGCGTCAGCGCGGCCACCGCGTCCACCTGGCTGGCGAGGCGTCGCTCGTTGTCCCGTACTTTCCGGGCCGCCCGAACGAGTTCCTGGGCCTGGACCGCCTGGACTGCGTCGATGGCCTGCTGCTTCTTCACCTCGTCGTTGCCGTAGAGGTCCGACAGCCACTTGTCGTAGTCAACGCCGGTCATTTCGGCGACCACCGACAGGCTATCGAACATCTGGCCGCGCAGTTCGTTCGCCGCCGTGACGAAGTTGTCCAGGAGGCGCAGCAAGGTCACGCCTTCTCGGGTGTCGGTGGCGACCAGGTTGTAGAGGTAGACGTCGCGCTGCTGACCCACGCGGTGGATGCGACCCATCCGCTGTTCGAGGCGGACCAAGGACCACGGGATGTCATAGTTCACGAGAACGTGCGCGGCCTGCAGGTCGATGCCCTCGTTGCCGGCATCGGTGGTGACGATGATCTGGAACTCGCCGCGCATGAATGCCTTGCGTGCCTCGTCACGTTCGGTCTTGCTCTGGCGGCCGGAGTAGAGCTGGGCGCTATATCCCTGGTCCTGGAGCTGCCGGGCGATCCACTCGGCAGAGTCGGCATACTCGGTGAAGACCACGGCCTGATCACCGCTTCCGGGGTGAATCCCGTGGAGTGCCAGGCAGTCGTCGGTGAGCCGCTTCCACTTAGACGGCTGCCAGCGGGAGTCGTTGAGCGTTGCCTCGATCTGCTGCACAAGGCTGTTGATCGCAGTTCGCTCCGCCCGCGTAGAAGCCGAGACCGTATGGATCACCTTGGCCTCGTCGACCTCGGCCTCGTCACCGTGGTCCTCACGGTCGGCGATGAGCGCCGCCTCAGCCTCGCTCATTGCCCCCATGTGCTCATGCCGCCGGCGCAGCGTCTGGGCCAGAGCGTAGAGGCTCGAGGCTGCTCGCTTGCCGTAGACCATGCGGGCAAGCGGCTGCGCCACCGGAGGGAAGAACCGGTCGACCATTTCCAGGGCGGCCTTGTAGAAGCCGTACTCGGTCTGCGACAGCGGGACGCTGTGGTTGTGCGCCGTGCGGCCCTTGAACAACCGGGTCGTGCCGTCGTAGTCGACCAAGTCCTCCTTCATCCGCCGCAAGAAGTGGATGGGGCCAGGGCGCAGGGCACTGAGCTCGACGTTAGGGTCGCTGCCCGGATCCGGGTAGATCTCCGGGTCGACCAGGTGCAGCAGGTGCCGGAAGAGCCACTCCTTGCCTCGGTGGGGCGTTGCCGTCATCAGCAACGCCCGCGGTGTGTTCTTGGCCAGCAGCCGTCCGACCTGGTGGAATCCGGCGGCAGTCGGAGTCAGCCGGTGCGCCTCGTCGAAGACGACCAAATCCCAGCCAGCTTTGTCCGGCCGGATGGCGTCCTGTACCGCGGGATTCACCGCTGCTAACTCAAGCGAAACCACCCACAGATCGTTGGAGTTCAGGGCGTCCTCACGCACCGTGGCTGAGGTTAACTGGCGCAGACCGCCCCCCAGCAGCCGCTGGAAGTCGTCCACCCACTTCGTGGCGAGGTTTGCCGGGCACACAATGATCGCCCGCTTGATCAGGCCGAGCCTCTGCATCTCACGCAGGTACAGACCGGCCATGATCGTTTTTCCGGTACCCGGCTCGTCGGCTAGGAGGAAACGCAGCAGGGGCTGGGGAAGCATCGCTCCGTAGACGGCCGTCGTCTGGTGCGCGTACGGCTTCAGCGGTGTGGCTGCCATCGCGCTGGACTCAGCGTTGGTCGCCGCGGCGTTCATCCACCGTGTCCACATGGCCGCCAGCACACGTGCGGAGTCAGCCTTCCCGTCGCTGACGAGAGGCCGCACGGTCTCCGTGTCTCCAGCTGCCAGATTCACTTCGTGACGACGGTCTTCGTCGTCGACCAGGATGAGGTCCCATGACCCCGGTTGATCTCCGGGCAGGGCGAACCTGACCGTGGCGAACTCCGGTACGCCCGCGGCCTGGACCCTTACTCTCTGACCACGCTCAAACGTGCCTGGGGCCTGCATGCTTATGCGTCAGCCTCAAGACCCGCCGGAACCCAGCCGAGACTGGCCAGGAGCCAACCCACCGCACGTGGATAAGCCATGCCCTGGTCCCTCCCCCTCGGCCAGCCGCGGTTCCCCCACCTGCGACTTACTAATGGAATGTCAAATTACTGTATCTCGTTGCTACTTCCAATATGAAGGGCACGAAGGGGGGCGCGCGGGCGCGACTCCGACCCCCGTAGCCACGGGCGCAAGGGGCGGTTGGAACAGATGCGGGTCGGTCGGTCAGGGCAGCTCGAGCGACAGCCAGGCAGCCGCCTTCCTCGGCGGCCGCCTCGCGTTCCGCCTCCAGTGCGGCGCAGGCGCCCCCGCTGCCGCTGAACGCACGTAACTAAGTTCAGCGATAGCAGGCTTTCAGCCGGATCTCCTCACTTGACGCCCTTGCGCGCAGGTGGGCGCCGATGACGGTGCGGTTGGGGTCTCCGACTCATACCTCGCCCACACCCCCTCAAGGCGCTATGCTCCGATCTCAGGCGACCACGCTCGCCGTTACGTCGGACCTGGGTTCCTCCCGCAACTACCCAGGGTTGAGGGCGCAAAGTGCCGCCGGGCGCGCGTGATTGAAAACTGTCGTTCCTCCTATGGGGCGCAGTGGGCGGGAGCACTGATACGCGCCCACCGGGAGCCGGACATGACGCTCGACAGGGACATCGCCACACTCGCACGCCGTATCCGGCGCGAGTCCGGGGACGTCATCCCCTTCCAACAGGCACGGTTGACCGCCGCGCGCGAGTTGGGCGGACTCCCCGTCCACACCATGGCGCCCAAGGAGCGGATCTCACTTCGCGTCCAGTACACCGGGGAGAGCAGAGCCGCTGCCCGATCCGCGATCAGCAGCAACACCCGCGGACTGGGCCTGGACGACTGCTCGGACGACCAGCGCGCCTTCCGGGCCCTACTAGCGCTCGCGCTTTTCAACGGCAACGTGTACACCGGTCCGACGGCGAAGTGGAACTACTCGGTTGTCGCCTCGTACGACCCAGTGATGTCGCCCCGCAGGGACCAGTTGGTGATGGTGGCGGAGCGCGCCCCGGAGAACGTGGCCACCCGGCTGCTGGCCACCGAGGGGGCCAACTCACGCGGCATCCCCGGGCTACGGCACGAGGTCAGCTACACGTGCCATGGGCAGCACTCCGTCTGTCTGCGCCATCTGCCCACCGG
Organism: Streptomyces sp. NPDC028928; assembly: GCF_055564915.1. NCBI lineage: Bacteria > Bacillati > Actinomycetota > Actinomycetes > Kitasatosporales > Streptomycetaceae > Streptomyces > Streptomyces sp. NPDC028928. The sequence goes on from NZ_JBVHVI010000019.1 coordinate 63,762, forward strand.
TGCGCTGCTGACCATCACCGGTGACCCGGCCGGATGTCGACGCGGCAACAGGCGCAGCCTCGTGCCCCGGCACCCCTATCTCACGCTGGACAACGACCTCACCACGCAGGAGCGCCGCGCACTGGCAGCGGTCCCCCCGATCTCGGGAGAGGCCACCACTCTGCTGGCAGGTCTCGTTTCCCGCTACAACCTGGTTGATCGGCGTGGCCACTGGGCGACCAGTCTGTCCTGGGACCCTCTGGAGCGCTCCGGAGTCGAACGCCGGAAGGAACCAGAAGTGATCCGGCACGGTCCCGTACGTCGACTCTGGGGCGCCGGCGACTCATGGGAGTACCGCTGGACCGGCTATCCCGAACCTCGCGACCTGGCTCTGGCCCTGACCCACCGGGAAGCCGGGGTCAAGGGTGCTGGATTTACCCGCCGCGGTGACACCTACCGAGTGGTGCTGGGCACCGCCTCGCTCGACCTGTGCGATGGGAAGGGCTGATCCATGCCGTTCCTCACCGACCACCCGGGGTCCGCACCCGTGCTGGTGGCTGCCGTTGTCTTGGGGGTCCTCCGCTTCACGTTCCCGAAGGATTCTCCCCACCGCCTGGAGCTCTGGAAGGCCGTCCTCGAACACCGACGTCAGCGTTGGCAAGTGACAGAGTGCTGCCGCGAGGTTGGAAGCTCCGAGAAGACTGGCCAACCGAATCGTCCTGCTGGAGCGGCGCTACGCGGCGGTCACCGATCAGCCCGGCCGCCCGGCGGCACCACTCCCCTCGACGTTGAAGAATGATTATTCCCAGTCGCCTGATTGATCGTCTCAGGAAGGATTGGGTGCGAGGCTTGGCTGTCAAAATGCGACCGAGCTCGCAGGACGTAATCACGGAGCAGCCACTGGCCATCGCACCGGCCCCGTAGGACCTCCCGGAGGTGTTCTCTGTCGTGTACCGCAGGGCCGAGCGCGTGTTCGCAGCCAGGGAGGCGGAACGAAACGAGTGGTTCCGAAAGGCCGCATCTTGCGTGATCCGTCCGAGCCTTTCGACACCGCTCGCGACCACGCGCTGGTCACCGAGCTAATGCGCAAGCTCGACGGCACACGCTGACCGCTTCCTGCTGGGAGCCACCTGGGAGCCAACCCGCTCCCCGAGCCCCTTCCAGGCCAGGCCACACCAACCGAGCCCACCCATCTGACCTGCGGAAACGCCATCGCGGCTGGCAGGATCACCAACCGAACCTCATTCGGGACGAAGAGGTCGTGGGTTCAAATCCCGCCACCCCGACGCTGGCCAGAGGCCCATTCGCATGATCGCGGATGGGCCTCTGGTGTACCTGGGGGCCAAAGCAAGTGGATCAGGGCATAGCGGGTCTGGCAGGGGCAGCACTCGGCGGGTTGATCGGCGTGGTGGGCACCCTGGCTTCCGCTCGGTTGACGGGCAGGGACCAGAGGCGTACTCAGCATGAGCACTGGCGGCGGCAGCAGCAGCGAGACGCTTACAGCCAACTGGTGACCCTGACGACAGAAGCGATCTCGAAAGGTTCTGAGGCCACCGACGCCTACATTGACCGCGAGTCCAGCGCCGAAAGCCTCTCTGAGCAGTTCAGCGAGGCAGTCCGCCAAACAGACAAGGCCGAGAGCCTCGTAATCCTGGAGGGCCCAGAAGAGGCAGCTAATGCAGCCATGGAACTCACGTCATCACTAAGCGTGTGGGCCAATGTACTGGAGCTTAGTCTTGCAGTAGACAGCGGGACCTACGTGCCCATGTCAGGCGAACCGCCGTTGGATGCGTCTGAGCTCGATCCCGAGGAGCGGAAAGAGAAGACGTACCAGTGCTCAGACGACTTCATCCTCACCTGCCGCCGCTTGCTGGACACATAGGACCGTAATCGCTGGCTCCCTCTCACTCCTCCGCGAAGATGTCATCCATCGCTTCGGCACCCTGCGTGATCACGGGTCGGAGCTGCTTGCGGTAGACCGCCTCTGTAGTCGCTTGGCTGCTGTGACCGACCAAGAGCGCGATCCGCTCTAGGGGAATGCCGTGATCGGAGAGCAGGGAAACGAAGCTGTGCCGCAGCTCTCTCGGGGTCCACTCCGGCTTGAGCCCAGCCTTCTTCGCGATGGCTTTGAAGTCTCGCCGGACGTTGGCCGCATCGAGCGGCTCACCGCTTCGGGTGGTGAAGACGCGGCCGGCCGGGTCCCACTCCATCCCCTTCGAGGCCCGCTCCTGCTTCTGCCATCGCATGTGCTCTTCGAGGACGTCGACCACCTGCTTCGGCAGAGCGATGGTTCGGCGGCTCTTCTTGGTCTTGGTCTCGCCGTGCTTGCGTACCGAACGCCACACCGCGACGTGAGGCGGGATGCTGTCCGTCGTCTCCAGGAAGACGTGATCCCAGGTGAGGGGCCGCGCCTCTTCCGTGCGCACACCGCTGAGGAGCGAGAGCACGAGGTAGGCATACAGCCGTGACGGACGCGCCGCGGTGAGCACGGCTTTCGCCTGCTCCAGGTTCAGCGCTTTGCTCGGTCGGCCGGGGCGCCCCTCCGGTGCGGTGACGAGTAACAACGGCTAACACAATGAGGTGGATCGGCGCTGGTTGCCGTGTCCGTGGCGGGAGTTGCACGTTCGGCTGGCGTGGGGACATCGCCGTGGATCGTGTCGGATGAGCTGTGGGACGGCCTGGAGCCGCTGCTGCCGCAGCGTGAGCGCCGCTTCCGGTATCCCGGCCGCAAGGCGTTACCGGACCGGGAGGTGCTGTGCGGGATCCTGTACGTGCTGCACACCGGCATCCAGTGGGAGTACCTCCCGAAGGAGCTGGGATTCGGATCGGGCATGACCTGCTGGCGACGCCTGCGGGACTGGAACGAGGCCGGTGTGTGGCAACGGCTCCACGAGGTCCTGCTGGCCGAACTGAACGCAGCCTCCCGGCTGGACTGGTCCCGCTGCGTGGTCGATTCTTCCCATGTCAGGGCGCTAACAGGGGGAGCCACACGGGCCCCTCGCCGGTCGACCGGGGCCGGGCAGGCTCGAAACACCACCTCATCACCGACGGACACGGCACCCCGCTCGCCGTCCTGCTGACCGGCGGCAACCGCAACGACGTCACCCAGCTCCTGCCCTTGCTCGATGCGATCCCGCCGGTCCGCGGCCGGCTCGGACGACCGCGCCGCAAACCCGACTCGCTCTTCGCCGACCGTGGCTACGACCACGACATCTCGAGATCAGGTCCGCGCTCGCGGCATCGTGCCGGCCATCGCCCGCCGCGGAACACGGCACGGCACTGGACTTGGCACCTACCGCTGGGTGATCGAGAGAAGCTTCGCGTGGCTGCACGGCTTCCGACGTCTGCGGATCCGCTGGGAACGCAGAGCCGACATCCACGAAGCGTTCCTCAAACTTGCCTGCTGCCTGATCGCACACCGACAACTCAGCTCATTGTGTTAGCCGCTGTTAGGCCCTGACGACGCTCCGCCGTGACTCCGAGGAGCCGTTGTGGTTACTCCGCGCACTCCACCTCGGTACCTACGGGGCGTCCAATCTGACGGACCACGGTCCCGATAGCCTGGACCTGGAGACCGGCGACTGTCACCGGGGACCGTGCTGGCTACCACATTCGAGAGCGCCGATGACTACCCAACGTCATGCCTCAGGTTAAAGTCCGCCACCGCCATATCCGGCGACTGGAACTCGTCATTCCGTACTGAAACGTTCACGTGCCTCTCTTGGCCAACGGCGATGCTGCTGACCACAGGCTGATGCCATCCGTCGAGGTCGTCGGTGTCGCAGGTTCGGCCCTCGTACAATCTTAGCCTTGAGATGGCGACAACCGCTTGGGAGCCACTGAGCCCCAGTCCGACAAACAGGTCGCCCCTGGTCTCACCAGCCGCGCACAGACTGAACTTGAAGGACGCACTGGGGGCACTGCGGGTAAGGCCGGCCTTCCTGGTGAATTTGCCCCCTCTCACGGTTGCGGGGAGTCCCAATCCACCCGCGTCGATCACCCGCAAAGACCCCTGGAATGTAACAGTGTGAATGTCATCAGCGGCAGCAGGCTCCGATATCCCCGCGAACGGTATGGAGGACAGCAGAACTGCAGCAGCCATGAAGTATCCGAGCTTCATCTCAAAGCCTCTCGGATCCTGGCCATAAGGGCATCGATGCGGCCCCGTAACACCAGAGTCCCACCGCCGTAAGCCTGCTGCATCCCGGGAGGGCGGTCGGCCGGGTTGTTGAACGCGTTGACGAATTGGCGCCCGTCAACGGCTGGAGTTGGCCGGCCGCGCTGATGAGCTTCAGGACGTGCTCCCCCGGCGGCGGGGTCAACCGTGATCACATCCGCAGCCAGTTGCAACATTCCTGGCGGACCCGGCAACGGCCTGCGGGTCAACCAATCCCTGGGCCCTTCTTGCTCATTCGCAACCGATGGGGACTGGCGTCGGCAGGAACTACGACATTGCCATTTAGCAAAACTGCCCCTGGAAGAAGCGTATCCATCTAGCCTCGGACTATGGACTGGTTCCAAGCGGCGATGGTTGGAGCGGCCGGCGGTGCCTCAATGGAAGCCGTCGACGTCATCAAGTCCATCAGGTGGCACCGCCAGATGCCGTGGTACGTCCAGTCAGGCACGATCGACCCGCCCCTCCGCCAACGGGATGTACGACCCGGTGAGGAGCACCTGCCGGCACCCGGTTGGAAGGCGCACTGCGACGCTGGAATGTTGCGGCTCCTGGTCGGCGGAGCCATGACAGGCGTCGTGGCGGCAACCTATCCGCAAAGCACCAACCCACTGGTGGCGTTTCTCACCGGGTTGGGCGCACTCTCGGCTGTCCAGCAGGTCACTTCCCTGGTGCCGCTGATGGTCAAAAGCGCGAGCCGGGCTGCCCTGGGCGGCGTAGTCGAAGAATCGCAGCAACAAGCGCAGGCTCTGCAGCAAACCAGGCAACAGCCTGACCCTAGTCAACCGAACGGTGCACTGCCAGCACCCCAGTGGGGTGGTAATGCAAGGGTCCGGGGTCTTCGTTGTGCTTCCTGAAGAGGGCCACAACTTCGCCAATCACGGCTCCCTGGTCCCGGTCTGACGGTCACCTCCCAACTCGCTTTACCGGGGCGGGCGCAGCGAGGCTGCAGCTCTATCCGGGGGGCCAAACGGGGGCCAAACGAAGCAGCCCGGTCAAGACGCTCCTGGACAGCAACGGACGGTGTCGAAGTCAGCCGCGCACGTCGAAGCCCATAAAGCGAGGGTATTGGTGGGCCGATCGCGTTCGGGACGAAGAGGTCGTGGGTTCAAATCCCGCCACCCCGACGCCGTAGTACCAGGTCAGGGGCCTGATCCGCTTAGCGGGTCGGGCCCCTGACGGGTTTCCGGTGACCGGTTGGGCGCTCCCGCCGCGCCGTGGACTCTGTCGTTCGCGGTCCCGCCCGGCTCGCTCACGAAAAGGGGGCACTTCTCTTCAATGCCTCCTCGGCTTTCCCGACTTCCGATACCGCAGAATCCCGCGCCTGCTGAGCGCGATCCGCCGCTCTTCCGCCCACCGCCAGGAACCCGACGAGTGCGGCCACGTACCCTGCGAGGACCGAGCTCATGTCGGCTGTCCGGGCCAGCAGTCGGGCGTGGCGCAGATTGAGACGAGCCGTGGAGCTCCTGCCTGCCTCGCCTTGTCCGACTGCCGCAGCGGCCGCGTTGCCGGCTCCCGCAGCACAGACTTCGGCGAGTGCGGCGAACATGAACGCCAGAGGAATCAGCCCACCGATGGCGAGGCCGGCCGCCAGGGGGACCGACACGACGCGCTCCGCTGTCGGTGTGCGCGCGGTGAACGTGGTTGCCGCTCCGACACCCGCGGATCCGAAGAGCATGAGTGCGCCTAAGGAATGACCTATCAGCGACCCGAGCCGACTGTGTTCGTCACCCTCGTTCTCGGTGGGCTCCTGGGCGTCAGGTGCCTTCGCACCCGTACCTGCGTCGGCTCCCCTCGACAGGGTGTCCGGCGGGTTTCGCCCGTGCGGGGGCGGCGAGTGATGATGCACGTCGCCGATGACATGGCCGGCGATGAAGATGCCGGGACCATGGTTGTGCTGGTCCCGCCGGGTCAGGGGCTCAGGCGTCTCTGCCATGCGTTGCGCCGTGATTGATCGTAAGGCCGCCTTCGATATTGCCGTTGATGAAGGTGCCCTGGCCGTGGTTGTGCTGGTTGATCACATTTGCCGGACGGCTCGTCCCTGTAAGAGCTCGTAGCTCCTGAAAGGCTTCCGGGTCTACTCGCATCAGCTCTTCCAGAGTCGGAGCCCACTCGGCTGCCGCACTGCGCGCCGCCTCATCGCGGTACGCCCCGGAGTATCGCTCCACACTCGCTCGATCCTCGTCGAGCCGCTCCAGAACGGCGCCGGCGTCCGGGCGGTCACCGCGTCGCAAGACACGCCGGATGATCTCCCCGGGCCTTCGCGTAGGTGTCCTGCGATGCCTCACTGAGGAGGGCCGCGAACACCGTCGTCACGGCGAATGTCAGCTCGTCCACGATCGTCGTCTCCCCCGCTGGTCTGAGCACTGTATCGGCGCAGGCGCCCGGCGGGGGCGGGAACGGCTCATCCCGCACCAGCCTGGCCGCGCAAGCCGTAGCCCCCTTGCCTTCCAGGTGGTGTGACCCAGACCACGTCCGCCCGTGTCACATCTCCCCGTCCCCCTCCGTCAATGAGGTGCAAGCAGCCGCAACGACCCAGGAGCACACCATGGAAGCTCGGCTCAACCTCCTCGCCAACCCGTTCGCCGGGAAGCTGTTCAAGCACTTCAACGCCGCGGGAAAGGTGATCGCGGAGTCGGCGCTGCCCGCTGCCACGCAGGAGCTGGTGAAGATCCGGGCCAGCCAGATCAACGGGTGCGGGTTCTGCACCGACATGCACACCAAGGACGCCCTGGACGCCGGGGAGACCCAGACCCGGCTGAACATGGTCGCCGTCTGGCGTGAGGCGACCGTGTTCAGTGACGCCGAGCGGGCCGCGCTGGAGCTGGCGGAGGAGGGGACGCGGATCGCCGACGCGGCCGGCGGGGTCTCGGACGAGGTGTGGGCGAACGCCGTCAAGCACTACGACGAGGAGCAGCTCGCCGCCCTGGTCGCCCTCATCGCCCTGATCAACGCGTACAACCGGGCGAACGTCATCGTCCGGCAGCCCGCCGGCGACTACGTGCCCGGCATGTTCGGCTGAGGAGGGGAAGCGGGCTCACGGGTGCATGCGGGCGCCCTTGAGGGTCTTGTCCACGGCGTTCCGGGGGCCGTGGAGCGCCAGGCCCACCAGGTCCAGGCCGGCCGTCGGGACGGCGCGGACCGCCGCGCGGTTGTCGCGGTCGTTGCCCGTGGCGAACAGGTCCGCCGTGAACACCGCGCGGGGCAGGGCACGGCTCAGTGCCCTGCCGTGGGCCGCCCTCAGGGTCTCCTTCGTGCCCTCGAAGACCAGCACCGGCTGCCGGAACATCGGCAGGTACGGCACCCCGTCGGCGTCCTGGTACGGCTCGCCGATCACCTCGGGGACCGTCGTGCCCAGGCCGCTGACCAGGAACGCGGTGACGTTCAGACGCTGCCAGGGCTCCAGGTCCGCGCGCAGCAGGACGGCGATCTTCGTGTCGAAGCGGAGGGGTTCGGTGTTCATGGGATGAGACTGGCCGACGGCCGCCGGCCCGGTCTTGTACGTTCCTTGCATGGCCGCCGGGCAGGAACTCGTCAGCGCGTGGCGTCCCCGGGTGTCCGGCGTCACCGAGGTGTTCCACGCCCGCTTCACCGAGTACGCCTATCCGATGCACGTCCACGACGCCTGGACGCTGCTGATCGTGGACGACGGGGCCGTACGGTACGACCTCGACCGGCATGAGCACGGCACCCCGCACGACACCGTGTCGCTGCTGCCGCCGCACGTGCCGCACAACGGCTCCCCGGCCACGCCCGGGGGGTTCCGCAAGCGGGTCGTCTACCTGGACGGCAGTCGGCTCGGGGAGGAGTTCATCGGCCCGGCCGTGGACTCCCCCGACCTCCGGGATCCCGTACTGCGGCTGCGCGTCGGGCAGTTGCACTCCGCCCTCGCCCGGCCCGGCGACGAGCTGGAGGCGGAGAGCAGGCTGACCCTCGTCGCGGAGCGGCTGCGGGACCATCTGCGGCGGCGCACCCCCACCGGACGGCCCCGGGATCCGATGCTCGCCCGCCGGCTGCGGGAGTTGCTGGACGCGCGGGTCGTGGAGGGGGTCTCGCTGGAGGAGGCCGGCCGGCTGCTGCACGCCCATCCGGCGCATCTCGTCCGGGCGTTCAGCGGCGCGTACGGCATCGCCCCGCACCAGTACCTGATGTCACGCCGGGTCGGGCGGGCCCGGCGGCTGCTGCTCGACGGGATGCCGCCGGGCGAGGTGGCCCCGGTGGCCGGGTTCTACGACCAGGCCCATCTCACCCGGCACTTCAAGAGGCTGGTCGGGGTGACCCCGGGGCGCTACCGGAGCAGGTCGCGCTGAGCCGCGCGTCAGTCCGCCGGGCGTTCGATCAGGTGCATGAACGCCTCCAGGTTCCGCGTGGACTCCCCGCGCGACACCCGCCAGGCGTACTCCTTGCGGATCGAGGAGGCGAAGCCCAGCTCCAGGAGGGTGTTGAAGGCGCCGTCGGCCGCCTCCAGGACCTGGCCGAGGAGGCGGTCGATCTCGTCCGGGGTGACGGAGGCGAGGGGCAGCCGGGAGGTGACGTAGACGTCGCCGAGGCGGTCGACGGCGTAACTGACGCCGTAGAGCTTGAGGTTGCGCTCCAGGAGCCAGCGGTGGACGCCGGCCTCGTTCTCGTCCGGGTGGCGGATGACGAAGGCGTTCAGCGACAGGGAGTGCCGGCCGACCAGGAAGGACACCGTGGTGGACAGCTTCCGGCTGCCGGGGAGCTTCACCACGTAGGTGCCGGGCGCGGGGCTCTCCCACTCCAGTTCCGCGTCCTTGAAGACGCCCTCCAGGACCTGCCCGGCCTTCTCCACATCACCCATGGTGGGAGGGTACGCGACGGCGGTGGGACTGGGTCGCGGCCGTGTAGACGTCGGCGGTGGCGGCGGCGGACGCGTCCCAGCCGAACGACTGGGCGTGCCCGGCGGCGGCCTCGCCCATGCGCGCGGACAGGCCGGGATCGTCGGCGAAACGGCGCAGCACGCGCGCGTAGTCGGCCGGGTCGTGGCCCTGGACCAGGAAGCCGGTCTCGCCGTCCCGCACCGCCACGGGCAGACCGCCGACCGAGGCCGCGAGCACCGGGGTGCCGGTCGCCTGCGCCTCCACGGCGACCAGGCCGAACGACTCGCTGTAGGACGGCATGACGAGGACTGAGGCGGCCCGGAACCAGTCCGCCAGCTGCTCCTGGCCGACCGGCGGGCGGAACCGCACGACGTCCGCGATGCCCAGCCGGGCCGCGAGCTTCTGCAGCCCCTCCGGCTTGGCGAGCCCGCTGCCGCTCGGGCCGCCGACGACCGGGACGACGATGCGCGAGCGCAGCTCGGGGCGCTCGTCAAGCAGGACGGCCACGGCGCGCAGCAGGACGTCCGGCGCCTTCAGGGGCTGTATGCGGCCGGCGAAGAGCGGGATCAGGGCGTCCCGCGGGAGACCGAGGCGGGCTCGGGCGGCGGCCCGGCCGTCGGCGGTGCGGAAGCGCTCCAGGTTCACGCCGGGGTGGACGACGGCGACCTTCGCGGGGTCGGCCGCGTAGTGCCGGACCAGCTCGCCGGCCTCCTCGGCGGTGTTGGCGATGAGCCGGTCGGCGGCGGCCACGATCTGGGTCTCGCCGATGACCCGGGCGGCGGGCTCGGGGGTGTCGCCGTCGGCCAGGTTGGCGTTCTTGACCTTGGCCATGGTGTGCATGGCGTGCACCAGGGGCACGCCCCAGCGCTGGGCGGCGAGCCAGCCGACGTGGCCGGAGAGCCAGTAGTGCGAGTGGACGAGGTCGTAGTGGCCGGGGCGGTGGCCGGCCCACGCCTGCATCACGCCGTGCGTGAAGGCGCACAGCTGGGCCGGGAGGTCCTCCTTGGCCAGGCCCTCGTAGGGGCCCGCGTCGACGTGCCGGACGAGGACGCCGGGGGCCAGCTCGACGGAGGGGGGCAGGCCGCCTGCCGTGGCCCGGGTGAAGATCTCCACCTCGATGTTGAGGGCGGCCAGCCGCTGGGCCAGCTCCACGATGTAGACGTTCATGCCGCCGGCGTCGCCGGTGCCGGGCTGGTGGAGTGGGGAGGTGTGCACGGAGAGCATGGCGACCCGGCGGGGCCTGCGGTACAGCCGGAGTCGCGCGCCGGCCGACGGGGAGCGTCGCCCGAGCCTGCTGACGTACTGGCTCACGTGGCGTTCCTCCTTGCTGCGGGCATGCCTGCCGGAGGACCGACCGCGCCCTCCACGGGGGTCCAACAGCAAGGGGGTGCCCGGCCATTTCCCTCTCAGGCCGCTTTACTGAATCATTACCTTGCCTCGGTCAACCGTTCGAATACGGAACGCGTCGGCGGACCGCGCCCCCGCACCCGCTTACTCTCGTACGCATGACAGCCCGCGCAGCGACCCGCCGACCCGTGGGAACGGTGACGCGCGGGACGACCAACCCCAACCGGCTCCGCCGCATGGACCGCTGGATCGCGGCCGTGCACGGCGCCGAGCTGCGCCGCGCGAACGATCCGGTGGCCGTCGACCTGGGCTACGGCGCCGCGCCCTGGACCGCCGTCGAGCTGCTGACCCGGCTCCGCGCGGCAGCGCCGCGCACGCGCGTGGTCGGCATCGAGATCGAACCGGAGCGGGTGGCGGGAGCCCGGCCGTACGAGCGGGAGGGGCTCACCTTCCGGCACGGCGGCTTCGAGGTGCCGATCACCGAACGGCCGCTGCTGATCCGCGCGGCGAACGTCCTGCGCCAGTACGACGAGGCCGAGGTCGCCGCGGTGTGGCGGCAGCTGTGCGCGCGGCTCGCCCCGGCGGGCGGCGGCTCGCGCGGCGGACTGCTGGTCGAGGGGACCTGCGACGAGATCGGGCGGCGGCACGTGTGGGTCGCGCTCGGCCCCGAGGGTCCGCGCACGGTCACCTTCGCCACCCGGCTGGGCTCCCTGGACCGCCCCTCCGACCTGGCCGAACGCCTGCCGAAGGCGCTGATCCACCGCAACGTCCCGGGCGAGCCGGTGCACGCCTTCCTCCGCGACTTCGACCGCGCCTGGGCCGCCGCCGCGCCGTTCGCCTCCTACGGCGCCCGGCAGCGCTGGCTGCGCGCCGTACGGGACCTGAGGGCCGACTGGCCGGTGACGGACTCCCCGGCCCGCTGGCGGCAGGGCGAAGTGACTGTGGCGTGGGGGGCCTTGGCGCCCCGGATCTGACCGGGGACGGAACGATCTTTGCGGGTCGTTCGTCACATCGGCGAGGAGATCGCCGTACGCGGCCGCGGACGGGGTAATTCCTGTTCCCGATGGCCTCTGTCGCTTTGCGCGCGGCCGTGGCACGATCCCTCGGACGACCGTAAGTTACTGACGGTAAATCAGTTTGGGGGAAGAGGTATGCGTTCGGCCAAGCGTGGCCTGCTCACGGCCGCCCTGACCGTGGTCTGCACGGTGACCGTCCTCTCGGCACCCGGCACGGCGTTCGCGTCCCCCACCCCCACCCCCACACCCACGGCGACTCCCGCCCCCGGCAAGGACCTTGAAGAGGTCCGCAAGAAGCTCGACAGGCTCTACCACGACGCGGCCGTGGCCACCGACGCCTACAACGCGGCCGAGGAGAAGGCGAAGAAGCAGTCCGCCGAGATCGTGGCGCTGGCGAAGAAGATCGTCGAGGGCCGGAAGAAGCTGGAGAAGCTGAAGGACCAGGCGGGCGCCGCGGCCCGCGACCAGTACCGCACCGGCGGGCTGTCCGCCACCGCCCAGTTCCTGCTCAGCGACGACCCGGGCCAGTTCCTGGACGGCGCCGGCCGGGTGCTCCAGGGCCAGCAGGCGGCGAAGAAGCTGATGGAGGAAAAGGCCCGCACCCAGAAGGAGTTGCAGGGGTACGCGGACGACGCCTCCGCCCGCTGGAAGAAGCTGGAGGAGGGCCGCAAGGCGAAGGCCGCCGCCAAGAAGAAGATCGAGAAGCAGATCGACGCGGCCGAGAAACTCCAGTCCCGGCTGGAGAAGAAGGAGAAGGAGCGACTCGCCCAGCTGGAGCGGGAGGCGGCGGACAAGGCGCAGACCGCCTGGCTGGACACCGGCGTACTCGAGGACGTCCACGGCAAGGCCTCCGCGCAGGGCGAGAAGGCCGTGAAGTACGCCACGCAGCAGCTCGGCAAGCCGTATGTGTGGGGCGCCGAGGGACCGGACTCCTTCGACTGCTCGGGCCTGACCTCCCAGGCCTGGGCGACGGCCGGCCACCCCGTCCCGCGCACCTCGCAGGAGCAGTGGAAGCAGCTGAAGCGCGTCGACGTCGAGGACATGCGACCCGGCGATCTCATCATCTACTTCGAGGACGCCAGCCATGTCGCGATGTACATCGGCGACGGCGCGATCATCCACGCCCCGCGCCCCGGCCGCACGGTGACGATCGCGGGCGCCGGCTCGATGCCGATACTCGGGGTCGTACGACCGGACGCCTGAGGCGCCTCAGGGCGGTCCCGGCGGCCTGCCGGCGCGGCTCATGCGGCCTGCGGGCGCGGCTCATGTGAGCTGGTGACGTGGCTCATGTGACCCACCGCACGGCCAACCCCCGCCCAAACCGGGGCAGGACGTGAGCTTCGTCATCCCGTCCGGGCCGTCGTCCTGTCCAACTGCGGTAGGGAACGCGGCATATGACAGTGGCGGGCACCGGAGCGACGGGGCTCACACCATTCCATCGGGGCGGCCCGAGCCGCTATGGTCCCGGTCGGTGGGTCGAGACCCCTCGACGCCGCCCCGTGCCCTCGGGGGGAGGGAAGGAACCCAAGACAATGCCCGTACCCGTACCGCGGCAGAGAGCGATCCCGGCCGTGGAGAGTGGTCAGGCGCAGGCCGCCCGCAGCGTGGGCGGCCCCCTCAAGGAAGAGGCCCACCGCGACGCCACCGCCGTGAACGGCACCGGCGCCACTCTCACCCTGCTGCTGATCGAGGACGATCCGGCCGGCTCGCCGATCGTGCCCGACCTGCTGGACTCGGCCGGCAAGCCGATCCGCGTCCGTACCGCCCGCAACCTCACCGAGGCCGAGCGGCTGCTCACCGACGACGTCCACTGCATCCTGCTGGACCTGGCGCTCCCGGCGCCCGGCGGCAGCGACAGCGACGACGAGCTGGCCGTGCTCAAGCACGTCCTCCAGCTCGCGCCCCGGCACGCCGTGCTCGCGCTGACCGCCTCCGGCGACGCCGAGCGCGGCGCCGAGGCCGTGCGCGTGGGCGCCCAGGACTACCTCTTCCGGGACGAGCTGGACGGCCGGCTGCTCAGCCGTGCCATCCGGTACGCGGTGGAGCGCAAGCGGTCCGACACCGCCGAGCGGCGGCTCGCCGAGGGCCGGCTGCGCGCGCAGGAGAACCGCCGGCTGGAGCGCGGTCTGCTGCCCACCCCGCTGCTGGAGGGCTCCCAGCTGCGCTTCGCCGCGCGCTACCGCCCCGGCCGGTCCCGGGCGCTGCTCGGCGGCGACTTCTACGACGCCGTGCGCACCCCCGACGGCACCGTGCACGCCATGATCGGTGACGTCTGCGGGCACGGCCCGGACGAGGCCGCGCTCGGCGTGGAGCTGCGCATCGCCTGGCGGGCGCTGACGCTGGCCGGGCTGTGCGGGGACGAGCTGCTGAACACCTTGCAGCAGGTGCTGGAGCACGAGCGGGCCGACGAGGAGATCTTCGCGACGCTGTGCACGGTCGACATCGCCCCCGACGGCCGCCGGGCGGGCCTGTGCCTGGCCGGCCATCCGGCCCCGCTGATCGCCCGCCCCGGCCGCCCCGCGCGGCTGCTCCCCTACGACAACAACGGCCCCGCCCTGGGCCTGCTCCCCGGCGCCCGCTGGCCGCGGATGCAGGTGGAGCTGGGTGCCGAGTGGAGCCTGATGCTCTACACCGACGGCCTGATCGAGGGCCGGGTCGGCGAGGGCGGCGAGCGGCTCGGTCAGGACGGCATGGTGGAACTGATCCGCCGGCAGCTCGCCGAGGGGCTGCGGGGGGAGGAACTGCTGCGGGCCGCGGTCCATGAGGTGCGCGAGCTGAACGGCGGCGAGCTGACGGACGACGTGGCGGTCGTCCTGCTGGACCGGGCGCCGTAGGGGCGCGGACGCCGCTAGCGGCCGCCGTTCCAGGGGCCGTACGGGCCGTCGCTGCTGCTCCCCCGCCGCCGGCCCCACCCGCGGCCGCCGCCGACCTGCTGGAGGGCGGGGCGTACGTCCACGATGTACACGATGCTCGCGACGGCGCCGGCGATGGGCAGGATGGACAGGATCGAGAACAGGTAGCTGACCACGAGGGCGATGCCGAGGATGATCAGCCAGAAGACCTTGTTCTGCTTGTCGGCCGCGCGGAAGGCGTCCTCGCGCCGGAACGCGGCGTCGAACAGCCCGAAGGCGGCCAGGGCCATCAGAATGATCTTCAGGATGCCCATGAACCCCGCGAAGCCCAACATCAGCATGCTGCCCACCGCCCGTTGATTGCCGAACCCTGCTACGCCGCCACCGTACCCATAGAACGGGCCGGACACCCCAAAGGTGCCCGGCCCGGACCCGTCCCGTCGGCCATGGTCACTTGGCCGGCGGCGCTGTCTTCTTCGCGGTGGTGGCCTTGCGGGCGGCCGGAGCCTTCCTCGCCGCGGGCTTCTTCTCCTCGGCGGGCCCGTCCTGGGCGCCGGCCGGCTTCGGCTCGTCGTCCTTGACCTCGACCGGCTCGGGCTTGCCCTCGACGGCGATCGCCAGGTCCTCGATCTCCTCGGCGGCCTCGCCGCGCCAGGTCTTCACGGCCTGCTCGCCGTGCTCGGCGACCCGCTCGTAGGTCTCGCGGGCCTTGACGGCGTACTCGGCGGCGACGCCGACACTGCGCAGGGCGAGGTCCTGGGCGGTCTCGCCGATCTTCTTCAGGTCGACGTCGAGGGTGCCGATGAACTCGTTGACCTTGGCCTGGAGGGTCTCCTGCGCCTCCTTGGCACGGGCGGTGGCCTTCTCCTGCACCGCCTTCGGGTCGGTGTTGCGCACGGCCTCGATGCGGGCCGGGGCCTCGGCGCGCAGCTGCTCGACCAGGGCTGGCACCTTCTTGGCCTGCTGAAGCGCCAGGTCGGCGGTGCCGGCGGCGAAGTAGAGCGGGGTCGGGTCGCTGAGGGTCTTGCGCAGGTCGTCGGTGATGGCCATGGTGAGGGTCCTCCCGGATCGGATTCGCGTTCGGCTGGGTCGGTGTGGTCCGCGGCGGGCGTCCGGAGCCCTGGTCCGGCGTCAGCCGGCCGTCCGCCGCGGGCCGGCGTCCGTGTCACTTCCGGCGGCATCGCCCGCGCCGGCCGTACGGCTGCCGCCGCCGGTCCCCTGGTCCACGGTCCCCTGTCCCGGCCCGTCCTCCTCGGCAGGCTCGCCGATCCCGAATCCGTTCTCCTTGCGGAAGGACTCGTAGATCTGGAGCAGCACCTGCTTCTGCCGCTCGTTGAGCGTGGGGTCGGCGAGGATGACGGCGCGCGTCTCCACCTCGTCCCGGCCCCGCTCGGCGTCGAGGATGCCGGCGCGGACGTACAGGGTCTCGGCGGAGATGCGCAGGGCCTTGGCGACCTGCTGGAGCACCTCCGCGCTGGGCTTGCGCAGCCCGCGCTCGATCTGGCTCAGGTAGGGATTGGACACCCCGGCGGCGTCGGCGAGCTGCCGCAACGACAGCTGGGCGTTCCGCCGCTGCTCGCGCAGGTACTCACCGAGATTGCCGACGTTCAGCGATGCCATGCCTCCACCATGCCCCACCCCCGCTAACAATTGCAAGCACCCCGCTTGCAAGAGTGTGTCGCGCGCCCCCCTAGGGTTCTCCCATGGCCTCTCCGGACAGTCACGGCGACAGCGCCCTCAACGACCAGGCATACGTAAACGTCCGCTGTCGGGACAACCCGGCCGTCGGTGTGCGGTTCTGCGACCGGTTCAGCTTCGACCAGGACTCCGTGCACTACGCCGTCGAGGCATGGGCGCCGGGGATGACCGCTCGCGTGGACGAGGTCGTCGCCTGGATCTGGGACAGCGATCTCGGGCTTTTCCTGCAGGAGCTGGCCACGGACTACCGAGGGTGGGACGGTGAGCGGAGCTGGCATACCGATGACCGGGACCTGGCCGTCTCGGCCGTGTTCCGGGCCGGTGGGTATGTCGGTCTGAGCTGGACCCTGCGGCCGTGGCCGACGGCGGCGGGGGGCTGGAGGGCCTCGGTGACCACGTGGCTGGAGGCCGGAGAGGAGATGTCCGCCTTCGCGGCCGACGTCCGCGGCTTCCTCGCGGCCCCTTGGTGACGGAGGTCAGGAATGGAGAAGCCGGCGCGGGACCGGCGCGGCTACCGTGGCCCGCATGGACGACGCCATCGCACAGCATGCCGCCGACAGTCATGACCTGATCCGTGTGCACGGGGCACGCGAGAACAATCTCAAGGACGTCAGCGTCGAGATCCCCAAGCGCCGGCTGACGGTGTTCACGGGTGTCTCGGGCTCGGGCAAGAGCTCGCTGGTGTTCGACACGATCGCCGCGGAGTCGCAGCGGCTGATCAACGAGACGTACAGCGCGTTCGTCCAGGGCTTCATGCCCACGCTGGCGCGGCCCGACGTGGACGTGCTCGACGGGCTGACCACCGCGATCATCGTGGACCAGCAGCGGATGGGCGCCGACCCGCGCTCCACGGTCGGCACCGCCACCGACGCCCACGCGATGCTGCGCATCCTCTTCAGCCGGCTCGGCACCCCGCACATCGGCTCGCCCAAGGCGTTCTCCTTCAACGTCGCCTCGATCAGCGGGGCCGGCGCGGTCACCGTGGAGCGCGGCGGGAAGACGGTGAAGGAGCGCCGCGAGTTCAGCGTCACCGGCGGTATGTGCGCGCGCTGCGAGGGCCGCGGCACGGTCACGGACATCGACCTGGCCCAGCTCTACGACGAGGACAGGTCGCTCAGCGAGGGCGCGCTGACCATCCCCGGCTACAAGCCCGGCGGCTGGAACTACCGCCTCTACACCGAGTCCGGCTTCTTCGACCCGGACAAACCGATCCGCACGTTCACCCAGCAGCAGCTGGACGACTTCCTGTACCGCGAGCCGACCCGCATGAAGATCGCGGGCATCAACATGACGTACGAGGGGCTGGTCCCGCGGATCCAGAAGTCCATGCTCGCCAAGGACCGCGAGGCGATGCAGCCGCACATCCGGGAGTTCGTGGACCGGGCGGTCACCTTCACGACCTGCCCGGACTGCGACGGCACCCGGCTCAGCGAGGCGGCCCGGTCCTCGAAGATCAAGGGGATCAGCATCGCCGACGCCTGCGCGATGCAGATCAGCGACCTGGCCGAGTGGGTGCGCGGACTCGACGAGCCGTCGGTGGCGCCGCTGCTGACCGCGCTGGGCGGGACCCTCGACTCGTTCGTGGAGATCGGCCTCGGCTATCTCTCCCTCGACCGGCCCTCGGGCACGCTCTCGGGCGGCGAGGCGCAGCGTACGAAGATGATCCGCCACCTCGGTTCCTCGCTGACCGACGTCACGTACGTCTTCGACGAGCCGACCGTCGGCCTGCACCCGCACGACATCCGGCGGATGAACGACCTGCTGCTGCGGCTGCGGGACAAGGGCAACACGGTGCTCGTGGTGGAGCACAAGCCGGAGGTCATCGCGATCGCCGACCACGTGGTGGACCTCGGTCCGGGCGCCGGCACGGCGGGCGGCACCGTCTGCTTCGAGGGCACCGTGGCGGGGCTGCGGGCGAGCGGCACGCTCACCGGGCGGCACCTGGACGACCGGGCGGCGCTGAAGAAGACGGTGCGCAAGCCGACCGGGGCGCTGGAGATCCGCGGGGCCACGACCCACAACCTCCGGAACGTGGACGTGGACATCCCGCTCGGCGTGCTCGTCGTCGTCACCGGTGTCGCCGGCTCCGGCAAGAGTTCGCTGGTGCACGGGTCCGTCCCGGCCCGCGCGGGCGTGGTCTCCGTCGACCAGGCGCCGATCCGCGGCTCACGGCGCAGCAACCCGGCGACGTACACCGGTCTGCTGGAGCCCATCCGGAAGGCGTTCGCCAAGGCCAACGGCGTGAAGCCGGCGTTGTTCTCCGCCAACTCCGAGGGCGCCTGCCCGGCCTGCAACGGCGCCGGTGTCGTCTTCACCGACCTGGCGATGATGGCCGGGGTGGCCACCACCTGCGAGGAGTGCGAGGGCCGGCGGTTCGACTCCTCGGTGCTGGAGTACCGCCTCGGCGGGCGGGACATCAGCGAGGTGCTGGCGATGCCGGTGACCGAGGCCGAGGAGTTCTTCGCCGGCGGGGAGGCCCGCACCCCGGCCGCCCACCGCATCCTGCGGAACATGGCCGATGTGGGCCTCGGCTACCTCACCCTCGGCCAGCCGCTCACCACCCTGTCCGGCGGCGAGCGGCAGCGGCTGAAGCTGGCCACGCACATGGCCGAGAAGGGCGGGGTCTACGTCCTGGACGAGCCGACCACCGGTCTGCATCTCGCCGATGTCGAGCAGTTGCTGGGCCTGCTGGACCGGCTGGTCGACGCGGGCAAGTCGGTGATCGTCATCGAGCACCACCAGGCGGTCATGGCGCACGCCGACTGGATCATCGACCTCGGCCCCGGCGCCGGCCACGACGGCGGCCGCGTCGTCTTCGAGGGCACCCCGGCCGACCTGGTCGCCGCGCGCTCCACCGTCACGGGCGAGCATCTCGCGGAGTACGTGGGCGCCTGACGCCTCCGGCGGGGGCCGCCAGCCACTCCTCCAGCACCGCGAAGTCGGCCTCCGTCAGGCCGTACCGGTGGTCGACGCGGTGCAGGAGGGCCGGGGCCGGGTGGTGGACGGCGATCCAGGCGCGGTCGGCCTCGGTGATCTCGTCGTCCACCCAGACGAAGGGCCGGCCCGCCGCCCAGCCGGCCAGCGGCCGGGTCTTCCAGTGCAGCAGGCCCGGCCGCTCGTCGGCGTCGGGCCACCGTACGACCGGCAGCGGCGGCAGGCCCAGCCACGGCGCGATGCAGTCGTTGGCGTCGTCCATCCAGGTCGTGGCCCACACCAGCTCGCAGCCCAGCGCCGTCAGCCGGGGGCCCAGCGCCGGGTCGAGACGGGCGAGCAGCGGGTGGTCGGCGGCGGGCACCGGCGGGCCGTCGTACAGCGGGTAGGCGCGGTCCGCCGCCCCGAAGGGGATGAGCGGACCGTCCACGTCGAGGAAGAGCAGCATCAGGTACAGGTTCGTCCTTCAGGCCCCGCGCCGCCAGGCCTTTCCGGGCGTGGTCAGAACGGCAGCGGCCGGCTGTGTACGACGTCCAGCCGGGACACCGCCCGGGTCAGCACCACGTACAGCCGGTGCGCGCCCCGCTCCTCGGCCTCGGCGACGGCGGCCGGTTCGACGGCGATGACGTGGTCGTACTCCAGGCCCTTGACCACGCTCGCGGGGACGACGGTCAGCCGGGCGCCGAGCGTGTCGGGGCCGGCCGGGTCGAGACCGGCCCGGTCGAGCGCCTGCCGTACCCGGTCGGTGTCGGCGTCGGCCGCGACCACCCCGACCGATCCCTCGCGGGCGAGGGCCTCGCGCACGGCGGTCACGGTGGTGCCGAGCAGGTCCTCGGTGGGCCGGAGGGTCAGCTCCCCGTCCGTGCGCAGGGAGCCGGCGGCGGGTACGGCGACGTCGAGGCGGGCGAGCAGCCGGTTGGCCAGCTCCAGGACGGCCGCCGGCACCCGGAACCCGGTGGTCAGCGGCACCACGGCCGCGTCCGGCCGGCCGAGGTGGCGCAGCTGTACGGACCAGTCGCGGGCGGCCCACGGGGTGGTGCCCTGGGCGAGGTCGCCGAGGACGGTCAGCGAGCCGAACGCGGCCCGGCGGGCGATGGCCCGGCACTCCATCGGCGAGAGGTCCTGCGCCTCGTCCACGACGAGGTGGCCGTAGCCCTCGGGGTGTTCGACGAGTCCGGCGAGTTCGTCCAGCAGGACCAGGTCGGCGGCCGACCAGCGGGCCGACTTGTACGAGCGCGGCGGGCGGGGCCAGAGCAGTGCCGCCTGCTCGTCCGGGTCCAGCAGGCCGTCGGCCGCACGCGCCAACGCCTCGCCGCCGCTGAGGAGTTCGGCGAGGATCTCCTCGGGACGGACCTTGGGCCAGACCGCGTCGAGCTGCGCGGTCAGCGGCCGGCAGCGCTCGATACGGCGCTCCCAGGAGGCGGGCAGCACTCCGGAGCGCCGCTCGGCCTGGTCGCGCAGCCGCCGTACCACCCGGGTGCGCACCCGCTCCCGTCCGACGGCGTACGGCGGCTCCTCGGCGCGCACCTTGGCGACCAGGTCGGCGAGTTCGGCGGCGGGCACCCGCCAGCGGTAGGACCCGTCGGGCACGGCGAGGTCGCCGACGCCCTCGGTGCTCACGCGCGCGTACAGCGCCCGGCGCAGCACCTCGGCCATGCGCGGGTCGTGCTTGACCGTCGACGCCTTCAGCGGATCGGTGCCGGTGACGGGGTGGCGGGCGATCTCGTCCAGCAGGGTGGACTGGCGGACGCCCGTTTCGCCGAGGGAGGGCAGCACCTCGGCGATGTAGGAGAGGAAGGTGCGGTTGGGGCCGAGGATCAGCAGGCCGGAGCGCTGGAGCCGCTTGGGGTGGGTGTAGAGCAGGTAGGCGGCGCGGTGCAGGCCGACGGCGGTCTTGCCGGTGCCGGGGGCGCCCTGCACGCACACGGAGTCGGTGAGGGCGGCGCGGACGAGGTCGTCCTGCTCGGGCTGGATGGTGGCGGCGATGTCCCGCATGGGCCCGACGCGCGGCCGCTCGATCTCGCGGGCCACGATGTCGCTGGTCCGGCTCTCGCCCCGGCCCAGGTGCTCGTCCTCCAGGCCGGTGAGGTCGGCGGAGTCGCCCCGGCTGCCGGGTGCCCAGCCGAACCGGCGCCGGACGTCCACACCCTGTGGATCGCGGGCGCTCGCCTGGTAGAAGGCGCGGGAGACGGGGGCCCGCCAGTCGACCACGAGCGGCGGGGCGGCCGGGTCCTCGGTGATCCGCACGCGGCCGAGGTGGTAGCTCTGCCCGCCGTGTGCGGGGTCGCCGGCGGCGAAGTCGAGGCGGCCGAAGAACAGCGGGCCGGGCGGGAGTTCGCGCATGGCCTTGGCCTGGCTGCGCAGCCGGCGGCCGAGGACCTCGGCGTCGGCTCCGGAGGCGGAGACGTCCTCGCCGACGACGACCTGTTCGGCGGCGCCCTCGACCATCGCGGCGAGGGCCGTACGGCAGTGGTCGTGGTAGGCGCGCTCGGTGTGCAGGGTGTCCGTGAGGGCGGGTTCGAGTGACGTCATGCCGCCAGCGTACCGCCAAAGCGTTACCGAGTTACATTTTTAACCGAGTCTCACAGCCGGGCCGATCCGCCGGGCCGGCCCCGGCCTCAGGCGCGCCCCCTCAGCTCCGGCAGCCCCTCCGCCAGCCGCCGGAACGCCCGCTCGGCCGCCTCCACCGCGTCCCGCTCCACCACCTCGACCGGCTCCCCGGCCGCGATCCGCCGCCAGTTCTCCTGGGCGAGGATCCGCTGCACGGCGATGATCTGCCCGGCGGCGAGCCGCGCCTGGAGACCGCCCCCGAGCGCCTCGGCCAGCGCCTCCTCCGACCGCTCCTGATGGGCGTACGCCCGCGCCACCAGGGACGGGGTGCCGTAGAGCAGGCGGTGGAAGGCGAGCACGTCGGGGTGGTCGTTCAGGCCGGTGACCGGGTCGCGCCGGTCCAGCCCGGCCAGGAAGTTCCGGCGCAGCGCGTCCACCGGGTCGGCCGCCCCCGCGACGATCCGCGCGGCCTCCGTCTCGTGGTCCGCGATCCGGTGCAGGACCAGGTCCTCCTTGGCCGGGAAGTACCGGAAGAGCGTCGGCTTGGAGATCCCGGCCGCGGCGGCGACCTCGGCCACGGACACCGCGTCGAAGCCCCGCTCCAGGAACAGCCGTACGGCGGTGTCCGACACGTCCTGGTACATCCGCTGCTTCTTGCGCTCACGCAGGCCCATCTCACCCATGGGGGGAGCCTACGCAGCGCCGCCCGGCACCGGCGGCCAGGCCAGGTCCGGACCGCCGCGCCGCCGGGAGGACAGGCCCAGGGAGGCGGTGGCCGCGGCCAGCGTCATGGCGTACGACTCCACCGCGCGCCGTACGTTCGGCGCGTCGAGGGCGGCCCCGGTGACCAGGCGGTCCAGGTCGACGTAGGCCGAGCGGACGATCTCGGTCCAGCGGTACACCCGCCAGTCCTGCTGCCAGCCCCGGGTGAAGCGCGGCTCCAGCCGGGTCTCCCAGCGGCGGAACATCCGGTCCCGGATCTCCGGGCGGGTCGGGGTGAGGTGCATGTGCCGGACCAGGTCGTACAGCGGGTCGCCGACCAGCGCCATCTCCCAGTCGATCAGGGTGAGCGGCGGGCCGTCGTCGCGGCGCACCAGGTTCCAGGGGTTGAGGTCGCCGTGCAGCAGGGCGGGGGCGCGGTGGGTGACCCGGTGCCGGGCGAGGATCTCGCGCAGCCGGGGCGCGTCGGGCAGCCCGAGGAGGCGGGCCAGCTGCTGGGACTCCCTGGGCAGGCCGGCGACCAGGGCCACGAGCTGGTCGCTGAGCCATTCGTAGAAGCGGGGCGGTCCGCCGAGCGGGTCGAGCGGGGCGTGGTCGACCCGGGTCAGCGCGGCCAGCTGGTCGACCAGGCAGTCCGCCTCGTGCGGCCGCAGGCCGTGCACCGGGTGCTCGGGACGGCGGCCGAGGTCGGCGGCGCCCTCGTAGGTGTGGACGGCGAAGCGGTCCCCGCGGTAGCGCAGCCCGGGGTCGGTCGCGTGGCTCTCCCCCAGCGCCAGCACCCGGGGCGCGGCCACCGGCACCCCGGACCGCTCGATCGCCCGGAGTACGGCGTGCTCGCTGAGGAAGCCGGTCTCGCGCCGCAGCACGACGGTCGCCTCGCGGCGGACGACGACCGGGAACGGCGTACCCGGCACCCGCAGCACCGTGTTCAGGTGCGCGGCCCCCTTGAACACCCGGCCGGCCGGGGCGGCGCCCTCCAGGAACAGCGCGTCGGCGACCGCGGAGCGGGGGAAGTCGGGGTGCTCGGGGACGCGCCGGTCCGGGGTCCAGCCGAGGACCCGCTTCCCCGGCCTGCCCGACGCCCCGCGCCGGAACAGGATCCGCTCGATCTCGTCCGGCTCGGGCACCCGGCCCAGCCGCAGCGGCCCGGCGGCGGCGCGCAGGGCGTCGCGGACGGTGGCCGTCGCCCGCGCCAGGCGCTCCCCGCCGAAGGACTGCTCCAGCGAGCGCGCGGCGCGGATCACGTCGGCGTAGAGGGACCGGGCGTGCTCAAAGGCGAGGTAGTGCCGCAGGTCCCGGGAGAGCCCGGCGGTGGCGGCGGGCCGTACCCGGTGGACGGCCTCGGCCCAGGCGTCGACGACCTCGCGCCGCTGGTGCTCGGGGTAGCGCATGCGCACCAGGTGGACGGCGAGGTCGTGCAACGGGTCGCCGTAGCAGGCCAGTTCCCAGTCCACGCAGTGCAGCGGCCCGCCGCCGGCCGGCAGGACCAGGTTGCCGCGGTGCAGGTCGCCGTGGAGCAGCCCGTACGGCCGCCGGGTCATCGCCGGGACCCGGTCGGCGAACCGCACCAGGGCGTCCTCGGGCACGCCGAGGGCCGTGAACAGGCCGCCGTACCGGTGCCGGCCCGGCCGCCGGATCTGCTGGTCGGCGAGGTGGGCGAGGGTGCGCAGGAAGCCCTGGGAGTCGGTGTGGTTGCGGGGCCAGTGGGCCGGGAGGGGCGGCAGGACGCCGCCGCGCACCTGGACGACGGCCGCGAGCAGCTCCGCCAGCTCCGTCAGCAGCGGTCCGTCGACCGGTTTGCCGGGGCCGCAGACGTCGGCGAGTACGGCGCCGTCCACAAAGCTGTGGACGGCGAAGCCGGGCCCCGCGGCCAGGCACTCGGGCACCCGCGGGAGCACCCTGCGCACCGCCCGCAGGATCTCCGGCTCGCTGGGCCAGGTCCGGATCACCACCGGCACCGCGTCCGGGCGCGGCACCCGCACGGTCACCAGGGTCCCCGGCTCCCGGCCCAGCAGCCGGGCCGGCGGCTCGGTCAACGGCACGACGTGGTTGTAGTGGTGGAAGCCGCTGCTCGCCCGGCCCTCCATGACGGTGCGGGCCACGAACTCCCGGAGGACGGCATCCGTCCGGGCGGCACGGGGAACAGGCGGTGCGCCCACTGGCCGCTCCGGGGTCGGTCGCGCGAAAAGGAAGGGTCGAAAGGCCAGTCGAGCAGCCGCGCGGGTGGTCCGCCACTCGTCTGTGCCCGGCGGGCGCCCGAGGACCGGCTCGTCGCCGCTCCCTACGCGCGAACACACGCATGCGTCACGGACATGGGCACGCGCCCCGAGCGGTGACTCGGACGAGCCGAATGCTAGCCGACCGGACGCCCCCTCCGGAGCAGCCGCAACAGCGGCTCCAGCGACCGTACGACGTGTCCGGCGCCCGCCGCGCGCAGGTGCTTCTCCTTGCTCTCGCCCTGCGCGTACCCGAGGAACGGCACCCCGGCCTCGCGGGCCGCCGTCAGGTCCGCGAGGGAGTCACCGATCATCAGGGCGGCGTCGGGGGCGGCGCCCATCGCGTTCAGCGCCCGGTTGAGGCAGTGCGGGTGCGGTTTGAGGTGGTGCAGGTGCTCGGTACGGCCGTACAGGTGGGGGGCGAAGCAGCCGGTCAGGCCCCGGGATTCGAGGTAGGTGCGGGCGGCGCGGGGCGAGTTGTTGGTGGTGACGGCCAGGCGGGCGCCGACGGCCGTCCAGGTGCGGATCAGCGGGTCGGCGTAGGCGGTGGGCAGCGCGGAGGCGGCGGCCCGCAGTTCCTCCTGGGTGAGCCGCTCCTCCAGGCCGGCGACGAGGTCGCTGCCCGGCCGCCGGCGGCCCACGGCACGCAGGACCACCTGGGGGTCCAGCGTCTCCCGCTCGGTGTCGCTGAGCAGCCCGCGCAGGCCCTGCCGCTCCAGCCAGTCGACCAGGTCCGCGGCCACCCGCTCGGCGCGGTGCCGGGCGAAGAGCCGGCAGATCGGCCCGTCGAAGTCCCACAGCACGACCCGGACCGATGTGATCAGTTCCCGAAGCTTCTCGTTCTCACTCGCAACAGAAGGCGCATCAGAAGTCGCATCAGAAGTCACTAGGAGAGTGTCAGGTCCGTCGTGATGGTTTCCCAGAGGGCGTCGAACCACATCTGCGACTGCTCCACGAACACCGCGTCCCGCTGCCCGGCCCGTTTCTCGAAGGAGAAGAGCAGGGATTCGGAGCCGAGGGTGTCGTACATCTCCAGCGTTCCGCTCTCCGTGGGCTCCTCGCGGCGCTCGACCATGTAGTACGCGAACAGCGCCTCCGCGCCGTTGAGCAGGTACAGCTTGGCCGGAGGGGTGAACGGCAGGGCCCGGAAGGTGACGTGGACGTCGATGTCGTGGGTGCCGCGCAGGGCCTGGAGGTTGTACTGGAGCACCTGGCCCTGGGCGTTGCGCATCGCCAGCCAGCGCTGGTGCACGGCGTCGTCGGCGCTGCCGGAGTCGACCGGGACCGGGAAGGCGAGGTTGATGTCCCGGGACGGCAGCAGGATGCGGACGTCGACCCGCTCGGGCCTGAGCCGGCCGTCGTGGATCAGGCGCAGCGGCTCACCGAGGGCGGGGATCAGGCTCTGCGCGGTCAGGCAGACGGCGTCGATGCGCACGTGCGGCACGGAGAACGCCTCGGTCAGCCGGGGGGCGAGGGCCACCATGGTGGGCTGTGGCTCCTCGCGCGCGGGGGCCGGCTCGGCGACCCGGGGCGGACTGCCCTTGCTGACGTTGCTGAGCAGGCCGTCCTCGTGGAGCGCGCGCAGGGCCTGGCGTACGGCGCTGCGCTCCACGCCGAACTCCTCGGCCAGCTCGGCCTGTGTGGGCAGCCGCGTACCGACGCGGAGGACGCCGGTCCGGATGCGTTCGCGCAGGGTGTCGGCGATCTGCCGGGGCGTGTGCCTTCCGCTGCCGTTCACTGCCGCGTTCTTCGCCACGTCCTCCGCCACGTCCTCCGCCACATCCCCCGCCGCCTTCTCCTGGGCCACGACCAAACGCTACAACCCTGATCCATCTACAGGGAGTTGTCGAGAAGTTGTTTGTTGATGATGACCAAGTGTGGACAACTCAAGCAGAGTTGGTTGCCAACTTGGTCGAGTTGGCAGACCGAAAGGGGGAACGTCCATGCCCGTCCTCGCGCTCCTCTCCGCCCTCTTCGTCGTCGGCTTCGAGCAGCTGGTCGAGTGGCGGTTCGGGGCCACCGGCATCGTCGGCGTGCTGCTGCTCACCGTCGGCCTCAAGGCCAAGAGCCCGGCCGTCAGCTCGGCCGGCGCGGTCCTGCTGGCGATACTCCTGGCCGGTCCCGCGCTATGACGTCAGCACCAGGTCCGAACTGATCGTCCCCCACAGCGCGTCGAACCACAGCCGCGACTGCTCCACGAACGCCGCGTCCCGCCGCCCGGCCCGCTCCTCGAAGGCGAACAGCATGGACCGGGTGCCGTCGGCGTCGTACATCTCCACGTGCTCCTGCCCGATCTCCCGCTCCCGGCGGCCCAGCGTGTAGTACGCGAACAGCGCCTCGGAGCCGTTGAGCAGGTACAGCTTCACCGGCGGGGTGAACGGCAGCGCCCGGAAGGAGACCCGTACGTCGACGCCGTGCGTGGTGCACAGCGCCAGCAGGTTCTGCCGCAGCACCAGGCCCTGGGCGTTGCGCTGGGACAGCCAGCGCCGGTGCAGCAGACCCCCGTCGTCGGCACCCACCGGCGTCGGGAAGGCGAGGTCGATGTGCCGGCTGGGCAACAGCAGCCGTACATCGATCTTGGCCGGTTTCAGCCGTCCCGCGTGGATCTGTCGCAGCGGTTCGCCGACCGCCAGGGTGAGCGAGACCGAGGTCAGACAGAGCGCGTCGATGCGCACGTGGGGGGCGGCGAAGGCGGCGGCGATGCGCGGGGCGAGGCCCACCATGGTGGGCTGCGGCGGCGCGGCCGGACCCGCCGGGGGACGCGCGGGCCCCGGTACGCCCGCCACGGTGGCGGGGCTGCCCTTCGAAACGTTGGTGAGCAGATGCTCCGACTGCAGGATGCGCAAGGCCTGCCGTACGGCACCGCGTTCGACGCCGAACTCGTCGGCCAGCTTGGCCTGCGTGGGCATGCGCTCGCCCGGCCGCAGCACACCGGACCTGATCCGGCTGCGCAGTTCGTCGGCGATCTCGCGGTGGGACGAACGGTGCCGCTGGGGCTTCGTCCGCCCACTGGCGGAGACGTGCTCCGGGTCCACGAACAAACCGTACAACTTCGCGCCAACTTCCGGCAGTTCCCCTGCAGCTGGTTATAAGCCGCATCCCGCCGGAGATAAGTACAGTGAAGTTGGCAGCCAACTTGTGGGACATGGTCGAGCTTCCCAGTGGTTGGCCGACCGGGTTCCCTTCCGGAGGGGAGCCGGGAGCCCGGACAGGGGGCGGCCACCGGAGCGCACAGTCACAACTGAACAGCGACATCTGAATACCGACATCGCACAGCCACAACTGAACAGCTCGCTACGGATGCACAGGGCGCCGGCCTCCCAGGAGGCGGCGCCCATTCCGTGTCACCTCGGCAGGTGTCACATCAGCAGATCATCCACCTGCGCCTCACCCACCCGGTACCGGCGGGCGATCTCCCCGCTGCAGTCGTCGGCCGTGCGCTGCAGCCGCTGGCGGCACCGCGAGACCTGCTGCTCGTACCGGACCAGGCGCCCCATCGCGGCGCTGAGTTCCAGATCGGTCCGCGCCGTCAGATCGGACAGCTCGACCTCGGCGAGCATCTCGGTGGCCAGCCGCCGGTACTCCTCGTTGTGCGGGGTGCCGAGCGTGACGTGACGGGCCGAGGAGCGCTGCCGGGCCGGAGCGTCCTTCAGGATCTCCGGGAGCCGGTCCACCACGGACCCGTCGACCGGCGCCGGCACGGACGCCCGCCCGCGCCGGCCCAGCTCCGCGCGCAGGATGTCGATCCGCCCCTGGAGCAGCCGCCGTACATAGCTGAGGTCCGCCTCGTCCCGCTGGGCGTCGCGGCGCAGCGCGCGCAGCTCGGGCAGGCTCAGCCGGGCCAGTTCGGGCTCGGGAGGCTCGGCGGGCGGCGCCGGGTCCGCGACGGCGTCGGCGCGCTGCGCGGGCGGCCGGTACGTCCCCTGCGTCCCCAGCCGCCCGCTGGTACTCGGTGTGCTCATCTGCTTCTGACCGTCCCCTCGACCGGCGTGTGGGAAGCATCGTGCCACCCCAACCGGCCGCTATGTGACCGAGTGCCCCCGAACGGCCCTAGATGGGCGCTAACAGATCCAAATTGGGCCCCGCGCGGGCGAGTGCGCGGTACCGGGCATGATGGTCCGCATGCGTGCGGTGGTGCAGAGGGTGGACGGCGCGAGCGTCGTCGTGGACGGCGAGACAGTGGGCGCGATCGAGGGCGAGGGCCTGTGCGTCCTGGTCGGGGTCACGCACGAGGACACCAAGGAGAAGGCGGCCCAGCTCGCCCGGAAGCTGTGGACGATCCGCATGCTCCAGGACGAGAAGTCGTGCAGCGACATCGCCGCCCCGCTCCTCGTGATCAGCCAGTTCACCCTCTACGGCGACGCCCGCAAGGGCCGCCGTCCCACCTGGAACGCGGCGGCCCCCGGCGAGGTCGCCGAGCCCCTGGTGGACGAGGTGGTGGCCCAGCTGCGCGCCCTCGGCGCCACGGTGGCGACGGGCCGCTTCGGCGCGCAGATGAGGGTGTCACTGACGAACGACGGCCCGTTCACGGTGCTGCTGGAGATCTAGGAGGCGGCCCCCTTGATCCCACCCACGAACCCCGCCCAGGCCTCCGGCCCGAAGACGAGGGCACCGCGGGAGGGGGCCTTACTGTCGCGGACGGGGACGAGGGAGGGGATGTTGTCGGCGACCTCGACGCAGGCGCCGCCGTCCGGGTTGCTGTAGCTGCTCTTGCGCCATGTTGCGTCAGTCAGGTCGGTGACTCGCACGGTATTCCTCCAACATCCGCAGGATGAACTCGCGTGACTTGGCCGGGGACAGCGCCGCGTCGCGCACCGCATCGTACGCGCGTTGCAGTTGCTCAACTGAACCGTTTTCCTCGATCAGTTCGCCCCGGTACGCGTGCTCCACGTACGCCACAGTCCGCCCGTCAAGCCGCAGGAACATCACGTCGCTGCTCACCAGTCCGTGCAGACCACAGCTCTGCGGCAGTACCTGGATCGTGATGTTGGGGCGATCCGACATCTCCAGCAGGTGCTCCAACTGCTCCTGCCACTCCCGCGGCTCACGCAGGGGGGTACGCAGCACCGCCTCCGCCAGAATGGCGCGGAACGGTGGCGCCTCCGCCGCCTCCAGCAGTGACCGTCGTCCGACGCGAGCCTCGACTTGCTGGTCCAGCTCCGCGCCCTTGGCGCCGCCCAGACTCAGCAGCTCGCGCGCGTACCCGTCCGTCTGGAGCAGACCGTGCACCGTGCTCACCGCGTAGTGCCACAGGTTCACCGCCTCCGACTCCAGAACCATGTACCTGCGGTACTGCTCCTTGAACTGAGTCGGGTCCAGCAGCGCTAACTCCCACAGCGTCACCAGCAAGCCCGGCGTCCCATAGAACTGATCCAGCGCCTGTACGACCTCCGGCCCGCCCAGTGTCTGGCCGTTCTCCATCTTGCTGAACAGAGACGAGTCCCAACCCACCTGCTTCGCAAGCTCCCGCAGGCTCAGCTTCCGCTCTGTCCTCAGCCGCCGGAGCTCCTCGGCGAACCGCTCCCTCGGTTCCTGGCTCCGTCCTGTCACCATCGATCGCTGCGGCATCGCGCTCCTGTTGAATTTGTTGAATTTGGCAGGCCCCGCGTTGAATTTGGGCCGCTCAACAGCCCGGACGCCCTTTCCGTGCGCCATGCTCTCAAGTACCGCCCGAACACGCAGCGTAGCTGCCGCTTCGCGCTGCGCACACGCGTTCTTGGAAAGGAGCTGGCCGCATGAGCCACGAGCCGGGACACCTGCTCTACGACCCCGCCACCGACAAGGTCGGCGAGTACCGGGACAGAGCCGGTCCGTACGTGATGCTGCGGCCCGTCGGCGGTGGCGTGGAGTGGCAGGCCGATCCGGAGATGGTGCGTCCGGCGACGGACCGGGAGCGGCTCGGGGCGAGTGTGCGGGCCGTCAACCACCGCACGCGGAGCCAGCCCTCGCTGCCGCCGCCGCTGGACGAGGCCAGCCGGCCGCCGCGGCCGGTGCCCGGCTGTGCCGCCTGCCTGGAGCTGGCGGAGCGGCGGGAGGCGGCGCGGGCCGCGTACGACCGCAGTGCCGAGAGCGACGCGAACGTCCTGCTGCGCCAGCACCAGCGGACGGAGCACCGCGCATGACGGCCCCGGAGAACGCGAGACCCCGGGAGGAGGGGGCCTTGTGGCTGGGCTACGCGGTCCCGCCGTTCCATCCCGCGTACGCGCCCGCCGCCGAACCCGCCCCTGCCCCCGCCGTCCCTGCCCCCCGGCCCGGCCGCCGCCGCAGGCGTCGGATGCCCGACGGCGCGGCCGTGAGCGGTCTGCTCGCCGTCCTCTGCGTGGCCTCGCTGCTCGCGGCGATCGGGCTGGCGGCCGTACGGGCGCGGTGCTGACGGGACCCCGTGGGAAAAGCCGAAGGGCCGCACCCCCACTGGCGTCCAACCCAGGGGATGCGGCCCTCAGCCGTCACAGAGCCCTACGGCTCACCCTCAGACCGCGATGGCGACCTCGGCCAGCGCGCCCTTCTCCGCCACGACGACCGTGCGGTCGGCGGTGCCGCCCGGCACCAGCGCGCGCACGGTCCACGTGCCCTCGGCCGCGTAGAAGCGGAACTGGCCGGTCGCGGAGGTGGGGACCTCCGCGGTGAACTCGCCGGTCGAGTCGAGGAGACGGACGTAGCCCGTCACCGGCTCGCCGTCGCGGGTCACCTGGCCCTGGATCGTGGTCTCACCGGGCTTGATCGTCGAGGCGTCGGGGCCGCCGGCCTTCGCTCCGCACATGTTGCAACTCCTTGAGGGGTAAAGGTCGGGGAGGTCTTACTTGTTGGCGCCGAGCTCGATCGGCACGCCGACGAGGGAGCCGTACTCGGTCCAGGAGCCGTCGTAGTTCTTGACGTTCTCCACACCGAGCAGCTCGTGCAGCACGAACCAGGTCAGGGCCGAGCGCTCACCGATGCGGCAGTAGGCGATCGTGTCCTTGGCGAGGTCGACGTTCTCCTCGGCGTAGAGGGCCTTCAGCTCCTCGTCCGACTTGAACGTGCCGTCGTCGTTGGCGTTCTTCGACCACGGGATGTTGCGCGCGGTCGGGACGTGGCCCGGGCGCTGCGACTGCTCCTGCGGGAGGTGGGCCGGGGCGAGCAGCTTGCCGGAGAACTCGTCGGGCGAGCGGACGTCGACGAGGTTCTGGGAGCCGATGGCGGCCACGACGTCGTCGCGGAAGGCGCGGATCGAGGTGTCCTGCGGCTTGGCCTTGTAGTCGGTCTTGGCGCGCTCGGGGACCTCGTCGCCGGCGACCAGCTCGCGGGCGTCCAGCTCCCACTTCTTGCGGCCGCCGTCGAGGAGCTTGACGTTCTCGTGGCCGTACAGCTTGAAGTACCAGTAGGCGTACGACGCGAACCAGTTGTTGTTGCCGCCGTAGAGGATCACCGTGTGGTCGTTGGCGATGCCCTTCTCCGACAGGAGCTTCTCGAAGCCCTCCTGGTCGATGAAGTCACGGCGGACCGGGTCCTGGAGGTCCTTGGTCCAGTCGATGCGGATCGCGTTCTTGATGTGGTTCTTCTCGTAGGCGGACGTGTCCTCGTCCACCTCCACGATCGCGATGGTCGGGTCGTCCAGGTGCTCCTGGAGCCAGTCGGCGTCGACCAGGACGTCGCTGCGGCTCATGCTCTTTCTCCTCCGGGGCAGTCGCGGCGGGGCGTGCGAGTAGAGAGGGGCGCGCTCGGGGTCCGAGCGACGCACGGATGCCCTGGCAGCAGGGCGGGTGAGACGCGGAAGCGGGGCTTCCGCTCAGAAGGGGCGACAGAGCATGGCGGCAACGCGGCACAGGTCCACTGCCCGCCGCTTCGTGAGATCCGCCTGTCGCTTCATGGGGCCGATCGTAGGGACGTCCGGGCGGACATGTCACCGGTGTGTCATATGACGAGACGCGATCGTCCGAATGGCGGAACAAGAAGAGCGCCCGAGGGGTCGGCCGACGGCCCCCGGGCGCTCGCGGGCGTCCTCGCATCTACGCTACGGACGTGATCGTCTCGCCAGTCGGACAGGGCGTGTCGGGCCGGCGTCCGTGGCCCTACCCGGCCAGCTTGACGTTCGAACCCTTCACGCTGATCTCCACGCCGTCCGGCGCGGCCTGCACCTTGTCCAGCTCGATACCGCCGGGCAGCTGGTCGATGGCCTGCTGGAAGTCGGTGATCTCGCGGATGCGGTTCTCGGCGATCGCGGCGGCGCCCAGCTTGGGCAGCGAGTCCGCGTGCACCTCGACCTTGTTGTTCACCACGGTCACCGAGCTGAGCACGGACACGGTCTGCTTGAGCCCGAGGGAGGAGACGGTCCCCTCGACCTTGACCTTGATCTTCCCGTTCCCGCCGTCGGAGAGGCCGACGACCCGGGCGGTGACGCCGGGGGCGACCTCGGTCGGCTCGGACTTGGCGGTCTTCAGCAGCTCGGCGTAGGAGATCGTCGCGGTGCCGGTCGCGGTGTCCGCGGTGGCGGAGCTGTAGTCGCCGGAGAACTCGACGCCCTTCATGTCGGCCTTGAGGTCGTCGATCCGGATGGTCTGGCCGGGCTTGCCGGTGGCCGCGTCGTAGTCCTTGATGCTCACCTCGACGTCGTCCAGCGAGCCGCCCGCGACCTGGGTGAGGAACGGGAAGCCCTTGATGTCCACGTCCGGGGTCGAGGCCAGGTTCTCGGTCGACTTCAGCTTGTCCGCGGCCTCGCCCTCGGCGAAGTGCACGGCGACCCGGTCCACGACCACGAAGAGTCCGCCCAGGATCACGACGATGATCAGAAGTATTCGCAGGGCGCGCATGTGGTGGTTCCCCCGGTCGGCGACGGTGTTCGGAATCGACGGTGTTCGGTGTGTCGACGGTGTTCGGAATGCGGTGCTTCTACGCCACGGTAACCCTGCCGGGCCCGGCCGAAGGGGAATTGTGGATCAGTTGTGACAGGGCGCGCCGGTCCTACCCTGTACGTATGTACGCCCGGCGACGGCACGTCTACTTCGCCATGATGGGGACCTGCATCGGGCTCTTCGTCCTGGCCTGGGGTGTCGTACGCCTGTGGTCCGTACCCGCGGCCGT
The DNA here is from genome assembly GCF_055564915.1 of Streptomyces sp. NPDC028928. Lineage (NCBI taxonomy): Bacteria > Bacillati > Actinomycetota > Actinomycetes > Kitasatosporales > Streptomycetaceae > Streptomyces > Streptomyces sp. NPDC028928. The sequence goes on from NZ_JBVHVI010000019.1 coordinate 97,140, forward strand.
CGGGATGTGCGTCGTCGCCATGGTCATCCCGCCGGTCGCCGCGATGATCGCCAACCGCCGGGGCCCGGAGGACCGCTGGTGGGACGACCCCTCCGGGGACCCGCAGTCGGACGAGTGGTGGGACGAGCTGGACGGCAAGAAGCGCCCGCGGCCGTAGCCGGGCCGGGCCGTCGGCTACAACGGGGGGATGGACACCGCCGTACTCCGGGAACACCTGGAGATCGCCGCCGACCGGACCGTCGTGTACCACGGCTACACCGCCTACATGCGCGACTACGAGATCGTCTTCTACATGACCGCGGACCCCCGCACCGGTGTCCCGCCCGCCCACGTGCGGTACCTCTTCCGGCACTGCGTGCGGGCCCACTGCGAGACGACCGTGGCACCCGACACCTGGCGCGTCTCGCTGGACGACCGCCTGCTGGACCATGAAGCGGCCACCGGCCTCGACGGATACGTCTGGGGCGTCAACTGTCACTCCGTCTGGGAGACGCGCCTGCTCCCCGAGACCGAAGAGGCCCGCCGATGGGCGCAGGCCCTCGGGACCGACTTCCACGAGGTGCGCATCGAGACCAACGCCCACGACCTCACCCTGCTCTTCTCCGAGCTGGAGGTCAGCGAGGTTCCGGCGGGGTACGCCCCCTTCGTCACCGACTAGCGCGGCTCAGTAGACGAGCGCCTGCGTCCCGTCCGCCAGGGACTCCTGCACGAACACCTGCGCGCCCGCGATCCGCACGCCCTCGATGACGTCCTTCTCCGTGATCTGCCGGCGCGCGGCGCACTGCGTGCACAGCGTGATCCGCCCGCCGGCCAGGACCGACTCCAGCAGGTCCGGCAGCGGAGCGGCGTGCGGCAGCTCGAACTCGGCGGCCCGCCCCGGCAGCGCGAACCAGGACGACTCCCCGGTCAGCCACAGCGAGACCTCGACCCCGCTGGCCACGGCCACCGCGGCCACCGTGAACGCCTGCGAGCACCGCTCGGGAGCGTCCGCCCCGGCCGTCACCTTGATCACGAGCTTCTTCGCCATGCGGGAAGCGTAGCCCTCCCGGCGGCGCCGCCCCTCGCACAGAGCGCCCGCGCCCGGCCGCGTAAGCTGGTCAGCGGCTCTGTCGTTCGCCCACCCTCGCTCAAGGAGCACCCGTGGAGATCTTCTTCGAAATTCTGCTGGTCCTGGTCTGCGTCGGCGTGCTCGCCTTCGCCGGTCTGACCGTGAAGAAGCTGTACCAGGGCCAGCGCTGACCCACCCTCTAGGAAAGCTTCCGCTCATGATCGAGATCCCGTCCGACCTGCACAAGGACCTCGTCCCGCTCGCCTTCCTGCTCGGCAACTGGGCCGGCGCGGGCGTGCACGACTTCCCCGGCTCGGAGAAGTGCAACTTCGGGCAGGAAGTCACCTTCACCCACGACGGCCGGGACTTCCTGGAGTACCACTCGTACACCTGGGTGCTGGACGAGAACGGCAACAAAACCCGCCCCCTGGAGTCGGAGCACGGCTTCTGGCGGATCGACGCCGGCCGCAAGGTCGAGGTGACGATGACCCGCGACGACGGTGTCATCGAGATCTGGTACGGCGAGATGGCCGACAAGAAGCCGCAGATCGACCTGGTGACGGACGCCGTCGCCCGCACCGCCGGCTCGGGTCCCTACAGCGGCGGCAAGCGGCTGTACGGCTACGTCAAGAGCGACCTGATGTGGGTCGGTGAGAAGCAGACCCCCGAGGTCGCGCTGCGCCCCTACATGTCGGCCCAGCTGAAGAAGGTCGTCACCCCGGAGGACGTCGAGCGCTGGGCGAAGGCCCTCCCGGACGACCTGCCGGACGACGGCATCGCCTTCTTCAAGTGAGCCACCCCTGCCCGTAGCTCTAGACTCGTCGGTGTGGTGAGCACCGACTGGAAGAGCGACCTCAGGCAGCGCGGCTACCGGCTGACGCCGCAGCGGCAGCTTGTCCTCGAAGCCGTGGACACCCTTGAGCACGCGACCCCCGACGACATCCTCGTGGAAGTGAGGAAGACGGCGTCGGGGGTCAACATTTCCACCGTCTACCGGACGCTGGAGCTGCTGGAGGAACTGGGCCTGGTCAGCCACGCCCACCTCGGACACGGTGCCCCGACCTACCACCTGGCCGACCGCCACCACCACCTCCACCTGGTGTGCCGGGACTGCGAGAACGTGATCGAGGCGGACCTGGAGGTGGCGTCGGAGTTCACGGCCAAGCTGCGGCAGCAGTTCGGCTTCGACACCGACATGAAGCACTTCGCGATCTTCGGCCGGTGCGAGGACTGTCTGCTGAAGAGTTCAACTACCACGTCGTAGGCTGGCGGTATGAAGAGCCCTCTGCTGTCCCTGCCCGGCGCCGTCCCCGCCGAGGGCGTGGACGAAGGTGTCGCCGCCCACTACGGCGACCTGTTCCGCGAGCAGCGCGCCCTCGCCGACGGCACCGGTTTCGTCGACCTGTCCCACCGCGGTGTCATCACCGTCAGCGGCGAGGACCGGCTGAGCTGGCTGCACCTGCTGCTCACCCAGCACGTCAGCGAACTGCCCGCCGGCGAGGCCACCGAGGCCCTGATCCTCTCCGCGCACGGACACATCGAGCACGCGCTGTACCTGGTGGACGACGGGACGACCGTCTGGGCGCACGTGGAGCCCGGCACCCAGGACGCGCTGATCGCGTACCTGGAGTCGATGAAGTTCTTCTACCGGGTGGAGGTCGCCGACCGGACCGGTGACATCGCCGTGGTCCACCTGCCCGCCGGTTCGATCGCCGACGTCCCGGACGGGGTCGTCGTACGCGAGACGGCGTACGGCCGTGACCTGTTCCTGCCGCGCGCCGACCTGGAGTCCTTCGCGGCGGCCCACGGTCCCGCCGCCGGCCTCCTCGCCTACGAGGCGCTGCGCGTCGAGCACCACCGCCCCCGCCTCGGCTTCGAGACCGACCACCGCACCATCCCGCACGAGCTGGGCTGGATCGGCACGGCCGTTCACCTCCAGAAGGGCTGCTACCGCGGCCAGGAGACCGTCGCCCGCGTCCAGAACCTCGGCAAGCCACCCCGCCGCCTGGTCTTCCTCCACCTCGACGGCAGCGAGGTCCACCTCCCGGTCCCCGGCACCGAGATCCGCCTCGCGGACGAGGGCCCGGAGGGCCGCAAGATCGGCTTCGTGACGACGTCCGTACGACACCACGAGCTGGGCCCGGTCGCCCTGGCCCTGATCAAGCGGAACGTCCCCCTCGACGCGAGGCTCCTGGCCGGAGAGACGGCGGCCGCACAGGAGGTCGTGGTCGAGCCGTAGCTCCGCCGCTCGCCCGACCTCGATCAGCCGCCGGACCCCAACGCCTGTCGTGCGGCGCCGACCAGCCCCCCAACTCCGCGTGCCAGTTCTCCCCAGTCACCTGGCGGTCGTCGTAGATCCAGAAAGCGGTGGCCGGAAGATCGACCGCGCGTAGTCCGGCGTCTGCCAAGGTCCCCGACAGCCACTGATCAGGCCTACGCCGGCCCTGTCCCCGGTCCCCCCGGAGGACAGGGCCGACCCTTGCGAAGAGGATCTCCTTGCCCGCAGAACACGACATCGCCGCGGAGACGGAACTGTGGGACACCTACGCCGCTTCCGCCTTCAAGAGCGACGCCGAGCCAGGCTTCTGCTGGACCCAGTACGCCGGTCATGGACCCGGCCCGGAACTACTCGGCGGCCCACGCTCCGTCCTGGAGATCGGCTGCGGCACCGGACGCGCCCTCGCCCACCTCGCACAGCTCGGCATCGCCGCCCGGGGCGTTGACCTGTCTCCTGTGATGGTCGAGAAGATCACCACCAAATGGGCCGACACCGGTGCGGAGTTCGTGTGCTCCGAGGTCCTGCAGTATCTGAGCGAGAACCAGGACGCGTAAGACGCCGTCTACTCGATCTTCGGAGCCGCCTGGTTCACCAACCCGAACCTTCTCTTCCCCCTCGTCCGCCAGAGGCTCAACCCCGGCGGCGTCTTCGTCTTCTCCCAGCCCCCGGCCATCCCCGGCGCCTACGGGCCGCAGGGCATGTACAAGGGAGGCTTCGCGGGCAAGGCGATGTTCACCTACCGCTACAGCTACCGCCCCGCCGTTTGGGAACGCCTGCTCACCAGGGCCGGATTCCTCACGGCTCACGCAGAGCTGCTCGAAGCACCCCGGCCGGGACACATCGGGACTCTGCTGGTCCGCGCGGTCGCCCCGTGACGGTCTCCGCCCGGTGCAGGGACCGCCCCGGCCGCAAGGAGAGTGCGCCGGGCGCGGAGACGGTGGTGTCGGTTGCCTCCGGACTTCCGGGCATATGTGTTTCAACGGGGCGAAGCACCTGATGGCATGAAAGGTCACCGGAAAATCTGGCGAATCGTTACCCCTTCGCTACGTTCGTCTCGTCGGGAAGAACCACGAGAAGGGGTTTTCATGCAGCGCTTCCTCACTCGCCTGACCCTCCTCATCGGCCTGCTCACCGCCCTGCTGGGCGCGGCGACCGTCTCGGGCGCCCAAGCGGCCGACCAGACGTACAGAATCCTCAACAACGCCACCGGCGGAAGCCTGTTGCCCCAGGACTGGGGCAACAACCCGAACGAGGGCATCTTCATGTACGCCTGGAACCCGGACGTCACCGCCAACGCGGACCACTGGGACCTGGAGAGTTCCTCCGGCGGCAACTACCTCATCCGCAACACCAAGACCGACAAGTGCCTCAAACCGGGGGGACTGTTCGCCGGCAAGACGTACGTGACCCAGGGCTCCTGTAGCCAAGCACCCCAGTTCCAGTGGGACCTTCAGCAGCGGAACGGTCTGTACAAGCTGAAGAACATCGGCTCGCAGCAGGTCATGGCGCCGTACTACGGCCTGAACCTGAACGAGGTCGTCGTCCTCGAACCCGACTCCAACATCGCCAAAGTCTGGTGGTCGCTCGACCAGATCTGAGCCGGGGCCCGGAACGCCGCTGCGCCGGACGGTGGCCCGTCAGCCCGTCCGGCGCAGCGGTCAGGAGCTAGCCCAGCGCCCGTCCCAGCACCCACACCACCGGTGCCGCCGCCGACAGGGGCAGCGCCACGCCGGCCGTGAAGTGGACGAAGCGGGACGGGTAGTCGTAGCTCGCCACCCGGTGGCCGATCAGGGCGCACACCCCCGCGGCGGCGCCCAGCAGCGCGCCCTTCGAGCCGAAGTCCGTCATGCCGCCGGCCGCGAGCCCCGCGCCCGCCGCCGCCAGCAGGGCGGCCACGACCGACACGGGGGTGGGCAGGGGGAGGGCGCGGGCCAGGGCCGCCGCCGCCACCGCTGCCGCGCCGAGCGTCACCGCGTGCGGGTCGGCGGCCAGGTAGCCCGTGGCCAGGACCGCGAGCGCCGCCGAGGCGACCGTCGCCATCAGGCCGTACATCCGCTCGTCCGGCGAGGCGTGCGAGCGGAGCTGGAGGACCAGGGAGAGCAGCACCCACAGGCCGAGCGAGCCCAGGATGGCCACCAGGGCGTGGTCGCGGCCGGCCGCCAGGACCACCGCGTCGGCCGTCAGCGCGCCCGCGAACGCCAGGGCGATGCCCTGCCGGGCGGGCCACATGCCGTTCAGCCGGAACCAGCCCGCCGCCGTCACCGCCTGCAGCACCACGAGCGGTACCACGAGGGCGTACGAGGCGACCGGCGCCGCCGCGGCCAGCAGCAGGCCCAGCACGGCCGTGAGCAGCGCCGGCTGCATGCCGGGCTCGATGATCGGGGAGCGGCCCTCCAGGCGGGCCCGCTGGGCGTCGGTGATCCGCGCGTTGCCGGCGAGGGTGGCGGGGCCGTAGGCGGGGCCGTCTTCCGGTTCGGCCGTCGGCTCAGCGGCCGGACCGGACACCGGCGGTGCCGGTTCGGGCGCGTATGTCGCCGGGTACGGCTCCGCGTACTGCTGCGGCTCCTGGTACTCGGGGTGCTGGTAGTGCGGCTCCTGGTACTGCGGCTGCTGGTACTGGGGGTACGCCGGCTGCTGTTCCTGCCGTGGCAGGTACGCCGTCTCCGCCGCCCGCACCGGTGCGTGCGTCTGGGTCTCCCAGGTCTGGCCCTGCCACTGCTGGGTGAGTTCCGGGTCGTGGCCGGGCGCCTGCGCGTAACCCTGGTCGTGCGCGGGCCACTGCTGCTGGTAGGGGTCGTAGCCCTCGTAGGGGCCGCCCTGATAGGGCTGGTCGGTCATCGCTCACCCTCCTGCGAACGGCGGGAGCACCTCGACCGTGCCGCCCTCGGCCAGCCGTACCGTCTCATGCGCGCGGGTCCCGACGGGGTCGCCGTCGACGAGGAAGGAGCATCGCTGCAGCACGCGCGTGAGTTCGCCGGGGTGTCGCGCACGCACGGCGGCCAGCGCGTCGGCCAGCGTGTCCGCCTCGTACGGCTCCTCGGCGACCTGGGCCGCGGCCTTGGCGGCGGCCCAGTAGCGCACCGTGACCTGGGGCATCTGAATCCTCAATCGACGGCAGGGACAAGAACAAACAAGAGAAAGATAAGGACAGTGTGGGGCAGGCTAGCCCGCCGCCGACACCGACCAGTCCCCGATCCGGGCCATCAGGGCGTCGTCGGCCGCGTTCTCCGCGTGGCCCATGCCCGCCTCGATCCAGAGTTCGGCGTGGTCACCGGCCGCCTCGGCGAGCATCCGGGGGTGGTCGAGGGGGAAGTAGCCGTCCCGGTCGCCGTGCACGATCAGGAGGGGGGTCGGAGCGATCTTCGGAGCCGCCTGGGCCGGGGAGAGCGGGACCGGGTCCCAGTCCCGGTGGTGGATGCGGGTGCGCAGGCCGTAGCGGCCGACCAGGCGGCCCTCGGGGCGGGTGACCAGCCAGTGCAGGCGGCGCATGGGGGCCGTGCCCCGGTAGTACCAGCGGGCGGGGGCGCTGACGGAGACGACGGCGTCCGTGCCGCCGTACAGCGCCGCGTGCCTGAGGACCACCGAGGCGCCCATGGAGAAGCCGACGGTCACCACGCGCGCGTGCCCGAGGCCGCGGGCCCACTCCACGGCGGCGGCTAGGTCCAGCACCTCCCTGTCGCCGACCGTGGAACGGCCGCCCGAGCGTCCGTGGCCGCGGAAGGAGAAGGTGACGACCGCGCCGTAGCCGCGCAGGACGCCCGCCACGCGGCGCACGTGCGGGCGGTCCACGTCCCCGGTGAAGCCGTGCGCGATCACGAACACCAGGTCGCGGGAGGGTGGACGGGAGGCATCCGGGACCGTTTTGTATACGGCGGACGGCGGATCGTATACGGAATCGATCGGAATTCCGTCGGCCGTGCGCAGAAACGTCCGGATAGGGCCCTGCCTGCCTGTCTCGGGATTCGGACGAACGGTGGAATGCGCCACTTCACCTGCCGGACGGTTGCTCATGTGGGCTATTCTGCTGGGCAGAGGACTCGGGCAGCGTAGCCCCCGGGTCCTTTTGTGCTTTCGGAAGCGTTGTATACGAAGCGGGAAACCACAGGTGACCGCCGGTGTACGGGGCCTTCGGGATCGCAGAGCAGTACCCGTCCGCACAGTCCTCGCAGGGACCGAGGAGGAACCAGACGTATGAGTTCTCTGCTGCTCCTGACCAACGCCCTCCAGCCGTCGACGGAGGTGCTCCCCGCACTCGGCCTGCTGCTGCACAACGTGCGGGTCGCCCCCGCCGAGGGCCCCGCCCTGGTCGACACCCCGGGTGCCGACGTCATCCTGGTCGACGGCCGCCGCGACCTGCCCCAGGTCCGCAGCCTGTGCCAGCTGCTGCGGTCCACCGGCCCCGGCTGTCCGCTGCTCCTCGTCGTCACCGAGGGCGGCCTCGCCGCTGTCACCGCCGACTGGGGCATCGACGACGTACTGCTGGACACCGCCGGTCCGGCGGAGGTCGAGGCGCGGCTGCGGCTCGCCATGGGACGCCAGCAGATCGTCAACGACGACTCGCCGATGGAGATCCGCAACGGCGACCTGTCCGTGGACGAGGCCACCTACTCCGCCAAGCTCAAGGGACGGGTCCTGGACCTGACCTTCAAGGAGTTCGAGCTGCTCAAATACCTCGCCCAGCATCCGGGCCGCGTCTTCACCCGCGCCCAGCTGCTCCAGGAGGTGTGGGGCTACGACTACTTCGGCGGCACCCGGACGGTCGACGTGCACGTACGACGGCTGCGCGCCAAGCTCGGCCCCGAGCACGAGTCGCTGATCGGAACCGTCCGGAACGTCGGTTATCGATTCGTCACGCCCGAAAAGACCGACCGGTCCGCCGAGGACGCCAAGGCCAAGGCCGGCCGGGCAAAGCCGGAGGATGCGGACGCGCCCGCCGTCCTGGACGGCACCGAGATCCACGCCGAGGCATAGCCGGGGCACGGCGGAGGTACGGCGGAGGCATGAGCGGCGCCGGGGCGGGGCATCGTCCTCGCACGGCCGCCATGTGATACGCCCTGCCCAGAGCGGGTCAATCCGCGTAGACTCCGCGCGTGGCCAAGGTGACTCGGGATGACGTGGCACGGCTGGCTGGAACCTCCACCGCCGTCGTCAGTTATGTCATCAACAACGGACCCCGGCCGGTCGCCCCGGCCACGCGCGAGCGTGTCCTCGCCGCGATCAAGGAACTGGGGTACCGGCCCGACCGGGTCGCCCAGGCCATGGCCTCCCGGCGCACCGACCTGATAGGCCTGATCATCCCGGACGCCCGCCAGCCGTTCTTCGGCGAGATGGCGCACGCGGTCGAGCAGGCCGCCTCCGAGCGCGGGAAGATGGTCCTGGTCGGCAACACCGACTACATCGGCGAGCGCGAGGTCCACTATCTGCGCGCCTTCCTCGGTATGCGCGTCTCGGGCCTGATCCTCGTCTCGCACGCCCTGAACGACCTCGCCGCCGCCGAGATCGACGCCTGGGACGCCCGGGTGGTACTGCTGCACGAGCGTCCGGAGGCCATCGACGACGTCGCCGTGGTGACGGACGACCTCGGCGGCGCCCAGCTCGCCGTGCGCCACCTGCTGGAGCACGGGTACGAGTACGTCGCCTGTATGGGCGGTACGGCGCAGACGCCGGCCGTCGGCGACCCGGTCTCCGACCACGTCGAGGGCTGGAAGCGGGCCATGGCCGAGGCGGGCCTGAGCACCGAGGGCCGGCTGTTCGAGGCGCCGTACAACCGCTACGACGCCTACCGCGTGGCCCTGGACGTCCTGTCCGGCCCCCACCGGCCGCCCGCGATCTTCTGCTCCACCGACGACCAGGCCATCGGTCTGCTGCGGGCCGCCCGCGAGCTGCGCATCGACGTGCCCGGGCAGCTGGCGGTGGCCGGCTTCGACGACATCAAGGAGGCCGCGCTCGCCGACCCGCCGCTGACCACGGTCGCCTCCGACCGCTCGGCGATGGCCCGGGCGGCGGTCGACCTGGTGCTGGACGACGGGCTGCGGGTCGCCGGGTCCCGGCGGGAGCGGCTGAAGACGTTCCCTTCGCGGCTGGTGGTACGGACGAGCTGCGGCTGCGAGCACTGACCGGCGGGGCCGTCTTTATATCGGGCAAACGAGGTTCTGCCGGGCTTCTCAGTCAGCACTCAGGAAGCTCTCATGGTCGCGGGGGAGTCTTTTCCCATGACCGAGAGCCAGGGCATATACGAGCAGCCGCACCACTCCTCCTCCGCCCCCGCGCACCCCGAGTGGCCGCCCCCGCCGCCGTATGAGCCGGTGGCCACGGCTCCCGGGCCGAAGAAGAAGCGGACCCGGGGCCCGGTGGCCCTGCTCGCCGCGGTCGCGATCGTCGCGGCGGCGGTCGGCGGCGGCACGGCGTACGCCTTCCAGGAGCTGACCGGCCAGGACGCGGTCGCCACCGCCGGCAGCAGCACCACCGTGGTGCCGTCGAGCAAGAAGGGCGACGTCGCCGCGATCGCCGCCGCGGTCAGCCCGAGCGTGGTCGAGATCAACGCGACGCTCGCGAGCGGCTCCTCCACCGGCTCCGGCGTGGTCATCACGTCGGACGGCGAGATCGTCACCAACAACCACGTCGTCTCCGGCGCCACCTCGATCAAGGTGCGCACCAGCGACGGCAAGAGCTACACCGCCGAGGTGGTCGGCACCGACAGCTCCAAGGACCTCGCGCTGATCAAGCTCCGGGGCGCCTCCGGTCTGAAGCCGGCCGCGCTCGGTGACTCCAGCGGCGTCCAGGTCGGCGACACGGTCGTCGCGATCGGCTCCCCCGAGGGCCTGACCGGCACGGTCACCAGCGGCATCGTCTCCGCCCTGAACCGGGACGTCACCGTCTCCACCGACGAGAGCCAGGGTCAGGGCCAGGGCGGCGACGGGCAGTGGCCGTTCCAGTTCGGCGGCCGTGAGTTCAACGGCGACACCGGCTCGTCCACCACCACCTACAAGGCCATCCAGACCGACGCGTCCCTGAACCCCGGCAACTCCGGCGGCGCCCTGATCGACGCGAGCGGGCACGTCATCGGCATCAACTCCGCGATGTACTCCTCCGGCTCGCAGGCCTCCTCGTCCTCGGACGCGGGCAGCATCGGCCTCGGCTTCGCCATCCCCATCGACACCGTCAAGTCCGACCTGGCCAAGCTGCGGGCGGGCTCCGACAGTTAGCAACACAGAGTGCAAGGAGCAGGTCATGATCAAGCACGTTCCCCACCGGTTCAGCGAGCGTGGTCCGGCCGGACTCACCCTGGCCCTGTCCATCGCCTCCGAACTGCACGTGCCCGTTCCGGCGCCCCGCGCCCCCAAGCAGCCGGCACCGGTGACGCCGGTCCCCCAGCTGATGGGCCTGCGCACCTCCGCCGCCCGGCCGCACCGCCGCAAGGTCCCGCTGCACCGTCTGACCACGGTGGCCGCCTGACCGCCCCATGTGTCCCCGGCGCCCCGACATGGCACGCTGAGAGACACCCGTCCACCGCACCCCGAGGAAGCGAGCGATGAGCCCCGCCGAAGGCGACCGTGACCCCCAGCGCATCCTGATCGTCGACGACGAGCCGGCCGTACGCGAGGCCCTCCAGCGCAGCCTCGCCTTCGAGGGGTACGACACCGAGGTCGCCGTCGACGGCGCGGACGCCCTGGAGAAGGCCACGGCCTACCGGCCCGACCTGGTCGTGCTGGACATCCAGATGCCCCGCATGGACGGCCTGACGGCGGCCCGCCGCATCCGGGGTGCGGGCGACACCACCCCGATCCTGATGCTCACCGCCCGCGACACGGTCGGCGACCGGGTCACCGGCCTGGACGCGGGCGCGGACGACTACCTGGTCAAGCCGTTCGAGCTGGACGAACTCTTCGCCCGCATCCGCGCCCTGCTGCGCCGCAGCTCGTACGCGGCGGCGGTGTCCGCCCAGGCCCAGGAGGACGAGGCGCTCACCTTCGCCGACCTGCGCATGGACCTCGCGACCCGGGAGGTCACGCGCGGCGGCCGGCCGGTCGAACTGACCCGCACGGAGTTCACGCTGCTGGAGATGTTCATGGCCCACCCGCGCCAGGTCCTCACCCGCGAGCAGATCCTGAAGGCCGTCTGGGGCTTCGACTTCGAGCCCTCCTCCAACTCCCTCGACGTCTACGTCATGTACCTGCGCCGCAAGACCGAGGCGGGCGGCGAGCCGCGCCTGGTGCACACCGTGCGCGGGGTGGGGTACGTCCTGCGGCAGGGCGGCGCCGAGTGAGGCAGCTGGCGCGCCGGTACCGGGCGCTGCCGCTGAGGGCACGGCTGGCGATGCTGGTCGCGGCGGCGGTGGCGTTCGCGGTGGCGGCGGTCTCGGTGACGTGCTGGTTCATCGTGGAGCGGAAGCTCTACAACCAGCTCGACCAGGACCTGCAGAAATCCCTGCGGAACACGACGCAGACGGACCAGCTGGACTTCACCCTCAACCACTGCACGGACACGCCGCAGGACGGCAGCTTCCTCCTCCGGGACCGGTACTCCCAGGTGGTCACGGAGGACGGCAAGGTCTGCCTCTTCGGGGGCGCCTCGGGCACGATCAAGGTCACCCAGGCGGACAGGACGGAGATCAAGGACCTCGTCCCGGACATCCTGTACTTCCGCAACGGCAGCGACGACGAGGGCAACGAGCTGCGGGTGCTCACCAAGCCCGTCGGCCCCACCGCGACCATGAGCGGCGGGCGCGGGCCCAACGTCGGGGTGCTCATCGCCGTACCGCTCAAGACCACGCAGAAGACCCTCAACGACCTCGCCCTGATCCTGCTCCTGGTGTCCGCCGTCGGTGTCGTCGGCGCCGGGGCCGCGGGTCTCGCGGTCGCCCGGGCCGGGCTGCGGCCCGTCGACAAGCTCACCGAGGCCGTGGAGCACGTCGCCCGGACCGAGGACCTGACCATCCGGATCCCCGTGGAGGACCTCAGCGAGGACGAGGTGGCCCGGCTGTCCCGGTCGTTCAACTCGATGACCGCCTCGCTGGCCAGCTCCCGCGACCTCCAGCAGCAGCTGATCGCGGACGCCGGCCACGAACTGCGGACGCCCCTGACCTCGCTGCGGACGAACATCGAACTCCTCACCCGCAGCGAGGAGACGGGCCGCCCGCTCCCGCCGGAGGACCGCAAGGCGCTGCTCGCCTCGGTGAAGGCGCAGATGACCGAACTGGCCGCGCTGATCGGTGACCTGCAGGAGCTGTCCCGCTCGGAGGGGCAGCGCGGCGAGCGGGTCCAGGTGGTCGCCCTGCAGGACACCGTCGAGGCGGCCCTGCGCCGGGCGCGGCTGCGCGGTCCCGAGCTGTCGATCACCGCGGACCTGGAGCCCTGGTTCGTCCGGGCGGAGCCCTCCGCCCTGGAGCGGGCGGTCGTCAACATCCTGGACAACGCGGTGAAGTTCAGCCCCGGGGGCGGCACGGTCGAGGTGCGGCTGAGCAGCGGTGTGCTGACGGTCCGCGACCACGGCCCCGGCATCGCCGAGGACGAGCTGCCGCACGTCTTCGACCGCTTCTGGCGCTCCCCCAGCGCCCGCTCCCTGCCCGGCTCCGGCCTCGGGCTGTCCATCGTCGCCCGTACGGTGAAACAGGCGGGCGGCGAGGTCACGCTGGCCCGCGCGAAGGGCGGCGGCACGGTGGTGACGGTCCGACTGCCGGGGGCGCCCACGCCGCCGCCGGACACGCCGGAGCCGCAGCAGACGCCCGAGACGCCGCAGACCTCCGGGGCCGGCGAGACGTCCGAGGCGCCGAAGCCGTCGGTCGGCTGAACCGGCGGGCTCAGTCCGGCGCGGGCATGGCGCGCACGCGCTGGATCTGGGTGTGGCTGAAGTCGCTCGCCCGGCGCATGTGCCGGGTGATCGTCCTCAGCTCGTCCTCGGTGTGGTCCTCGAAGACGGTGCTCCAGGTTTCCCCCAGCTCTTCCCACAGCGCGGTGACGCGGGCGACGCGCTCCGGGACCGGGGTGACCAGCACGCGGCGGCGGTCCTGCCGGTCGGGCGTGCGGGTGACGTAGCCCCCGCGCTCCAGCCTGTCCACGAGGCGGGTGGCGGAGCCCGTGGTGAGACCGGTCAGCTCCGCGATCTGCTTGACGGTGACCGGTTCGGGCTCGGCCGTCAGCAGGCTGAGGCACTGCACGTCGGTGGGGTGCATGCCGAGGTGGTCGGCGACGGCCTGGTTGAACAGCACGTAGGCGGCCAGGTAGCGGCGGGACTCCACGGCCAGTTCCTCGTACAGCCGGGCACGGCTCGGGTCTGCCACGGGACATCCCTCCTCCGATAATCGCTGCGCGGCGCAGCAAACTCACTGTATTCTGCTGTGCGGCGCAGCTAATGCGCCGCACAGCAATGCTATTCCACTGGGGGACAACCATGCTCACCATCGCCGTCACCGGCGCCACCGGCGCCCAGGGCGGGGCCACCGCCCGCGCCCTGCTGGCCGCCGGCCACCACGTCCGCGCCCTCACCCGCAGGCCCGGGTCACCCGCCGCCGACGCTCTGCGCGGCCTGGGCGCCGAGGTCCGGCCCGCCGACTTCGACGACCGCGCCTCCCTCGACACCGCGCTGGCCGGCGCGGACGCCCTCTTCGCGGTCACCACCCCCTTCGGCACCGACACCGGCACGGAGGTCCGGCAGGGCACGGCCCTGGTGGACGCCGCTGCCGGGGCCCGCCTCGGGCATGTCGTCCTCACCTCCGCCGCCCACGCCGACCGCGGCACCGGCATCCCGCACTACGAGAGCAAGTGGGCGGTCGAACAGCACCTGCGCACCTCCGGCCTGCCCTGGACGGTGATCGCCCCGGCCGCGTTCATGGACAACTTCGCGAGCGGCTGGAGCCTCGACGGGCTGCGCGCCGGCGTCTTCGCCTGGCCCATGCCGGCCGACCGGCCGCTCACCCTCATCCCCGCCGCCGACATCGGCGCGTTCGCCGCACTGGTCCTCGGCCGGCGCGACGACTTCGCGGGCCACCGCATCGACATCGCCTCCGACGCGTGCACCCCCGCGCAGATCGCGGCCGCCCTCACCACCGCCCTCGGCCGCCCGGTCAGCCACGAGGAGGTCCCCCTCGCCCAGGTCCGCGCCCACTCCGCCGACCTGGCGGCGATGTTCGCCTACTTCACCGACGCCGGCCTCGACGTCGACGTCCCCGGCCTGCGCCGCGCCCACCCCGAGACCGGCTGGCACAGCTTCGCGGACTGGGCGGCCGGGCAGGAATGGCCCGCCCTGCTGAACGCGCCCCGCACCGAAGGAACCCCCGCGCGATGAACGGCGTGCTGTCGGAGTTCGGGCTCACCCGCCTCGACCGGCAGGTCCTCAACGTCCTCCGCGACACGGCACCCGAGGCGACGGACTCCGACGTCCTGTCGGCACTCGCCGCCGTCCACGTCCTGCGGCGCATGACGCACAACGCCGAGGGGCGGCAACCTTCCCGCTCGCCGTGACGACTGCCCGGTGGTCCATCCCCTGCAGGAAAGGCAGCTCTCGCATGAGTGAGCATCGCAGCACGGCCAGGCCCCGCCACCGCAGAAGCCGCAAGCCCCTCGCGTACGGGCTGCCGCTCGCGCTCGCCGCCGGCGGTGCCCTCGGCTACGGCCTCCTCGCCCCCGGCGCCCAGCCGCGGGCCTCCGCCACCACCACCGCCGCCGTGCCGGCCTGGGCCACAGCCACCGCCGACGGGTTCGCCTCGGTGAACGCGCTCGGGCAGAACGGCACCTACGGCGGGCGCGGCGGCGAGATCGTCACCGTGCGGACCCTCGCCGAGCTGGAGAAGTACGCCACCGCCGAGAAGCCGTACATCATCGTGGTGGCCGCGGCGATCACGATGGACCCCGTCGGCAAGGAGATCAAGGTCCAGTCGGACAAGACCATCATCGGCTCCGGCACCTCGGGGCAGATCGTCGGCGGCGGCTTCTTCCTCGGCCAGGGCGTCCACAACGTGATCATCCGCAACCTGACCATCCGGGACGCGTACCAGGGCGTCTGGAACGACAAGGAGCACGACTACGACGGCATCCAGATGGACGGCGCCCACCACGTCTGGATCGACCACAACGACATCCGGCACATGGCCGACGGGCTCATCGACAGCCGCAAGGACACCACCTACCTGACCGTCTCCTGGAACCGGCTCGGCCAGGAGAACAAGGCGTTCGGCATCGGCTGGACCGAGAACACCACCGCCGACATCACGATCCACCACAACTGGATCCGCGAGACCGAGCAGCGCAACCCGTCCACGGACAACGTCGCCCACGCGCACCTGTACAACAACTACCTCCAGGACGAGCCGGGGACCACCATCACGTCCTCGTACGGCAACTACGCGCGCGGCAGGACCAGCATGCTGCTGGAGAACTCGTACTTCCAGGGCCTGAACAACCCGGTGATCAGGGACAGCACCGCCACCCTCGTCCAGCGCGGGAACGTCTTCTCCGGCACCGCCGGCCGCAACGAGAGCGGGGGCACGGGCGCCGCCTGGGACCCGAGGAGCTACTACGGCTACACCCTCGACAAGGCCTCCGACGTGCCCGCTCTCCTCAAGTCCGGCGCCGGGCCCCGCGGTTCCCTGGGGACGACGGCCACCACCAAGGCCGCCGTCACCACCCTCACCGTCGCCAAGGACGGCTCCGGGCAGTACACGACCGTGCAGGCCGCGGTGAACGCCGTACCCGCGAACAACCCCTCCCGGGTCGTCATCGCCGTGAAGCCGGGCACGTACCGGGAGACCGTCAAGGTCCCCTCCACCAAGCCGCACGTCACGATCCAGGGCACGGGCGGCAGCCGCAAGGACACCGTCATCGTCTACGACAACGCCTCCGGCACACCCAAGCCGGGTGGCGGCACGTACGGCACCGGCGGCAGCGCCACCGTCGCCGTGGAGGCCGACGACTTCCAGGCCCGCAACCTCAGCATCTCCAACGACTTCGACGAGGCCGCCCACCAGGACATCGCCCAGCAGGCCGTCGCCCTGCGCACGGCCGCCGACAAGGTGTTCCTGGACGGGGTCATCGTCAGCGGCGACCAGGACACGCTGCTCCTCGACACCGCCGCCAAGGACAAGCTCGGCCGGGTCTACATGACCAACTCGTACGTCGTCGGGAACGTCGACTTCGTCTTCGGGCGGGCCACCGCCGTCCTCGACAAGTCGGTCATCACCCTGAAGAAGCGGTGGAACGGCACCTCGGCCGGCTATGTCACCGCCCCCAGCACCGCGGCCGGCCGCAAGGGCATCCTGATCGCCAACTCCACGGTGACCGGCGACGTCTCCGACCGCACCTTCTACCTGGGCCGGCCCTGGCACGCGGGCGGCGACGCCACCCTCGACCCGCAGACCACCGTCCGCAACACCGTCCTCAGCGCCGCGATCAGGACCACGCCCTGGACCGACATGAGCGGCTTCTCCTGGAAGGACGACCGCTTCGCCGAGTACAAGAACACCGGCGCCGGCTCGGGCGCGGCGAGCACCGACCGCCCCCAACTGACCGACGCCCAGGCCACGGGCCAGGAGGTCGCGGACTGGCTGGGGGACTGGACGCCTGCCGCCTGACGACGGGACCGGTCCCATGGGGTGGGCGCCATGCCGGAAGACTCACCCCTCATACGGAGCCCGCGTACGGCAGTCGCCGCCGCGCCTGCCGACGTACCGCTCCGACTGCGCCTGGCCGGGCCGCTGCTGAACGCCGGTCAGAGCGAGGCGGCGGTCGCCGAGGCGGCCGCCGCCCTGCGGCACGCGCCCGGCGACGCGCAGGCACGGCAGCTCTGGGGCAGGGGCCCCGCCGCGGGGCTCAGCTCACGACCGTGATCCGGTCGGCCTTCGGCGGGGTGATCGGGTTCGTGGCCGACGAGTTCGCCGTCAGGTACTTCTCCAGCACGCTGAGGTCGTCCGAGCCGACCAGGTCGTTCGTGCCCTGGCCCAGCGTCGGGAATCCGTCGCCGCCACCCGCGAGGAAGCTGTTGGTGGCGACCCGGTAGGTGGCCGCGGGGTCGATCGGGGCGCCGTTCAGGCGGATCGAGTCGGTGACCACGCGGTCCGCGCCGGACTTGGTGAGGTCCAGGGTGTAGGTGAGCCCGGCGGACGGCTGGAGGATCTTCGGGGCCGCCGCGTTGACGCCGCTCACCTGCTCCTTGAGCACCTGGATCAGCTGGGCGCCGGTGAAGTCCTGGAGGTTCACGGTGTTGGAGAACGGCTGCACCGTGAAGCCCTCGGCGTAGGTGACGACGCCGTCGCCCTCGGCGCCCTTGGCCGTGTAGGTCAGGCCGGCCCGGACCCCGCCCGGGTTCATCAGGGCCAGGCTGGTCTTCGGGTCCAGCTCACGGCCGTGGGCGAGCTGCGCGTCGGCGATCAGGTCGCCCATCGGGGACTCGGTGCCGGTGTTGTTGATGTCGGCGGAGATGTAGCCGATGGGGCGGTTGCCGATGGGGGCGGCCAGGGCGTTCCAGCGGGAGATCAGGTCGGTCATGTCCGCCGCCTTGGGGACGTCCCGGGTGACCACGTGGTTCGCGGACTTCACCGCCGTACGCGCGATGTCGCCGGTGCGGCGGTCGTACGTCAGCGTGGTGTCGGTGTACAGGCGGCCGAAGGAGGACGCCGAGGTCACCATGCGGGGGCGGCCGGAGGGGTCGGGGACCGTGCAGACGTACGCCTGGTGGGTGTGGCCGGTGACCAGGGCGTCCACCGCCGGGGTCACGCTCTTGGCGATGTCCACGATCGGGCCGGAGATGCCGTCGCCCGCGCCCGGGGAGTCGCAGTCGTAGTTGTAGGAGCCGGAGGCGGGTAGCCGCCCTCGTGGATCAGGGCCACGATCGACTGCACGCCCTGGCGCTGGAGCACCTTGGCGTACTTGTTGATGGTCTCGGTCTCGTCCTTGAAGCTCAGGCCCTTGACGCCGTCGGCGGAGACGATGCCCGGGGTGCCCTCCAGGGTGACCCCGATGAAGCCGATCCTGACGTCCTCCTTCTGCCAGACCCAGTACGGCTTCAGGATCGGCTTGCCGGTCTTCTCGTCCTGGACGTTCGCGGCCAGGTACGGGAAGTCGGCGCCCTGGAACTCCTCGTCGCCGTAGCAGCCGTCCGTGGGGTGGCAGCCGCCGTTCTGCAGGCGGGCCAGTTCCCTCGCGCCCTCGTCGAACTCGTGGTTGCCGACCGAGGTGACGTCCAGGTCCAGCTTGTTCAGCGCCTCCACGGTGGGCTCGTCGTGGAACAGGCCCGACAGCAGCGGGGAGGCGCCGACCAGGTCGCCGCCGGCCGCGGTGATCGAGTACGGGTGGCCCTCGCGGGCCTGGCGGAGGTGGGTCGCGAGGTACTCGGCACCGCCCGCGTCGATCGTCTTCGTCGTGCCGTCCGGCTGGAGTTCGGTGACCCGGCCGGAGGAGCCGGACGGGGGCTCCAGGTTGCCGTGCAGGTCGTTGAAGGACAGCAGCTGGACGTCCTGGTAGCGGCCCGGCCGGTGGTGGCTCTCGTGCGCGCCCGCCGGGAGCGCGGCGGTCAGTGCCGCCGCCGTGGCGAGAGCGGCGGCGCTCGTGAGAAGGGCGTACGTACGACGTCTGGTGCGCCGGGGCGCGGCTGGCATGGGACCCCCCTGTGGGTCGGCTGTGGTGGCTCGGCGCAGCCTAAAGTCAACGCGCGTAGCGCGACAGGGGGTTCAGGGTTACATCCTGGTTTCCCTTTGCGGATCCTTTTGCGGCCGGTGTGCCGGGACTTCCCCCCGGTGGCCCCGTACTCTCGTACGCATGAGCAGCGACGACACCGTACGGGGCTTTCCCGCCCGCTCCATCGAGACCTTCTCCGCGCTCACCCCGGACCGGGCCGAGGCCGTGCTGCGCCTGCTCGGCGAGGCCGCCCGCGTCGACGGGCAGCAGCCGGTGTCCGAGCAGGGCCGGCTGCAACTGCGCGGGGGCAGCCGCGAGGGCGTCTCGCACCTGCTGCTGTCCATCGACGGCGAACTCGTCGGCTACGCCCAGCTGGAGGACACCGACCCGGTGGAGGCGCCCGCCGCCGAGCTGGTCGTGCACCCCGGACACCGCGGGCACGGGCACGGGCGGGCGCTCGGCGCGGCCCTGCTCGCCGCCTCCGGCAAGCGGCTGCGGGTGTGGGCGCACGGCGGACACCCCGCCGCCCGGCACCTGGCCCAGGTGCTCGGTCTGACCCTGTTCCGCGAACTGCGCCAGATGCGGAGGTCGTTGACCGACCTGGAGCTGCCCGAACCGGTGCTGCCGGAGGACGTGACCGTGCGCGCCTTCGTGCCCGGCAAGGACGACACGGCCTGGCTCGCGGTGAACGCCGCCGCCTTCGCCCACCACCCGGAGCAGGGCTCGCTGACCCAGCGGGACCTGGACGACCGCAAGGCCGAGCCGTGGTTCGACCCGGCCGGGTTCTTCCTCGCCGAGCGGCGCGGGGAGCTGGTCGGCTTCCACTGGACCAAGGTGCACGCCGAGGAGGGGCTCGGCGAGGTGTACGTCCTCGGGGTACGGCCCGGCGAACAGGGCGGCGGCCTCGGCAAGGCCCTCACCACGATCGGGCTGCGCCACCTCGCCGCCCAGCAGTTGCCGACCGCGATGCTCTATGTCGACGCCGACAACAAGGCGGCGGTGTCGGTGTACGAGCGGCTGGGCTTCACGGTGCACGAGACGGATCTGATGTATCGCACGGAGACGTGAGGGGGCCACGACCGCGGCCCGTCCCGGCCCGGCCCGGCTTCCGGGTGCGGGTCGTCCGTGGCTGATCGCGCAGTTCCCCGCGCCCCTTTCGGGGCGCGGATCATCAGTACGGCCGTCCACCACAGGGCGGTGACCGGTGCGGCGGGGTCGTCCAAGGCCCGGTGTCCGCCACGGCAGCGTGCGCCAGACCGGGGCGGCCGGCGCCCGGGCCGTCGAAGGCCCGCAGCAGTTCTCCGTCGGTTCTCGTCTCGCTCATCCCTCCTCCCACGGTTGACTTTCGGGCACCCCTTACCCCACCCTTTCACTACTCAATTAGTGAAAGGGTGGTTGTACCGATGGTCGAGTACCGCATCGACCGGCACAGCGGCGTGGCCACCTATGTGCAGATCGTCCAGCAGACCAAACAGGCCCTCCGCATGGGCCTGCTGAAGCCGGGCGACCGGCTGCCCACCGCACGCGAGGTCGTGGAAGCCACCGCCATCAACCCCAACACCGTCCTGAAGGCGTACCGCGAACTGGAGCGCGAGGGCCTGGTGGAGGCGCGGCGCGGCCTCGGCACCTTCGTCCGGCGGTCCCTGGGCACCACCCCCGCCGACTCCCCGCTGCGCGCGGAGCTGGAGCGGTGGGCGGACCGCGCCCGCGCCGCCGGTCTCGAGCGGGACGACGTGGCCGCACTCTTCACTGCCGTACTCGACACGCACTTCCAGGGAGACCCGACATGAGCAGCGACACGGCGTTGAGGGCCGAGGCTCTGGGGAAACGGTTCGGCCTCCGTGCGCGCTGGTCCCTGCGGGACTGCTCGTTCCGGCTGCCCGCCGGGCGCGTGTGCGCGGTCGTCGGCCCCAACGGCGCCGGCAAGTCCACCCTGCTCGCCCTGGCCGCCGGGCTCACCACGCCCACCGAGGGCAGCGTGACCGTCCTCGGCACCACACCGGCCGCCGCCCGCCCCCGGGTCGGCTTCGTCGCCCAGGACAAGCCGCTGTACCCGCAGCTCACCGTCGCCGAGACGCTGCGCATGGGCGCCGACCTCAACCCCGGGCACTGGGACGCGGCCGGCGCCGAGCGGGTCGTCGCGGGCGGCGGCCTGGACCCGGGGGCCCGCGTCCGCTCCCTCTCCGGCGGGCAGCGCACCCGGGTCGCGCTCGCCCTCGCCCTCGGCAAGCGGCCCGAACTGCTGCTCCTGGACGAGCCGATGGCCGACCTCGACCCGCTGGCCCGGCACGAACTGATGGGCACGCTGATGGCACAGGCCGCCCAGTACGGCACCACCATCGTGATGTCCTCGCACGTCGTCGCCGAGCTGGAGGACTCCTGCGACCACCTGCTGCTGGTCGGCGACGGCCGGATCCGGCTGGCCGGCGAGATCGACGACCTGCTCGCCGCCCATCTGCGGGTGTCCGGCGCCGCGGAGTCCGCCGGCCTCGGCGGGCACACCGTGGTCGAGTCCCGGGTCACCGGCCGCCAGGTCAGCGCGTTGATCCGCCCGGCCGGACCGCTCCCCGGCGACTGGCGCACCGCCGCGCCCTCCCTGGAGGAACTGGTCCTCGCCCATCTGCGCAACCCCGGGGCGCCCGCGCTGACCCCGGCCGACACCGAGGAGCACGCCGCGTGACCGCCACCCTGAGCGCGCCCGCCCGGGCGACCACCGCCCCGCGCCAGATCCGCTGGCTGCTGCGCGTGCACCGCCCCGCGCTGTACGCCTGGACCGTCATCGTCGTCGGCCTGGCCGGCACGCTGCTGTGGCTGTGGGGCCCGCTCACCGACGCCGCGGCCGCCGGCTGGCACCAGTACCACGCCCGCTGCTGGCGTGCGACCCCGTGCCGGTACGACCAGGACGCGATCCTGCGCTACAAGGACGTCCACCAGTACACGACCGTCGCCCTCCTGGTGGTCCCGTTCCTGGCCGCCGCCTGGGCCGGCGCCGCGCTGACCGGCCGCGAGCTGGAGACCGGCACGGCACGATTGTCCTGGACCCAGGCGGTCTCGCCGGTGCGCTGGCTGACCACGCGGCTCGCCGTCCCGGCCGTCCTCGTCACCGCCGGCACCGGCCTGCTCGCACTGCTGCACCATGCGGTCTGGTCGGCGGGGTACCACCGGATCGACTCCGTCAAGCCCTGGGACGACGTGCCCACCTTCTACTCAGCGGGCCCGATCGTCGCCGGGCTCGCGCTGGCCGGCCTGGTCCTCGGCGCGCTCATCGGACTGCTGCTGGGCCGCTCGCTGCTCGCGCTGTGCGCCTCCGCGCTCGCCGTGGCACCGCTGTGGATCGCCGTCCACATGACCCTGCCGCACCTGTGGCCGGTCGCCACCAGCGTCAGCGGACGCCGGGCCTCCGCGCCGTACTCGGGCATCAAGGTCGAGGAGGGCATCGTCACCTCGTCCGGCGCCCACCAGCCCGCCTCCACCTGCGTCGCCGACATCAGCCCCGGCTGCCGGGCCCTCAACGACCAGCGCGACGCCGTCGGTTTCTACACCGACTACCACCCCTACGCCCACTACTGGCCGCTGCAGCTGGCCACGACCGGGGCCCTCGTCGCCTGCACCGCCCTGCTCGCCGGGCTCACCCTCTGGCTGGTGCGGCGCCGGACCACCGGCACCCGGGTCGGCGGGAAGGCCGCCGTCGGCAGGGGAGCCGGTACGGGAGCCGCCGTATGACCTCCCTCGCCGCCGCCCGACCCTGCTCGTCTGGACCGTCCTGGTCCGCGGACCACACAGTGCCGTGGACGAGGGCGAGCAGCGCGGCACCGGCCCAGGCGGCCACCGCGCAGGGGCGTAGGAGAGGGCCTCGCCGAGGAGGTTGAGCGCGGTGTAGGCGCACCAGTGGCCGGGGCGTGCGCAGGCACGGTCCCGTCCCGCGCGGCCCGCTGCTGCCCGCGCTCACACTGTGCGCGCCGGCCCTGGGCGCCCTCGCCGGCCTGGCCCTGCGCCGTACCCTGCCCGCGCTCGCCGCCGCCTGCGCCGCGACCCTCGCCCTGCGGCTGTACCTGCGCGAGCTGTGGCGTCCGCTGCGCGGCCCGCTGACCGGGTTCTGGCCCCTGCACCTGGCCGCCACCGGCATGGTCCTCGCCGTCGCCGCGGCCGCCGGCGCCGCCGCGTACGCCGTCCTGCGCCGCCGGGCCGCCTGACGGTCCGGATCCGCGCCGGTCCGGTACGTCCCTCCACGGGGGGAGGGACGTACCGGACCGGCGTTTTTCGCGTCCGGGAACCCCTTCGGGCCGCTCCCCGCTATCCCGCACGTCATGTCGCCGTAACCATTGATTCAGGCAGGCTTGCGACGCTCGGCCAATGAAGCCCGCCGTGCCAGAGCCTTCGCCGCCCCCCGAGGGGCCCGCGGGGAACGGGGCCGTGACGCTCCCGCCCGCACGTTCCGACGCGCCTGTGTCGCCCCTGGCGCGGAAGAATGGGTTCATGAGCCAGCAAGACACCCAGGCAGAGGTACAGCACCCGCAGCCCTCCGTGGGCTCCATCGCCGCGCACCGCCAGCACGCCGTGGCCGCCGTGGTCTCCGACCTGGAACCCGATCTCGACGCGGGTCTCGACACCTACGAGGAGGCGCAGACCGAGGGCACCCCCCTGCCCCAGGGCCGGTTCCTGGACCGGGAGCGCAGCTGGCTCGCCTTCAACGAGCGGGTCCTGGAGCTGGCCGAGGACCCCAACACGCCCCTGCTGGAACGCGCGAACTTCCTCGCGATCTTCGCCAGCAACCTGGACGAGTTCTTCATGGTCCGGGTGGCCGGCCTGAAGCGCCGTATCGCCACCGGGGTGGCGACGAGGTCCGCCTCCGGCCTCCAGCCGCGCGAGGTCCTGGAGATGATCTGGGCCCGCTCCCGCGAGCTGATGGCCCGGCACGCCGCCTGCTACCACGAGGACGTCGCCCCCGCGCTCGCGGACGAGGGCATCCACCTGGTCCGCTGGTCCGAGCTGACCGAGAAGGAGCAGGCCCGCCTCTTCACGCTCTTCCGGCACCAGATCTTCCCGGTCCTCACGCCGCTGGCCGTCGACCCCGCGCACCCCTTCCCGTACATCTCCGGCCTCTCCCTCAACCTGGCCGTCGTCGTACGCAACCCGGTCAGCGGGCACAAGCACTTCGCGCGCGTGAAGGTGCCGCCGCTGCTGTCCCGCTTCCTGGAGGCCTCCCCGGGCCGCTACGTCCCCATCGAGGACGTCATCGCCGCCCCGAACCACCTGGAAGAGCTGTTCCCGGGCATGGAGATCCTGGAGCACCACGCCTTCCGGATCACCCGCAACGAGGACCTGGAGGTCGAGGAGGACGACGCCGAGAACCTCCTCCAGGCCCTGGAGAAGGAACTCATGCGGCGCCGCTTCGGCCCGCCGGTGCGCCTGGAGGTCGAGGAGTCCATCGACCGCGAGGTGCTGGACCTGCTGGTCCGCGAGCTGAAGATCTCCGAGGCCGAGGTCTACCCGCTCCCGGGCCCCCTGGACCTCACCGGCCTCTTCCGCATCCACAGCCTCGACCGGCCTGAGCTGAAGTACCCGAAGTTCGTCGCCGGCACCCACCGCGACCTCGCCGAGGTCGAGTCGGCGTCCCCGCCCGACATCTTCGCGGCCCTGCGCGCCCGGGACGTCCTCCTGCACCACCCGTACGACTCCTTCTCCACCTCGGTGCAGGCCTTCCTGGAGCAGGCGGCGGCCGACCCCGACGTCCTCGCCATCAAGCAGACCCTGTACCGCACCTCCGGCGACTCCCCGATAGTCGACGCGCTCATCGACGCCGCCGAGTCCGGCAAGCAGGTCCTCGTCCTCGTGGAGATCAAGGCCCGCTTCGACGAGCACGCCAACATCAAGTGGGCGCGCAAGCTGGAGGAGGCCGGCTGCCACGTCGTCTACGGCCTGGTCGGCCTGAAGACGCACTGCAAGCTGTCCCTGGTGGTCCGCCAGGAGGGCGAGACCCTGCGCCGCTACAGCCACGTCGGCACCGGCAACTACCACCCGAAGACAGCCCGCCTCTACGAGGACCTCGGCCTGCTGACGGCCGACCCGCAGGTCGGCGCGGACCTCTCGGACCTCTTCAACCGTCTCTCCGGCTACTCCCGCCGGGAGACGTACCGCCGCCTGCTGGTGGCCCCCAAGTCCCTGCGCGACGGCCTCATCTCCCGCATCCACAAGGAGATCCAGCACCACCGCGCGGGCCGCCCGGCCTTCATCCGGATCAAGGTCAACTCGATCGTGGACGAGGCGCTCATCGACGCCCTCTACCGCGCCTCCCAGGCGGGCGTGCCGGTCGACGTGTGGGTGCGCGGCATCTGCGCGATACGCCCCGGCGTCACGGGCCTGTCGGAGAACATCCGGGTCCGCTCGATCCTCGGCCGCTTCCTCGAACACTCCCGGGTGTTCGCCTTCGGCAACGGCGGCGAGCCCGAGGTGTGGATCGGCAGCGCCGACATGATGCACCGCAACCTCGACCGCCGGATAGAGGCCCTCGTCCGGGTCGTCGACCCCGGCCACCGCGCGGCCCTCAACCGGCTGCTCGACACCGGCATGTCCGACACCACCGCCTCCTGGCACCTCGGCCCGGACGGTGAGTGGACGCGGCAAGCGACCGACACGGACGGCCAACCCCTGCGCAACGTCCAGGAGATGCTCATAGACGCCCGGAGGCGCCGGCGTGGCACAGCAACACCTTGACCCGACGGACTCCACGGCCGAGGTGGCGACGGGTGACGCCCTCGCGGGCTACCTGCGCGCCCAGGCCACGGAGTTCCTCCGCGCGCTGCGGGCGCACCGGGAGACGGGCGGTGGTACGGCGAACGGCGCGGAGGAGTCCGTCGACGCGGCCCGCCTCCTGCGCCGCTCGGCCCGCCGCATCAGCGGCAGCCTGCACACCTTCCGCTCCCTGCTCGACACCGACTGGTCGGAGGAGATGCGCCCGGAACTGGCGTGGCTGTCGGGCACGCTGGGCCTGGAGCACGCGTACGAGGCGCGGCTGGAACGGCTGTTGCTGGCGCTGCACCGGTTGTCGGGGGCGGCGGTTCTGCCCGCACAAGCAGTGGACGTCGCCGTGGCCGCGGGCAGTCGTGCCGCCGGTGCGGTGCCCGCCCCGGTGGGAGCGGCAGGGGGAAACCCCCGCGGACCGGCCGGCGCGACGGCGGCTTCGGAGCGCGGCAGCCTCACCGTCGGGGCGGCGAAGGCCGGCGCCCTGCTCGAACGCCAGCTCACCCTGGCCCGGACCAGGGCCCACTCCACCGCGCTCCAGGCCCTCGGCTCCTCCCGCTTCCACGCCGTCGCGGACAAGGTCGCCTTACTGGCCAGCGAGGTCCCCCTGACCCCCACCGCCCCCACCACCGACCTGCGCCCCCTCGCCGCCGCGGCCGAGGACCGCCTCACGGACGCCGTCGCCGCGCTCCCCCTGGTCACCGCGGGCCACCCCTACAACGCCGAGGCCCTGGTCCACGGCCTGTCCCCGGACCTCTCCCCGCACCCCCAGGACGGCCCCTGGCACCAGGTCCGCCTGCTGCTGCGCCTGCACCGGTACGCCCGCGAGGTGCTGCACGGCGGCAACGCCCCGGTGGACGTACGGCTGCTGTCGGCGGGCCAGGCCCTGAACCGGCACCGGGACGCCTCGGAGGCGGCCGCGGCGGCGGCACAGGCGGCCCGCACCCCGCGGATCACCCCGGCGACGGCGTACGCCCTCGGCGTGCTCCACGCCGACCAGCGGCACGAGGTCGAGGCGGCCCGGTTCGCCTTCCAGCAGGCCTGGCAGAAGCAGACCGTGGGCGCGCCCTGAACCACGAGGAGGCGGCGTGAACGACACCGTGGTCCATGCGGCCGGCTGCGTGCTCTGGCGCCGCTCCCCCGCGGGCGGCGTCGAGCTGGCCCTGGTCTACAGGCCGAAGTGGTCCGACTGGTCCTGGCCGAAGGGCAAGCTCAAGAAGGGCGAGTCGGCCCGCGCGGCGGCCCTGCGCGAAGTACGGGAGGAGACCGGCCACATCTGCCGGCTCGGCCCGGACCTGCCGACGCTCCGCTACGTCGACCGCGCGGGCCGGCGGAAGGAAGTCAGGTACTGGACCGCGGAGTCGGCCGGCGGGGCGTTCGTCCCCAACGACGAGGTGACCGAGCTTCTCTGGCTGCCCCCGGCCGAGGCCCACGGCCGCCTGACCCACGAACTGGACAGAGAACTCGTCCCCGCCGCACTCACGGCCATCGAGGCGGGCCGGCACGGGGCCCGAGCCGCCCCCGAAGGCCCGCCGTGTGGCTCCTAGACAGCCGCCGCGTGGCTCTCCGCGTCCGTGCGGGCCTGGCTGCGGGCGCGACGGGCGGGGCCGCGCCAGCCGCAGGTGCAGCGGGCCACGCAGAAGCGGCCCTGCTCGGTCGTCGTCGTCAGATGTTCCTGTCCGGACCGGGCGCGCTCCGGCCCGTCCTCCGGTACCGCGGTGACTGCCACGCCGACAACTTACCCAGCCGCGATCAAAGGGTTGGTCTGGATCCCCGGCGCACCGGCGGCGCGTGACGGCGCCCCCTACCCGTCGTTAACCGGACCGGGGGCCCGTGACGGACACACCGGCTGGGGGTAGGCAGGCGATGGATCGGCGGCAGCACAGGCGCGCGGGCAGGACGGTCGCCGCGGTGGGCATCCTCATCGGCCTCGGCACGGGAGCCACGGGCTGCGGCGGCAGCGGGGCCGCCGCCGAGGACGTCAAGGGCGCGGGCGACCCCGTAGGCGCCCTGCACCGGGCCGCGGACGCGCTGCGCGCCGCCGGCACCTCCAAGGCCGGCACCTCGATGGAGATGGCCACCGGCGGCACCCGGGTCACCATCCGCGGCAAGGGGGTCTACGACTACCGGCACCGCCTCGGCCGGCTCACCGTGATGCTCCCCGAGGACCCCACGGGCGCCTCCGAACACCGGCCCATCACCGAACTCCTCGCCCCGGGCGCCCTGTACATGAAGAACCGGGGCGCGGGCGTGCCCGCCGACAAGTGGGTGCGGGTGGAGACCGCGACACTGTCCGACGGAAATCTGGTCACCGGCGGCGCGACCGACCCGTACGCGGCGGCCGAGGTGCTGCGCGGCACGCGGGAGGCGACCTTCGTCGGCCGGACCGTGCTCGCCGGCACGCCCGTACGGCACTACCGCGGCACCGCCGACCTGAGCCGCGCGGCCCGCTACGCCGCCCCCGGCGACCGGGCGGCCCTGGCCGCCGCGGCGAAAGGGTTCGCCACGGCCGCGGTCCCGTTCGACGCCTACCTGGACGACCAGGGCCGCCTCCGCAAGCTGCGGCAGCGGTTCAGCTTCGTCAACGGCCGCCAGAAGGCCACCGTCGCGGTCGCCTCGACCCTGCTGCTGTACGACTTCGGCATCCCCGTCGACGTACGGCTGCCGGCCCCGGCGGACATCTACGCGGGCCGGATCGCCGAGGACGGCGGGGCCGGCGGCGGGGCCTGAAACCGGCCAGTCACTAGTCCGGGACGCCACCCCGTAAGTAGCCCGTCCGTGCCATGCGCGGTGTGTAGACCCCTGCCTACTCTAGGGAGCGGTGACGGCAGAGAAGAGGTGAGGCGGGTGGCTCCGGTCGGCGGCACGGCGGTTCAGGACCACGTGGCCCTCGCCGAGATCGAGCTGTGCGGAGAGCTGATCATCGCGGCCTCCGCCGCCGAGGACCGGCTCAGCCTGGAAAGCATCGACGAGGTGCTGCGCGTGGCGGAAGAGCGAAAACAAGCCTGACGCCGGCCGGGCGGCTCAGCTGCGCAGCAGCCGGCCGATCGCCTTCGTGGCCTCCTCCACCTTCGCGTCGATCTCGTCGCCGCCCTTGACGGCCGCGTCCGCGACACAGTGCCGCAGGTGCTCCTCCAGCAGCTGCAGCGCGAAGGACTGCAGGGCCTTGGTCGAGGCCGAGACCTGGGTGAGTATGTCGATGCAGTACGTGTCCTCGTCCACCATCCGCTGCAGGCCGCGGATCTGCCCCTCGATCCGGCGCAGCCGCTTGAGGTGCTCGTCCTTCTGCTTGTGGTAGCCGTGCGTGGCGCCGGCCTCGGTCGTCGTCGTCATCGCGGGCCTCCGTCTGGGGACGAGCTGTGGACACTGGACCACTGGGGCCATGGGGGACACCCAGCGGGATACATACCCCTAGTGGGTATATCGTAACGAACTTTCCGGGGTAGGGGGCCCTTCGTACGCCCCCGTGCTGACCACTCTGCCCGATGGGCGACACTGGGATGCGGCCCATTAGCCGTGGCCGGATGATGCGCCTAGCATCAGCCTGACCGAAACCGAAGCACCCCGAGGACCCCACGTGCGCTTTCGTCTGACCCCCAGGGAGACGAGCTTCTACGACATGTTCGCCGCGTCCGCGGACAACATCGTCACCGGCTCCAAACTCCTGATGGAACTGCTCGGGGCGGACTCCTCCGCCCGGGCCGAGATCGCAGAGCGTATGCGGGCCGCGGAACACGCAGGTGACGACGCCACGCACGCGATCTTCCACCAGCTGAACTCCTCGTTCATCACGCCGTTCGACCGCGAGGACATCTACGCCCTCGCCGGTTCCCTGGACGACATCATGGACTTCATGGAGGAGGCCGTCGACCTCGTCGTCCTCTACAACGTCGAGGAACTGCCGAAGGGCGTCGAGCAGCAGATCGAGGTCCTGGCCCGGGCGGCCGAGCTGACGGCGGAGGCCATGCCGAACCTCCGCACCATGGACAACCTCACCGAGTACTGGATCGAGGTGAACCGCCTCGAGAACCAGGCGGACCAGATCCACCGCAAGCTGCTCGCCCACCTCTTCAACGGCAAGTACGACGCGATCGAGGTGCTGAAGCTCAAGCAGATCGTGGACGTCCTGGAAGAAGCGGCGGACGCTTTCGAGCACGTGGCGAACACGGTGGAGACCATCGCCGTCAAGGAGTCCTGAGGCGTCGATGGACACCTTCGCCCTGGTCGCGACCATCGCGGTCGCGCTCTTCTTCACGTACACGAACGGCTTCCACGACTCGGCGAACGCGATCGCGACGTCGGTGTCGACGCGCGCGCTGACCCCGCGGGCGGCGCTCGCCATGGCCGCGGTGATGAACCTGGCCGGTGCCTTCCTGGGCTCCGGGGTCGCCAAGACGGTCAGCGAGGGTCTGATCGAGACCCCGTCCGGCTCGACGGGCATGGGCATCCTCTTCGCGGCCCTGGTCGGCGCGATCACCTGGAACCTGGTCACCTGGTACTTCGGCCTGCCGTCCTCCTCCTCGCACGCCCTGTTCGGCGGCATGGTGGGCGCGGCGCTGGCCGGCGGTACCAAGGTGCTCTGGGACGGCGTGGTCGAGAAGGTCGTCATCCCGATGTTCCTGTCGCCGGTGGTCGGCCTGATCATCGGCTACCTGGTCATGACGGCGATCCTGTGGATCTTCCGCCGGTCCAACCCGCACAAGGCCAAGCGCGGCTTCCGCATCGCCCAGACCGTCTCGGCGGCCGGCATGGCCCTGGGCCACGGTCTCCAGGACGCCCAGAAGACCATGGGTGTCGTGGTGATGGCGCTGGTGATTTCCGGCCACGAGACGTACGGCGACCCGATCCCGGTCTGGGTGAAGATCGTCTGCGCCGTGATGCTGTCCCTCGGCACGTACGCGGGCGGCTGGCGCATCATGCGCACCCTCGGCCGCAAGATCATCGAACTCGATCCCCCGCAGGGCTTCGCCGCGGAGACCACGGGCGCGTCGATCATGTTCACCACGGCCTTCCTCTTCAAGGCCCCCATCTCCACGACCCACGTCATCACCTCCGCCATCATGGGCGTCGGCGCCACCAAGCGCGTCAACGCGGTCCGCTGGGGCGTGGCC
Organism: Streptomyces sp. NPDC028928; assembly: GCF_055564915.1. Classification (NCBI taxonomy): domain Bacteria; kingdom Bacillati; phylum Actinomycetota; class Actinomycetes; order Kitasatosporales; family Streptomycetaceae; genus Streptomyces; species Streptomyces sp. NPDC028928. The sequence continues at coordinate 127,923 of NZ_JBVHVI010000019.1, forward strand.
AAGAACATCGTCCTCGGCTGGTTCATCACCATGCCGGCAGCGGCCCTGGTAGCGGCCCTGTCCTTCGGCGTGGTCAAACTGGTGGCCCTGTAACCCCCGAAGCCCCCTCGCCCCCGACCCCGCCCGCCCCACAGCCGGCGGGGTCACTCTTTTTCCGGTCACTCAAGCCCCGGAAGCAAACCCGATTCCCCCAGGCCGGCCCTCATGCCCCGGATCGAACCCGATTCCCCCAAGCCGGCCCTCATGCCCCGGATCGAACCCGATTCCCCCAAGCCGGCCCTCCCCCCACCCGAGCCAACCCACCCCGGGCCACTCGGCCACCCGAGCCAACCCACCCCGGGCCACTCGGCCACCCCAGCCGAACCCGACCCCCACACCCCCAGCCCTCCAGGCGACCGAGCCGAGCCCACCCCGTTCGCCCGCCCTCCAGCCGACCGAGTCGGGTGGGTGGGTGGGCAGGACATGGGGACGAGGGGCGAAGCCCCGAAGACCCCCGGTGCCGAAGCCGAACGCAGTGGACCCGCCCCCGGGAGCCAGGGGCGGGTCCTTTGCGTCCTCGCGGTGGCACCGCCATGCAGCACCGCGAGGGGTCTGTGCCGTCCGGCCTAGCCGAAGCGCCCGGAGATGTAGTCCTCCGTGGCCTGGACGGACGGGTTGGAGAAGATCCGCTCGGTGTCGTCGATCTCGATCAGCCGGCCGGGCTGCCCGACGGCCGCCAGGTTGAAGAACGCCGTACGGTCGGAGACGCGCGCCGCCTGCTGCATGTTGTGCGTCACGATGACGATCGTGAACCGCTCCTTCAGCTCACCGATCAGGTCCTCGATGGCGAGCGTGGAGATCGGGTCCAGGGCCGAGCACGGCTCGTCCATGAGCAGGACCTTCGGCTCGACCGCTATCGCCCGCGCGATGCACAGACGCTGCTGCTGACCACCGGAGAGCCCGGAGCCCGGCTTGTTCAGACGGTCCTTGACCTCGTTCCAGAGGTTCGCGCCCTTCAGCGACTTCTCGACGATGTCGTTGAGTTCCGCCTTCTTGTAGTTGCCGTTCAGGCGCAGGCCCGCCGCGACGTTCTCGAAGATCGACATCGTGGGGAACGGGTTCGGACGCTGGAAGACCATGCCCACCTCACGGCGGACGGAGACCGGGTCGACCCCGGCGCCGTACAGGTCCTCGTCGTCCAGCATCACCTTGCCCTCGACGCGGCCACCGGGCGTGACCTCGTGCATCCGGTTCAGCGTGCGCAGGAACGTCGACTTGCCGCATCCGGACGGCCCGATGAACGCCGTCACCGAGCGCGGCTCGACGGTCATCGAGATGTCCTCGATCGCCTTGTGGGAGCCGTAGTAGGCGGTCAGTCCGCTTACGTCGATTCGCTTGGCCATGTCGTCTACTTCACTTCCAGAAAGTTCAGGCTCGGTCGCTGGGTGGCCGCGCTCAGCGACCGGTCTTCGGGGCCTTCCAGCGGGCGATCCCGCGGGCCACGAGGTTGAGGATCATCACGAAGGCGATCAGCGTGAGGGACGCCGCCCACGCGCGGTCGTACGCCGCTCCGGAGCCCGCGCTGTTGGCGAACTGCTGGTAGATGTACAGCGGCAGCGACGCCTGCGCGCCCTCGAAGGGGTTGTTGTTGATGAACGGGTTGCCGAACACCAGCAGCAGCACCGGCGCGGTCTCGCCGGCGATACGGGCGACCGCCAGCATGATGCCGGTGGTGATGCCGCCGATGGAGGTCGGCAGGACCACCTTCAGGATGGTGCGCCACTTCGGCACACCGAGCGCCAGTGACGCCTCGCGCAGCTCGTTAGGGACGAGCTTGAGCATCTCCTCGGTGGACCGCACGACGACCGGCATCATCAGGATGGCCAGGGCCAGCGAACCGGCGAAGCCGAACGGCTGCATCTTGAAGATGAGCATCAGCGACAGGATGAACAGGCCGGCGACGATCGACGGGATGCCCGTCATGACGTCGACGAAGAACGTCACCGCCTTGGCGAGCCGGCCGCGGCCGTACTCGACCAGGTAGATCGCGGTGAGCACGCCGATCGGGGCGCCGATGAGGGTGGCGAGGCCGACCTGCTCCAGGCTGCCGATGATGGCGTGGTAGATGCCGCCGCCGGGCTCGGTGTCGGCGACGACACCCATCGAGTGGGTCAGGAAGTAGACGTCGAGGACCTTCACACCGCGGGCGACGGTGACCCAGATCAGGGAGACCAGCGGGACCACGGCGAGCAGGAAGGCGACCCAGACGAGGCTGGTGGCGACGCGGTCCTTCGCCTGGCGGCGGCCTTCGACGCGGGCGGCGATGCCGTACGTGCCGAGGACGAACAGGACGGCGGCGATCAGGCCCCACTGGATCTTGCTGTCCAGGCCGGCGGCCGCGCTGATGCCGATGCCCAGGGCGAGGGAGCCCGCGGCGATCGCCCACGGCGTCCACTTGGGCAGGCTGGCGGCCCGCAGCGTGCTGGGGCGCTTGTCGGTGACAAGTGCGGTGCTCATGCGTTGGCCCCCGAGTACTCCGCGCGACGGGCGATGATCAGCCGGGCCGCGCCGTTGACCAGCAGGGTGATGACGAACAGGACCAGACCGGAGGCGATGAGCGCGTCCCGGCCGAACTCGTTCGCCTCGCTGAACTTGCCGGCGATGTTCTGGGCGAAGGTGCCGCCGCCCGGGTTGAGCAGGCTGGCCTGGATGTCGAAGGACGGGGAGAGGACCGTGGCGACGGCCATCGTCTCGCCGAGGGCGCGGCCGAGGCCGAGCATGGACGCGGAGATCACGCCGGAGCGGCCGAAGGGCAGCACGGACATGCGGACGACCTCCCAGCGCGTGGCGCCGAGGGCCAGGGCCGCCTCCTCGTGCATCTGCGGGACCTGGCGGAAGACCTCGCGGCTCACGTTGGTGATGATCGGCAGGATCATGATCGCGAGCAGGATGCCCACGGTGAGCATCGAGCGGGGCGCGCCCTCGTCCCAGGAGAAGACGCCGGTCCAGCCGAAGAAGTCGTTCAGCCAGCCGAACATGCCGTTCATGTTCGGCACGAGGACGAGCGCGCCCCACAGGCCGTAGACGATGGACGGCACGGCGGCGAGCAGGTCGATCACGTAGGCGACCGGGCCGGACATGCGGCGCGGTGCATAGTGCGTGATGAACAGGGCGATGGCGACCGCGACCGGGACCGCGATGACCATGGCGATGACCGAGGAGACGATCGTGCCGAAGACCAGGACCGCGATACCGAACTTCGGTTCGAGGACGTTGGTGTTCCACTCGAAGGTGGTCAGGAAGTTCGCGTGGTCCTTGCTGATCGCGAGGGCGGCGCGGTAGGTGAGGAAGACCGCGATCGCGGCCATGACCGCCAGCAGCAGGATGCCGGAGCCGCGGGACAGGCCCAGGAAGATGCGGTCGCCGGGGCGGGTGGCACCACGGGCCGCGCGCTTCTGCTCGGCGACCTTGGGCTGGGAGGCGGGGGGAGGTACGTCGGTTGTCGTCGATATGTCCATCGGGTTCTCCGGTCTGCGGAGCCGTGCCCCCGGTCGGGGATCCGGCTCATGGCGGCGGTGCACCGGACGGTGCGGCCCGGCCCTGTCGGGTACCGGGCCGCACTCTCGGATCAGGTCAGCTCAGGCCCTCGATGGTGGTGCGGACTTTGGCGATGATCTCGTCGGGCACCGGCGCGTAGCCGATGCTCGGGAGGATCTTCTGGCCGTCCTCGCCGGCGATGTAGCGCAGGAAGGCCTTGGTGGCGGGCAGGGTGTCGGACTTGTTGCCCTTGTCGCAGACGATCTCGTAGGTGACCAGGGTGATCGGGTAGGCACCCTCGGCCTTGGTCTTGTAGTCCAGCTGGAGGGACAGGTCCTTGCCGGTGCCGACGACCTTCGCGGCGGCGATGTCGGCGGTGGCGCTCTCGGAGCTGGGCGCGACCGGCTTGCTGGCACCGGTGTTGATGGAGACGGCCTTGATGCCGTCCTTGACGTAGGACAGCTCGAAGTAGCCGATGGCGCCGGAGGTCTGCTTGACCTGCTGGGCCACGCCCGCGGACTGCGGAGCGGACTGGCCGCCCTTGGCCTGCCAGGCCTTGCCGCCGGAGTACTTCCAGTTGTCCGGGGTGGTGGCGATCAGGTACTTGGTGAAGTTGTCCGTGGTGCCGGACTCGTCGGAGCGGTGGAACGCCTGGATCTTCAGGTCGGGCAGCTTGGCGCCCTTGTTGAGCGCGGCGATCGCCGGGTCGTTCCACTTGGTGATCTTGCTGTCGAAGATCTTGGCGAGCGTCGGGGCGTCCAGGACCAGGTTGTCCACGCCCGGGACGTTGTAGCCGAGGGCGATCGGGCCGCCGACCATCGGCAGGTCGATGCCCTGGCCGCCGTTGCAGACCTTCTTGGAGGCGGTGACCTCTTCGGGCTTCAGCGCGGAGTCGGAACCGGCGAAGGCGACCTGGCCCTGCGTGAACGCGGTGACACCGGCGCCGGAGCCGCTGCCCTTGTAGTTGATCTGCACGCCACAGGCCTGGGAGAAGGCCTTGACCCAGGCGTCGATCGCGTTCTTCTGCGCGGAGGAGCCGTCTGCGAGCAGCTGACCCTTGGCGTCGTCGCACTTGACGGAGCCGGCGTTGGCGGACGTCGACGGGTTGCCCGACTCCTTGCCGCCGTTGTCGTCGGAGCCGCACGCCGTCAGGGCCAGGGCACCGGATACGGCGACAGCACCGAGGGAGAGGGCGCGCAGCCGGTTCTTGCGCTGAAGCTTCACTTTCGGGAGTTCCTTCCAGGAGCCGCCGCTGTCGGCGGCGCGCGAGGTCATAGAGGTGCCTGTGCGTCGTGCATGGCCGCACTCGGCACCCGGTACGGCCGAAATTAGGCAGAACAGGTGAAGCCGCCGATGGCCGGAAGTGAACGGGGAGTGAACCCCTGCCGTCGGCCCGGTGAGGTCACGGAATGCTCACGGGGAGAGCACATGGAGGTTCCGACGACCGGGTTGCAGGAACGTGTCTCCGGCGTTCTTCACCCGTTCGGGGGAACCCCGTGCCGCGGCACGTCGTCTCGTTCCAGGAGAGCCGAGGAAAGGCGACGGGACATGGAACGGCGTACGTTCATCTCGGGCGGCGCGGCCGCCCTGGCGACGACCGCACTGACCGCGTGCGGTGCGGGCGGAGGCACGTCCGCCCCCGCGGCGCACAGCGGTACGCCGTCGCGCTCCTCCTCGCTCACGGCCCTGAAGAACACCAGCGCGAGCGCCGCCGCGAACTGGGCGGCCCTCGCCCGGGACCTGGACGGCACCCTGGTGCGGCCCGGGGACGCGTCCTGGAAGACCGCCCACCAGCTGTACAACACCCGCTTCGACGGACTGAAACCGGCCGCGGTGGCCTATGTGGCGCACACCTCCGACATCCGTACGACGCTGGCGTACGCCCACGCGCACCGCATCAAGGTCTCCATACGCAACGGCGGCCACTCCTACGCCGGCTACTCCTCCGGCGACAACCGGCTGATCCTCGACGTGTCCAGGCTGAACCGGGTCCGGGCCAGCGGCGGCCAGGCCGTCGTGGGCGCCGGCGCCAAGCTGATCGACGTCTACCGCGCGCTGGCCGCGAAGGGCGTGACCATCCCCGCCGGCTCCTGCCCCACCGTCGGTGTCTCCGGCCTGGTGCTCGGCGGCGGCCACGGCGTCGCCTCCCGCGCCTACGGCCTGACCTGCGACAGCCTCACCCAGGCCACCCTGATCACCGCGGACGGCACCCAGGTCACCGCCGACGCCACCCACCACTCCGACCTCTTCTGGGCGCTGCGCGGCGCCGGCAACGGAAACTTCGGCGTCGTCACCGAGCTGCACTTCAAGACCCACACGGCACCGCAGGCGGTCACCGCGTACCTGACCTGGCCGTGGTCCAAGGCCGCCAAGGTGCTCAAGGCCTGGCAGGAGTGGGGTCCGAGCCAGCCCGACGAGATCTGGTCGTCCCTGCACCTGTCCTGCTCACCGGGCCGCACCCCGGCCGTCTCCGTGGCCTGCTTCTCCCTCGGCACCTACGGCGAGTTGCAGAACGCCGTGGACCGCCTGGCCCACCTGGCCGGCGCGAACGCCTCCTCGGTCACCCTGCGCCGCCGGGGCTACGAGGAGGCCATGGAGATCTACGCCGGCTGCTCCTCCTTCTCCACCGACGCCCAGTGCCATCTGCCCGGCTCCACCCCGGGCCGCTCCCCGCAGGGCAGGCTGGGCCGCGAGACGTACGCGGCCCGCTCCGACTTCTTCGACCGCTCGCTGTCGGCGGCCGGCATCCAGACCGTGCTGAAGCAGATCACCGCGGTGCGGGGCGGCGGGGGCAGCATCGCCTTCACCGCGCTCGGCGGCGCCGTCAACCGGGTCTCCCCGACCGCGACGGCCTTCGTCCACCGCCGCTCGCGGATGCTGGCCCAGTACATCGCCTCCTGGGGCGCGGGCTCCTCCGGCGGCACGGCCCAGACCTGGCTGACCTCGGCCCACAACGCGATGAAGCCGTACGCCTCGGGCGCCGCCTACCAGAACTACACCGACCCGACGCTGAAGGACTGGAAGAAGGCCTACTACGGCGACGCGGCGGCCCGGCTGGCCAAGGTGAAGAAGAGCTACGACCCGCAGCGCTTCTTCTCCTACGCGCAGGGGCTGTAGCCGTCAGCAGGCGTCGCCCACTCCGGGGCCGGTGGTCGGGAAGCCCGTGCCGTCGGCCTCGTGCCTTCGTCGTACGCGGGACGGACGAGGTACGGGCCCGCGGGCGGCACGTGGATGGCCCACCGGGTGCCACTCGCCGACCGGGTTCCAGCCATCCGTGCCGTTGATGTCGTACGGCGTGCCCGCGGGTTTCCGTACGGCTAGGCCGCCAGGTCCCGCTCCTCGCTCTCCAGGGCCTTCCGGGCGCTGGGCAGCAGGGTGTTGTCCCCGCCGTTCTCCGCCGCCGGGCGGCGCCGCACGAGCCGGCCCAGCCGCGGTGAGCGCTCCACGGCCCGCACCAGCGGGGTGAGCAGGGCCGTGGCCGGCGGGGACAGCAGCAGGACGACCGCGGTGCCGAGCGCGAAGCCGCCGACGACGTCCGTCGGGTAGTGCACGCCCATGTAGACCCGGCAGAAGCCCTCCAGCAGGGCCAGGCCGATGCCGGCGAGGCCGAAGCGGCGGTTGGCGACGAAGAGCCCCACGCCGAGCGCCATCGTGATCGTCGCGTGGTCGCTGACGAAGGAGAAGTCGCTCTTGCCGGAGACGAGGACGTCCAGGCCCTGGTGGTCCACGAACGGGCGGGGGCGCTCCACGAAACCCCGTATCGGGACGTTCACGAGGACGGCGAGGCCGGCCGCGAGCGGTGCCCACACCAGCGCGGCCACCGAGGACGCCGCGTCCTCCCCGCCCCGGCGCCGCACCGACCACCAGCACCCCAGGACGAGCAGCACCATGGCGAGCAGCAGGCCGTACTCGCCGACGAACTCCATGACCCGGTCGAACCAGTGCGGTGCGTCCTTGGCCAGGCCGTTGATGTCGTAGAGCAGGTCGACGTCGGGGTTCGATCCGGAATCGGCGAGTACAGCCATGGTGCTGCGGCCCCTTCGTCGTCTACCGGACGCACCTCGTGTGCGCCGCTCCTGCCCCCGTGTTGCGTAGATCCGCTTCCGCTGTACTGCCGCCCTGCCCGCACTGACGTCCGCTCGGCTACGTCAACAGGAACGCACGGCCCCCGTCTATACGTTCCACTCTCCACGGAATGATCACGCAGACGTTATCGAAGAGAGACTCATCACCGCAGCTCAGGGGGTGGGGTCACGCTCGGTTCACACCCTCGTGGGGAGCGCTTTTGCGCCATCTTCGGTGACCCGGGTCGCGCCGAAGTAGTCGGGGGTGTCGATCGGGTCGAAGCGGATCACGGCGCCCGTGCGCGGGGCGTCGATCATGTAGCCGCCGCCCACGTAGATGCCCACGTGCCGGATGGCCCGCGAGTCGGTGAGGTCGTCGGAGAAGAACACCAGGTCGCCCGGGAGCAGCTCGTCCCGCGAGGGGTGCGGCCCGGCGTTGTACTGGTCGTTGGCCACGCGCGGCAGGCTGATCCCGACCTTCTCGTACGCGGCCTTGGTCAGGCCCGAGCAGTCGAACCGACCGCCCTGCTCGGCGGTGCCCTCGCCGCCCCACAGATAGGGCGTGCCGAGCCGGCTCTGTGCGAAGGCGATGGCGCCGGCGGCCTGCCGGGTGGGGTCGATCCGGGTGACCGGCGCGGCGAAGCTCTTCTCCAGGCTGCGGATCCGCTTGACGTAGTTCTGCGTCTCGCTGATCGCCGGCACCCCGCCCGCCCGGATGACCCGGTAGGCGCCCGCGTTGTAGGCGGCGAGCATGTTGTCGGACACGTTGCCCGGAACGTCCTTGACGTACTTGGCCAGTTCGCAGTCGTACGAAGCCGCCGACGGAATCGCGTCGTCCGGGTCCCAGATGTCCCGCTTGCCGTCACCGTCGCCGTCGATCCCGTGCGTCGCCCACGTGCTCGGGATGAACTGCGCGATACCGCGCGCGTCGGCCGGACTGACGACGGTCGGGTTCCACCCGCTCTCCTGGTACAGCTGGGCGGCGAGCAGCGCGGGACTGAGCGCCGGGCACAGGTTCCCCCACTTCTGCACCAGCGACTTGTAAGCAGCCGGCACAGCACCCTTCGCCAGGCCCCGGCTCCCCGCGGTCACCCCGCCCAGCAGATTCCCGGCCACGAGATACACGCCGATGACGAGCAGCATGACGAACCCCATGCCGAGCGCGACGGCCGCCCCACCGATCACCCATACCTTCCGCACGGTTCAACTTTCCCCCATACCGGGCGGGTACAAGAACTCTTTCGCGTGATGTGGCGTCATTTCACGGTGAAGCCCGCGCACATGATGCTGGGGTAGTCGCCGGGCGTGCGGATGTGGTGCCACTGCACGGTCCAGTCCCCCGGGTCGTTGGCGAGCGGCACGGCCGGGTGCGGCTTGCCCCGCACCCACTGCCGGAAGTCGTCCGGGTAGGTGACGTACTTCCAGTCGTCGTTCTCGGCACCGCCGTAGAGGTCGAGGGGCTTGCTGGTGTAGCCCGAACTGGCGTTGGCCGTCAGGATCCCGGCGACGGGCTTGCCGGTGTCGGGATCGATGTCGTGCGGGGGTTTGACGCTCACCGTCACGTAGTACGGCTTCTCCGTCCCGGAGGCGTACTTGTCGCGGAATCCGATCCTCACCTTGTGGTCGAGCGTGAGGACCGCGCTGTGCTCGTCCGGGGCGTCGGGGTCTTCGATCGCCATCATGAAGCCGTCGGAGCCGCGCTCCTCCGCAGGAACCTGGCACTGTCCCCTGGCCGCGTCGAACAGCGCCCGGTCGATCTTCATTTCCGCGTGGGCCGGGGCGCCCTTCCCGCCCGCCGCAGGGGAAGCCGTGCTCGCGGGGCCCGACGGCGCCTGCGCCTTCGGCCCGCTCCGCGCGAGGCCCTTGCCGTCGTCCCGCTGAGCGAGCACCACCACCGTGGCGGCCGTGATGCCCACCACGAGCCCCGCGGCCAAGGCCACCGGCCAGAGTCGTCCCCGGGCCCGGCCCGGCCGCCGCACCGCCTGCGTGGGCACGTAGCCGGGCCCGCCGTGGGGTGCGGGGCCCAGCGTGGGCAGATCGTGAGGGCCGGGCACCCGCGGCCGGGCGGCCTGCGGGGCGTGGGCCGCCTGCGGTGTCCGCGAGGCTCGCGGTGCCGACAGGGCCTGCGGTGTGGCTGGGGCGGGGGGTGTTCGCGGCCTCGGCGGTGTTTCCGGTGTCTGCGGTGTCTGCGGTGTCTGCGGTGTCTGCGGCAGCGCCTCGCCCAGGGCGGCCAGGCCGGCGTAGAACGGGTCCTCCACCAGCGCCGTCCGCACCCCGCAGCGCGCGATCACCTCGGCGAGCCCCGGCCGGGCGGCGGGGTCCTTGGCCACGCACGCCTCGATCAGCGCGGCCAGCTCCGGCGCCACGCCGGCCACGTCGACGGGCTCGTGCACGGCACGGTAGCTGACCCCGTTCGGGTCCCCGCTGCCGAAGGGGGCCCGGCCGGTCGCCGCGTAGGCGAGGGTGGCGCCGAGCGCGAAGACGTCCGCCGGCGGCCCGACCTCGTTGCGCAGCAGCACCTCCGGGGCGGTGTAACCGGGCGTGCCGGGCGCGAACCCGGCGTCGGTGAGCGCGGTGTGGTCCGCGCCGCGGGCGATGCCGAAGTCGATGAGCTGCGGTCCCTGCGCGGCGAGGATGACGTTCTGCGGCTTGAGGTCCCGGTGGGTGACGCCGTGCGCGTGCACGGCGGCGAGCCCTTCGGCGAGCGCGGCGCACAGCGCGCGGCAGGTCTCGGCGGGCAGCGGGCCGCGCTGCGCGACGGCGCCGGCGAGGGTGGGCCCGGCGACGTACTCCGTGGCCAGCCAGTAGGGCGCCGCGTCCAGCGAGGCGTCGATCAGGTTGGCCGTGTACGCGCTCCGGACCGTCCTGGCGGTCTCGACCTCGCGCCGGAAGCGGGCCAGCGCCTCGGGGTGGTCGGTGATCTCGTCGCGGATCACCTTGATGGCGACGAGCCGGCCCCCCGGCGAACGGCCGAGATAGACCTGCCCCATGCCGCCCGCGCCGAGCCGGGCGAGCAAGGTGTGGGTGCCTATGCGCGCGGGGTCCTGAGGCTTGAGTGCGTCCACGGGGCAGACACTGCCACAAGATCAAACGCGCGTCCCGCCCCTGAGGCGGGGTCAGGAGCCTTGGGCGGCCCGCGCGTACAGGTCCGCGGCCTCGCTGCCCAGCACCACGCTGTAGGACGTGTCGGCCGTCGTGCCGCCCTGGTCGTGGCCGCCGAGGACGCCGACGATCTGGTGGTCGCCGTTGACCCAGGGGCTGCCGCTGGTGCCGCTGGTGAAGTCGGGGCAGTCGATGCGCTGTTGGGTGGGGCTGTGCGGGGTCGGCTTGTTGGTGCAGAAGACGGGGACCTGACGGGAGTCGGGGTAGCCGGTGACGGTGACGGCGGTGGCTCCGGTGGCCGTCCCGGTCGCGAACCGGTTGGCGCCGACCACGTCCTCCAGCCGCCTGCCGTGCAGTTCGGTGACGGCGGCGAAGGCGAGGTCGCTGTCCTCGTCCCGGCCGTCCGCCCACCCCTGGGGCAGGAAGCGCCTCGTCACCTTCCACGCCCCGTACGGCGCCTTCCCGTTCCGGTAGCCCGGCACGAACACCAGGTCACCGCCGGCGTCGTCCACGCAGTGCGCCGCGGTGACGATCAGGTCGCCGCGCGGGCTGTGCACCACGGATGCCGTGCAGAAGTGGTCACCGGCCGGCCGGCCCGCCCGGTCCGCGCCGAACAGCGCGCCCACCCGTACGCTCTGCCGGGTCGGGGCGGCGTCCGCGGTCACCCCGAGGGGCCCGGGCCCGTCGTCGGCGGCGGCCACGGAAGCCGAGGTCAGCGCGAGCAACACCACGACGCCGAGTACCTGGGGCCGTGAGGTGACCGAGTTCCGGGAGATGCGCTTCATCAGTACTCACTGTTGCCCGCGCAGGTGAGAAAACCGCTGAGACTTCCCTGAGATTTTCCTGTGAACCCGGCGCGGAAGCGGACCGGCGCGCTCAGAAGGTCGTCGTCCCGCCGTCCACCGCGATCGTCTGCCCGGTGATGCAGGAGGCCGCAGCCGGCGTGTCCGCCCCGGGTCCGCGGCGCGTTCCGCGTCGGCCTCGGTGGCGAGGATGCCCGGCGCCGCCGAGTCGACGGTCGTACCGCCGGGGCCGGGGTCCGCCGCCGGCGCCCGGGTCAGCCCGTCAAGCCCGCCTTGGCGGTGGCGGAGCCGACGTCCCCGGTTCGGCCGAGCCGGCCGGCCACCGGGGAGACGCTGATGGCGCGGCCCGCGACCCCCCGCCCGGCCGGCCCGTACCGCTCGCGGTGGCCGGCGTTGTCGACGGTCACCGTACCGTCGCCGTGAGCGGCCACTCCACGCCCGTCAGCTCCTCCGACAACGTCCACAGCCGCCGGGCCGCCGCCGGATCGCTCGCCGCCGCGCTGCGGCCGACCAGGGTCGGGGCGCCGCGCATCTCGGCGGGGCCGTCCGGGCCGACGTAGGCCGCGCCGGGCAGGTCCTGGGTGGCCGCGTAGAGCGTGGGCAGGGCGCCGGCCTGGTCGTCCTGGGCGAGGAACCTGTTGCCGACCTGCATGACCATCCGCGCGACGGGGTTCGCGCTGTGGCTCTGGAGGTTGGTGGCCGCCCAGCCGGGATGGGCCGCCAGGGCCCGTACGGCGGATCCGGCCGCGGTCAGGCGCCGCTGGAGTTCCAGGGTGAAGAGGAGGTTGGCCAGCTTGGACTGGGCGTAGGCGCGGGTGGGGCTGTAGTTCCCGCGCAGGTTCACGTCCTCGAAGTGGATCATCTTGTCGCCCATGCGGTGCGCGCTGGACGCCACGGTGACCACCCGGTCGGTCACCCGGGGCAGCAGCAGGTTGGTCAGCGCGAAGTGCCCGAGGTGGTTGGTGCCGAACTGCATCTCGAAGCCCTGCTTGGTGCGCTGCTCCGGCAGCATCATCACGCCCGCGTTGTTGATCAGCAGATCCAGCGGGCGGTCCCAGCCGGCGGCGAACTCCCGCACCGAGTCGAGATCCGCCAGGTCCAGCCGGCGCACCTCGGTACTGCCGCCCACCCGCGCCGCGGCGGCGCCGCCCCGGGCGAGGTCCCGTACCGCGAGGACCACGTGTGCCCCGGCTCCGGCCAGCGCCCGGGCCGCGGCGAAGCCGATGCCGCTGTTGGCGCCGGTGATCACGGCCGTACGGCCGGTCAGGTCGGGGAGGTGGGTCGCGTTCCACTTGCCGCGCTTGCCGCGCGTCACGGTCGTATCAGCCATACCCCCAATGTAGGCAGCGCCAACAATGCTGTCAATGACAACAAAGATGACGTCGTCAACATGGCGATACGATGATGCGCATGCCCGCGTCGCCCGCCAGCCGCCCCTACCACCACGGAGATTTGCGCGCCGCCCTGCTCAGGAGCGCCGAACGCACTCTGCGCGAGAAGGGGGTCGGCGCGCTCTCGCTGCGCGAACTGGCCCGGGACACCGGCGTCAGCCACGCCGCCCCGGGCCGACACTTCAAGGACAAGCAGGCCCTGCTCGACGCGCTCGCGCTGGACGGATACGAGCGCCTCAACCAGGACCTGGCCACCGCCGACGCGCACCCGGACCGCCCCCTGGAGCAGCGGATGGCGGCCCTCGCCCGCGCCTACCTGGGCTTCGCCGTCGAGAACCCCGCCCTCCTGGAGCTGATGTTCGCGCGCAAGCACGACCCCGACCGGACCGCCCAGCTGGCGGCGGCCGTCGACCGCTCCCTCGGCTCCTTCACCCGGCTGGTCGCGGACGCCCAGGACCGGGGCGAGATCGTCCAGGGCGACCCCGAGCGCATCACCCTGGTCGCCGCCGCGAGCCTGCACGGCCTCGCCGCGCTGATCGCCGGCTGCGCGCTGGACGCGGAGGAGGCCCTGGCCGGCCTGGACGAGCACGTCCACCTGCTGCTGCACGGCCTGCGCCCGCGCTGAGCCGCCCCAAGGGGCCGCCGGCCGCACCGCCCTGTGCGCTCCCCGTGCGCTCCCTGTGCGCCAGGTCAAGCACCGCCCAGCACCGGGCCATCCCCCGGCCATCGCCCGGTAAGCCCGGAACCCGCCTCAGTAACGCGGAAGTCAGGATTCCGAAAGCCTCTTGTTGTCGCGTACCCAACAAGCGATCGTCGTCGCGGGCCGCCGCCCCCGCCGGTCACCTCCGGCGGACCCCCACACCCGCAGGCCTCTGTCCACCACTTCCAGGAGGCTCCACCGTGCGCACGACCGCACCCAACTCTCCCCACACCTCCGGCAGATGGCGCCGGATCGGCTCAGCTGCCGCGGCCACCGCCGCGCTCCTGTTCGCCGGTCTGGGCACCGCGGCCCACGCGAACGCCGCCACCCCCGCCACGCCCACACCGGCCAAGGTGACCTGGGCCGCCACCCCCTGCGCCACCCCCAAGCACCGGGGCGAACTGGCCTGCGACTCCTTCCGCGTCACCGGCGGCGTCACCGCCTTCGAGAAGGCCCGGGCACAGCGGACCGGCACCACCGCCCGGGTCACCCCCGAGGCCGCCGCGGCCGGCCCCACCGGTTACGGCCCCTCCGACCTCCAGGACGCCTACGGCCTCACCTCCGCCGCCGCCGCGAACGGCTCCGGCGAGACCATCGCCATCGTCGACGCCTACGACGACCCCAACGCCGAGGCCGACCTGGCCAAGTACCGCTCGTACTACGGCCTCCCCGCCTGCACCTCCGCGAGCGGCTGCTTCAAGAAGGTCGGCCAGACCGGCTCCACCACCTCCCTGCCCACCGCCGACAGCGGCTGGGCCGAGGAGGAGTCCCTGGACCTGGACATGGCCTCCGCCGTCTGCCCGAACTGCCACATCCTGCTGGTCGAGGCCAAGTCCGCGAGCATGACCAACCTCGGCACCGCGGTGAACGAGGCCGTCAGACTCGGCGCGAAGTACGTCTCCAACAGCTACGGCGGCTCCGAGTCCTCCTCCGACGCGACGTACGACTCCTCGTACTTCAACCACCCCGGCGTCGCCCTCACCGTCTCCGCCGGCGACGAGGGCTACGGCGCCGAGTACCCGGCCGCCTCCAAGTACGTCACCGCGGTCGGCGGCACGGCCCTGAAGACCTCCTCCACCACCCGCGGCTGGACCGAAACGGTCTGGAACACCAGCTCCACCGAGGGCACCGGCTCCGGCTGCTCCTCCTACGACGCCAAGCCCACCTGGCAGACCGACACCGGCTGCGCCAAGCGCACGATTTCGGACGTCTCCGCCGTGGCCGACCCCGCGACCGGAGTCTCCGTCTACGACTCCTACGGCGTCACCGCCGGCTGGTACACCTTCGGCGGCACCAGCGCCTCCGCCCCGATCATCGCCGGCGTCTACGCCCTGGCCGGCACCCCGTCCAGCGGCAGCTACCCGGCCGAGTTCCCGTACGCGGCCGCCGGCACCTCCGCCCTGAACGACGTCACCAGCGGCAGCAACGGCAACTGCTCCACCAGCTACCTCTGCACGGCCAGGTCGGGCTACGACGGCCCGACCGGCTGGGGAACCCCGCAGGGCACGGACGCCTTCACCGGCTGACACCAGCCCCCTCCGCCCCTGACGGGCCACGGCACCCGGCCGTGGCCCGTTTCCGCATCCCCCCGTGAGAACATCGACGCGACGCTTCACCCGACCGGCCGTCAGAAACCGTGCCAGGTCGTAAAAGGGGTCAACGACAGAACCACACGACAGGTTCCGGTCTGACCTCGTTGCCCGGCGTGACCTGCCGTGATACACAGAGTGACCGTACGCGCTATTCGTACGAAACCCGCCAGTCAATGACGTCAAGTCGACATACGTTGGCGGCGTTGTCGGCGACAATGAGGCCTGACCTCTGCACACCGCAGGGGCACTCGCGGAACTACCCACCAGGGGCGGTGACTTACATGCTCTTTGCGGCCGACAAGGGAGACATCAACACCATCATCGGCGGAATCGCTCCGGACTGGGGCCCCTTCGGCAGCCTGGGCAACGAGGCCAAGGTGATGATCGAGGTGGTCATGGCCGTGGCCATCCTCCTCTGCCTCGGCATCGCGGTATGGGGCGCGGCGAAGCAGCGCATCGGCGCCACGGCCCTCCGGGACACCTTCAGCGCGGAACAGGGCAAGGGCCTCATCATCGCCGGCCTCACCGGGGTGTTCATCATCGGCTCCCTCGGCACACTGTTCACCATCGTGTACGGCATGGCGGTCTAGCCCCAGCCCCCTCCACCTGAGGTTGCGTTTCCCTGATGTCGAGTCACCACACCGCGCCCGTGCGGGAGCCAGCACGGCTACCGTCGTATGTCTACGAGGGTGAGGGAGCGCACACGGCATGAGTCCCGGAGACGACCAGAGCTACGAGACGGCCCCCACCCGAACCCGCCTCCCCGACCCCGACCCCTACGGCGGCGCCCCCCGCCGCCCCCACCGCTCCTCCTCCCGCAGCCTCGTCACGGTGGTAGGCGTAGTAGTCCTCCTGATCGCCGCCATCGCCTTCGCCAACCGGGGGGGTGAGGGGGGTGGGGAGGACGCGACCGCCAAGGACGACCAGCCGAAAGCTGCGTCGACCGCGGCCAGCGGAACCAAGCCGGTGGACACGAAGACCGGCAACATCCCGACCGGCTTCCCCCACACGGACCAGGGAGCCCAGAGCGCGGCGGCTAACTTCGCGGTGGCCCTGGGGTCAGCCGAGATGTTCAACACCGCGTGGCGCCACCAGATCGTGAACACGGTCTACACCTCGGACGTGGCTGCCGCCAAACAGTCGGCCATGGATAGTGCCTACTCCAACGAGAGGTTCCTCGCCAACATCGGCTTGGCCAAGGACGGAACCGCCCCGAAGGGCCAGACGTTCGTCTCCCGGGTCATCCCCGTGGGCACAAAGGTCGCTTCCTCAGGACCGGACACCACAACGGTCGAGGTCTGGTACACCTCGCTGTTCGGCCTCTCCGGTGAAGCCTCCAAGAACCCGGTGACCGAGAGCTGGTACACGACGACGTACAAGCTGAAGTGGGTCGGCGACTGGAAGATCACCGACTTCCAGCAGAAGGACGGCCCAGTCCCCGTAGGCCGCGATCAGACGGCCTCCAGCGCCGACGACATGACGAAGGCCGTCGAGGAGTACGGAGGGTTCACGTATGCGCGCTAACCACCGCTTCCTCAGGATCACGGCTGTGCTCGGAGCCGCGCAGACGGCCACGATGCTGATGGCGACCCGCGCTTTCGCCGAGCCCACTCCATCCCCTACAAAGAGCAACGACGCCTGTGAACTGATCCGCGGCGCCGCCAAACAGTTCTGCGAAAAAGACAACGGCTCCTCGGGCGGCTCCTCAGGCGTCACCCCCAACAACCCCCTCACCGAAACCCTCGACCCCCTCGCCTCCCTCGCCAAGGGATGTGCGGATGCCGCCTCGTGGACCATCGGGAAGCTCAGTGAGGCCGTGAAGGAGACCGCCAGTGTCGACTTCACCAATCAGGCCTTTCTGAAGCAGTACGCCATCGTCTTCGCCGCCTCCACGATCCTCACCCTCCTCCTGTGGCTGCTGGCCGTGGCCAAGCGCGCGGTGCGCGGCGTGCCGCTCACCACCGCCATCTCGGAAGCCGTCGGCTTCCTCTGGCTGACCGTGCTGGCCTCCGCCTTCACCCCGCTGATCCTGTACACCGTCGTCTCGGCGGCGGACGGCGTCACGGACGTCCTCGCGAAGGCCACCGGCGACCAGGCCGACACGTTCTTCGGCACCTTCTCCGGCGCCCTGAAGAAGGGCAACGACATCGGCGGCGGCCCGATCATGCTGATCGTCGTCTCCCTGGTCAGCATCCTCGCCGCCGGCGTCCTCTGGCTGGAGCTGGTCATCCGCGCCGCCCTGCTCTACGTCGGCGCCCTCCTCGGCACCGTCGTCTACGCCGGCCTGGTCGACAAGAACCTGTGGGGACACGTCCGCCGCTGGGCGGGAATCATGATCGCCGTGATCCTCGTCAAGCCGGTCATCGTCATCGTGCTGGGCCTGGCCGGCGCCCTCTCCGGCGACAACGGCCCCGACGCCTTCGGCGCCGTCGTCTCCGGCCTCGCCATCATCCTGCTCGCCATCTTCGCCAGCGCGATGATCTACCGCTTCGTCCCCGGCTTCGGCGACGAGATCGCCGGCTCCCGCAGCAACCGCATCATGCAGGGCGCCGAGAGCAAGGCCGCCGCCGTCATCAGCTCCCCCGCCACCCTCGTCGCCCAGGGCATCAAGACCCACAGCACCCGCGCCGACAGCAACGGAGCCCAAGGCGGCTCCAGCACCCCGCGCCCGGCCAACCCCGCCACCGGCGGCGTCGCCGCGCACAGCAGCCGTACCCCGACCGGGGGCACCGGCGGAGCAGTCCCCTCCGCCACGCCCGCGCCCCGCGCGTCCAGCCCGGTCAACACCCCGCACGCCAGCAACACCCGCAACAACCGCTCGGGAGGTGAAGGGCGTTGACGACCGAGTCCCACCTGTCCCATCCGGTCACGCCCCGCCGTACGTATCTCATCGGCCGCGCCCGGCCGAACGCGATCGTCGGCCGGAACCGCGAGTCCGGCGAGATCGCGCTGATCATCGCCGGCGCGTTCCTCGGCATGATGTGCGGCCTCCTCGTCCCGGTCCTGTCCCTGCGGATCGTGCTGCTCACCGGCTTCCCGATGCTCGCGCTCGCCGCGGTCTACGTGCCGTACAAGCGCCGCACCTTCTACAAGTGGTTCGAGATCAACCGCTCGTACAAGCGGACCGTCAAGGGCGGCAGGGCCGTCTACCGGTCCGGCGCCATGGAGGCCGGCACCCGGATCGACGGACGCGAGATCGAGGTCGGCCCGCCGCCCGGCATCGGCCGCATCACCTGGCTCGCCGCACCCTTCGGGCCGGACGAGATCGCCGTACTCCTGCACGCCGACCGCAAGACCGTCACCGCCGCCATCGAGATCGAGGGCCCCGGCGTCGGCCTGCGCGACTCCGAGGACCAGGAGGCCCTGGTCGACCGCTTCGGCACCCTGCTCAAGCACGTCGCCAACGGGGACGGCTTCGTCACCCGGCTGCAGATGCTCGCCCGGACCCTGCCCGCCGACCCGGACGCACACGCCAAGGACGTCGCCCTGCGCGGCGACGACCGCTCACCGGGCTGGCTCCAGCAGTCGTACGACCAGCTGCAGTCCATGGTGTCCACCAGCAGCGAGCAGCACCGCGCCTACCTCGTGGCCTGCATGCACTACACCCGCGAACTGGCCGCCGAGGCCCACGCGATGGCCCGAGCCGTCCGCGCCCACGGCGGCAAGGTCGACCGGGACGCCGGGCTCGCCGTCGTCATGGCCCGCGAGCTGACCGACATCTGCTCCCGCCTCCAGGAGGCCGACATCCGGGTACGGCAGCCGCTCGGTCAGGGACGGCTGGCCTCCCTCATCCACTCCATGTACGACCCCGACCACCCCATCGACCACATCCAGGCCATGACCCAGCGCAACGCGTGGCCGGCCGAGCTGGACGCCATGGAGCCCACCTATCTCCAGGCCAAGACCCGGGAGTCGAGCACCCGCGCGCCCTGGTGCCACGCCACCGCCTGGGTGAAGGAGTGGCCCATGACGCCGGTGGGGGTCAACTTCCTCGCCCCGCTCCTCGTCCACACCCCGGACGTCATCCGCACGGTCGCCGTCACCATGGACCTCGAACCCACCGAGGTCGCCATCGAACGCATGCTGACCGAGAAGACCAACGACGAGGCCGAGGCCTCCCGCGCCGCCAAGATGAACCGGACCGTCGACCCCCGGGACATCGCCGCGCACAACCGTCTCGACCAGCGCGGCGAGGACCTCGCCAGCGGCGCCGCCGGCGTCAACCTGGTCGGCTACATCACCGTCTCCTCCCGTTCCCCGGAGGCCCTCGCCCGCGACAAGCGGACGATAAGGGCCTCCGCCGGCAAGTCGTACCTCAAGCTGGAGTGGTGCGACCGAGAGCACCACCGCGCCTTCGTGAACACACTTCCGTTCGCCACCGGCATCCGAAGGTAGGGGCTGATTCGCCGATGCGGGATCCGCTGACCGTCCTCACCGAGGCCTTCACCTCCTTCCTCTTCGGGAAGGTGGAGACGACCCGGCTGCCGGTGCGCACCTCCACGGGCCAGGCCCAGGCCGTCTACCTGCCCACGGCCGCCCCCGGCCTCGGCGACTCCGGCGTCATCATCGGCCGCGAGGTGTACTCCGGGAAGGGCTACATCTACGACCCCTTCCAGCTGTACGGCCAGCAGCTGCCGGCCCCGCACTGGCTCGTCCTCGGCGAGTCCGGCAACGGCAAGTCGGCCCTGGAGAAGACGTACGTCCTGCGCCAGCTGCGCTTCAAGGACCGCCAGGTCGTCGTCCTGGACGCACAGGGCGAGGACGGCGTGGGCGAGTGGAACCTGATCGCCCAGGAGCTGGGGATAACTCCCATCCGGCTCGACCCGACGGCCGCCCTGAACCACGGGATCCGGCTCAACCCCCTGGACCCGGCGATCACCACGACCGGGCAGCTCGCCCTGCTCCGGACCATCATCGAGGTGGCGATGGGCCACGGCCTGGACGAACGGTCCGGCTTCGCCCTGAAGGTCGCCCACTCGTACGTCAACGAGAGCATCGTCGACCGCCAGCCGGTCCTCTCCGACATCGTGGAGCAGCTACGGCACCCCGAGCCGGAGTCGGCGGAGGCGATGAACGTCGCCATAGACGACGTACGGGCCTGGGGCCTCGACGTCGCCCTGGTCCTGGACCGTCTGGTCGACGGTGATCTGCGGGGCATGTTCGACGGCCCGACGACGGTCGGCATCGATCTCGACGCCCCCCTGATCGTCTTCGACCTCTCCCACATCGACCGCAACTCCATCGCCATGCCGATCCTCATGGCGATCGTCGGCGTCTGGCTGGAGCACACCTGGATCCGCCCCGACCGGAAGAAGCGCATCTTCCTGGTCGAGGAGGCCTGGCACATCATCAACAGCCCGTTCGTGGCCCAGCTGTTCCAGCGGCTGCTGAAGTTCGGGCGCCGGCTCGGCCTGTCCTTCGTGGCGGTCGTCCACCACCTGTCCGACGTGGTCGACGGCGCCGCCGCGAAGGAGGCGGCGGCGATCCTGAAGATGGCCTCGACCAGGACGATCTACGCCCAGAAAGCCGACGAGGCGCGGGCGACCGGCCGCGTCCTGGGCCTGCCGCGCTGGGCGGTGGAGATCATCCCGACCCTCACTCCCGGCATCGCGGTCTGGGACGTCAACGGCAACGTCCAGGTGGTCAAACACCTGGTCACGGAGACGGAACGGCCCCTGGTCTTCACCGACCGCGCGATGACCGAGTCCTCCAGCGACCTCAGGGCCGACGACGCCCTGCACGCGGCCGAGCTGGAGGCCGAGCAGCGGGCCGCGGCCTTCGTGGAGCAGCACCTGGGCGACTCCGAGTCGACGGTGGCATAAAAGGGGAGCGCAGGGTGAGACCGGACGACCGCCGCGACGACCGCCGTGACAGCCGCCGGGAGGGCCAGGGCGGCATCCCCGACGGCCTCCTGATCGGCATACTCGCGTTCCTCCTCGGCATGACCGTGCTGGTGTGGACGGCCACCGGCCTGGCGGCCCGGCTCGCCCAGGGCGCCTGGCCCACCGGCGTCACGTTCACCCGCACCCCACTGGCCATGCGCCACCTCATCGGACGGCCGCACGACATCACCGGCGCCTGGCCCGACACCCCACCGGCCCAGCTGTCCGGCTGGGGCCTGTTCTGGGGCCTGTTCATCGGCCAGCTGATGATCCTCTTCGTCCTCACCCTGTTCGCGCTGGGGGCGGTGGCGCGCTGGCGCGTGGGGAAGGCACGACGGGCCACCGCCAAGGCTGCGGAGGCGGCGGAACCCACGACGGTTACTGCGGCCACCGCGGCTACGGCGACTGCTGAGACGGTGGAGACGGCGGAGACGGGCTATGCGGGGCCGCCGGTCACCGCCCCGGCGCCCATGCCGGCCGCACCCGCGCCCGCGCCGCCTCAGCACGAGGTTCCGGCGCCTCGCAGCGAAGCCGTACCGCAGGGCCCCGGCACGCTACCGGCGGTCGGTGACCCGGTGGGCGGCTGGGAGAAGATCCTCATCGCACCGAGGGAAAGCCGCCAGGCCACCGCGGCCCGGGTCATCCAGGACGCCCCCGGCCCCACGCTGGTCGTCACCTCGAACCCCGCCCTGTGGTCGGAGACGAAGGACGCGAAGGCCAAGCTGGGCCCCACCCTCCTCTACGACCCGACGCACCTGTGCGACACCCCGGGCCGCCTGCACTGGTCCCCCACCACCGGCTGCGAGGACAAGCAGACGGCCCTGCACCGGGCGAAAGCCCTGCTCGCCCCCGTCCAACCCACCGCCAAGATCGACCAGGCGGTGGCGGACACGGCGACCACCCTCCTCCGCAGCTACCTGCACGCCGCCGCCCTGGAGAACCGCACCGTCCGGCACGTCCACCGCTGGTCGCAGGGCACCCAGGTCCAAGAGGCCGTCCGCACCCTCCGTACCCACCCGAAGGCCGCCCCCGGTGCCGCGGGCGAGCTCGAGTCGGCCCTCACCGCGCATCCCGAACGCCGTGACATCGCCCAGGAGCTGACCGGCCGGGCTCTCGCCGCCCTCTCCACGGTCAACATCCGCGAGGCCTGCACTCCGAACCGAACTGATGCGCTGGCCTTGGATTCCTTCGTCCATGAAGGGGGCACGCTTTATGTGCTCGGTGAATCCATCGAGGACCCGAGGAGCAACCCGGGCGCGATGCCGCTCCTGACGGCCCTCGTCTCCAGCGTGGTCGAGCGCGGCCGGCGCATGGCCGAACGGTCATCCTCCGGTCGGCTCGACCCACCACTCACCCTGGTCCTGGACGACATCGCGGCCGTGGCCCCGTTCCCGGAGCTGCCGGCCCTCCTCGCCACCGGTGTCGACCAGGGCCTGCCGACGCTGGCCCTGCTGCGCTCCCGCGAACAGGCCCGCTCCCGGTGGCCGCACCAGGAACTACCGGTCTAGGACGAACTCCAGCTCTGACTCCGCCTCGTCCTTCGAGAACGACACGGTCACCCCGCTCGGCGCGAAGCCGATCTTCCGGTACGCCGCCTGCGCCCGCACGTTCTCCTCGTGGACGAACAGCCGTACCCGCTCGACCTCCCGCGCCCACGCCCAGGCCAGACCGGCCTCGAACAGCGCCTCGATCAGCCCGTTCCCCCGGTGCTCGGGCCGCACGAACACCCCGACCGCGTGTCCTTGCCGCCGCTCGACCGGGAAGCCGGCCCAGTCCCGCGTCCCGGCCTCCTCGATGAGCACGGTGACCGAGCCGGCCCAGGTCCCGTCGGGTGCCTCGGCGATGAACTGGTGGGCCGTGCTGGAGCCCTCGCCGGAACCGATGGCCCGGTCCTGCCAGAAGGAGTCCGGCTGGGCCGCGGCGTTCTCGTAGGTCTCCAGAAAGGCGAGGTGCGCGACCGGGTCCCGCAGTGCGTCCAGCCGCAGCTGCTTCACCCGCTCCCATTCGTCGCGACGTATGACGCGGACAAGGTAATCGTTCCTGGCCGGAAGGTTCATGATCCCACCGTAAACGCAGAAAACCCCCGCATCGAAACGATGCGGGGGTTTTCCCAAAAATTGTTCGGCGGCGTCCTACTCTCCCACAGGGTCCCCCCTGCAGTACC
>NZ_JBVHVI010000020.1:0-109041 GCF_055564915.1 Streptomyces sp. NPDC028928
TCCTCGGTGCTTTCCAGGTTCTCGCTCTCGCGTTTCCCTTTCCGGCGGTTCTGACTCTATCAGATCCTTTCGGCGTCTGACTCCCAGTCAGGGGGCTTGTCTTCCCGGCTGTTGGGCCGTTCCGACGAGTGAGACTTTAGCGGATTCCTGGCTCCCGAGCTAATCGGGGGCCGACGTCCTTTCGAACGCGGATTCCTCATTTCGCAAATACACACGCCAAAGCAGTCGACAGCAGAGTGCCGATGGAGTGGGTGGTGCTTGCGGAATGGCTGTCCGGGGACCGACCGGAGTCGGCGCTCACGTCGGACAACCCGGAGAACACTACGCACGGGCATGGGGTGTGTCAACTCGGGCCCGGGGAGCACTCCGCAGGCGTACTGTGGAGGACGTGACGACGCGTACGTGTACCCAGTTCTGGTGGGCCGCCTGACGGCGGCCGTACTCACGTATGCACTCAACGGCCGCCGCTTCGGCGGCCGTTCTCGTATCTCCCTCCGGACCTGAGGGGGCCGGCCGCAGGGGCGGCGGTCCCGACCAGAAGGTGGAGTGGAGATGACTCGGGTCTTCAGCGGGATTCAGCCGACCGGGCACCTGACCCTGGGCAACTACCTGGGGGTCATGCGGCGCTGGGCCGAGGCGGACCAGTACCGGGCCGACTCGCTGTTCTGTGTGGTGGATCTGCACGCGCTGACCGTGGACCACGATCCGGCGCGGGTGCTCAGGCTCAGCCGGCAGACGGCGACGCTGTTGCTCGCGGCGGGGCTCGACCCCGAGGTGTGCACCGTGTTCCTGCAGAGCCATGTGGACGAGCACACCCGGCTGTCGTACCTGCTGGAGTGCGTGGCGGCCGACGGGGAGATGCGGCGGATGATCCAGTACAAGGAGAAGGCCGCGAAGGAGCGGGCGCGCGGTGGGAGCGTGCGCCTGTCGCTGCTGACGTATCCGGTGCTGATGGCGGCGGACATCCTGGCGTACGGCGCGGACGAGGTTCCGGTCGGGGAGGACCAGGCGCAGCACGTGGAGCTGACCCGGGATCTGGCGGTGCGGTTCAACCAGCGGTACGGGCACACGTTCGTGGTGCCGAGGGCGACGCTGCCGCCGGTGGGGGCGCGGGTGATGAACCTGCAGGAGCCGACGCGGAAGATGGGGAAGTCGGACGACTCGGGGGTGGGGGTCGTCTATCTGCTGGACGAGCCGGACGTGGTGCGGAAGAAGGTGCTGCGCGCGGTGACCGACAGTGGGCGGGAGGTCGTCTACGACCGGGAGGAGCGGCCGGGTGTCGCGAATCTGCTCGATGTTCTCGCTGCGTGCACGGGCGGGAACCCTGAGTCACTGGCGGACGTTTACGACTCGTACGGCTCTTTGAAGAAGGACACCGCGGAGGCGGTGGTGGAGGTGCTGCGGCCGCTGCAGGCCAGGCACCGGGAGCTGTGCGCTGATCCGGGGTATGTGGAGGGGGTGCTGCGGGATGGTGCGGAGAAGGCGCGGGCGGTGGCCCGGCCGACGGTCGATACGGCTTACAGGGCGATCGGGCTGTTGCCGCCCGTTGCGGAGCCTTCGCTGAGCGCCGCGCAGTAGTCGGCGGCGCTCGGCGGGGTCGGTCGGGTCAGTCCTTCTTGCCGGAGGCGAGTTCGCGGCTGCGGTCGCGGGCGGCTTCGAGGGCGGCGATGAGGGCGGCCCGTACGCCGTGGTTCTCCAGTTCGCGGATGGCGTTGATCGTGGTGCCTGCGGGGGAGGTGACGTTCTCCCGGAGCTTGACGGGGTGTTCGCCGCTGTCGCGGAGCATCACGGCGGCGCCGATCGCGGACTGGACGATGAGGTCGTGGGCCTTGTCGCGGGGCAGGCCGAGCAGGATGCCGGCGTCGGTCATGGCTTCGACCAGGTAGAAGAAGTACGCCGGACCGGAGCCGGACAGCGCGGTGCAGGCGTCCTGCTGGCTCTCGGGGACGCGGAGGGTCTTGCCGACGCCGCCGAAGATCTCCTCGGCGTGCGCCAGGTGCTCCTCGGTGGCGTGGCTGCCGGCGGAGATGACGGACATGGCCTCGTCCACGAGGGCGGGCGTGTTGGTCATGACACGGACGACGGGGGTGCCTGCGGCCAGGCGCTCCTCGAAGAAGGAGGTGGGGATGCCGGCGGCTCCGCTGATGACCAGGCGGTCGGCGGGGACGTGCGGGGCGAGTTCGTCCAGGAGGGTGCCCATGTCCTGCGGCTTGACCGTGAGGATCAGGGTGTCGGCGGTCTTCGCGGCCTCGGTGTTGCTGACCGGGGTGACTCCGTAGCGGGCGCGGAGTTCTTCGGCGCGTTCGGGGCGGCGGGCGGTGACCAGGAGGTCGGCGGGCGACCAGCCGGCCCGGATCATTCCGCTGAGCAGGGCTTCGCCGATCTTGCCGGTGCCGAGGACTGCGACTTTCTGGCTCATGCGGTTCAGTCTGGCACCGGGGTGGGGCGGGCGGGTCGGCTGTCCGGTGGGCGGAACGGGGGCCGGGCGGGGCTCGCGGTCACGCCGTGCGCCGTCGGAGCGTCGCCGCGCCCAGGCCGAGGACGAGGAGCGCGCAGCCGGCCACGATCAGGATGTCGCGGACGAAGGTCGCGGTCATGTCGGAGTGGCGGAGGACCTCGTTCATGCCGTCGACGGCGTACGACATCGGCAGGACGTCGGAGAGGGCCTCCAGGGCGGGGTGCATGTCGGAGCGGGGAGTGAAGAGGCCGCAGAGGAGGAGCTGGGGAAAGATCACCGCGGGCATGAACTGGACCGCCTGGAATTCCGAGGCCGCGAAGGCCGAGACGAAGAGGCCGAGGGCCGTGCCGAGCAGGGCGTCGAGGAGGGCGACGAGGAGGAGCAGCCAGGGGGAGCCGGTGACGTCGAGGCCGAGGAGCCAGACGGCGAGTCCGGTGGCGAGGGCGGACTGGACGACGGCGACGGCGCCGAAGGCCAGGGCGTAGCCGGCGATCAGGTCGGCCTTGCCGAGGGGCATGGCGAGGAGGCGTTCGAGGGTGCCGGAGGTGCGTTCGCGCAGGGTGGCGATGGAGGTGACCAGGAACATCGTGATCAGCGGGAAGATGCCGAGCAGCGAGGCGCCGATGGTGTCGAAGGTGCGGGGGCTCCCGTCGAAGACGTAGCGCAGCAGGATCAGCATCAGGCACGGGATGAGGATCATCAGTGCGATGGTGCGCGGGTCGTGGCGCAGCTGGCGCAGGACGCGGGCCGCGGTGGCGGTGGTGCGGGAGGCGTTGAGGGCGCTGGGGGCGCTCGGCGCGGCGGGGGCTGGGGCGGGGGTCGCCGGGGTGGTCGTACTCATCTTGTGCTCTCTTTCGTGCGGCCCGCGGCGGCCTCGTCGACCAGGTGGAGGAAGGCGGCCTCGACGGTGTCGGTGCCGGTGCGGGAGCGCAGGGCGTCCGGGGTGTCGGCGGCGAGGAGTTCGCCCTCGCGCATGAGGAGGAGGCGGTGACAGCGCTCGGCCTCGTCCATGACGTGGGAGGAGACGAGGAGGGTGGTGCCGCGGGTGGCTGCCAGGTGGTGGAAGAGGTTCCAGAGGTCTCGGCGGAGGACGGGGTCGAGGCCGACGGTCGGTTCGTCCAGGACGAGGAGGTCGGGGGTGCCGAGGAGGGCGACGGCCAGGGAGACGCGGCCGCGCTGGCCGCCGGAGAGGTTGCCGGCGAGGGCGTCGGCGTGGCGGGTGAGGTCGACGTCGGCGATGGCCTGGGTGACGTACTGGTGGCGGCGTTCGGCGGCGGCTCGGCCGGGGTCGAGGATCACCGCGAAGTAGTCGAGGTTCTGGCGGACCGTGAGGTCGTCGTAGACGGAGGGGGCTTGGGTGACGTAGCCGACGCGGCTGCGCAGGGTGGGGTGGCCGGCCGGGTGGCCGAGGACGTTCAGGGTGCCGGTGACCTTGGCCTGGGTGCCGACGATCGCGCGCATGAGGGTGGATTTGCCGCAGCCGGAGGGGCCGAGCAGGCCGGTGATCCGGCCGCGGGGGACGGTGAAGCGGAGGTGGTGCAGGACGGTGCGGGCGCCTCGGGTGGCGGTGAGGTCGTCGGCGTGGATGGCCGTGGGGACGGGGGCGTGGACGGCGGAGGTCCGGGGGTGGGGTGGCGGGTCCGGCGCGTAATTCATCATGTGATGAATAATTGGGCTGGAAGGGCCGCGACGTCAAGGGGGTGGGAGGGGTGAGGAGTTCGGTCAGGGCTTGCGGCGGCCGAGTGGCTGCCGATGTCGGCGAGGTGGGTGTCGAGCGGGACGCGGCGGCTCCAGCGGACCGTGCGGCGCGTGAAGTCCAGGCGCCCACTGGGGTCGGCCGGCTCGATGCGCTCACCGGCACCGAGCGGGCCGGGTCGGTCCAGTGCCGGGCCTGGGCGTGGGTGACGAGGTCGGCGTGGGCGTCGGCGACGGGGAGGGCGGTGGCGATACCGGTGCCGGCGCCGACGTCGACGGTGAGGGCGCCGGACAGGGAGCGGCCGGCCAGTTCCTCGACGGCGTCGAAGAGGGCGGGCGGACAGGCGGGGCGGTTCGCGGCGTACTGGGCGGCGGCCGAGTTGAAGGACTCGGCCCGGGCCGCGTGGACGACGCGGGGGTCGGCGGGCGAGGGCTGGGTGGCAGTCATGGGGTCATGTCTGGGACACGGCCGCCGGTCTGCCATCCCCTCGCCTCTGTCGCCGCGTTCTACCGGCGGCGTTTCTTCTTCGACGGGTTGCCGGTGCGGCGGTTGGTGCGGCGGGCGTGGGCCTCGCGGGCCTTCTCGTACTCCTCGCGGTGCAGCTTCTCGCCCGGCGCCTCGGTGAGGGAGCGGACGAAGTAGGCGAGGAGGGAACCGACGAAGCCGATGGCGAGCAGGCCGCGCAGGCCGGCCTGGCGCTGGGGGTCGTGGCGTTTGCCGAAGCCCTCCCAGGTGTTGCGGAAGGCGAACGCGCTGCAGATCGCGAACATCGCGACGACCAGTACGGTCACGAAGGAACCGGTCTCGGCGATCCGGATGCCCTCGTAGGCGAAGCGGAGCACCAGGCAGGAGGCGGCGGCAGCGGCCAGGGAGCCGACGGCGACACCGGCGCGGCGGGCGGCGTAGCCGTGGTCGTGGTTCACCCAGGACGTGCCGAAGAAGCGCAGGGGCTCGGGGCGGGGGCCACCGCCCTGGGGCGCCGCGTCCCCCTCGGCCGCGTGGCCGACGGAGCCCGCCGAGGTGTCCGGGGTGCCGGTTTCGTCGCTCACGGGACGATTATGGCGCCGGAGGGCGGCGGGCTCCCGGGCGGGTCGGGTCAGCCGCAGCGAGGGGCGATGTAGCCGTCGCTGCCCGTGTGGACGAAGGCGTCCGAGACGTACTCGCCGCTGTCGATGAGGTCCCAGATGTTGGTCGTGCCGTAGGTGCCCGACACCGTCGTGCCGGGCGTCTGGCAGTAGATCGGCACCCGGACGCCCTCCGGCAGGACGCGCACCAGGTTGTACTGGGTGCCCGGACCGCTGCGGACGTTCAGCCGGACGCCGGGGGCGACGGCGTAGGTGCGGACGGCTGCCGCCGCCTGCACCGCCGTGCCCGCGTCGGTGCCTTCGGTCTCCTGTGCGCGGTCGACTGACATGATCGTGCTCCTCCCCCGTGATGTGACTGGAACTCGGCGCGAAACGCGTGCGCGCGACTCGCACGCAGACGCTAGCAAGCCGCCTCTGTCTCGTACGAGTCATCGACTAGGCTCCGTGCGTCGCGCGCGCGGACGAAGAGCACGGGGGTGGTCCATGTCGCCACAGCGCAACACGGGAGCGGGCGCGGAAGCGGAACTTCCCGAGTACGCCGGTCACTATCGGCTGGAGTCGTGTCTGGGATCCGGTGGCATGGGGGTCGTACACCTCGCCCGGAGTACCTCGGGGATGCGGCTCGCGGTGAAGGTCGTACACGCCGAGTTCGCGCGGGACCCCGAGTTCAGGGGCCGTTTCCGGCAGGAGGTGGCGGCCGCGCGCCGGGTCAGCGGTGCCTTCACGGCGTCGGTCGTGGACGCCGACCCGGAGGCGGAACGGCCCTGGATGGCCACTCTGTTCATTCCCGGGCCGACCCTCTCCGACCAGGTGAAGCGGAAGGGTCCCATGCCGCCCGAGCAGCTGCGCCGGCTGATGGCCGGGCTCGCGGAGGCGCTGCGGGACATCCACCGGGTCGGGGTCGTGCACCGGGATCTGAAACCCAGCAACGTGCTGCTCGCCGAGGACGGGCCGAAAGTCATCGACTTCGGCATCTCCCGGCCGAAGGACAGCGAACTGCGCACGGAGACGGGCAAGTTGATCGGCACACCGCCGTTCATGGCGCCCGAGCAGTTCCGGCGCCCGCGTGAAGTGGGCCCGGCCGCCGACATCTTCGCGCTCGGCTCGGTCATGGTGCACGCGGCCACCGGGCGCGGGCCGTTCGACTCCGACAGCCCGTACGTCGTGGCCTACCAGGTGGTCCACGACGAGCCCGACCTGGCCGGCGTACCGGAGGCTCTGGCACCGCTGGTGCAGCGGTGTCTCGCCAAGGAGCCCGCGGACCGGCCCACCCCGGACGAGCTGATGCGGGAACTGCGCTCGGAGGCGGCCTCGTACGACACGCAGGCGTTCATACCGGCGCAGCGGACGGGCGAGGAGCGGTCCACATCGGAGTCCGCACCGGAGTCCGGACCGGAAGCACCGGAGCCTCCGTCGGAGCCGGTACCGGGCTCCGCGCCGGCACGGCGCCTCGGCCGCAGACGGGCGGTGGCGCTGGGGGCGGGAGCCCTCGGGCTGGCGCTGGTGGGCGCGCTCGCCGCGGTGTGGGTGTCCGGCGGAAACGATCAGCCTGCCGGGGGTGAGCGTGCGCCGGTGCTGACGGCGGCCTCCGCCGGTACGTGGTCGGCGCGGCCGGCGGTCGGCGGCGAGGGCATGCCGCAGTGCGCGTACGGGGCCGGGAAGCTGCTGTGCGCGCGACCGGGGGTCGTCTTCGCGCTCGCGCCGGACGGCGGCGGGCTGCTGTGGCGGCGCTCGGTCGACACCACGTCCACGAGCGGGCCGCCGGCCGTCTCCGGTGGCCTGGTGCAGCCGTACACGGACGGCGGCTCACGGCTCGCGGGGCTCGACCCGGCCACGGGCAGGCAGGTGTGGCAGCGCCGGCTGCCCGCCGGGACGACGGTGCGGTACGCCGGCGGTACGGCCCTGCTCGCGGGCGCCGACGGGACGGTCACCGGGGTGGACGGCGCGACCGGTGACACGCGCTGGCGCGGTGCTGTGCCGGGTCAGGGAGTGCCGTCCTTCGCCGCGTTCCCCGGGGACGCGTCGGCGTATGCGACCCGTACGTCCGCCGACGGGGCGAGCACCCAGGTGACCGCCGTCGATCCGGGGACCGGGCGGGTGCGGTGGGACGTACGGCTGCGCGGCTGGCTCAAGCCGTTCGCCGCGCGGGACGGTTCGGTGTTCTTCCTGGCCGTGGACAGCGCGTACGGCGCCAAGGAGATCGTCCGCTACACCCCTGCGACCGGCGCGACCCGGCGCGTCGCGCTGCCGGCCGTGCTCGACGGCGCGCACGCGACCGTGCGCGGGAACGTCGCGTACGTGCTGGCCACCGGAGGCTCCCTGGACGCCGTGGACCTGCGGTCGGGCCGGCATCTGTGGCATCTGGAGACGTCGGTGAGCCGGGGTTCGGAGCCGGTCGCGCGCGGCGGGCGGGTGTTCTTCACCGCGAGCGACGGGCGGCTGCTCGCCGTGGACGCCGGGAAGGGCCGGCTCGTCGGGCAGACACCGGCCCGTCTGGGCGCGAACTCCGCGCAGGTCATGAGCACACCGCCGGCCCCGGTACCGGTCGGCGACCGCGTCCTCGCCGCCGCGCCCGACGGGACGGTCTTCGCCGTGGACGGCCGGAAACCGGCGGCCTGGTGACGCGGTCAGGGCGGAGGGGCCGCCCCCGTCACAAGGCGACCCCTCCCACGACCCGTCAGCCCAGCCGGGGCGCGTCGACCCGTCAGCCCAGCCGGGACACGTCGCGCACCGCGCCCTTGTCCGCGCTCGTCGCCATCGCCGCGTAGGCGCGGAGGGCGGCGGAGACCTTGCGGTCGCGGTTCTTCGGGGCGTAGACGCCGTTCAGGGCCTGCTCGCGGCGGGCCAGTTCGGCCTCGTCGACCAGCAGCTCGATCGTACGGTTCGGGATGTCGATGCGGATGCGGTCGCCGTCCTGGACCAGGGCGATCGTGCCGCCGGAGGCCGCCTCGGGGGAGGCGTGGCCGATGGACAGGCCCGAGGTGCCGCCGGAGAAGCGGCCGTCGGTGATCAGGGCGCAGCTCTTGCCGAGGCCGCGGCCCTTCAGGTACGAGGTCGGGTACAGCATCTCCTGCATGCCGGGGCCGCCCTTGGGGCCCTCGTAGCGGATGACGACGACGTCGCCGTCCTTGACCTCGTGGGTGAGGATCCGCTGGACGGCCTCCTCCTGGGCCTCGCAGACGACGGCCGGGCCCTCGAAGGTCCAGATCGACTCGTCCACGCCGGCCGTCTTCACCACACAGCCGTCGACGGCGAGGTTGCCGCGCAGGACCGCGAGGCCGCCGTCCTGGGAGTAGGCGTGCTCGACGGAGCGGATGCAGCCGTTCTCCGCGTCCACGTCCAGGGCCTCCCAGCGCTCGGACTGGGAGAAGGCCTCGGCGGAGCGGACGCAGCCGGGGGCCGCGTGCCACAGCTCGACCGCCTCCGGGGAGGGGGAGCCGCCGCGCACGTCCCAGGTCTTCAGCCAGTCCGCGAGGGACGGGCTGTGGACGGCGTGCACGTCCTCGTTGAGCAGGCCGGCGCGGTGCAGTTCGCCGAGGAGGGCGGGGATGCCGCCGGCGCGGTGCACGTCCTCCATGTAGTACGTGCGGTCCTTGGCGACGTTCGGGGCGACCTTGGCCAGGCAGGGCACGCGGCGCGAGACGGCGTCGATCTGGTCCAGGCCGAACGGGACGCCCGCCTCCTGGGCGGCGGCCAGCAGGTGCAGGATCGTGTTGGTGGAGCCGCCCATCGCGATGTCCAGCGCCATGGCGTTCTCGAAGGCCTGGAAGGTGGCGATGTTGAGCGGCAGGACCGTGTCGTCGTCCTGCTCGTAGTAGCGGCGGGTGAGGTCCATGACCGTGCGGGCCGCGTTCTCGTACAGGGCGCGGCGCGCGGTGTGGGTGGCGAGGACCGAGCCGTTGCCGGGCAGGGAGAGGCCGATGGCCTCGGTCAGGCAGTTCATCGAGTTGGCGGTGAACATGCCGGAACAGCTGCCGCAGGTCGGGCAGGCGTTCTCCTCGATGCGGAGGATGTCCTCGTCGGAGATCTTCTCGTTGACGGCGTCGGAGATCGCGTCGACCAGGTCGAGGGTGCGGACCGTGCCGTCCACGAGGGTGGCGCGGCCGGACTCCATGGGGCCGCCGGAGACGAACACCGTCGGGATGTTCAGGCGCAGGGCGGCCATCAGCATGCCCGGGGTGATCTTGTCGCAGT
Source organism: Streptomyces sp. NPDC028928 (assembly GCF_055564915.1). Taxonomy (NCBI): domain Bacteria; kingdom Bacillati; phylum Actinomycetota; class Actinomycetes; order Kitasatosporales; family Streptomycetaceae; genus Streptomyces; species Streptomyces sp. NPDC028928. The sequence goes on from NZ_JBVHVI010000020.1 coordinate 9,434, forward strand.
TGGAGATGCAGACCAGGGCGTCGGCGCAGTGGGCCTCGACCATGTACTCGACCGAGTCCGCGATCAGGTCGCGGGAGGGCAGGGAGTACAGCATGCCGCCGTGGCCCATGGCGATGCCGTCGTCGACCGCGATCGTGTTGAACTCGCGCGGGATGCCGCCCGCCTCCTTGATCGCCTCGCTGACGATCCGGCCGACCGGCTGGAGGTGGGTGTGGCCCGGCACGAACTCGGTGAAGGAGTTCGCGACGGCGATGATCGGCTTCCGGCCGATGTCCGCACCGGGTACACCGGAGGCGCGCATAAGGGCGCGGGCGCCCGCCATGTTGCGGCCGTGGGTGACTGTGCGGGACCTCAGCTCGGGCATCGTCGCTCGCTCCTTCAGACGGATGTGGCTGCTATCGAGCGTACGCCGGTCATCCAGCTGGCGGGACGAGGTGTCCGAATTGCGGGACACCCGTTTCACGGAGCCGTCAGGTGGCCCTGTACGACGGGGGCGACGCGGGCGATGATCTGCTCCAGGTCGGCCGAGGCCAGCGGCTCCAGTTTGATCACGTAGCGCATCATCGCCGTACCCACGATCTGGGCGGCCGCCAGCTCGGCGCGCAGTTCCGCGTCCGGCAGGTCCAGCTGGGCGGCGACCCGGCGCAGCAGCTGGGCGGCGACGAGCCGGCGGAAGACGGCGGCGGCGGTCTCGTTGTTCACGGCGGAGCGGAGGATCGCCAGGAGGGGCGCACGGGTCGTGGGGTTGTCCCAGACCCCGAGGACGAAGCGGGTCAGCCGCTCCCCCACGCCCTCCACCGGGCCGTCGGCCACCGCGTGCGGGGCGTTCAGGGCGGGCGCGAAGGCGACCTCGATGGCCGCCTCGAAGACCTGCTCCTTGGTGCCGAAGTAGTGGTGGACCAGCGCGGAGTCCACGCCGGCCGCCTTGGCGATGCCGCGTACGGACGTCTTCTCGTACCCGCGCGCGGAGAACTCCTCACGGGCGGCGGCGAGGATACGGTCCCGGGTGCCGGCGGACTCGGTGCGCGGGGGGCGGCCCCGGCGGCGGGCCGGGGAGGCGGGGGCGGGGGCGGAGTCGGGAGTGTCGGTCGCCGGGGGCTCGGGCGCAGCGTTGTCCGTCGCCGGGGGCTCGGGCGCAGGGTTGTCCGTCGCCGGGGGCGGGCTCTCGGGCGTCGGCGGGGGTGGGGTGTCGTTCGTCGCCGGGGGCGGGTTCTCGGTCATCGGCGGGGGACCCGTACAGCCGCTGCGGTCAGGTGCTTGCGCGTGAATTCGAGGGCCTCGGCGAGGTCGGCCTCGCGCTCGGCGCCGGACATCGCGCGCCGCGTGTTGACCTCGATCACGACATGGCCGTCGAAGCCGGTGTGCACCAGGCGCTCCAGCAGCTCGGCGCAGGGCTGGGTGCCGCGGCCGGGGACCAGGTGCTCGTCCTTGGCCGAGCCGCGGCCGTCGGCAAGGTGGACGTGCCCGAGCCGGTCCCCCATGCGGTCGACCATGTCCAGGGCCTCGGTGCGGGCCGTCGCCGTGTGGCTGAGATCGATCGTGAAGTGCCGGTAGTCGTCGTTGGTGACGTCCCAGTCGGGGGCGTAGGCGAGCATCTCGCGGTCGCGGTAGCGCCAGGGGTACATGTTCTCGACGGCGAACCGTACGTCCGTCTCGTTCGCCATCCGCCAGATCCCGTCGACGAAGTCCCGGGCGTACTGGCGCTGCCAGCGGAACGGCGGGTGCACGACGACGGTGGAGGCGCCCAGCTTCTCCGCCGCCGCCCGCGCCCGCTGGAGCTTCACCCAGGGGTCGGTGGACCAGACCCGCTGGGTGATCAGCAGGCAGGGGGCGTGGACGGCCAGGACCGGGATGCCGTGGTAGTCCGACAGGCGGCGCAGCGCCTCGATGTCCTGGCTGACCGGGTCGGTCCACACCATGACCTCGACGCCGTCGTAACCGAGGCGCGCGGCGATCTCGAAGGCCGTCGCCGTCGACTCCGGGTAGACGGAGGCGGTCGACAGCGCGATACGCACGTCCGTTGGTTCAGCCACGTCCGTCACCTTACGGCGTTGAGTGGTGCCGGTGTTGGGTGCCTATTCGCCGTTGTGAGGTTTGCCATGTGCGCGGGTGCGGATGCGTCGTGGTGGTTCGCGCCCGCGCGGCGGAACCGCACATCGATACAGCCCCGCGCCCCCTTCGGGGCGCTAATCCGAGCCCATGTGATCGAGGCGCCGGAGGATCACGCCTTCCCTCAGGGCCCAGGGGCAGATTTCCAGGCTCTCCACGCCGAACAGGTCCATCGCGCCCTCGGCGACCAGGGCGCCCGCGAGGAGCTGGCCGGCCCTGCCGTCCGAGACGCCGGGGAGTTCGGCGCGCTGGTCGATCGTCATGCCGGCCAGCCTCGGGACCCAGGCCTCCAGGGACTCGCGCTTGAGTTCGCGCTGGACGTAGAGGCCCTCGGCGCTGCGGGCGGCGCCGGCGATGCGGGCGAGCTGCTTGAAGGTCTTGGAGGTGGCGACCACGTGGTCGGGGGCGCCGAAGCGTTTGAACTCGCCGACCGTGCGGGCGATCTCCGTGCGGACGTGCCGGCGCAGGGCGCGGACGTCCTCCGGGGCGGGCGGGTCGCCGGGCAGCCAGCCGGCGGTGAGGCGGCCGGCGCCGAGCGGGAGGGAGACGGCCGCGTCCGGCTCCTCGTCTATGCCGAAGGCGATCTCCAGGGAGCCGCCGCCGATGTCCAGGACCAGCAGCTTTCCGGCGGACCAGCCGAACCAGCGGCGGACGGCGAGGAAGGTGAGCCGGGCCTCCTCGGCGCCGGTGAGCACCTGGAGCCGTACGCCGGTCTCGTCGGCCACGCGGGTGAGGACCTCGTCGGCGTTGGTGGCCTCGCGGACGGCGGAGGTCGCGAACGGCAGCAGGTCCTCGACGCCCTTGTCCTCGGCGGCCTGGAGCGCGTCCCGCACGACGGCGATCAGCTTGTCGATGCCGTCGTCGCCGATGGCACCGCTGTCGTCGAGGAGCTGGGCGAGCCGAAGTTCGGCCTTGTGCGAATGCGCGGGCAGCGGGCGCGCGCCGGGGTGGGCGTCCACCACCAGCAGATGCACCGTGTTCGAACCCACGTCCAGGACACCGAGTCTCATATACGGAACGCTACTGCCAGAAGCTCCGTGCTCGGTCCCCGGAGCGGTCCTGGGCCACTTACCCTGGACGGGTGCCAAAGACGAAAAAGGCGAAGGTCGACAAGGCAGACAAAGGTCGTAAGACCGCCAAAACCGCCAAGGAGGCGAAGATGGGCGACGAGAAGGGGCTCGACTTCGCCCGTGCCTGGGTGGAGTTTCCGGATCCGGCGGACGACGAGCAGGTGTTCCGCTGCGATCTGACATGGCTGACCTCTCGCTGGAACTGCATCTTCGGCAGTGGCTGCCAGGGCATTCAGGCGGGCCGGGCGGACGACGGCTGCTGCTCGCTGGGGGCGCACTTCTCGGACGAGGACGACGAGAAGCGGGTCGCCGAGCACGTGGCGCGTCTCACGCCGGAGATCTGGCAGCACCATGAGGAGGGCACGCGGAACGGGTGGGTCTCGGAGGACGACGAGGGCTCCCGGCAGACCCGGCCCTTCCAGGGCTCGTGCATCTTCCAGAACCGGCCCGGGTTCGCGGGCGGCGCGGGCTGCTCGCTGCACATCCTGGCGCTGCGGGAGGGACGGGAGCCGCTGGAGACCAAGCCGGACGTGTGCTGGCAGCTGCCGATCCGGCGGACGTACGACTGGATCGACCGCCCCGACGACACGCGCGTGCTCCAGGTCTCGATCGGTGAGTACGACCGCAGGGGCTGGGGCCCTGGCGGCCACGACCTGCACTGGTGGTGCACCTCGGCGACGTCGGCGCACGGCGCGGGTGAGCCGGTGTACGTCTCGTACCGGGCCGAGCTGACGGAACTGATGGGCAAGGCGGGCTACGACCGTCTGGTCGAGCTGTGCGAACAGCGCCTGTCGTCCCAGCTCCCCCTCCTGGCCCCCCACCCGGCCGACCCGGCCCCGTAACCCCGGTGGTCCCTAGGTGTCCGACGGGGCCGGGGTTTCCGGGTCCGTCGGGGTGGGGGACGGGGGCGGAGTGTCCGTGGGCGCGGGGGTGCTCGGGGTGGGGGTCGGCTGTGTGGGCGGTGGGGACTGGCTGGTGGGGGGCTCCGTGGGGGGTGCGCTGGGCGGGGGTGACGGCGGGGTGGACGACGGCTTGGGTGCCGGGCGGCTCGGTGCCGTGCCGTAGCCGTCGATCGTGACCACCGCGCCCGCCGGGGCCACCGCCACCCGTGCGCGCCAGTGGCCGGACGGCTCGCGCAGATGGTCGACGTACACCTTGATCGTCAACGTCTGCCCGGGCGCGAGGGTTCCCGAGGACTGGCTGAAGTAGAGCCACGCGGACGCCGTGGACATCGACCAGCGCACCTCGGACCCGCCGGAGGCCGCCAAAGTGATCAGCGTCGTGTCGCCGTCGTTGGCGGCGCTGACCGCCAGCTGCCCCGCGCCCTTCTCGCCCGCGCCGCCGACGCTGACGACCTCCACGGAGACGTCCGCCTTGCCGTCCTTGCCGAAGCGGGCGCCCGGCCTCACGCTGGCGTTCCCCGCGTTCTCGTAACCGCCGGCCGAGTCGCCGCCCAGCGCCTCCGGACCCTGCGCCTCGCGCGCGGTCGCGGAGCGGCCGTCGTCCTCCCCGGCCGGCCCGCCCCGGTAGGCGGCCCAGAGCGCCAGTACGGGCGCCGCCACCACCGTGGCCACGACCGTCGTCGTGACGGCCCGCGCGCGCAGGCGGTCGCGGCGGGCCGCGCGGTCCTTGGGGTCCATCGGGAAGCCACGCCGGTCGAAGCGCGGCAGGGACGCGCCCCGCACGCGGGGATGGTGAACCAGGGCCATGTGGAGGGCCGCGCGCGGGGCCTCCAGGACGGGTAGCTCGGCGGGGGTGACCGTGGCACCGGGCCAGCGGCCGGGGACGGCGCGCTCGGCGGTGCGGCGGCAGCGCGGGCAGTCGTCGACGTGCCGGACCAGCTCGCTGCGCAGGGCCGTGCTGAGGACCAGCCGGCTGTCACCGGTGAGGTGGGCCACGCTTGGACAGCCGCCCGTCTGGACCACGGCGAGGGCCGCGCGCGTGCGCTCGACCTCGCAGGCGGCGGAGGCGAGCAGCTCCCGCGCCGCGGCGGGTTCCATGCCGAGGACGGCGGCGACCTCGTGGGCGGTCAGGTGGTGGCGGACGGCGAGTTCCAGGGCCTCGCGCTGCTCGGGGGTCGTACCGGCCGCCTCCGGCCAGGCGAGCAGGGAGAGTTCACGGCGCCGCCGCTCCTGAGCCTCCAGGGCGGGGGACGGGGACGGGGACGCCTTCGCGGCGCCTTTGCCCACGCCTGTTCCAAGAGCCGTTCCGGGACCTGCTTCCGGTCCCGCCCCGGCTCTCCCCCCGGTCTCCGTCCCGGCTCTCCCCGCAGCCTCCTCCCCCGCGCCCCGCGCGGCCCCCGTGCGGGGCGCCGCATGCGTGGCCTGACGTTTCTGCTTGGCCTCGGTCAGTTTGCGCAGGCATGCCCAGCGGGCGAGGGCGTACAGCCAGGCCCTGCGGTCGCCGGCGGCCACCGGGAGCCGGTGGCCGCGCCGTTCGGCCAGGGCGAGGGCGTCGCCGAGGGCGGCGGTGGCCGTGTCGTGGTCGCACAGGACCGACAGGCAGTAGGTGAACAGCCCGTCCAGGTACGGCTCGTAGCGCGCCGGCGGGTGCTGGGCGAGAGTGCGCGCGGCGGCGCGGTCGCGCGCCTCCCGTACCTCGCGGGCCTCTCGCGCCTCACGCCGTGCTTCACGTGCCTCGCGTCCGTCGCGGTGCGCTCGGTGCGCGCCGGTCGTGCGGGTCGTGGTCTCCGGACTGCTGCTCATCACCCGTGCGACCGTAGGCGGCGGCGGAGTGCCCGTTCTGGAACCTTGAGCACTTTTAATCCGTACGGGTGAAACGATCCCTCATAAGGGGACAGGAACCCTTTATTCCGCGGCTGGTTCCCGGTGGGTGCGGGCCGAGAACGGCTCACTCGCCCGTGTTCCCCCGCCCCTGTACCCGCCCGTCGCCCGGGCTCGCCGGTCCGTCGCGCCCGGTCCCCCCGGCCCCGTTGTCAGTGCCGCGGGCTACGGTTTCCGCATGGCTGCCCGTACCAAGACCACCAAGGACCGCCCGTCCTACCGCTGCACCGAGTGCGGCTGGCAGACGGCCAAGTGGCTCGGCCGCTGCCCCGAGTGCCAGGCCTGGGGCACGGTCGAGGAGTACGGCGCGCCCGCGGTCCGGACCACGGCCCCGGGCCGTGTGAGCACCTCCGCGCTGCCCATCGGCCAGGTCGACGGCCGGCAGGCCACCGCCCGCTCGACCGGCGTGCCCGAGCTGGACCGGGTGCTCGGCGGCGGCCTCGTACCGGGCGCGGTCGTCCTGCTCGCGGGCGAGCCCGGCGTCGGCAAGTCCACCCTGCTGCTGGACGTGGCCGCGAAGTCGGCGAGCGCCGAGCACCGCACCCTCTACGTGACCGGCGAGGAGTCGGCGAGCCAGGTGCGGCTGCGCGCCGACCGCATCGGCGCCCTCGACGACCACCTGTACCTGGCCGCGGAGACCGACCTGTCCGCCGTCCTCGGGCATCTGGACGAGGTCAAGCCGTCCCTGCTGATCCTCGACTCGGTGCAGACGGTGGCCTCCCCGGAGATCGAGGGCGCGCCCGGGGGCATGGCCCAGGTCCGGGAGGTGGCGGGTGCCCTGATCCGCGCCTCCAAGGAGCGCGGCATGTCCACGCTGCTGGTGGGCCATGTCACCAAGGACGGCGCCATCGCGGGGCCCCGCCTGCTGGAGCACCTGGTGGACGTCGTCCTGCACTTCGAGGGCGACCGGCACGCCCGCCTGCGCCTGGTCCGCGGCGTGAAGAACCGGTACGGGGCGACGGACGAGGTCGGCTGCTTCGAGCTGCACGACGAGGGCATCACGGGCCTCGCCGACCCCAGCGGCCTGTTCCTGACCCGCCGCGCCGAGCCGGTCCCGGGCACCTGCCTGACCGTCACCCTGGAAGGCCGCCGTCCGCTGGTGGCCGAGGTGCAGGCGCTCACCGTCGACTCCCAGATCCCCTCCCCGCGGCGTACGACGTCCGGTCTGGAGACCTCCCGGGTGTCGATGATGCTGGCCGTCCTGGAGCAGCGCGGCCGGATCAGCGCGCTCGGCAAGCGGGACATCTACTCGGCGACGGTCGGCGGCGTGAAGCTGTCGGAGCCGGCCGCCGACCTCGCCATCGCGCTCGCCCTGGCCTCCGCCGCGAGCGACACCCCGCTGCCGAAGAACCTGGTGGCGATCGGCGAGGTGGGGCTCGCGGGCGAGGTCAGACGGGTCACGGGCGTGCAGCGCAGGCTTGCCGAGGCGCACCGGCTGGGCTTCACGCACGCGCTCGTACCGACCGATCCGGGGAAGGTGCCGGCCGGCATGAAGGTCCTGGAAGTCGCCGACATGGGGGACGCGCTCCGGGTCCTGCCGCGCTCCCGTCGCCGAGAGGCCCCACGGGAGGCGGAGGAGCGCCGGTAGACTTTGCCCTGGTCTCGCCCGTCCGTACGAACAGAGTGCGGGAACGGGAGCGCGTCAGAACCTGCGACCGGAGGAGTGCAGTGGCAGCCAACGACCGGGCAGCAGCTCCCGGAAAGTCCGGTGGGAGTGCCGGTTCCGATGGCCTGATGCGCGCCTCGCTGAGCGCCGTGGCTCCCGGTACGGCCCTGCGTGACGGCCTGGAGCGGGTCCTGCGCGGCAACACCGGTGGCCTCATCGTGCTCGGCTCCGACAAGACGGTCGAGGCGATGTGCACGGGCGGTTTCGTGCTGGACGTCGAGTTCACCGCGACCCGGCTGCGGGAGCTGTGCAAGCTGGACGGCGGCATCGTGCTGTCCTCGGACCTGTCGAAGATCCTGCGCGCGGGCGTCCAGCTGGTCCCGGACCCGACGATCCCCACGGAGGAGACGGGCACCCGGCACCGCACGGCGGACCGGGTCAGCAAGCAGGTCGGCTTCCCGGTGGTCTCGGTCTCCCAGTCGATGCGGCTGATCGCCCTGTACGTCGACGGTCAGCGCCGTGTCCTGGAGGACTCGGCGGCGATCCTCTCCCGCGCGAACCAGGCGCTGGCGACGCTGGAGCGGTACAAGCTCCGGCTGGACGAGGTCGCGGGCACGCTGTCGGCGCTGGAGATCGAGGACCTGGTGACGGTCCGGGACGTGTCGGCGGTCGCGCAGCGGCTGGAGATGGTCCGCCGTATCGCCACCGAGATCGCCGAGTACGTGGTCGAGCTGGGCACGGACGGCCGGCTCCTCGCGCTCCAGCTGGAGGAGTTGATCGCCGGGGTCGAGCCCGACCGCGAGCTGGTGGTCCGGGACTACGTCCCCGAGCCGACGGCGAAGCGGTCCCGCACGGTCGAGGAGGCGCTGGCCGAGCTGGACGCGCTGACCCATGCGGAGCTTCTCGAAATGGGCACGGTGGCGCGTGCGCTGGGCTACACCGGGTCTCCCGAGACGCTCGACTCCGCGGTGTCCCCGCGGGGCTTCCGGCTCCTGGCCAAGGTCCCGCGTCTTCCGGGCGCCATCATCGACCGGCTGGTGGAGCACTTCGGGGGCCTGCAGAAGCTGCTGGCCGCGAGCGTGGACGACCTCCAGACGGTGGACGGGGTCGGCGAGGCCCGGGCGAGGAGCGTGCGGGAGGGCCTGTCCCGCCTGGCCGAGTCCTCGATCCTGGAGCGGTACGTCTGACCCCGTGCCCCTTGGGCACGCCGCGGTTTCCCGACCTCAGTCGGCAGCCAGCACGAACGAAGCGTGCAGCTTTTCGTACCCGGGAGCCTTGGCCTCCAGCAGATACGTACCCGTCTTCGCCGAACCGCCGGACGGCTTCCCGCAGTGGGGCGCGCTGGGCTTGCGGTCCCACTTCACGGTGTAGGTGATGCTCTGGTCCGCGGGCACCCGGAAGACCAGGCTCCCCGCGCCCTCGGGGCAGTCGGCCGAGGACCAGAAGGTGTCGTCCCCGTCCGCCGGCGTGATCGTCAACACCGCGTTCTTCGGGCCGAGATCGACCTTGCAGTCGGCCGACGAGGTGTTCTTCGCGGTGAGTTCGAAGGTCGGGGTCTGGTCCGGCGAGTAGGAGTTGAGCGCGCTGCGCAGGCTCAACGCCACCGCGTCGGCGGTGCACTTGGGCAGCGTGGAGGATGCCGGGAGCGCGTCGCCCGCACCGACGTTGCCGCCACCGGACGCCGTACCGGAACCGCCACCCGCGCCGGAGGAGCCCTCGGTCGAGCCGCCGGCCCCGCCGGAAGCCGAACCGGAACCGGAACCGGAGCCGCTGCCACCACCGCTTCCGCCGGAGCCCCCGCCGGACTCCTCCCGGCCGCCCGGGTGTTGGCTGATCGCGGAACCGGACGGAGACGGTCCGGGCGTGATGGTGTGCGTGGGGTTCTTGCCGTTGGACCCGTCGGCGCTCTTCTTGCCGCCCCCGCCGCCGGCGGTGACGATCCACGTGATCACCAGCGCCAACAGGGCGACCACGGACAGCAGTACGGCCCTCCGACGCCAGTAGATGGAGGAGGGAAGCGGCCCGACCGGATTGCGCAGAGATCCCACGGCGCAAACTGTACGAGAGATCTCCGCGCTCGCTTGCGCCACCCGCCGCGCCGGCATCAACTTTTCCGGATCATCATCCCGGCAACTGCCGCAGGCGGCACGGTTCTTCACTTTCCGCCACGCTCGGTGAACGCAGGGTCACCCATGATGTCCGTCAACCCGTGGCAGGATCGGAAGGCCATGACCGAGAAGCTGCACGCCCCCGTGATCGCCTGGTTCGACGCCCACGCCCGCGACCTCCCCTGGCGCCGCCCGGAGGCGGGCCCGTGGGGCGTGATGGTCAGCGAGTTCATGCTCCAGCAGACCCCGGTGAACCGGGTCCTGCCCGTCTACGAGGAGTGGCTGGCCCGCTGGCCGCGCCCGGCCGACCTCGCGAAGGAGGCGCCGGGCGAGGCGGTGCGCGCCTGGGGCCGGCTCGGCTATCCGCGCCGCGCCCTGCGCCTGCACGGTGCCGCGGTCGCCATAACGGAACGGCACGGCGGGGACGTACCGACGGATCACGCGCAGCTGCTGGCGCTGCCCGGCATCGGTGAGTACACGGCCGCCGCGGTGGCCTCCTTCGCGTACGGGCAGCGGCACGCGGTGCTGGACACCAATGTCCGCCGGGTGCTGGCGCGGGCGGTGACCGGTGTGCAGTACCCGCCGAACGCGACCACGGCCGCCGAGCGGCGCCTGGCGCGGGAGCTGCTGCCGGAGGACGAGCGGACCGCCGCGCGATGGGCCGCCGCGTCGATGGAGCTGGGCGCGCTGGTGTGCACGGCGAAGAACGAGGGGTGCCCGCGGTGCCCGATCGCCGCGCAGTGCGCGTGGCGGCTCGCGGGCAAGCCGGAGCACGCGGGCCCGCCGCGCCGCGGGCAGACGTACGCCGGGACGGACCGGCAGGTGCGCGGCAAGCTGCTGGCCGTGTTGCGGGAGGCGCACGCGCCGGTGCCGCAGGCGGTGCTGGACCGGGTGTGGCACGAGCCGGTGCAGCGGGCCCGGGCGCTCGACGGGCTGGTCGCGGACGGTCTGGTGGAGCCGTTGCCGGGTGGCCTGTACCGGCTGCCGCTGGGCTGACACACAGACAGGTCACAGCCGTACGGCGTCTGTTACCGAGCACCCAGGTCCGACAAAGCTATCCATAAAGGGACATTCAGCCCGCTCGCTTTACCCCTTTCCTGCTTCCGTTACACAACCGACGGATAGCCGATTGCCAGCCGCAGGCTGGTACGCACAGCCTCGTGACAACCACTCCGTAGCTTCTTCTCCGTGCCCGGCGGACCACCGGGTGCGGGGACAGCGGAACTTCAGGCAATGAGCCGGAAGCACAACGGGGAACGGAGGCGGTTGATCATGGCGCAGGGCGAGGTGCTCGAATTCGAGGAGTACGTCCGCACCCGGCAGGACGCGCTGCTGCGCAGTGCGCGCCGACTGGTGCCGGACCCGGTCGACGCCCAGGACCTGCTGCAGACCGCGCTGGTGCGGACGTACGGCCGCTGGGAGGGCATCGCCGACAAGCGGCTCGCCGACGCCTATCTGCGCCGGGTCATGATCAACACGCGGACCGAGTGGTGGCGGGCGCGCAAGCTGGAAGAAGTGCCGACCGAGCAGCTGCCGGACGCCTCCGTGGAGGACTCGACCGAGCAGCACGCCGACCGGGCCCTGCTGATGGATGTCATGAAGGTGCTCGCACCGAAGCAGCGCAGTGTCGTGGTGCTGCGACACTGGGAGCAGATGTCCACAGAGGAGACGGCCGCTGCCCTCGGCATGTCGGCCGGTACGGTCAAGAGCACGCTGCACCGGGCGCTCGCCCGGCTCCGTGAGGAGCTGGAGGCCCGCGATCTGGACGCACGCGCGCTGGAGCGTGAGGAGCGGGAGCGTTGCGCGGCCTGACCGGGGCCCGGCCCGTACGGGTCCGAGGGAGTTCACAGGCGGTGATCGCGGTGGGGGCCGCGCTCGCCGCCCTCGCCCTTTTCGTCGCCGCGTGCGGCAGCGGGGGCACGGGTGCGCGGGACGAGGGCCCGGCACACGCCTCGGCGGTGGCCGGGGCCGTCGCCTCCCCGTCCCCGAGCCCGTCGGAGAACTACCGGCGGGTGGATCCCGTGGCGCTGGTCAAGAGCGACCCCGACGTGTCGGCCGCGGTGAAGCGGGAACTGCAGCCGTGCAACGGCGACGAGTACCCGGTCGACGTCTCGTACGGCGACCTGACCGGCGGCCCGGTGGACGATGTCGTCATCAACGTGCTGACCTGCGCCGACGCGGTCGGCATCGGCTCGTATGTGTACCGGGACGAGGACGGCGCGTTCAGGAACGTCTTCGCGAGCGAGGAGACCCCGGTCTACGCCGAGATCGACCAGGGCGTCCTGTCGGTGACCCGGCAGTATTACGAGAAGGGCGACCCCGTCTCCAGCCCGTCCGGTGAAATCGTGACCCCCTACCGGTGGAAGGCGGGACGGTTCGCCGCGGGGACGGCCACACGGAACGAGTACAGCAAGTCCGTCGGCGGGGGCCCGACGCCCGTGCCGGACAGCTGACCGCCCGCACGCACCGCCGCGGCACCCCTTACCCATACGAGTCGCACACCACGAGTCACGAGGACTGAGAGCACCGGGATGGCAGAGCAGACCCACGTCCTGTTCGTCGAGGACGACGACGTCATCCGCGAGGCCACCCAGCTCGCGCTGGAGCGGGACGGCTTCGCGGTCACCGCCATGCCCGACGGACTGTCGGGCCTGGAGGCGTTCCGGGCGAACCGCCCCGACATCGCGCTGCTGGACGTCATGGTGCCCGGCCTGGACGGCGTCAGCCTGTGCCGCCGGATCCGGGACGAGTCGACCGTGCCGGTCATCATGTTGTCGGCGCGCGCCGACTCCATCGACGTCGTCCTGGGCCTGGAGGCGGGCGCCGACGACTATGTGACCAAGCCCTTCGACGGTGCCGTGCTGGTCGCCCGGATCCGTGCGGTGCTGCGCCGCTTCGGGCACGCCGGCGGGGCCGCGCAGGCGGAGGAGTCCGGGTCCGGGGTCGGCGGTGGCACGCTGACCTTCGGTGACCTGGAGATCGACACCGACGGCATGGAGGTGCGCCGGGCCGGGCGGCCGGTGGCGCTGACCCCGACCGAGATGCGGCTGCTGCTGGAGTTCTCCTCCGCGCCGGGCACCGTGCTCTCCCGCGACAAGCTGCTGGAGCGTGTGTGGGACTACGGCTGGGGCGGAGACACCCGGGTCGTGGACGTGCATGTGCAGCGGTTGCGGCAGAAGATCGGCCAGGACCGGATCGAGACGGTCCGCGGCTTCGGCTACAAGCTGAAGGCCTGAGCGGAGCGGCGGCATGCGGGGGATTCTTCGGCACCCGGTCCGGCGCATGGAGCGCGCGGGCCTGCGCACCGGGCTCAGATGGAAGGTCAGCGCGGCGATCGCGCTGGTGGCCGGGCTGGTGGCGATCGTGCTGAGCCTGGTCGTGCACAACGCGGCCCGTGTCTCGATGCTGGACAACGCGCGCGAGCTGGCCAACGACCGGCTCCTGCTGGTCCAGCACAACTACGAGTCGAACCGGGGACCGGTCTTCCCCTGGGGGAAGGTCGACGACCCGCGGCTGCCCCTGGCACTGCGCGAGAAGATGGAGCGGGGCCGCCGGGTCAGTGACGTCTCCGAGCGCCGTGGCGTGCCGGACATCTGGGCGGCCGTACCGGCCAAGGACGGCCATGTGCTGTCCGTGCACCTGCGGCTGCCGGACCGCAGCACCGACATGCTGCGGGACCTGGACCAGGCGCTGGTCATCGGCTCGGTCGCGGTCGTGCTCGGCGGGAGCGCGCTGGGCGTGCTGATCGGCGGGCAGCTGTCCCGGCGGCTGCGCAAGGCGGCGGCCGCGGCGAACCAGGCCGCGGCGGGCGAGACCGACGTGCGGGTGCAGGAGGCCATCGGCGGGGTCGTACGGGACGAGACCGACGAACTCGCGCGCGCGGTCGACGCCATGGCGGACGCGCTGCGACAGCGGCTGGAGGCCGAGCGGCGGGTCACCGCGGACATCGCGCACGAGCTGCGCACCCCGGTGACGGGGCTCCTGACGGCCGCCGAGCTGCTGCCGCCGGGCCGGCCGACGGAGCTTGTCCTGGACCGGGCCAAGGCCATGCGCACCCTGGTCGAGGACGTGCTGGAGGTGGCCCGGCTGGACAGCGCCTCGGAGCGGGCGGAGCTGCAGGACATCATGCTCGGCGAGTTCGTGGCGCGCCGGGTGGCGGCCAAGGATCCGGACGTCACCGTGCGGGTGGTGCACGAGTCCGAGGTCACGACCGACCCGCGGCGGCTGGAGCGGGTGCTGTTCAACCTGCTCGCCAACGCGGCCCGGCACGGCAGGCCGCCCGTCGAGGTGACCGTGGAGGGCCGGGTCATCCGGGTCCGCGACCACGGCCCCGGCTTCCCCGAGGAGCTGCTCGCCGAGGGGCCGAGCCGGTTCCGCACCGGCAGCAGGGACCGTGCCGGACAGGGCCACGGCCTGGGTCTGACCATCGCGGCGGGCCAGGCACGCGTCCTCGGCGCCCGTCTGACGTTCCGCAACGTACGCGCCGCGGGTACCCCCGCCGGCCTCCCCGGCGAGGGCGCGGTCGCCGTCCTGTGGCTACCGGAACACGCCCCCACCAACACCGGCAGCTATCCCATGCTGCCGACGTCCGGGGGGAACCAGGGGCACGCGTAGGCACGGGGGTCTGCCATCGCGAGCTGAACCGAGACGGCCGAAGGCCCCGGCGGCGGACACGCACCGGGGCCTTCGAGGTCAGGGAAGGGTCAGACGGTCTCGGCCACAGCCGCCGGCGCCGCGTCCGCGCCGTCGCCGCCGTCCGCAGGAGCCGGCTTCTGCGGACCGCCCTTCAGCGGCACCTCCTTGACGAACAGCGACGCGATCAGCACCAGCACCGCGATCCCGGCGCCCAGCAGGAACGCGGAGTGCGTACCGGAGGACACCGCGTGCTGGTAGGCCTCGCGGGCCACCGCCGGCAGCTTCTCCAGGCTCTTCGCGTCCAGCTGCGCCGACTTCTCGGTGATGTTCTTGCCCAGCGCGCCGGCCCGCTCGGCCATGACGTCCTGGACCCGGTGGTTGAACAGCGCACCCATGATGGCCACACCGAAGGAGGAGCCGAGGGTACGGAACAGGGTGGCCGAGGAGGACGCCACACCCATGTCCTTCATCTCCACGCTGTTCTGCGCGACCAGCATGGTGATCTGCATCAGGCAGCCCATGCCGGCGCCGACCACCGCCATGAAGACGCCGGAGGTGAGCCGGGTCGTCCCGGTGTCCATCGTGGACAGCAGGTACATGCCGACGATCATCAGGGCGCCGCCGGCGATCGGGAAGATCTTGTACCGGCCGCTGTTGGTGGTGACCCGCCCGGCGACCATCGAGGTCACGAGCATCGCGCCGAGCATCGGCAGGAGCAGCAGGCCGGAGTTGGTCGCGGAGGCGCCCTGCACGGCCTGCTGGTACAGCGGCAGGAACAGGGTGGCGCCGAACATCACGAAGCCGGTGATGAAGCCGATGACCGACATCAGAGTGAAGTTGCGGCTCTTGAAGATGTGCAGCGGCAGGACCGGCTCGGCGGCCTTGGTCTGCCAGAACACGAACCCGATCAGCGCGGCCACGCCGATGCCGATCAGCTCCATGATCCGCGCGGAGGTCCAGGCGTACTCGGTGCCGCCCCAGGTGGTGACCAGCACGATCGCGGTGATGCCGACGGTCAGCAGGATGACGCCCAGGTAGTCGATGCCCGCCTTGGACCGCTTCCTCGGCAGGTGCAGCACGGCGGTGACCAGCGCGAGGGCGACCGCGCCCAGCGGCAGGTTGATGTAGAAGGCCCAGCGCCAGCCCCAGTTGTCGGTGATGGTGCCGCCTACCAGCGGACCGCCGATCATGGCCAGCGCCATGACGCCGGCCATCATGCCCTGGTACTTGCCCCGCTCCCGCGGCGGCACGAGGTCGCCGATGATCGCCATGACGCCGACCATCAGACCGCCGGCGCCCAGACCCTGCACGGCCCGGAACCCGATCAGCTGGCCCATGTCCTGGGCCATGCCGCTCAGCGCCGAACCGATCAGGAAGATCACGATGGAGCTGAGGAAGGCGCCCTTGCGCCCGTACATGTCACCGAGCTTGCCCCAGATCGGGGTGGAGGCCGCGGTGGCCAGGGTGTAGCCGGTGACGACCCAGGAGAGGTGCTCCAGGCCGCCCAGCTCGCCCACGATGGTGGGCATCGCCGTACCCACGATCATGTTGTCGAGCATCGCGAGCATCATCGCGATCATGAGCGCGAGCAGCACCACGCGCACACTCTTAGGCTGTTTGCCCTCTATTTCGTTTTCGACCTTGTCCGCCATCGTCTTCCCGTTTCCCCCTGCGGCGACTACTTACTTGCCGCCCGGCTAGTACTCACTACACTGGGGAAGGTAGACGCGCTACTAGCCGGGCGTCAAGTAAGTTTCCGCGGGAGCGCGAGGAGTACGAGGATGGGCGTCACGATGGACGGCACCAAGCAGCAGCGCCGCGGCAACACCCGCCAGCGCATCCAGGACGTGGCTCTCGGACTCTTCGCGGAGCAGGGCTACGAGAAGACCTCCCTGCGCGAGATCGCCGAGCGTCTCGACGTCACGAAGGCGGCCCTGTACTACCACTTCAAGACGAAGGAAGAGATCATCGTCAGCCTCTTCGAGGATCTGACGAAGCCGATCGAGGACCTGATCGAGTGGGGCAAGCGGCAGCCGCACACCCTGGAGACCAAGCAGGAGATCATCCGCCGCTACAGCCAGGCGCTCGCGGGCGCGGAGCCGCTGTTCCGCTTCATGCAGGAGAACCAGGCGACCGTCCGTGAACTGCGCATCGGCGACACGTTCAAGGACCGGATGCGCGGCCTGCGGGACATCCTGATCGACCCGGAGGCGGAGCTGGTGGACCAGGTGCGCTCCGTCAGCGCGCTGTTCACGCTGCACGCCGGGATGTTCGTGATGCAGGACCTCGAAGGCGACTCCGGGAAAAAGCGCGAGGCCGTTCTCGAAGTCGCCCTGGACCTGATCTCGCAGGCGCACGAACACGCCCGCGAGAGGGAGTAGAGGCCCCGGTCAGTGCCGGGTCGGCCCCTGGATCAGACCTTCACGCCCTTGGCGCGCAGGAACGCGACAGGGTCGATGGCGGAGCCGTAGTTCGGGGTCGTACGGATCTCGAAGTGCAGGTGCGGACCGGTGGAGTTGCCGGTGGAGCCGGACAGGGCGATGTGCTGGCCGGTCGCGACGACCTGGCCGATCCTGACGTCGACCCGGGACAGGTGCGCGTACTGCGAGTAGGTGCCGTTGCCGTGCTTGACGACGACGGCGTTGCCGTAGGCGGGGCCGTCACCGGCACCGTTGGGGCCGGCCTTGACGACGGTGCCGCCGTGCGCGGCGACGACCTCGGTGCCGGTCGGCACGGCGAAGTCCTGACCGCTGTGCTTGGCCGACCACATGTTGCCGGCCTGCGCGAAGCTGGCGGAGAGCGTGTACTTCTTCACCGGGTCGACCCAGGCGGCGGGGGACGCGGTGGCGGCGCTCGCGACCCCGGTCCCCAGCACGGCCGTGGCGCCGATTCCGGCAGCCAGAACGGTCACGCGGGCACGGAGCGAGGACGGACGGGCGGAGCGGGACGTGAAGCGTCGGAACATCGGGACCTCGTGGACTCGGGAACAGGTCGGCCACCCGGCGCACAGACGTCCACGAAGACGTCCACCGAAGCGGCTGTTCCTTGGTAACCGACCACCACATCAAGCCCAAAACGCCCCATCTACGGCGCCTGCTAGTAGAAGACCGTAAAACCATCCCCTTTCTTGACAGTCCCGACCCACAGGGATCCGGCCACTGACGAGGGCTTCTTCCTGGTGGAATTCCGGAGCGAAAACCCACTTTCTCCGTTTATGCCCCTTTTCTCCATCTAAGAGATCCCACTATCACGGCTAGTACCGGACATTTCGCCTGTGCCCCTTATCACCGGCGCCCCAGGCGGACGATCACAGAAATGTGACGCAGACCTCTAGGCACCTACCGTCCAGTAACCCTACGGTTCCCCTCGCGCCACCCTCGCCTCAGATCATGCCCCTGACATTCAGAGACGCGAGAGGACCCCCACCGATGACCAGACGCCCCTGGGCGCGCCGCATCTCCGTGACCGCCGTCTCCGTGGCCGCCCTGGCCGCGATGGCCGCCCCGGCCGAGGCCGCGACCACGAGCACCTCCTCCGCGAGCACCTCCTCCGCGAAGGTCGACTACGCCACCTGGCAGAAGGACTGCCAGACGGTCATGGACCAGGCCCTGCCGTACCTCAAGGACCGCATCGCCGCCGCGAAGCCCGGCGAGAAGCAGGCGATCGTCTTCGACATCGACAACACCACGCTGGAGACCGACTTCGGCTTCAGCTACCCCCAGCCGGCCAACAAGCCGGTCCTCGACGTCGCCCGGTACGCCCAGGAGCACGGCGTCTCCCTCTTCTTCGTCACCGCCCGCCCCGGCGTCCTGTACTGGCCCACCGAGTACAACCTCGAACACGACGGCTACGACGTCTCCGGCCTCCATGTGCGCGGCCTGCTCGACCTCTTCAAGGACGTCGCCGCCTACAAGACCGCCCAGCGCGTCGGCATCGAGAACGACGGCTACACGATCATCGCGAACATCGGCAACAGCGCCACCGACCTGTCCGGCGGCCACGCCGAGAAAACCTTCAAACTGCCCGACTACGACGGACAGTTGTCGTAACACGCGGCCCACGCGCTGGCTGGGCTCCATCCGTACGTCGTACGCACACGGGGGTAGCGGACGGCGCCGGCCGTACGAGCGCGCCTGACGCATCTGCGGGTGCTGCTCGGCACCCCGAATCCCTCCGGCTGCGTCCCGGTTGCCGGGACTGCGTTCCGTGATCCTGGACCAGCGCGGAGAACGCCGGAAGGGGCCGGTGCCCAAAGGCACCGGCCCCTTCCTCGGTCGAACCGCAGGAGGCTTACGCGTCCTTGCTCAGGTTGGGCCCAGCCCCACCCGCGGCCTGCTCGATCGGCGGGACGTCGGGCAGCGCCGACTTCTCCTCACCGCGGAAGGTGAAGGTCTGGGACTCGCCCTCGCCCTCGGTGTCCACGACCACGATGTGACCGGGGCGCAGCTCGCCGAAGAGGATCTTCTCCGACAGCGAGTCCTCGATCTCGCGCTGGATCGTACGGCGCAGCGGCCGGGCGCCCAGCACGGGGTCGTAACCCTTCTTGGACAGCAGTTCCTTGGCGGACTGGGACAGTTCGATGCCCATGTCCCGGTCCTTCAGGCGCTCGTCCACCTTGCCGATCATCAGGTCGACGATCCGCAGGATGTCGGCCTGGGTCAGCTGCGGGAAGACGACCACGTCGTCGACGCGGTTGAGGAACTCGGGGCGGAAGTGCTGCTTCAGCTCGTCCGACACCTTGTTCTTCATGCGCTCGTAGTTGGTCTTCGTGTCACCCGAGGCGGCGAAGCCCAGGTTGAAGCCCTTGGAGATGTCCCGGGTCCCGAGGTTGGTCGTCATGATGATGACCGTGTTCTTGAAGTCCACGACCCGGCCCTGGGAGTCGGTCAGGCGACCGTCCTCCAGGATCTGCAGCAGCGAGTTGAAGATGTCCGGGTGGGCCTTCTCGACCTCGTCGAAGAGGACGACCGAGAACGGCTTGCGGCGCACCTTCTCCGTCAGCTGGCCGCCCTCCTCGTAGCCCACGTATCCGGGGGGCGAACCGAAGAGACGCGACACCGTGTGCTTCTCGCTGAACTCCGACATGTCGAGGGAGATCAGCGCGTCCTCGTCGCCGAAGAGGAACTCGGCGAGCGCCTTGGACAGCTCGGTCTTACCGACACCGGACGGGCCGGCGAAGATGAACGAACCACCCGGACGCTTCGGGTCCTTCAGACCGGCGCGCGTACGGCGGATCGCCTTCGACAGCGCCTTGACGGCGTCGTCCTGGCCGATGACCCGCTTGTGGAGTTCCTCCTCCATGCGGAGCAGGCGGGAGGACTCCTCCTCGGTCAGCTTGAAGACCGGGATGCCGGTGGCCGTGGCGAGGACCTCGGCGATCAGCTCGCCGTCGACCTCGGCGACGACGTCCATGTCGCCGGCCTTCCACTCCTTCTCCCGCTTCGCCTTGGCGGCCAGGAGCTGCTTCTCCTTGTCGCGCAGGGAGGCGGCCTTCTCGAAGTCCTGCGAGTCGATCGCGGACTCCTTGTCCCGGCGGACGGCGGCGATCTTCTCGTCGAACTCGCGCAGGTCCGGCGGAGCGGTCATCCGGCGGATCCGCATCCGGGAACCGGCCTCGTCGATCAGGTCGATCGCCTTGTCCGGCAGGAAGCGGTCCGAGATGTAGCGGTCGGCCAGGGTGGCCGCCTGGACCAGGGCCTCGTCCGTGATGGAGACGCGGTGGTGCGCCTCGTACCGGTCACGCAGACCCTTGAGGATCTCGATCGTGTGCGGCAGGGACGGCTCGGCGACCTGGATGGGCTGGAAGCGGCGCTCCAGGGCCGCGTCCTTCTCCAGGTGCTTGCGGTACTCGTCCAGGGTGGTCGCACCGATGGTCTGCAGCTCACCGCGGGCCAGCATCGGCTTCAGGATGGAGGCCGCGTCGATGGCGCCCTCGGCGGCACCCGCACCGACCAGCGTGTGCAGCTCGTCGATGAACAGGATGATGTCGCCGCGCGTGCGGATCTCCTTGAGCACCTTCTTCAGGCGCTCCTCGAAGTCACCGCGGTAGCGGGAGCCGGCGACCAGGGCGCCGAGGTCCAGCGTGTAGAGGTGCTTGTCCTTGAGCGTCTCGGGCACCTCGCCCTTGACGATGGCCTGGGCGAGGCCCTCCACGACGGCGGTCTTGCCGACGCCGGGCTCACCGATCAGCACCGGGTTGTTCTTGGTACGGCGGGACAGCACCTGCATGACCCGCTCGATCTCCTTCTCGCGCCCGATGACCGGGTCGAGCTTGGACTCACGAGCGGCCTGGGTGAGGTTCCGGCCGAACTGGTCGAGGACCAGGGACGTCGAGGGCGTGCCCTCGGCAGGCCCGCCGGCGGCGGCGGTCTCCTTGCCCTGGTAACCGGAGAGCAGCTGGATCACCTGCTGCCGCACGCGGTTCAGATCTGCGCCCAGCTTGACCAGGACCTGGGCGGCGACGCCCTCGCCCTCGCGGATCAGGCCGAGCAGGATGTGCTCCGTGCCGATGTAGTTGTGGCCCAGCTGAAGGGCCTCGCGGAGCGACAGCTCCAGGACCTTCTTGGCACGGGGGGTGAAGGGGATGTGCCCGGACGGGGCCTGCTGGCCCTGGCCGATGATCTCCTCCACCTGCTGGCGGACCGCCTCAAGCGAAATGCCGAGGCTCTCCAGGGCCTTAGCGGCGACACCTTCGCCCTCGTGGATGAGACCCAGGAGGATGTGCTCGGTGCCGATGTAGTTGTGGTTGAGCATCCGGGCTTCTTCCTGAGCCAGGACGACAACCCGCCGCGCGCGGTCGGTGAACCTCTCGAACATCGTTAATCGCTCCTCAGAGCGGTCAGGCAGTGGGGGGAACTTCCCCTCCCTGTCCTTCCGCAGCTTAGTCCCGCAAGCGGGGACCGCTCATTCCAACTGCCGACACCGTCGATGGCCTCCTGACCGTGTGCGCCGACATCTGCTCCAACCCGATGGTGCGAGACGATGTTCCCGCAGGCCAGGCAGTTACCCCAGTCGCCAGTACGCCGATGGCGAACGTGAGACGGCCTTTCCTGCGTGTCGCCCCCTCCCACTAGGCATGTCTTACCCGCAGGGACTGACACTCCATGCCGCGCGCACCGGTTCCCTCCGCTATGGGCGAACAACCTTGCGCCTCTCCGGACCCCCAAGCGCCCCGTTTCCGGAACTCTGCGCAGCCGACAGGGCACCCAGCGTAACCCGCAGGGGTGTCGGACGGTTGCACTGGGCATGGCCTGCTCGGTCCCCATGACCTCCACGGTCCCTCTTCCCCGCCGGCCCCTCGATCCGGACGCACCGGCCGTCGGCGATCCCTGCGCCGGCCCCGAGGCCCGGGTCCGGCGCTGGTACGAGAACGATCTGGGCTGGCCGACAGTGCCCGGGCCGCCCGGACGGCCGTTGCGGCTGCTCACGGGGGTGCGGTTCGACGTGCTGGACGTTCCGGCCGAGGCGGGCGCTCAGGCGCTCCGGCATCTCGCACCGGGCTCCCCGGTGGCCCTTCGGGGCGACCGGATGGAGCTGCTGCTGGCCGCGGGCAGCGCGGAGGAGCTGCCGGGGCTGCTGGACTGGCTGGAGTGGGGCGCCGTACCCCTGGACCTGCGGGTCCTCGGGGCGGGCGACACGCTGGAGGCGCCGAGGCCACCCGCGGGGCGCGGTGCCGCGCCGGGAGCCGTGCAGGGGGCCGCTGTTTGGCTGCGGCCCCCCGGGCCGGGGCGTGAGGTCGAGGCCTCGCTGCCGGCCATGCCGGGCATGCCGGCCACCACCGTGGGGCGCGAGGGGAGCGCTCCCGATCTCGTGCGACTGGTGGACACGGTGGCAGCGCAGTGTCACCGGGTCCGGTTGCGGCGCGCGTGCGCCGGGCACCCCGCCGACCGGCGGGATCAGCCGTTGGCCTTCTCGTAGGCCTCGCGGATGGACGCGGGAACGCGGCCGCGGTCGTTGACCTCGTAACCGTTCTCCTTCGCCCAGGCGCGGATCGCCGCGGTGTCCTGGTTGCCGCCGGAAGCGGCACGCGCCTTTCCACGTCCGCCGGAAGCACGGCCACCGGTACGCCGGCCGCCCTTCACATAGGGATCAAGAAGGCTGCGCAGCTTGTCCGCATTGGCAGTCGTGAGATCGATCTCGTACGTCTTGCCGTCCAGCGCGAACGTCACGGTCTCGTCCGCCTCGCCGCCGTCGAGGTCGTCGACAAGAAGGACCTGAACCTTCTGTGCCACCGCATTTCCTTTCATCGATAACGTTGAGGACCAGGGGTGTGCGGCGTCCGCCGTTTCGCCGCCCCTGTTATATGCAGTACTGCAGTACGTCGGAAAGCAAACCGCTTTTGCCGGAAAAACACAAACCCTCGGGAGTGGACCAGCGGGGCACCCGCCTCCGGAAACATGCGCGTTTCGGACATAGGGAACCGGGGCAATGACGATCACAGATGCAGAAGCATCCGGCTGTTGCCCAAGGTGTTCGGCTTCACTCGTTCGAGACCCAGGAACTCCGCGACGCCCTCGTCATAGGAACGCAACAGCTCCGCGTAGACATCGGTGTCGACCGGCGTCTCGCCGATCTCCACGAAGCCGTGCTTCCCGAAGAAGTCCACTTCGAAGGTCAGGCAGAAAACGCGGCGAACGCCGAGCCAGCGCGCGGTCTGGAGCAACTTCTCCAGCAACTGATGTCCGACGCCGGCGCCCTTGAGCCCGGGCTTCACCGCCAGAGTCCGGACTTCCGCGAGGTCCTCCCACATGACGTGGAGCGCGCCGCAGCCGACCACCTCGGCGTTGTCGTCGCGTTCCGCGACCCAGAACTCCTGGATGTCCTCGTAAAGCGTGACCGTGGCTTTGTCGAGCAGGATGCGGTCGCGGACGTAGGCGTCGAGGAGGCGGCGCACGGCGGGGACATCGCTGGTCCGGGCCCGGCGGACGGTGATGGCTTTTGCGGAGACTTCGGGACGCTCTGCTGACATGAGCGGACGCTATCGCCCGTCCGCGCCCTCTGCCGAGCCGGGGTTCTCCTCTCGGCGGGCTTCGGGGGCTTGATGTTGGCGGGGTTCGGGGGCTTCCCGGGTTTCTTCCGGTCCCTGGACGATGCGTACGGCGTCCCTGAGGGCCTGGCGCTGTTCCTCGCTCATCATGCCGAAGAAGGCGACGAGTGCGGCGGCGGGGTTGTCGCTCTGCGACCAGGCGTCGTTCATGAGGGCGGCGGCGTAGGCGGCGCGTGTCGACACAGCCTCATATCGATAGGCCCGGCCTTCCGCCTCGCGGCGCACCCAGCCCTTCTGATGGAGATTGTCCAAAACCGTCATCACGGTGGTGTACGCGATGGAGCGTTCCTGCTGGAGGTCTTCCAGGACTTCTCGAACGGTCACCGGGCGGTTCCACTTCCACACCCGCGTCATGACCGCGTCTTCGAGTTCTCCCAATGGGCGAGGCACACCTCAGAACAATAGTGGGAGATCCCGGCAATGGCGTGCCGGACGTGCGCTAGGACTGCAAACGCGAACAAAAAGGGCGTGGGGCCCGCAGGGAGGGGCAGGATCGCGAGGGGGCAGGTTCCTGCCCCTCGGGCGTCTGCTCAGGCGTCGCCCGCGGAGGCCTTGGGAGCGGCCTCCGCGCGCGCGAGGGCGGCGTCGACGGCCGCGTCCTCCCTGGCCTTGGCGGCCCCGCCCTGGGTCTTCACGATCACCCTGACCACACCGATGAAGAACACGGCCATGACGACCGGGGGCACGAGCGCGGAGACGTAGTCCATGCCACCAGGGTAGCCACGCCGAAAGCCCCGGAAGGGCCGGGGTACACCCGATCGCCGGGCCCCTGGAAACCGCACAGGTGAGCGGGTCGGCGGACGCGTCCGGCGGGGGCTAGCCCGCGGCCAGCCGGCGGGACTCGGGCTCGGCCGGCGGGGCCGGCTTGCGGCGGGGGAAGACCTCGCCCGGGGTGGGGATGGGGCGCTTGGGGACGGCGGGCCGCTCCGCCGGGGCGGGTGTCGGCTTCGGGCCCGGCTCCTCCGCGGGCTCCTGCGGGGCCTTGGGCGGCTCCTCGGCCTCTCCCTCGTCCTGGCGGACCCCGGAGCCCCCCGCGCCGCCCGCAAGGGCCAGCAGGCGCGTCCGCGCGGGCGGCACGGCGGGCGCCGGCACCTTCCGCGCGCCCTGCGCGAACCGGGCCCGCACGTCCTGCTCGGCCAGCGCCTGGCAGCGGTCCAGCAGGGCCGCCGCCGCGGGATTCCCGCGCAGCGCGCGGAGCGCGGCGAGGTCGTCCGGCGTCGGCCGGTGCCCGGCGCCGAGCGCCTCCTCCAGCAGACTCAGGTAGCCGGCGGCGGTGCCCGGCAGGGCGGCCCGGTAGCGGCCCAGGTCGGCCACCAGGAAGGCGCGCAGCCTGGCCCCCTCGCACATCGCCTCGTCGAGCGACTCGGCGAGCCGGAAACAGTCCTGCACGTCCTCGGCGGAGGCGTGGCCGGGGTGGAGGGCGAGGGCGAGGGCGCGGCGGAGCACACGCAGCTCCTCCACGCCGAACGCCATGCCGCCGCGGGATCCGTATGGCGTGGGCATGCGGCGACGCTACCGAACTAATCGGACAAAAGTGACGAATCCGGATGTTGTTTCGCCGCGTGTCGCTCCGGGTTTCCCTCGTCCGGTGTCACCGGAGAGGCCGGCGCCCGCGCGGACGCCGGCGGTCCCTCACAGCCGTGACACGTTCCGCTCGTAGACCAGACGCAGCCCGATCAGTGTCAGCCACGGCTGGTGCTCGTCGATCACCGAGGACTCGCCGAGCACCACCGGCGCGAGGCCGCCCGTGGCGATCACCGTGACGTCGTCGGGGTCGTCGGCCAGTTCCCGGGCCATCCGGCTGACCACCCCGTCGACCTGCCCGGCGAAGCCGAACACGACGCCCGACTGCATGGCCTCCACGGTGTTCTTGCCGATCACGTTCCGGGGCCGGGCCACCTCGATCTTCCGCAGCTGCGCGGCCCTGATCCCGAGGGCCTCCACCGAGATCTCGATGCCGGGGGCGATGACCCCGCCGACGTACTCCCCGCGCGCGGAGACCGCGTCGAAGGTGGTCGCCGTGCCGAAGTCGACGACGATCGCCGGGCCGCCGTACAGCTCGTTCGCCGCGACCGCGTTGATGATGCGGTCGGCGCCGACCTCCTTGGGGTTGTCGAACTGGATCGGCACGCCCGTCTTCACGCCCGGCTCCACGAGGACGGCGGGCACGTCGCCGTAGTACCGCCGGGTGACCTCGCGCAGCTCGTGCAGCACCGAGGGGACGGTCGCGCAGATCGCGATGCCGTCGATGCCGTCGCCCAGCTCCTCGCCGAGCAGCGGGTGCATGCCCATCAGGCCCTGGAGCAGCACCGCCAGCTCGTCCGCCGTGCGGCGCGCGTCCGTGGAGATGCGCCAGTGCTCGACGATGTCCTCACCGTCGAACAGGCCGAGGACGGTGTGCGTGTTGCCGACGTCGATCGTGAGGAGCATGGCCGTTACTCCGCCTCGCGCAGGTCCAGGCCGATGTCCAGGATCGGCGAGGAGTGCGTGAGCGCGCCCACGGCGAGGAAGTCGACGCCGGTGTCGGCGTACGCGCGCGCGTTGGCGAGCGTCAGCCGCCCGGAGGCCTCCAGCAGCGCCCGCCCGCCGACGATGCCGACGGCCTCCGCGCACTCGTTCGGCGTGAAGTTGTCCAGCAGGATCAGGTCGGCGCCCGCGTCCACGACCTCGCGCAGCTGGTGCAGGGTGTCGACCTCCACCTCGATCGGCACCTCCGGGAACCGCTCCCGTACGGCCTTGAACGCCTGCGCGACGCCACCGGCCGCGACCACGTGGTTGTCCTTCACCAGGGCCGCGTCGGACAGCGACATGCGGTGGTTGACGCCCCCGCCGCAGCGGACGGCGAACTTCTCCAGCGAGCGCAGGCCCGGGGTCGTCTTGCGGGTGTCGCGCACGCGCGCCTTGGTGCCCTCCAGCGCGTCCGTCCACGCGCGCGTGGCGGTCGCGATGCCGGACAGCCGGCACAGGATGTTCAGCGCGCTGCGCTCGGCGGTGAGCAGGTCACGCGTGCGCGTGGTGACCGACAGCAGCTTCTGCCCGGCCTCCACCCGGTCACCGTCCAGCACGTGCCGCTCGACCTCGAACTCGTCCGTGCAGACCACGGAGAGCACGGCCTCGGCGACGTGCAGACCGGCCACGACACCCGCCTCGCGCGCGGTGAAGTCGGCGGTGGCCACCGCGTCCTCGGGGATGGTGGACACGGTCGTCACGTCCACCCCGCCGTCCAGGTCCTCCTGGATGGCGACGTTGGCGATGTCCTCGACCTCCACGGGGTCGAGTCCGGCAGCGGCCAGCAGCTCGGCGAGCGCGGGGTCGAGCCCGCACTCCAGGTACTCCTCGTCACCCTCGGCGCCGCAGGCGCAGCCGTCGCCGCAGCCGCCGGTCGAGGCGAGGGGAAGGTCGTCGGTGCTCACGTCTGTCACTGCTCCTGGGGCGCTGTTACCGGATAGGGGGGAAGTCTGCGGTGTCGGTGCTGTGTACGGCCAGCGACCGGTCCGGATTGAGCCGTACGACGATGTGGCGCCGCCAGTTGACGTCGTCGCGCTCGGCGCGGTCCTCGCGCCAGTGGCAGCCGCGGGTCTCCTCGCGCAGCCGGGCCGCGGTGACCAGGACCCGGGCCACGCACAGGAGGTTCGTCGCCTCCCAGGTGTCCACGCCGGGCTCGGCGGTCTTGCCGTTCTCGTGGAGCGCGTCGCGGGCTTCTGCGTGCAGCCTCTGGAGCTGGTCCGCGGCCCGTGCGAGAGACTCCTCGGAGCGCAGCACGCCGGCGCCCTCGGTCATGATCCGCTGGATGGCGAACCGGGCCTCGGGGGCGAGCAGCGGGTGCGCGGGCTTCTCGGGCTCCGGGACCGGCGCGGGCACGCGCGCGTGGAGGCCGTTGTCCGCGTGGGCGGCGGCGATGTCGGCGGCGATCCGCTCGGCGTAGACGAGCCCTTCGAGGAGGGAGTTGGAGGCGAGCCGGTTTGCGCCGTGCACGCCGGTGCAGGCGACCTCGCCGCACGCGTACAGGCCGGGCACGGTGGTCCGGCCCCGGGCGTCGGTGCGGACGCCTCCGGAGGCGTAGTGGGCGGCCGGGGCGATCGGGATGGGCTCGGTGACCGGGTCGATGCCGTTGGCCCGGCAGGCGGCCAGGATGGTCGGGAAGCGGTGCTCCCACATCTCGGCGCCGAAGTGCCGGGCGTCGAGGAACATGTGCTCGGCGTCCTGCTCCAGCATCCGCCGCAGGATGCCCTTGGCGACGATGTCGCGCGGCGCCAGCTCCGCCAGCTCGTGCTGGCCGACCATGAAGCGCACGCCGTCCCCGTCGACCAGGTGGGCGCCCTCACCGCGCACCGCCTCGGAGACGAGCGGCTGCTGTCCCTCGGCATCCGGGCCGAGGAAGAGCACGGTCGGGTGGAACTGCACGAACTCCAGGTCGCTCACCTCGGCGCCCGCGCGCAGCGCCAGCGCCACACCGTCGCCGGTCGACACCGACGGGTTGGTGGTCGCGGAGAACACCTGGCCCATGCCGCCGGTCGCGAGGACCACCGCGGGGGCGTGCACGGCGCCCACGCCGTCGTGCTGGCCCTCGCCCATCACGTGCAGGGTGACACCGGCCGTACGGCCCTCGGCGTCCGTCAGCAGGTCCAGCACCAGGGCGTTCTCGATGGTGCGCAGCCCGCGCGCGTGGACGGCCTCGACGAGCGCCCGGGAGACCTCCGCGCCGGTCGCGTCGCCGCCCGCGTGCGCGATCCGGCGCCGGTGGTGGCCGCCCTCACGGGTGAGGTGGATGTCGCCCTGGTCGTCGGTGTCGAAGTGGGCGCCGGTGGAGATCAGCCGCCGTACCGCGTCGGGGCCCTCGGTGACGAGGATCCGTACGGCCTCCTCGTCGCACAGGCCGGCGCCCGCGACCAGGGTGTCGCCCAGGTGCTGCTCGGGCGTGTCGCCCTCGCCGAGGGCGGCGGCGATGCCGCCCTGCGCCCAGCGGGTGGAGCCGTCGTCCAGGCGGGCCTTGGTGACGACGACCGTGCTGAGGCCGGCGGCCTCGCAGCGCAGGGCCGCGGTCAGACCGGCCACGCCGGAGCCGACGACGACCACGTCCGCGGAGATGGCCCAGCCGGGTGCGGGTGCGTGCAGTCGTATGCCTGTGCTGGTCACGAGGCGGCTCCGAAAGTGAGAGGGAGGTTGTCGATCAGCCGGGTCGTGCCGACCCGGGCGGCGACGGCGAGGACGGCCTCGCCGGTGAAGTCGTCGCCGATCTCGGTGAAGTCGGCGGGGTCGACCAGCGCGAGGTAGTCCAGCCGCAGCGGCGGGTCGAGGCGGACGGCCTCGTCCAGCACCTGGCGGGCGGCGGCGCGGACGGCCGCCGGGCCGCCGGGCGCGGCGGTGGCCACCGCGTGCGCGTCGGCCGCAGCGCGGGACTCCCCTATCGCGCTCAGCGCCTCGGCACGCGCACGCGTGGAGGGCACTTCGCGGGCCCGCGCGCGCAGCGCCTCCTGCGCCGCGTGCCGGTCCCGGCCGGCGAACAGCGCGCGGGACAGCGCGAGCGCGGTACGCCGCTCGTCGGGCGAGAGGTAGCGGTTGCGGCTGGAC
Organism: Streptomyces sp. NPDC028928; assembly: GCF_055564915.1. NCBI lineage: Bacteria > Bacillati > Actinomycetota > Actinomycetes > Kitasatosporales > Streptomycetaceae > Streptomyces > Streptomyces sp. NPDC028928. The sequence continues at coordinate 38,362 of NZ_JBVHVI010000020.1, forward strand.
AGGGCGAGCCCGTCCTCCTCGCGCACGGTCGGTACGGCGACGATGTCGACGCCGAAGTTCAGGTCCCGCACCATGCGCCGGATCAGGGCCAGCTGCTGGGCGTCCTTCTGCCCGAACAGGGCGACGTCGGGACGGGTGAGGTGCAGCAGCTTGGCGACGACGGTGAGCATCCCGTCGAAGTGCCCGGGCCGCGAGGCACCCTCCAGGCGCTCGCCCATGGGGCCCGCCGAGATGCGCACCTGCGGTTCGCCGCCCGGATAGACCTCGTCCACGGAGGGCGCGAACACGGCGTCCGCGCCTGCCCGCTCGGCAAGCTCGAGGTCGGCGTCCAGGGTGCGCGGGTAGCGGTCGAGGTCCTCCCCCGCGCCGAACTGCAGCGGGTTCACGAAGACGGTGACGACGACCTCGCCGTCCGGACCGGCGGTCTCCCGCGCGGTGCGGATCAGGGTCGCGTGGCCCTCGTGCAGGGCGCCCATGGTCATCACGACGGCGCGGCGGCCGTGGCGCACGCGCGCGTGCAGCTCTTCGGCGGTGCTCAGCAGGGCGGTGGTCATCGGTCGTTCCCCTCGGTGCCGGTCGTGCCGTCGGAGCCGTCGGTTCCCTCAGTGCCGGTCGTGCCGTCGGTTTCCTCGCCTCCTTGGCCCGCGTGGCTCGCGTGGCCTCCGTCGGCGAGTACCCCGAGGAGGTCCTCGGCGAGTTCCGGCTTCAGCAGGCCGTGGGCGAGCGCGCGGTCGGCGGTCGCGCGGGCCATCGCCAGATAGCCCGCCACGGCCTGCGGGGCGTGCCTGCGCAGCTCGGTGACGTGCGCGGCGACCGTACCGGCGTCCCCGCGCGCGACCGGGCCGGTCAGGGCGGCGTCGCCGGAGCGCAGGGCGTTGTCCAGGGCGGCGCCGAGCAGCGGGCCGAGCATCCGGTCGGGTGCCTCCACGCCGGCGGTGCGCAGCAGCTCCATGGACTGGGCGACCAGGGTCACCAGGTGGTTGGCGCCGAGGGCGAGGGCCGCGTGGTACAGCGGGCGGTTCTCCTCGCTGATCCACTCCGGCTCGCCGCCCATCTCGATGACGAGGGCCTGGGCGGCCAGCCGCAGCTCCTCGGGCGCGGTGACGCCGAAGGAGCAGCCGGCCAGGCGCTGCACGTCGACAGGGGTGCCGGTGAAGGTCATCGCCGGGTGCAGGGCCATGGGCAGCGCGCCCGCGCGCAGGGCCGGGTCGAGGACCTTCGCGCCGTACCGGCCGGAGGTGTGCACGAGCAGCTGTCCCGGCCGTACCGCGCCGGTCTCGGCGAGGCCGGCGACCAGGCCGGGCAGGGCGTCGTCGGGGACGGTGAGCAGCACCAGGTCGGCGCGCTGGAGCACCTCGGCGGGCGGCACCAGCGGGACGTCCGGGAGCATGGCCTCGGCGCGCCTGCGGGAGGCGTCGGAGACTCCGGAGACGGCGACCGGGCGGTGCCCGGCGAGCTGGAGGGACGCGGCCAGCGCGGGGCCCACGCGACCGGCGCCGACGACGCCGACGGTGAGCCGCGCGGGGCGGTCCTTGAGGTCTGGCTGGTGGACTGTACTCACGCGACGGCGGCCTTCCCGTTCCAGTCCGCTCTGGGTACCGGACGATTTCTCGTCATGTTAACGCTATCGGGTGGGGCGACGGCCGGCCGTCCACAGGCTGTGGGTTTCGCCACGTCGTCGCCCGCGCCTCCGTCACGGGAAAACCCGGCTGTCGCGCGGGGCCGTGCAGGGCATGATCCACGGCATGACCGACACGGCTGAACAGCGCACAGGGCAGGACACGGAACAGGCGGCACGGGAGCGGTTGCGCGAGCGGCGCACGGCGGCCCAGCGGCAGGCGCGCCGCACGCTGGCCCGCGGGGGCTGGGCGGGCACGCTCCGCGAACGACTCACGGAGCTGACGGAGGCCGCGGACGGCGTCTACGACCTGGACGAGCCGGCCGACGTCTACGGCAACCGGATCGTGGCCGCCCTGGAGGAGCGGGTCGCCGCGCTGCTCGGCACCGAGGCCGCCGCGTTCTTCCCGACGGGCACCATGGCGCAGCAGGTGGCCCTGCGCTGCTGGGCGGCCCGCACCGGCGACCCGACGGTGGCCCTGCACCCGATGGCCCACCCGGAGGTGCACGAACGGCAGGCGTTCAGCCAGGTCAGCGGGTTGCGTCCGGTCAGGGTGGGCGGTGGGCGCCGGTTGCCCACGGCGGCCGAGATACGCGACCTCGAAGAGCCCTTCGGGGCGCTGATGCTGGAGCTGCCCCTCAGGGACGCCGGTTTCGTGCTGCCCACCTGGGAAGAGCTGACCGAGGCCGTCGAGGCGGCGCGGGAGCGCGACGCGGTGGTGCACTTCGACGGCGCGCGCCTGTGGGAGTGCACCGAGCACTTCGGGCGCCCGCTGGAGGAGATCGCGGGCCTCGCCGACAGCGTCTACGTGTCGTTCTACAAGTCCGTCGGCGGCTTCGGCGGCGCCGCGCTCGCCGGTCCGCGGACGCTGGTGGAGGAGGCGAAGACCTGGCGGCACCGGTACGGCGGCATGATCTTCCAGCAGTTCCCGACCGTCCTGTCCGCGCTCGTCGGCCTGGAGCGCGAAGTGCCCCGGCTGCCCGAGTACGTGCGGCACGCGCGCGTGGTGGCCGCCGCGCTGCGCGAGGGCTTCGCGGCGGCCGGGCTGTCCTGGGCCCGCGTCCACCCGGAGGAGCCGCACACCCACCAGTTCCAGGTCTGGCTGCCGTACGAGCCGGAGGTGGCCGCCGAGGCGGCCGTCCGCCAGGCCGAGGAGACCTCGGTGATGCTCTTCGCGAACGCCTGGGACGCCGGCGGGCCCGGCCTCGCGTTCACGGAGGTCGGCGTCCAGGCCGCGGGCCTCGAGTGGACGGCGGACGACGTCCGCGCGGCCGTACGGGACTTCGTGGACCGCCTGCCCGGGAGGGCCTAGAGGGCGCGGGGGCGCAGCCAGCGGGCCAGGGTTCGCCGGAGCCGCCCGGGCGCCGGTCGTCCGGCGATGACCGCGCGGAAGCGCCGGTGGTCGCGCACCTCGCGGACGAGGTCGAGGTCGTGGCGGCCCGGCGCGGGCGGCTCGGGCTCGCCGTGCAGGCGGGCGCGGTAGCTGTCGAGGAGGTACTGCTGGGTGACGCTCATGGAGGACCGCCTTCGGGACGTGGCTGAGGGGTGACCGATCGGGCTCCGCGGCTGCCCTGGCGCCCCCAACGTTGCTCCTGATCGGCGCTGGTGTCCCGTGGATTGACAGCTGCCGTCAATCCACGGGGGCGCTGTCAGTGGCCCGGTGCACCATGGGGACATGAGCGTGACCATCGACATCACCGGACTGCCCCTGGAGAGGGTCTCCGTCGTGCCCTCCCCGCTGGCGGAGATGGGGATGGCGCTGCACGCGCTGAGCGAGCCCGGCCACCACCCGGAGCTACAGGGCTGGGCGACCGCCGTGTCCACCCGGCTGGACCCGGGTCTGGCCGACCGGCTGTGCGAGGCGGACTTCCTGTGGCGTTCGACGTTCTCGGACGTCTTCGCGCCGTTCGCCGGCATCCCGGGCGGGCGCGCGCTCCCCGGGGCCACGCTCGCGGAGGAGCTGGACCTGCTGGACAAGCTGACGGACGAACAGTTCGTCAACGCCGCCCTGGAGTTCACCTGCCAGCTGCGCTACGACGTCCAGGAGCCCGGCCCGCTGGACGACCCGGAGCTGCGCCGGCGCTCCCTGGAGCTGGCCGCCGCGCGCGGTGCCGTCCAGGAGCGGTTCACGCGCCGCCTGCTGGCGGATCCGCCCGTCGTCCGCGCCTGGTTCCGGCAGCTGATGCTCGACTGCGACGACGCCTTCTTCGCCGACACCTGGGCCCGCATCCAGCCCCAGCTGGCCGCGGACGCCCGGCACAAGACGGAACTGCTGCGCCGAAAGGGGCTCGGCGAGGCCCTCGCGTCCCTGTCCGGGGCGATCTCGCTGGACGAGGAGGCCGGGGTCGTCACGGTCGACAAGCTGCTGGTGGGCCGCACCGCCACCGGCGACGGCGGCCTGGTGCTGGTGCCGACCAGCCTCGGCTGGCCACACGTGATGGTCCTGCACCGGTACGGCTGGCAGCCCGCGATCACCTACCCCGCGAGCGGTTCCCGGCCGCAGGCCCCGTCCGTGGAGCAGCTCACGCGCCGGCTGGAGGCGCTGGCGCACCCGGTGCGGATGCGGCTGTGCCGGCACCTCGCGCGCGCCCCGCACACCACGAGCGAACTGGCCGACGCCCACGGCATGTCGGCGCCCGAGATATCCCGGCACCTGAGCGTGCTGAAGAAGGCGGGCCTGATCACCGACTGCCGGCGCGGCCGGTACGTCCAGCACCAGCTGGACCTGTCCGCGGTGGCCCGGCTGGGCAGCGACTTCATCGAGGGCGTCCTGCGCTGAGCGGGGGGCGGGCGGCAGCCGTCTGAGCCGGGGACCCGGGCGGCAGCCATCTGAGCCGGGGACCGGGCGCCAGCCGTCTGAGCCGGGGCCAGGCGGCAACCGTCCGAGCCGGAACCGGGGACAGCCATCTCAGCCGAGGACCCGGGCGGCAACCGTCCGAGCCGGAACCGGGGGGGCAACCGTCCGAGCCGGAACCGGGGGGCAACCGTCCGAGCCGGAGCCGGGGGGCAACCGTCCGAGCCGGGGACCGGGTCGCAGCCGTCAGCCGTGGCCGCCTGCCCGCACCAGCCCCGTCTCGTACGCGAGCACGACCACCTGCACCCGGTCGCGCAGCCCGAGCTTGGTCAGGATGCGGCCCACATGGGTCTTCACGGTCGCCTCGCTCAGCACCAGCCGGGCCGCGATCTCGCCGTTGGACAGACCCTGCGCGACCAGCACCATCACCTCGCGCTCCCGCTCGGTGAGCCGCTCCAGCTCCTTGTGCTGGGGCTCCTTGCCGGCGGAGGGCAGCATCGGCGCGAAGCGGTCCAGCAGGCGCCGGGTGGTGGACGGCGCCACGACCGCGTCACCGCTGTGCACGGCACGGATGGCGGCGAGGAGATCGCCGGGCGGCACGTCCTTGAGCATGAAACCGGAGGCGCCCGCCTTCAGCCCGGAGAAGGCGTACTCGTCCAGGTCGAAGGTGGTCAGGATGAGGACCTTCGGCGGGTTCGGGTCCGCGCAGATGCGGCGGGTGGTCTCCACGCCGTCGAGTTTCGGCATGCGGACGTCCATCAGGACCACGTCGACGGCGGTGGCCCGCAGCACCTGGAGGGCCTCCACGCCGTCGCCCGCCTCCGCGACGACCTCCATGTCCGGCTGCGCGGCGAGCACCATCCGGAACCCGGTGCGCAGCAGCACCTGGTCGTCCACGAGCATCACGCGGATCGTCATCGGGCCTCTTCCGTTCGGGGTCAGGGAGGGTCAGGGAGGGTCAGGGATCGGTCAGTGCGCCGGTTTGAGCGGCAGCAGGGCGCTGATGCGGAATCCTCCGCCAGGGCGCGGGCCGGCGTCCAGCGTGCCGCCGACCATGCCGACGCGTTCGCGCATGCCGATCAGGCCGTGCCCCTGCCCGTCGGCGCCGCCCTCCTCGTACAGCTCGTGCGGGGCGCCCTTGCCGTCGTCCTCGACCAGCAGGCCGAGGCCGTCGTCGAAGTAGACCAGGCGTACGCTCGCGCCCGCGTTCGGCCCGCCGTGCTTGCGCGTGTTGGTGAGCGCCTCCTGCACGATCCGGTACGCGGTCAGCTCCACGCCGCTGGGCAGCGGGCGCGGGGTGCCCTCCACCTTGAAGTCGACCGGCAGGCCGGAGCTGCGGCACTGCTCGATGAGGTCGTCGATCTGCTCGACGTCGGGCTGCGGGACGTACTCCCCGCTCTCCTGGTGCTCCCCGGTGCGCAGCACGCCCAGCAGGCGGCGCATCTCGGCCAGGGCCTGGCGGCCGGTGGAGGAGATCGTCTCCAGGGCCTTCTTCGCCTGGTCGGGCGCTGTGTCCATGACGTAGGCGGCGCCGTCGGCCTGCACCACCATCACCGACACGTTGTGCGCGACGACGTCGTGCAGCTCGCGCGCGATCCGGGCGCGCTCGGCGGCCACCGCGACCTTCGCCTGCGCCTCGCGCTCCTTCTCCAGGCGGGCCGCGCGCTCCTCCAGCTGGGCGAAGTAGGCGCGCCGGGTGCGCATGGAGTCGCCGAGCACCCAGGCGAGGGCGAAGGGAACGGTCTGGAACACCGCTATGGCGACCTGCCCGGGGAAGCCGGCCTGCTCCTCCGGCCAGCGGATCTGGGCCACGGTCGCCGCACAGAGGCTGACGGCGAGGGCGAGCCGGGAGGCCCAGCGGGCGCCGACCGCGGCGACCGTGTAGGTGATCACCAGCATGGCGAAGTCGGCGACGGTCGTCTCGACGTCCAGGACCACCTGGGCCAGCCCGGTCACGAGAGCGACCAGCAGCATCGGCTCCGGGAAACGGCGGCGCAGCGCCACGACGGCACACAGCACCGCGGACACCGCCATCCCCGCGGGGATCGACCCGTGATTGCCGGGCGTCCCGTGGAGGTTGACCACGCTCACCGCGGACACCCCGAGCAGGACGACGGCCCAGAAGACGTCGACCCAGGTCGGGTGGCGGCGGAGGAAGTCATAGAGGCGCTGCACGTAACCCAGAGTAGGGAAACCGGATGCGTGCAGGGGTCAACCGTTGGGTCGATCCGTGCTCGGCGCACGTACTCCCCAAGGTGGATGCCGTGATCATCTGTGTGCCTAGTCTGGTCCGGTGACGGATGAGACGACGGCGGAGGGTGCCCGCGGGAATCCCGGCCCGCGCGGCTGGCGCGCGGCGGCCGAGACGGCCCTGTACGGCCCCGGCGGGTTCTACCGGCGCCCGGAGGGCCCGGCCGGTCACTTCCGTACGTCCGTGCACGCCTCCGCGCTGTTCGCGCGCGCCGTGGCCGCGCTGCTGTGCCGGGTCGACGCCGCGCTCGGCCGGCCCCCGGTGCTGGACTTCGTCGACATGGGTGCCGGGCGGGGCGAGCTGGCCGGCGGGGTGCTCGCCGCGCTGCCGGCCGACGTGGCGGCACGCGCGCGCGTGTACGCCGTGGAGATCGCCGACCGCCCGGCCGGCCTGGACGGACGGATCACCTGGCTGAGCGAACTGCCGGACGCGGTCACCGGGCTGCTGTTCGCCAACGAGTGGCTGGACAACGTCCCGGTGGACGTCGTGGAGGTGGACTCCGCGGGCGTGCCCCGGCTGGTGCTCGTCGCGGAGGACGGCTCCGAGCGGCTCGGGGAGCCCGTGACGGGCGCGGCGGCCGACTGGCTCGCGCGCTGGTGGCCGCTGCCGCCCGAGGAGGGGCTGCGGGCCGAGATCGGGCTGCCCCGGGACCGGGCCTGGGCGGCGGCCGTGGAGCGGGTGGAGCGGGGGCTCGCGGTGGCCGTGGACTACGCCCACACCGTGGACACGCGCCCCCCGTTCGGCACACTCACCGGCTTCCGGGAGGGCCGCGAGACGGCACCCGTGCCGGACGGGTCGTGCGACATCACGGCCCACGTCGCCCTGGACGCGTGCGCGGACGCGTGCGCCCCGGCGCCCAGCGCGGGCCGAGCGCCTTCGGACACAGCGCCCACGCCGTACGACACGGCGCGCGCCCCCTCCCAAGCCCCCACAGGCACGGCGCACACGCCGGCCGACACGGCCCGCACTTCCTCCCCGACGCCATCAGACACGGCGCACACGCCGTCCAGCGCAGCGCACAGTCCTTCCCGTACGCCTGGCAACACGGCGCAGGCGCCCCCGACCACGGCGCACGGGACCCACGAAACGGCGCGCATGCTTCCTCCCGCGCGCCTGCTCACGCAACGCGCCGCTCTGCGCGCTCTGGACATCACCGGCGCACGCCCCCCGCTGGCGCTGGCCTCGACGGACCCGTCCGCCTATGTGCGCGCCCTGGCGAGTGCCGGTGAGGCCGCCGAGCTGACGGCACCGGGCGGTCTCGGCGACTTCGGCTGGCTGCTCCAGCCGGTGGGCATCCCGGACCCGCTCGGCCAGGCCCCACAGGACCCGCCGGACCGGTGAACCGCGCCCCGGGGCGGTGAACGGCGCCCCGCAGGCCCGCGCGGCCTACTTGTCGATGTCGCCGACCACGAAGAACATCGAGCCCAGGATCGCCACCATGTCCGCCACCAGCGTCCCCGGCAGCAGCTCGGTGAGCGCCTGGATGTTGTTGTACGACGCCGAGCGCAGCTTCAGCCGGTACGGGGTCTTCTCGCCCTTGCTGACCAGGTAGTAGCCGTTGATCCCGAGCGGGTTCTCGGTCCACGCGTACGTGTGCCCCTCGGGCGCCTTCAGCACCTTCGGCAGCCGCTGGTTGATCGGCCCGGGCGGCAGCTCGGCGATCCGGTCCAGGCAGGCGTCGGCGAGGTCCAGCGCGTTGTGGGTCTGCGCCAGCAGCACCTCGAAGCGGGCGAGGCAGTCGCCCTCGCTCCGGGTGACGACCTCGAGCGTGTCCTGGAGGTCGCCGTAGGCCAGGTACGGCTCGTCGCGGCGCAGGTCGAAGTCGACGCCCGAGCCGCGCGCGATGGGCCCGCTCACGCCGTAGGCGTGCACGGCCTCCGGTGCCAGCACGCCCACGTCCCGCGTGCGGCCCCGGAAGATCTCGTTGCCTAGGACCAGGTCGTCGAAGACGTCCATGCGCGAGCGCACGTCGGCGACGGCGGCACGCGCGCGTGCGGTCCAGCCCGCCGGCAGGTCCTCCTTGAGGCCGCCGACGCGGTTGAACATGTAGTGCATGCGCCCGCCGGAGACCTCCTCCATGACGTTCTGGAGCACCTCGCGCTCCCGGAACGCGTAGAACACCGGAGTGATCCCGCCAAGCTCCAGCGGGTAGGAGCCGAGGAACATCAGGTGGTTCAGCACCCGGTTCAGCTCGGCGAGCAGGGTGCGGGTCCACACCGCCCGCTCGGGGACCTCCATGCCGAGCATCCGCTCCACGGCGAGGACCACGCCCAGCTCGTTCGAGAACGCCGACAGCCAGTCGTGGCGGTTGGCGAGCACGATGATCTGCCGGTAGTCGCGTGCCTCGAAGAGCTTCTCGGCGCCGCGGTGCATATAGCCGATCACCGGCTCCGCGCGCACGATGCGCTCCCCGTCCAGCACGAGCCTGAGCCGCAGCACGCCGTGCGTGGACGGGTGCTGGGGCCCGATGTTGAGCACCATGTCGGTGCTCTCCGCCGCGCCGCCGATGCCGACCGTGGTCTCCGTCGTAGGAGTCATGACCCCAGTTTCCCCTACGTACGCTGGCCTCATGGAAACGGGGAGCGAAACGGGGAGCCTGGACGGGGCCGGAGCACCGGCGGAGCAGCCGGTGTGGCGCGGGCTGGAGCCCGGGCTGCTGAAGGTGCGCCGGCTGGTGCTGGTGGTGTGGGCGGGGGTGCTCGCGGTCGCCGCGGGGCTGCTGCCGGGGCTCTTCGCGGGGCCCGCGTGGGCGGCCTGCGCGCTGCTGCCGCCGGTCTTCGCCGCCTGGTGCTGGCGGCTGCTGGAGCGCAACTGGCGGTCCTGGCGGTACGCCGAGCGCGCGGACGACCTGCTGATCAGCCGCGGTGTCCTGTGGCGCGAGGAGACGGTGGTGCCGTACGGGCGGATGCAGCTGGTGGAGGTGACCTCCGGGCCGCTGGAGCGGCGCTTCGGGCTGGCCACCGTGCAGCTGCACACGGCCGCCGCCGCGACCGACGCGACCGTCCCCGGCCTGGACCCGGCCGAGGCGGAACGTCTGCGCGACCGGCTGACCGAGCTGGGCGAGGCACGATCGGCGGGCCTGTGACGACCCCCGAGCACACCGACGACGGCATACCGGAGCGCCCGCCCGTCACCGAGCGCCGGCTGCACCCCGTCACGCCCTTCCGCCGGGCGTGGGCGCCGCTCGCCGTACTGGCCGGCTGGGCGGTGCACGACCCGAACAGCGCCCAGGAGCAGCTCACCCGGCTGACCGGGACCATGCTCCTGCTGGGACTCGCGGTCCTGGTGCCGGCGGCCGGCCTCTACGGCTTCCTGTCCTGGTGGTTCACGCACTACGCCGTCACCGGCACGGAACTGCGCATACGGACCGGACTGCTGTTCCGGCGGACCGCGCACATCCGGCTGGAGCGCATCCAGGCCGTGGACGTCTCCCGTCCGCTCCTCGCGCGCGTGGCGGGCGTCGCGAAGCTGCGGATCGACGTCGTCGGCGCCGACGACAAGGACGAGCTGGCCTTCCTGGGCGAGCGGGAGGCGCGTGCCCTGCGCGCGGAACTGCTCGCGCGCGCGGCGGGTTTCGCCCCGGAGACGGCGCACGAGGTCGGAGAGGCGCCGGCGCGGACGCTGCTGCGCGTGCCGCCGCGCGAGCTGGTGCGCTCCCTGGTGCTGACGGGCGCCACCTGGGGTTCGCTGTGCGCCGCGCTGGTCGTACCGACCGTGCTGTGGCTGACCACCCACAGCCTGTGGACGGTCGTCGCCAGTGCCGTGCCCCTGCTCGGCGCGGCCGGCGCGAGCAGTGTGGGCCGGTTCGTCACCGAGTTCGACTGGACGGTGAGCGAGTCCCCGGACGGGCTGCGCATCGACCACGGACTGCTCGACCGCACGCACGAGACGGTGCCGCCCGGCCGGGTGCAGACCGTCCGGATCGTGGAGCCGCTGCTGTGGCGGCGGCGCGGCTGGGTGCGGGTGGAACTGGACGTGGCCGGATCCGAGAACTCGGTGCTGATACCGGTCGCCCCGCGCGCGGTCGCCGAGGAGGTCGTCGCGCGGGTGCTGCCCGGTGTGACGGTGCCCCGGGAACTGTCGCGGGTGCCGCGCCGGGCCCGGTGGTGCGTGCCGGTGTGGTGGCGCGGGCACCGGCTCGCGGTCACCGGCACCGTGTTCGCCGCCCGGAGCGGCCTGCTGTGCCGCCGGCTCTCGCTCGTCCCGCACGCCAAGGTGCAGAGCGTACGGCTCACCCAGGGGCCCTGGGAGCGCCGCTGGGGACTCGCCGACGTACACGTGGACACCGGGGCCGACAAGACCGTCACGGCCCGGCTGCGGGACGCGGAGGAGGCCGCGCGGCTCCTCGGCGAACAAGCGGAACGATCCCGCACAGGCCGCCGGGACGCCCTCCCCGACCGCTGGATGACCACCGACTGACCGGCGCCCACCCGACCCGACACCTCGGGCCCGGCTCCCTCGTGTGAGGGCCGGGCCCGGTGTTCGCAGGCTGTGGCTGACGGGGACTCAGGAGGCCGCGCTGCGCAGCCCCTGGACGTCGATCTGCTCGGTCTCGTCGTGTGCCGTCAGGTCGATGACCTGGCCGACCTCCCGGGACCGCGCGTCGGCCGGCTTGAACCCGGCCTCGGACTCGGCCTTGTGCACGGCGAGCGCCTCCGGGCCGACCACGTCGGCGAGGTCCTCGTTCTGCACGGAGTCCAGCGTGGTCTTCGGCGCGCCCTTCTGGGTGCCGAAGAAGTCGAACCCGCCCTCGACCACCGGGCGGCGCGCGGGCGTCGCCGGTACGACGGCCACCGCGGTCGGCACCGTGAAGTGCCCGGCGGGCGGCTGGCCCGCGGGGGGCGCGACCTCGACCGCGTGGGAGGCGTCGGCGCCGTCCGTCAGGGCTGCCGCGGCGCCTTCTCCTTTGGCGACCGCGCCGGTGCCGGTGGCCGCGCTCTCCGGAGCCTCCGGAGCCTTTGACGCTGCCTCCGATGCCACCGGCGCCTCCGCCGCACCGGCCTCGGCCTCGGTGTCCTCGGTGTCCTCGGAGGCCGTCACCGGCTCAGCGGCTTCCCCCTCGACGCCCCCGGAACCGGACTCGGCCTCCGCTGCCTCTGCTTCCGCCTCGGACTCGGCCTCGGTCTCGGCCTCGGGCTCGCTCGCGGTCTCCCGGTCGAACAGGGCCAGAGCCGTCAGGGCCTGCCGGTACAGGCGGGCGCCCTCGGGCGAGAACACCGCCGGCCGCCCCTCGGTCCCGGGCTCCTCCGAAGAAGCCACAGGTTCGGCACTGCGCGCGGGCGGCAAGGCCGGCGACGACGACTGCACGGGCACCGCCGCCTCGATCTCCAGCCGCCGCCGCCCCTCCAGGGCGCTCGCGCGCTCGGTCTCGGCGGTGGCGTACCGGCGCAGCAGGGCCGCGTGCTCGTTGCGCAGGCCGGCCAGCTCGGCCCGCTTGGCACGCAGCCGCTGTTCCAGCTTGGCGCGCAGTTCGCGGGATTCCTCCAGGTCGGTCTCCAGTTCGGCGACCCGTTCCTCGTACCGCCACTCGTCGCCCGCACGCGCGCGCGTGAGTTCGGCGACCCGCTTGCCCGCCTGCGCGTCCCAGCGGCGCATCACGACCGCGCCGACGACCGCCGTCGCGGCGGCCGCAGCGGCGAGCGCGCGCAACACGGTGGCCTCGGAGAACACCCAGGGACCCAGCGCGCAGACGACGGAGACGCCGGCGATCGCCGAGGGAGGCAACAGCCGGTGCAGAGGCGGGGAATGGCGGTGGCGTCCACGTGGCATGGCCAGAAACTTACCGCGCGTAGGCGAATCATGGGTCCCCGCCCCGTAAAAACACAGCCATCCGGAAGGCTTCACGGGGCGTCGGGGGCCCACCGGGTCAGCGGTCGGTGAGCCGGCCGCTGATCCACTGGAGCGTCGGCGGGATCTCGCGCCGCCAGGTGTTGAAGTTGTGCCCGCCGCTCTCCAGGATGATCGAGGAGATCCGGGTCAGGTTGGTGGCCTGCACCTGCTCTATGAACTTCAGCGTGGACTTGTAGTTGTGTTCGCCGACCTTGCTGCTGGTGACGAGCAGTGAGGTGTCCGGCGCCTCCTCGTGCTCCAGCAGCCAGAACAGGTCGGAACGGTTCTGCAGCGTCTTGTCGCCGTGGAAGAGGTCACCGGTGGTGGGGTCGATCGGCGCCTTGTAGTACGGCGAGAGGCCCGCACCGGCCGCGTAGACGTTCGGGTGGTGCATGGCGAGCTTGAGCGCGCAGTAGCCGCCCGTGGAGTCGCCGATGACGCCCCAGCTGCCCGGCCGCTTGCCGGCCCGGTAGTGGCTCAGGACGGCGTCCGGCAGATCTTTGGCAAAAAACGTTTCCGCTTGCGGCCCGCCCGGTACGTCCACGCACTCGGTGTCCCGCGGCGGCGCCACCGTCGGCCGCAGCATCACGAGGATCATCGGCTGCATCCGCCCGTCCTTGGCCAGCCGCTGCGCCGTGCTCGGGTAGTTCAGCTTGTCCACCAGCGACCGCGAGGTGCCCGGGTAGCCGGTCAGCACGACCGAGACCGGGAACGTACGGGTCCGGTACTGCGGCTGGAAGTACTCCGGCGGCAGGTAGACGTACGCCGGCGTGACCATGTGGGTCGTACGGCCCACGATGTCGACCTTCTGGATCTGCCCGCCCGTCTCCGGCCGCGCGGCGCGCACGCCCGGCACGTCGGAGGTGGAGACCACCTGGAGCGGGCCGCCGGTGCTGCCGTTGGCCGAGTGGTCGATGACCACGCCCTGGTCGGTCTCCTTGCCGAACAGGTCGGCCCAGCTGGCGTAGAAACCGAACGCCTGGTTGGCGGCGAGCCCGACGCAGGCGAAGAGCGCCACCTGGGTGAACAGCAGCAGACCGATCCGTCCGCTGACGGTCCGCCAGTTCTGGCGCGCCAGGCGCGGCCACAGCCACACCGTGCCGATGAACAGCACCAGGGCGATCAGAATCGCCAGCACCAGCACTTTGTTGCTCGTGAGACCCATGGCTGCTTCCTGCCTGCGCTTTCCGCCCGTGCGCGGCCACGCATCGTCGCGTGGACTTGCCCGGGGCTTTCCTTGGCCTTTGACCCGACTTTCCGGTGGGGAGTGAACCTCTCTCCCCGAGACACCGTCCTAGAGGGCGCAATGTCGCCGGACGCCCGATCGGGCCCGGGTCCAAGGTCTCTCGCAGAACTACGGGATGCGATGTCTGTCAGGATAGATGGGGAAATGTCGGGCGAGGTTCCGGGCCGATCAAGCAGGGCGCGGCGCATACTGCGCGGCCCGCGCCCCGAGGCCGTCCCCGTCTGGGTCGGCAGGGCGGCCGCGCTCGTGGGCCTCCTGGACATCGCCGCGGGCGTCTTCCCGCGCTTCAGGCACAGCCGTATGCACGCCATCGCCGAGGTGCTGCCGGGCTCCTTCGGCCCGTTCGCGGCGGCGCTCTCGCTCAGCGCGGGCGTGCTGTTGCTGCTGCTCGCGCACGGGCTCAAGCGGCGCAAGCGCCGGGCCTGGCGCGCCGCGGTCGCGCTGCTCCCGGCGGGGGCGGCGGCGCAGTTCGCGTACCGGCACTCGATCGTCGGCGTGCTCATCGCGGTCGCGCTGCTGGTGCCGCTGCTGCGCCACCGGGACCAGTTCGCGGCGCTTCCCGACCCGCGCAGCAGGTGGCGGGCGCTCGCCAACTTCGTGCTCATGAGCGCCGGTTCCCTCGCCCTGGGCCTGGTCATCGTCAGCGTCCACCCCAACCGGACGATCGGCGACCCGAGTCTGGCCGACCGGCTGACGCACGTCATCTACGGGCTGTTCGGCTTCGAGGGCCCGGTCGACTACCAGGGCAACACCTCCTGGACGGTCGCGTTCTCCCTCGGCGCCCTCGGCTGGATCACCGCGGTCACCACCATCTACCTGGCCTTCCGCCCCGAGCACCCGGCCGCGCACCTCACCGAGGAGGACGAGGTGAAGCTGCGCGCGCTGCTGGAGAAGCACGGCCGGCGCGACTCGCTCGGCCACTTCGCGCTGCGCCGCGACAAAGCGGTCGTGTTCTCGCCGAGCGGCAAGGCCGCCGTCACCTACCGGGTCGTGTCCGGGGTGATGCTCGCCAGCGGCGACCCCATCGGGGACGTCGAGGCCTGGCCGGGCGCCATCGAGCGCTTCATGGACGAGGCCAGGGCCCACTCCTGGACGCCCGCGGTCATGGGCTGCTCGGAGACGGGCGGCGAGGTGTGGACCCGTGAGACCGGCCTGGACGCCCTGGAGCTGGGCGACGAGGCGGTGGTGGACGTGGCGGATTTCTCACTCGCCGGACGCGCGATGCGCAACGTGCGCCAGATGGTCAAGCGCATCGAGCGGGCCGGCTACGAGACCCGGGTACGGCGTGTTCGTGACCTCGGCGACGCCGAGCTGGAGCGGATCCGCCGGGCGGCGGAGGACTGGCGCGGGACGGACACCGAGCGCGGCTTCTCCATGGCGCTCGGCCGCATCGGCGACCCGTCCGACGGCGACTGCCTGATCGCCACCGCGCACAAGGCCGACGACGAACCGGGCGAGTACGGCGACCTGAAGGCGATACTCCACTTCGTGCCCTGGGGCACGGACGGCGTCTCGCTGGACCTGATGCGCCGTGACCGCAGCGCCGACCCGGGCATGAACGAGCTGCTGATCGTCGCCGCCCTGCAGGCCGCGCCGAAGTTCCGCATCACCCGGGTCTCGCTGAACTTCGCGATGTTCCGCTCGGCCCTCGCGCGCGGGGAGAAGATCGGCGCCGGTCCGGTGCTGCGCGCCTGGCGCGGGCTGCTGGTGTTCCTCTCGCGCTGGTTCCAGATCGAGTCGCTGTACAAGTTCAACGCCAAGTTCCAGCCCCGCTGGGAGCCGCGGTTCGTGGTCTACCGGGCCTCCGCCGACCTGCCCCGCATCGGCTTCGCCGCCATGCAGGCGGAGGGCTTCGTCAACTTCGCCCTCCCGCTGCCGCGCTTCCTGCGCCGGCGCCGGACGACCACCGGGCGCCCCTGCGCACACGCGGTGACCGAACGGGACGTGCGAGCGGCCTGAGCAGGCCGAGTCGTGCACGCGCCGAGCGGTACGGCCCCGAGACCGGCCCGGGTGGAAGCCCCCTCCCCCTCCAGCACGGGGGCTTCCGCCCGGGCCGCGGCGCGTTCCCGGCACCCTGCTGGGCCTACGCTGAACGTATGAACAACCTCAGCGGGCGCGGCCGAGTCGCCGGCCTTCCGGCATGGGACCGGTGCGCGGTCATGGGGGTCGTGAACGTGACCCCCGACTCCTTCTCCGACGGCGGCCGCTGGTTCGACACGACCGTCGCCGTCAAGCACGGCCTGGATCTCGTCGCCGAGGGCGCGGACCTGGTCGACGTCGGCGGCGAGTCCACCCGGCCCGGGGCCACGCGCGTGGACGAGGCGGAGGAGCTGCGGCGGGTCATCCCCGTGGTGCGCGGCCTCGCCTCCGAGGGAGTCGTCGTCTCCGTCGACACCATGCGCGCCTCCGTCGCCGAACAGGCCCTCGCGGCCGGCGCCGCCCTCGTCAACGACGTCAGCGGCGGCCTCGCCGACCCGGCGATGATCCCGGTGGTCGCCGCCGCGGACGCCCCCTTCGTCGTCATGCACTGGCGCGGCTTCCTCCAGGGCGGCAACGTCAAGGGCGTGTACGAGGACGTCGTCGGGGAGGTCGTGGAGGAGCTGCACGCGCGCGTGGAGGCCGTGCTGGCCGGCGGCATCGCCCCGGAGCGCATCGTCGTCGACCCGGGCCTCGGCTTCTCCAAGGAGGCCGAGCACGATCTCGCGCTCCTCGCCCACCTCGACCGCCTGCACACCCTCGGCCACCCCCTGCTGGTCGCCGCCTCCCGCAAGCGGTTCCTCGGCCGGGTCCTCGCCGGCCCCGAGGGCGCTCCCCCGCCCGCCCGGGAGCGCGACGCGGCCACGGCCGCCGTCTCCGCACTCGCGGCCCACGCCGGCGCCTGGGCGGTGCGCGTGCACGAGGTACGCGCCACGGCGGACGCGGTCCGGGTGGCACGGGCCGTGGAGGGGGCACGCGAGGAGGGGGCGCGTACGACGGGAACGGCGCCGGGCGCTGAGGGCGAGCGCGGGGCGGACGGAGACCGGTGAGCGCCCCCCACACCGACGTCGAGCAGGTGGAGGCCGCCAACACCGCCTTCTACGAGGCGCTGGAACGCGGCGACTTCGAGGAGGTCTCCTCCCTCTGGCTGACCCCCGCCGACCTGGGCGTGGACGAGACCTACCACGACCCCGCGGACACCGGCGTGATCTCCTGCGTCCACCCCGGCTGGCCGGTCCTCACCGGCCGTGGCGAGGTCCTCCGGTCGTACGCCCTGATCATGGCCAACACCGACTACATCCAGTTCTTCCTGACCGATGTGCACGTCTCCGTGACCGGTGACACCGCGGTCGTGACCTGCACGGAGAACATCCTCAGCGGCGGGCCCGCCCCCGAGGAGGGCGCCGAGCTGGGTCCGCTGGTCGGCCAGCTCGTCGTCGCCACGAACGTGTTCCGGCGCACCCCCTCCGGCTGGAAGCTCTGGTCGCACCACGCCTCCCCCGTACTCGCCGAGACCGACGACGACGGCGACGACGACCAGCACGTGAACGGCGTGGATCCGGACGGCGGCCCCCTCGCCTGAGCCGGGACGTGGTTGGAATCACCTACCCCGGGGTAGGAGCGGCTACCAGCCCATGACAGGGCCGGGTTCCCCAGGGGAAACACGCGGTGAACCCTCCGGGTGGCGGCCGGTGCCGGCGCCCCCGCGGCCCGGCTTTGTCGGTGCCCGCAGGTAGATTCGTCTGAGACCGGCGTGCCGCCCGCACGCGGTACCGGCCGGTCGTTCCCGACGATTGCAGGAGTGATTCGCGTGGATCGTGTCGCGCTGCGCGGCCTCAAGGCCCGCGGGCACCACGGTGTGTTCCCCAAGGAGCGCGAGGAGGGCCAGACCTTCATCGTGGACCTCGTCCTTGGCCTGGACACCCGGCCGGCCGCGGCCGACGACGACCTGGCGAAGACCGTGCACTACGGCATCGTGGCCGAGGAGGTCGTGGCCGTGGTCGAGGGCGAGCCGGTGGACCTCATCGAGACCCTCGCCGAGCGGATCGCCCGGACCTGCCTGAAGCACGAAGGGGTTCAGGAGGTCGAGGTCTGCGTCCACAAGCCGGACGCGCCGATCACCGTCCCCTTCGACGACGTGACCGTCACCATCACCCGGAGCCGAGTATGACCCGACCTTTCCGCCAGGGTCACAGCGACCCGACCGTCCAGCCGGTGCCCGCCTCGGTCGTCGAGAAGGTGGACGCCGCCGACACGACACTGAGCAACCCCAAATGGGCCGTGATCTCGATCGGCTCCAACCTCGGCAACCGCCTGGAGACCCTCCAGGGCGCCGTCGACGCCCTGGAGGACACCCCGGGCGTCCGTGTGAAGGCCGTCTCCCCGGTGTACGAGACCGAGCCGTGGGGCGTCGAGCCCGGCAGCCAGCCGTCGTACTTCAACGCGGTCGTGGTCCTCAAGACCACCCTGCCCCCCTCCTCCCTGCTGGAGCGGGCGCACGCCGTCGAGGAGGCCTTCCACCGCGTCCGGGACGAGCGCTGGGGCCCGCGCACACTGGACGTCGACATCGTCGCCTACGCCGGCGTCACCTCCGACGACCCCCAGCTCACCCTGCCCCACCCGCGCGCCCACGAGCGGGCCTTCGTGCTCGCGCCCTGGCACGACGTGGACCCCGAGGCACAGCTCCCCGGCCGCGGCACGGTGGCCGATCTGCTGGCCGGCATCACCCGTGAGGGTGTGGCGCCGCGCGCGGACCTGGAACTCCGGCTGCCCGAGTAGTCGTTAAGGTCGAGACGGGTCAAGACATCGACACGGGTCAAGACCAGGACGACCACCGTCCGGGACGGTCCGGGGGAACTGAAGGGACACCGTGAGAGAGCTGCGCATCAGGGTGCTGGCGGGCGTGTTCGTCGTGGCCGGCGTCCTGTCCTGGGCGGGCGCCCGCCTCTGGAACTCGATCGGGACCCTTCCCAGCGTCCCCGTGGCCGCCCCCATCGTCCTCGCGCTGATCGCGGTGGTCCTGCTCTCGACGGCGCTCTCGCTGCGCGCCCGTCTGAAGGCCCAGCGCGAGCGCCGGCCCGGCGCCAAGGGCGTCGACCCGCTGATGGCCGCCCGAGCGGTTGTCTTCGGCCAGGCCAGCGCCCTGGTGGCCGCGCTCGTCGCCGGGATGTACGGCGGCACGGGCGTCTTCCTGCTGGAGCAGCTGGACATCCCGGCCCGCCGCGACCAGGCGATCTACGCCGGTTTCTCGGTGCTGGCCGGCGTCGGCGTGATAGCGGCGGCCATGTTCCTGGAGCGGGTCTGCAAGCTCCCGGAGGACGACGACCAGAACCACCCGGGAGCGGAGCCGGTGGCCTGACCGCCGGCCCCGCTCGGCAACGCCGTCAGCGCCGCCAGCGCCGTCAGTGCGCCATGATGAGGCTCATCGCCTCGTTCCGCGTCGCCGCGTCCCGCAGCTGACCGCGCACGGCCGAGGTTATGGTCTTCGCGCCCGGCTTGCGGATGCCGCGCATGGACATGCACATGTGCTCGCACTCGACCACGACGATGACACCCCGCGGCTCCAGGATGTCCATCAGGGAGTCCGCGATCTGCGTGGTCATACGCTCCTGCACCTGCGGCCGGCGGGCGTAGACGTCGACCAGGCGGGCCAGCTTGGACAGGCCCGTGATCTTGCCGGTCTCGGACGGGATGTAGCCGACGTGGGCGACACCCCGGAACGGCACCAGGTGGTGCTCACAGGTCGAGTACACCTCGATGTCCTTCACGAGGACCATCTCGTCGTGTCCGAGGTCGAAGGTCGTCGTCAGGACGTCCTCCGGCTGCTGCCACAGGCCGGCGAAGATCTCCTTGTAGGCCCGCGCGACCCGGGCCGGCGTCTCCCGCAGCCCCTCGCGATCCGGGTCCTCACCGACCGCGATCAGCAGCTCCCGCACGGCGTTCTCGGCGCGCTTCTCGTCGAACTCGCCGATGCGGCCCTCGCCGTCCAGCGTCACCGGGTCGGTCATCTGGTCCCTCGTTCCTGTGCCTTGCACGCGCGTTTTCCTCGCGTTCCGTCTGCGGACATGCGAAATGCCGCGCCCTCCAGGCTAGAACCTGGGGGGCGCGGCATTCATTCCGGCCCTGCTGGCCGAAACTGGTCTGCTCGCGGTCGGCCGGTCAGCTCTCCGGGCGGTCCTCCGGGGTCTGCTCCGTCACCGGGGCGGACTCCGCGGCCGTCGACTTGGCCGTGCTGATCGCCGCCGTCGCGCCGTTCGCACCGTTGGTCAGTGCCAGCTCCTTGGGGGAGAGCACCGGCGGGCGGGTGGACGGGGTACGGCGGGAGGAACCGGTCCAGGCGGGCCGCGGCGGGCGCTTGACGATCGGGGCGAAGATCTCGGCGATCTCCTCCTTGCCCAGGGTCTCCTTCTCCAGCAGCTGGAGGACGAGGTTGTCGAGCACGTCGCGGTTCTCGACCAGGATCTCCCAGGCCTCGTTGTGCGCGGTCTCGATCAGCTTCTTGACCTCCTCGTCCACCAGCGCGGCGACCTCCTCCGAGTAGTCGCGCTGGTGAGCCATCTCACGGCCGAGGAAGGGCTCGCTGTTGTCGCCGCCGAACTTGATCGCGCCGAGACGCTCGGTCATGCCGTACTGGGTGACCATCGCGCGGGCCAGGTTCGTGGCCTTCTCGATGTCGTTCGCGGCGCCGGTGGTCGGGTCGTGGAAGACCAGTTCCTCGGCCGCCCGGCCGCCCAGCATGTAGGCGAGCTGGTCGAGCATCTCGTTGCGCGTGGTCGAGTACTTGTCCTCGTCCGGCAGGACCATCGTGTAGCCCAGGGCACGGCCGCGGGACAGGATCGTGATCTTGTGGACCGGGTCGGAGTTCGGCGAGGCCGCCGCGACCAGGGCGTGACCGCCCTCGTGGTACGCGGTGATCTTCTTCTCCTTGTCCGACATGATCCGGGTCCGCTTCTGCGGGCCCGCGACCACACGGTCGATCGCCTCGTCCAGCGCCTTGTTGTCGATCAGCTTCTGGTCGCCGCGGGCGGTGAGCAGCGCGGCCTCGTTCAGCACGTTGGCGAGGTCGGCACCGGTCATGCCCGGGGTGCGGCGGGCCACGGCGGACAGGTCGACGTCGGGCGCGACCGGCTTGCCCTTCTGGTGGACCTTGAGGATCTCCAGACGGCCCTGCAGGTCCGGCGGGTCGACCGCGATCTGCCGGTCGAAGCGGCCCGGGCGCAGCAGCGCCGGGTCGAGGATGTCCGGGCGGTTCGTGGCGGCGATCAGGATGACGCCGCCCTTGACGTCGAAGCCGTCCATCTCGACCAGCAGCTGGTTCAGGGTCTGCTCGCGCTCGTCGTGACCGCCGCCGAGGCCGGCGCCGCGGTGGCGGCCGACCGCGTCGATCTCGTCGACGAAGACGATCGCCGGGGCGTTCGCCTTGGCCTGCTCGAACAGGTCACGGACCCGGGAGGCACCGACACCGACGAACATCTCCACGAAGTCGGAGCCGGAGATCGAGTAGAACGGGACGCCCGCCTCGCCGGCGACGGCGCGCGCGAGCAGGGTCTTGCCGGTACCCGGGCGGCCGTAGAGGAGCACGCCCTTGGGGATCTTGGCGCCGACGGCCTGGAACTTGGCGGGCTCCTGCAGGAACTCCTTGATCTCCTGGAGCTCCTCGACGGCCTCGTCACAGCCCGCGACGTCGGAGAAGGTCGTCTTCGGGGTGTCCTTGGTGATGAGCTTCGCCTTGGACTTGCCGAAGTTCATGACCCGGGAGCCGCCGCCCTGCATCTGATTCATCAGGAACAGGAAGACGACCACGATCAGGACGAAGGGCAGCAGGGAGAGCAGGACGCCGACGAACGGGTTCTGCTTGGACGGCGAGACCGTGTAGCCGTCCGTGATCTGCTTTTCCTGGTACTTGGTCTGCAGCGTTCCGGCCAGCTGCACGCCCTGGTCGCCGATGTAGCTCGCCTGGATCTTGGAGCTGCCCTCGACCTTGTAGCCGTCCTTGAGCGTGACCTTGATGCTCTGTTCGTCACCGGTGGTGAGCTTGGCCGACTCGACCTTGTTGTCGTTGATCGCCGCCACGACCTGGCCGGTGTCCACCGTCTTGTAGCCGCCGGACGAGCCGACGACCTGCATCAACACGACCACGGCAAGGACGGCCAGCACGATCCACATGACCGGCCCACGGAAGTATCGCTTCACGTCCATCCATACGGAGCGGTGCCGCCCCGTCCCTCCTGCCATAGTGAGTTTGATAAGACAGTTCTTCTGACGGTACCCCAGCATTGTTGCCCGAAGCCGCACGGAGCCGTTTCGACGGCTGGGATCCCGTCTCTGCATGCTCCAACGGCCCGGGGCCCGCTGGGGTTCCCGATCATCCCGGCGCGCTTGCGCCGAGTGGCTCAGCCGCCGTAGACGTGAGGCGCGAGCGTACCGACGAACGGCAGGTTGCGGTACTTCTCGGCGTAGTCGAGGCCGTAGCCGACGACGAACTCGTTCGGGATGTCGAAGCCGACCCACTCGACGTCGATGGCGACCTTGGCGGCGTCCGGCTTGCGCAGCAGCGTGCACACCTTCAGGGAGGCGGGCTCGCGCGAACCGAGGTTGTTGATCAGCCAGGACAGGGTCAGCCCGGAGTCGATGATGTCCTCGACGATCAGGACGTGCCGGCCCTTGATGTCGGTGTCGAGGTCCTTGAGGATGCGGACGACCCCGGAGGACTGGGTGCCCGCGCCGTAGGAGGACACGGCCATCCAGTCCATGGTGACGGGGGTGGACAGCGCCCGGGCGAGGTCCGCCATGACCATCACCGCGCCCTTGAGCACGCCGACGATCAGCAGGTCCTTGCCCGCGTACTCCGCGTCGATCTTCGCGGCCAGCTCGGCCAGCTTCGCGTCGATCTCTTCCTTGGTGATGAGCACCTGCTGGAGGTCGGCACCCATGTCTTTCGCGTCCACCCGCATCACTTTCGGTCGTCCCGCACTTACGGCCGCGAGCGCGGCCACCGGCTCCGGCCGCACGCACGGCCGTCGGCTGCCCGGCCCGCCGGAGCGTCACTCCGTGAGGGTCGGGATTCAGCCTTGCCGAATCACCAGTCTGCCACCCTGCCGCTGGGCGACGACTTTGCCCGGGAGATTGATGGCTCCCTGACCGCGCCAGCCGGTGATCAGACGGTCGATCTCCTCGATGTGGCGGGCGAACAGCGCACCGGCCGGGGCACCGGCCTCGATGGCGGCACGGCGCAGGATCCGGCGGCGTACGGCGGGCGGGAGGGCGTACAGCTTGGCGCACTCCAGCAGGCCGGCGGCGTCCCGTACGGAGGCCTCGGCCTGGCGGGCCCAGGCGTCGAGGGCGTCGGCGTCGTCGCGGGAGAGCTGGGCGGTGCGGGCGAGCGCCTCGACGACGCCCTTGCCGAGGGCCTTCTCCAGGGCGGGCAGGCCCTCGTGCCTGAGCCGGGAGCGGGTGTAGGCGGGGTCGGCGTTGTGCGGGTCGTCCCAGACGGGCAGCGACTGGACCATGCAGGCCTTGCGGGCGGTCTGCCGGTCGAGCTGCAGGAAGGGCCGCCGGTAACGGCCGCCGGCCCCCGAGACCGCGGCCATGCCGGACAGGGAGCGGATGCCGGAGCCGCGGGCGAGACCCAGCAGGACGGTTTCGGCCTGGTCGTCGCGGGTGTGGCCGAGCAGGATCGCGGCGGCGCCGTGGCGTTCGGCCGCTTCGTCGAGGGCGGCGTAGCGGGCGTCGCGGGCGGCGGCCTCGGGGCCTCCCTCGCGGCCGACGGTGACGGCGACGGACTCGACCGGATCGAGCCCGAGCCCGCGCATTCGCAGGGCGACCTCGTCGGCGCGGAGGTCGGAGCCGGGCTGGAGGCCGTGGTCGACGGTGATCCCGCCGGCCCGGATGCCGAGCTTGGGGGCTTCGAAGGCGAGGGCGGAGGCGAGGGCCATGGAGTCGGCGCCGCCGGAGCACGCGACGAGGACGAGCGGGGAGGGGGGCCGCTCGGCCGTCCGGTCCGGGGCCGCGCCGACGAGCTGCGGGCTCGCGTGCGCGCGGGAGGTCTGGTCGTTGAGGATGTCGTGGAGGACGCGGCGGACCGCCAGGCGTATCGCCGCGACCGCAGGATGGGGACCCATGTCCGGTTCCCTTCATGAAGTTTTTCGGGGGGTGAGCCCGAGACGGTCACTCAGAGTGTGTCGATGGTGACAGAAGCGGGCCGTTCCCCGAGCATTGCACGCCTACGCATGGCTCACGGTCCCTCGGACGGGTGATTGGAGGGGCGTTCGCCTGCCGTCGGCCGGATTCGTTTCACGACTTCCCCGGGTCGTTCACGATTCGGCCTTCCGGTGCACCCGCGCGACCCAGTCCGCCGGTTTGGCGATCTCCGCCTTGGTGGGCAGGGTGTTGGGCGAGGTCCACACGCGGTTGAAGCCGTCGACGCCGACCTGGTCGACCACGGCCCGCACGAAGCGTTCGCCGTCCCGGTACTGCTTCAGTTTGGCATCCAGACCCAGCAGCTTGCGCAGGGCGAGGTCCAGTCGGGAGGCGCCCTTCGCGCGGCGCTGCTGGAACTTCTCCCGGATCTCCGCGACGGTCGGTACGACGCTCGGTCCGACGCCGTCCATGACGTAGTCGGCGTGGCCCTCCAGCAAGGACATCACGGCCGTCAGACGGGCGAGGATCTCCCGCTGGGCGGGGGTCTGCACCAGCTCCACGAAGGAGCGTCCGCCGTCCTCCTCCTCGCCCTCGGGGCGGCCGCCGGCGAGGGACTGGGCGGCTTCCCGGATGCGCTCCAGGAAGGTCATCGGGTCGACGTCGGTCTCCGCCAAGAACGACTGGATTTCGCCCTCCAGGTGGTCCCGCAGCCAGGGAACGGCGGTGAACTGGGTGCGGTGGGTCTCCTCGTGCAGGCACACCCAGAGGCGGAAGTCGTGCGGCTCGACGTCGAGTTCGCGCTCCACGTGGACGATGTTGGGCGCGACGAGCAGCAGCCGGCCGCCGCCGTTCTCGCCGGCCGGGAGGTCGCGGGTGGCGGGGGCGAAGGTCTCGTACTGGCCGAGGACACGGGAGGACAGGAACGACAGGAGCATGCCGAGTTCCACGCCGGTGACCTTGCCGCCGACGGCGCCGAGGACCGCGCTGCCCGGGTTGTTGCCGCGCCGTTCCGCCATCTTCTCCAGGAGCGGCCGGAGGATCTCCCGGAAGCCGGCGACGTTGGCCCGGACCCAGCCGGGGCGGTCCACGACGAGGACGGGGGTGTCGTGGGTGTCCTCGGTGCCCATACGAGTGAAGCCCCGGACGTGGCCCTCCGAGGCTTTCGCGTGCCGGCGCAGCTCCGCGACGACGGCCCTGGCCTCGTCGCGGCTGACGTCGGGACCGGGGCGTACGAGCCGTGTCGCGGTTGCCACCGCGAGGTTCCAGTCGACCATCCCGGGAGATGCGGTGCCGCCGAAGCCAGTCATGCTGTCAACCGTACGTGAGCGCTCCCGCTTGGGGCAGCCGTGTGGGGCCGGCAGGGCCGGGGGAGCGCTTTCCGGCCGCCCGGTGCCGCGCGGTCACCCCGTCAGTGCCGTGGCCGCCTTGTCCAGGGCCGACTGGGCCTCCGTGGCGTTCGGGGTGTTCGAGGCCAGGAAGGCGAAGGCCAGGACGTGGCCGGTGCTGTCCACGACCGTGCCGGCGAGGGTGTTCACGCCGGTCAGGGTGCCGGTCTTGGCGCGGACGAGGCCGGACGCGCCGTCGGTGTAGCGGGTGCTCAGGGTGCCGGTGAAGCCGGCCACGGGCAGGCCGGTGAGAACGGGGCGCAGGCCGGGGCGGTGCGGGTCGCCCGCCTTGACCAGCAGGGCGGTGAGGAGGTCGGCCGTGAGCCGGTCGTCCCGGTCGAGGCCGCTGCCGTCGTGGAAGGCGGCACCGGCCATCGGCAGGCCGAGCCCCCGCAGCTGTGTGGCGATGGCCTCGGCGCCGCCGTCGAAGCTCGCCGGCTGCCCGCTCGCCACGGCCGTGTGGCGGGCCAGGGCCTCCGCGATGTCGTTGTCGCTGTTGGTCAGCATCCGCTCGACCAGGGCGGACAGCGGGGGCGAGGAGACGCGGGCGAGGGTCTCCGCGCGCGTGCTGGCCTTGGACGGGCCGGGGTGCGTGGTGGTGATGCCGGCGTCCTTCAGGAAGCCCGCGAACCTGGCCGCCGCGTCCGCCGCCGGGTCGCCCACGCGGGGCACCGGGCCGCTGGCGGAGTCGTCGGTGCGGCCCTCGTCGGCGGTGAGGGCGGTGACCGGGGCGAGGTTGTCGTTGACGCCGATGGGGTGCAGGGCGGGGCCGGTGAAGAGGGTGGTGTCGTAGGACAGGGTGATCCGGTGGATGCCGCGCTTGTCCAGCGCCTTCGCGGTGTCCGCCGCCAGCGTCCGCAGGCTCGCCCAGCCGCCGCTGCGGGCGTGCGCGGTGAGGGTGGGGTCGCCGCCGCCGACCAGGACGAGTTCCCGGGTGTCGGGTTCGAGGGCGGTGCGGGTGGTGAGGCGGTGGTCGGGGCCGAGCGCGGACAGGGCGGCGACCGCGGTGGCGATCTTGGTGGTGGAGGCGGGGGTGAGGGCCCGGCCGGCGTCGGCGTCGTACAGCCGTTCACCGGTCTGGACGTCGACGACGGCCGCCGCGTGGGCGTCGCCGAGCGCGGGGGTGTCGAGGAGGGGCCTGAGGGCGTCCGCGAGGGTCTGTCCGCGCGGGGCGGCCTTCTTGGTGCCGACGGTGCCCGTGGTGCCGCCCAGGCCCGTCAGGACGGGTCCGGCGCTCGGCGCGGGCCGGGGCGCCCCCGCGGCCGCACCGGAGCGGCCGTGATCTGCGCCACCTGCCCGCTCCAGGGCGGCGGCCCGGTCCCGCTCGGCCGTACGCTGACCCGTGGCGTCCCAGGGACCGGCCACGGTCACCACGCCGGCGGCCAGCGCCAGGCCGGCGGTGGCGGCGCCCGCGGTGTACTGCCAGGTCCTGACGGTCCGCGGACGGGGGAGGTGCACAGGCCTGACACGCACGGCTCTCGTGAGCCGCGCGATGCGCGGCCCGGCGGCCGTCACGGCGCTCGCCAGACGCGGTCGTACGGCGTTCGCGATCCGCTCCATCTGCGGTCTCGCGGCTCGCCAAGGCCTCAGCTCTGGCACGACCACCAGCCCCTTTCGCGATCACACACCTGCGTGAGGGACACTTAACCACCAGAACTATGTGCTGATCATGGAGGAGCCACCGGTGGAGTTCGACGTCACGATCGAGATCCCGAAGGGTTCGCGGAACAAGTACGAGGTGGACCACGAGACCGGTCGGATCCGCCTGGACCGTCGTCTCTTCACCTCGACCGCCTACCCGACCGACTACGGCTTCGTCGAGAACACTCTCGGCGAGGACGGCGACCCGCTGGACGCGCTGGTCATCCTGGACGAGCCGACCTTCCCGGGCTGCCTCATCCGCTGCCGCGCGATCGGCATGTTCCGCATGACGGACGAGGCCGGCGGCGACGACAAGCTGCTGTGCGTTCCGGCCACCGACCCGCGCGTGGAGCACCTGCGCGACATCCACCACGTGTCGGAGTTCGACCGCCTGGAGATCCAGCACTTCTTCGAGGTGTACAAGGACCTGGAGCCCGGCAAGTCGGTCGAGGGCGCCAACTGGGTGGGCCGCACGGAGGCCGAGGCGGAGATCGAGCGGTCGTACAAGCGCTTCAAGGAGCAGGGCGGTCACTGACCGGCCGGTTTGTCTTCCGCGGGCCGCGGCACCCTGCGTGGGGTGGCGCGGCCCGTTTGCGTACCCATGCGCATACTGAGGCCTACGGAAGGTGTCGTTCAGGGAAGCGGTGCGAGGTGACGGAGGCGGAGGACCGCAAACCCCGGTCCGACGAAGCGCGGTACGACCCGGAGATCACGTCCGAGTTCGCCATTCCCCAGGGACTCGACGTCCCCAGGAGCGGTGAGTCGGAGACGACCTCCGAGTTCGCGGTGCCGGAGGGACTCGAGGCGCCGCAGCCGCCGAGTGCCGAGCCGGAGGGGTCGGCGTTCAGCACGCCGCGCACCTACAGCGCGAAGGACGCGCCGGCCGCGTTCACGCCGGCCGCCGGGGTGCCGCTGGTCAGCCTGGTCAAGGACGCGCCCTGGCAGGACCGGATGCGCACGATGCTGCGCATGCCGGTGACCGAGCGGCCGGCGCCGGAGCCGGTGCAGCGCGAGGAGGAGGGCGGCCCGGCCGTCCCGCGCGTGCTGGACCTGACCCTGCGTATCGGGGAGCTGCTGCTGGCCGGCGGCGAGGGCGCGGAGGACGTGGAGGCCGCGATGTTCGCGGTGTGCCGGTCCTACGGCCTGGACCGCTGCGAGCCGAACGTCACCTTCACGCTGCTGTCGATCTCGCACCAGCCGTCCCTGGTGGAGGACCCGGTGACGGCGTCCCGGACGGTCCGGCGGCGGGGCACCGACTACACGCGGCTGGCGGCCGTCTTCCGGCTGGTGGACGACCTGACCGACCCGGAGACCCATGTCTCCCTGGAGGAGGCCTACCGGCGCCTCGCGGAGATCCGCCGCAACCGGCACCCGTACCCCGGCTGGGCGCTGAGCCTGGCGAGCGGGCTGCTCGCGGGCGCGGCCTCCGTGCTGGTCGGCGGTGATCTGATCGTGTTCGTGGCGGCCGCGGTGGGCGCGATGCTCGGCGACCGGCTGGCGTGGCTGTGCGCGGGGCGCGGGCTGCCGGAGTTCTACCAGTTCACGGTGGCCGCGATGCCGCCCGCGGCGATCGGGGTGGCGTTCGCGCTGGCCCACGTCGATGTGAAGGCGTCCGCCGTCGTCACCGGTGGGCTGTTCGCGCTGCTGCCCGGGCGGGCGCTGGTGGCAGGTGTGCAGGACGGGCTGACGGGCTTCTACATCACCGCCTCCGCCCGCCTGCTGGAGGTCATGTACTTCTTCGTCGGCATCGTCACCGGCGTCCTGATCGTCCTGTACTTCGGCGTCAAGGTCGGCGGCAAGCTGAACCCGGACGCGGCGCTCATCATCAACGAGCGGCCGGTGGTGCAGATCGCCGCGTCGATGCTGCTGTCGATGACGTTCGCGGTGCTGCTCCAGCAGGAACGATCCACCGTGCTCTGGGTGACCCTCAACGGGGGCGTGGCGTGGACGGTGTACGGCGCGATGCACTACGTCGCCGACATCTCGCCGGTGGCGTCCACGGCCGTGGCGGCGGGCCTGGTGGGTCTGTTCGGGCAGCTGCTGTCGCGGTACCGGTTCGCGTCGGCGCTGCCCTACACGACGGCGGCGATCGGACCGCTGCTGCCCGGTTCGGCGACCTATTTCGGGCTGCTGAGCATGGCGCAGAACGAGGTGGACAAGGGCCTGGTGTCGCTGGCGAACGCGGCGTCGCTGGCCTTGGCCATCGCGATCGGGGTCAACCTGGGCTCGGAGGTCTTCCGCCTGTTCCTGCGGGTCGGCTCCGCCGGGAAGCGCAGGGCCGCCAAGCGGACCAGGGGTTTCTAGACGCCGGCCGGCCTTACGGGGCGCGGTGGTTGCCCTGGTCGTACGGGTACTGGTTCGGGTCGTACTGCTGCTGCGGGTACTGCTGCTCCGGGTACTGCTGCTGGTCGTAGTACTGGTTGTCGTAGCCGCCCTGATCCCAGTACTGCTGCTGCTCCTGCTGGTACGGCTGCTGCTGGTACGGCTGCTGCTGGTACGGCTGCTGCTGGTCGTACTGCGAGGGGTACTCCTGCTCCGGCTCGATGCGCCGCAGGCGGGTCGTGGCGTCGTCCATGACGGGGGGCTGCTGGTAGGCCGGCTGCTGGTACTGCGGCTGCCGCGGGGGCTCCGGCCGGGTCTGCGCGGCCTTCTTCTCCTTGCCGCGCGCGCGGAGGAACTCGATCGCGATCGGGATCACCGAGACGAGGACGATCAGGATGAGGATCGCCTCGATGTTCTTCTTGACGACGTCGATGTTGCCGAGCCAGGAGCCGAGCAGGGTGACGCCCGCGCCCCACAGGACGCCGCCGATGACGTTGAAGATCAGGAACGAGCGGTACTTCATTCCGCTGACGCCCGCGATGATCGGCGTGAACGTGCGCACGATCGGCACGAAGCGGGCCAGGACCAGGGACTTGGGGCCGTACTTCTCGAAGAACTCGTGCGCCTTGGTGACGTTCTCCTGCTTGAACAGGCGGGAGTCCGGGCGGTTGAACAGGGACGGGCCGACCTTCTTGCCGAACATGTAGCCCGCCTGGTCGCCGAGGATCGCCGCGACGCAGATCAGGGCGATCGCGCCCCACAGCGGGAAGTCCAGGTCACCCGAGGTGATCAGCAGGCCGCAGGTGAACAGCAGGGAGTCACCCGGCAGGAAGAAGCCGATGAGCAGGCCGGACTCGGCGAAGACGATGAGCAGCAGACCCCAGATGCTGTAGGTGTCGAGCAGATAGTTGGGGTCCAGCCAGCTCGGGCCGAGGGCGAGTGTCATCACGGGTCCGGGCTCCTGAGGGGTGAAGGCGGCTTGGCGGACGGCGCCGGTGGCGGTGTACCGCCGCACAAAGCTATCAACGTGATGTGACCGCCCCAGGTTCCACCGGCCGTTCCAGGATGCACTGTGCGGCGACCGGGAGAAAGCTGTGACTCATGGGACTCGATGACTACGGCGGTGGCCAGGGCCCCCAGCCGGACGTGCTGGTCGTGACGACGAACGACGTGCCCGGGTACCGGGTGCAGACGGTGCTCGGCGAGGTGTTCGGCCTGACCGTGCGCTCGCGGCACCTCGGCAGCCAGATCGGCGCCGGGCTGAAGTCGATGATCGGCGGTGAGCTGAAGGGGCTCACCAAGACGCTCGTGCAGACCCGCAACCAGGCCATGGAGCGCCTGGTGGAACAGGCACGCGCGCGTGGCGCCAACGGGGTGCTGATGTTCCGGTTCGACGTGACCGAGGCCGCGGACGTCGGCACCGAGGTGTGCGCCTACGGCACGGCGGTGGTCCTGGCCCGGGAGTGAGCCCCGCGCGCTCCCGGGCCGGGACCGGTCAGGAGGTCTGCCGGTCGGCGTTGGCGAGGATCGCGTCGCGCAGGTGCTCGGCCACACCGGGCCCCAGGGCGTCGTAGAACGCCTTGAAGCGTTCGTCGGAGACGTACATCTCCCCGAAGCACCGGTGCATCTCGTACGGGACCTCGAAGTAGTACCTGCTGATGTGCTGCCGGTGTTCCTCCGCCATGTCCATGGCCGCCTCGCCGGACGGCTGCTCGCCCCCGGCGACCAGGGCGGCGTACCGCCGGCCCCAGTCGTCGACCTCGGCCTGGATGCGCTTCCAGTCCTCCTTGGTGTAGGTGGCGGCGCGGCGCTGCGACTCGGCGTACGCCTCGGTGTCGCCCCAGCGCTGCTCCACCTCCTCGGCGTACTGCTCGGGGTCCTTGTCCCCGAACACCTCGAACCGCTCCTGCGGCGTCAGGTCGATGCCCATCGTGCGTGCCTCCAAGGCGTGCTCCACGGCCGCGGCCATCTTCTGCAGCTTCTCGATCCGGGCGGTCAGCAGGTGGTGCTGGCGGCGCAGGTGGGTGCGCGGGTCGGCGTCCGGGTCGTCGAGCAGAACCGCGACCTCGTCGAGCGGGAAGCCCAGCTCCCGGTAGAACAGGATCTGCTGGAGCCGGTCGAGGTCGGCGTCGCTGTAGCGCCGGTGGCCGGCGTACGTCCGCTCGCTCGGCACGAGCAGGCCGATCTCGTCGTAGTGGTGCAGGGTGCGCACCGTGACTCCGGCGAACCCCGCGACCTGTCCCACGGAGTAGCTCACTTTCCGCTCCTTGTCGTCGGTACGCCTCCACGCTGGGGCCTCACGTCGCGTGAGGTGCAAGCCGGATTTCGTTCGGGATGTTGCATACCTTTTGTCCGCTTATGGTGAGCCCGTGGCCCAGGAGACGACGCAGGCGCCCCCGAGCGCTCCGACCGCCCCGGCACGGGCTCTGCTGCCGTTCATCCTGCCCGCCGTCGTCGTGGGCGTGGCCGCGAGCCTGGTCTTCGTCGGGGTGAGCACGGCGGGGGAGCTGCTCCAGCGGGTGCTGTGGGGGCCGCTGCCGGACGCGCTCGGGGTGGGCCGGTACTCCGTGCTGTGGATGTTCATCATGCTCACGGCCACCGGTGCCGTCGTAGGGCTGGTGGTCTGGAAGGTGCCCGGACACGCCGGACCCGACCCCGCCACCCTCGGGCTGAACGCCCCCGTCCTGCCGCCGGCCGTACTGCCGGGCCTGGTGGTGGCCACCGGGCTGATGCTGGCCGGCGGCCCGAGCCTCGGCCCGGAGAACCCGGTCATCGCCGTGAACGTGGCTCTCGCGGCCTGGCTCGGCGGGCGCTTCCTGCCCCGGACCCCGGGCACCCTGTGGCCGGTGCTGGCGGAGGCGGCGACCATCGGCGCGCTGTTCGGCACGCCGGTGGCGGCGGCGCTGGTCATCTCCGAGGCGCTGGCGGGACGGCCCATGCAGGGCAGGCTGTGGGACAACCTGTTCGCCCCGCTGACCGCCGGCGCGTGCGGGGCCGTGACCACCACGCTGGTGGCCCGTCCGACCTTCGACCTGGGCCTGCCGCCCATGGGCCACCCGCACGCGAGGGACGTCCTGGCCGCGCTCGTGATCGCCTCGGCGGCCGCGGCGCTCGGCCTGTGCGCCGTGTACGCCTTCCCCCACGTCCACGCGGCCTTCCGGCGGCTGCGGCACCCGATGCTGATGCTCCCGGCCGGCGGGGTCGTCCTGGGGGCGCTCGCGGTCCTCGGCGGGCATCTGACGCTGTTCAAGGGGCTCTCCGAGGTCGGGGAGCTGGCCCGTGACCCGGAGGGCTGGTCGGCGGGGCAGTTTGCCGTGATGACCGTGGTGAAGCTGGCCGCGCTGCTCGTCGCCGCGTCCTGCGGCTTCCGGGGCGGCCGGATCTTCCCCGCGGTCTTCGTCGGCACCGCCCTGGGGCTCGCCGCCCACGCGCTCGTACCGGCCGTGCATCCCTCGCTGGGCGTGGCCACGGCCGTCCTCGGCATGCTCCTGGCGATCACCCGGCAGGGCTGGGTGAGCCTGTTCACCGCCGCCGTCCTGGTCGCCTCCCCGGCGATCACCGCCCTGCTGTGCATCGCCTCGCTGCCCGCCTGGCTGCTGGTGACGGGCCGCCCGCAGATGCAGCTGCGCGGGGACGGCACCCCGGTCCGCTGAACCCCTGGAGGCACATTCCCATGGCCCTGCACAAAGGTCCCGAGCGGCACGAGGCGCGGACGGTGTCGGTCAACCCGTTCTTCGGGGAGGCCAACCCGGTCGGCGGCATGACCGCGGCCCCGCCGACCCACCGGCTCCCGGACGTCCCGCTGCCCCCGGCCACGGCGTACCAGCTGGTGCACGACGAGCTGATGCTGGACGGCAACTCCCGGCTCAATCTGGCCACCTTCGTCACCACCTGGATGGAGCCGCAGGCCGGGGTGCTGATGGCTGAGTGCCGGGACAAGAACATGATCGACAAGGACGAGTACCCGCGCACGGCCGAGCTGGAGCGGCGCTGCGTGGCCATGCTCGCCGACCTGTGGAACGCACCGGACCCGTCGGCCGCGGTGGGCTGTTCCACGACCGGGTCGAGCGAGGCGTGCATGCTCGCCGGGATGGCGCTCAAGCGGCGCTGGGCGAAGCGGAACGCCGACCGGTATCCGGGGGCGCGGCCCAATCTGGTGATGGGGATCAACGTCCAGGTCTGCTGGGAGAAGTTCTGCGCGTTCTGGGAGGTGGAGGCGCGGCTGGTCCCCATGGAGGGCGACCGCTTCCACCTGGACCCGCAGGCCGCCGTGGAGCTGTGCGACGAGAACACCATCGGGGTCGTCGGCATCCTCGGCTCGACCTTCGACGGCTCCTACGAGCCGGTCGCCGAGCTGTGCGCGGCCCTGGACGCCCTCCAGGAGGGCACGGGGCTCGACATCCCGGTGCACGTGGACGGCGCGTCCGGCGGGATGGTGGCGCCTTTCCTGGACGAGGACCTGGTGTGGGACTTCCGCCTGCCGCGCGTGGCGTCGATCAACTCCTCCGGCCACAAGTACGGGCTGGTCTACCCGGGCGTCGGCTGGGCGCTGTGGCGGGACCGGGAGGCACTGCCCGAGGAGCTGGTCTTCCGGGTGAACTACCTGGGCGGCGAGATGCCGACCTTCGCGCTGAACTTCTCCCGGCCCGGCGCCCAGGTGGTGGCGCAGTACTACACGTTCCTGCGGCTCGGCCGCGAGGGCTACCGGGCGGTGCAGCAGTCGACCCGGGACGTGGCGCGCTCCCTCGCCGACAAGATCGCGGCGCTCGGCGACTTCCGGCTGCTCACCCGGGGCGACCAGCTTCCCGTGTTCGCGCTGACCACGGCCGACGACGTCACGTCGTACGACGTCTTCGACGTTTCCCGGCGGCTGCGCGAGGGCGGCTGGCTGGTGCCCGCCTACACCTTCCCGGCGAACCGCGAGGACCTGTCCGTGCTGCGGATCGTGTGCCGCAACGGCTTCTCGCACGACCTGGCCGACCTGTTCGTGGACGACCTGACCCGCCTGCTGCCCGAGCTGCGCCGCCAGCCGCACCCGCTGACCCGCGACAAGGGCGCGGCGACCGGGTTCCACCACTAGGGCCGGGACCCTAGGGGGTTTCGCCCCGGCGGCCCGCGTCCTCGGCGAGGAGTCCGACGAACGGTTCGCCCTCGTCGGCGAAGGTGTAGGCGCCGTTCTCGATGCGTTCGACGAGCCCGCGGGTCCACTCGGCCTCGGAGTCGGCCGTGTGGACCCACATGTTCATGATCTCGCCGATGTGGCCCAGCTGTTCGGGCCCGTCCTCGGGGACGTAGTGCTCGGTGACCGAGGACCGCCACGCGGCGATCCTCCGGGTCCGCTCCTTCAGCAGGGCCACCGCCTCCGCCCTCGGCAGGTCCACCATGAAGCCGAGGGCGGCCGTCTTCACGTCGCCCCGCTGGTCGTAGGTGACCAGTGCGTCCCGCAGCAGGGCGAAGTACTCCTCGGTGCCCTTGTCGGTGAGTTCGTACTCGGTGCGCGGCGGTCCGCCCGCCGTGGACGGCGCGATCTCGTGCGCGTGCAGCAGTCCCTGCCTGGCCATCTGCTTCAGGGCGTGGTAGATCGAGCCCGGCTTGGCGTGGGACCACTCGTGCGCGCCCCAGTACTCCAGGTCGCCCCGGACCTGGTAGCCGTGGGCCCGCCCGTGCTGGCGCACCGCGCCCAGCACGAGGAGACGGATCGCTGACATGCCGTCCAGGTTAGGGCCGTACGGCTATCCGGCCTGCGCCAGCGCCACCAGCTCGAACGCGGTCTTGCCGTCCAGGGACTCGCGGATGATGTCGGCGTGGCCGGCGTGCCGGGCGAACTCGCGGATCAGGTGCAGGCACAGCCAGCGCAGCGAGACACGGCCCTCCGGCGGGAACCAGGGGTCGGGCGGCAGCGGGAAGGTGTCGTCCAGGCTGGGTGCGGACCGGATGAACTTCTCCGTCTCGGCGGCCACCTGCTCCCAGTACGCCAGCTGCGAGGCCACCGTCTCGTCCCCGACCAGCTGGAAGGTCTCGTGCCAGTTCGACTCGTCGCGCGACACCGCCGGCGGCTCCTGCTTCGCCCGGGCGAGCCAGCTCTGCTCGACCTCGGCGACGTGCTTGAGCAGACCGCCCAGGGACAGCTCGCTGACGCTGGGGCGGGTACGGGCCTGCTCCTCGGTCAGTCCGAGCAGCGCCCGGCGGATCCCGCCGCGCTGTTCCTCGATGAACGCGAGCAGCGCCCCGCGCTCGTCGCCCTTCGCCTCCGCCGGAACGTGCATGACCATGGCGTGCCGCCTTTCCTGGGGCCGGTTCGCCGGGGGCCGTTTTCCCCGACATCGAACACGCTACGGGCCATTGAGGACAGATCCTGTCCTCAATGGCCCGTGAACACCGAAAAACCGGCTAGAACGGGAAGCCGCTGCGGCCGTGCTGCACCGAGATCCACTTGACCGTGGTGAACGCCTCCAGCGTCGTCTCGCCGTTGAGTCGGCCGAGGCCGGAGTGCTTCTCGCCGCCGAAGGGCACGATCGGCTCGTCGTGGACGGTGCCGTCGTTCACGTGGAACATGCCGGTGTCGATCCGCTTGGCGAAGGCCACGCCCCGCTCGATGTCGCCGGTGTGGACGGCGCCGCTCAGGCCGTACGGGGTGTCGTTGACGATCCGGACCGCCTCCTCCTCCCCGTCGAACGGGACGAGGAAGACGACCGGGCCGAACACCTCCTGCTGGAGCAGCGCGGAGCCCGCGGGGAGACCGGTGAGCACGGTCGGCTCGACCAGGTTGTTGGTCGTGGTACCGCGCACCAGGGCGGTGGCGCCCTCGGCGAGGGCCTGCTCGACGGTGCCGGAGATCGCGTTCGCCTGCGCCGAGTTGATCACCGGGCCGATCACGGTCTCCGGGTCGCGCGGGTCACCGACCTTGAGGGTCTTCACCTTGGCGACGAACTTCGCGGTGAACTCGTCGGCGACGGAGGCGTCCACGAGGACCCGGTTGGCGGCCATGCAGACCTGGCCCTGGTGCACGAACCGGCTGAAGACGGCCGCGTCCACCGCGTAGTCGAGGTCGGCGTCGTCCAGGACCACCAGCGCGCTGTTGCCGCCCAGTTCGAGGACCGAGCGCTTGAAGTGCCTGGCGCAGACGGTGGCGACGTGCCGGCCGACCTTGTCGGAGCCGGTGAAGGAGATGACCTTCGGGACCGGGTGCTCGATGAAGGCGTCACCGATCTCGGCGATGTCGGTGACGACGACGTTGAGCAGGCCGCCGGGCAGCCCGGCCTCCTCGAAGATCTTCGCGAGCAGGGTGCCGCCGGCGATCGGGGTGTTCTGGTGCGGCTTGAGCACCACGGCGTTGCCGAGCGCCAGGGCCGGCGCGACCGACTTCAGGGAGAGCAGGAAGGGGAAGTTGAAGGGGCTGATCACGCCCACGACGCCGACCGGCACCCGGTAGACGCGGTTCTCCTTGCCCTCGGTCGGAGAGGGCAGGATCCTGCCCTCCGGGCGCAGCGCGAGGTGGATCGACTCGCGCAGGAACTCCTTGGCGAGGTGCAGCTCGAAGCCGGCCTTCACACGGGTGCCGCCCAGCTCCGCGATGATGAGGTCGGCTATCTCCTGCTCACGGTCCTCTATCAGCCTCAGCGCCCGCTCGAAGACCGCGCGCCGGGCGTAGGGGTTGGTCTCGGCCCACTTCTTCTGGGCGCGGGCGGCGGCCTGGTAGGCCTGGTCCACCTCGTCGACCGTGGCCACCGTGATGGAGGCCAGCTTCTCGTCGTCGTAGGGGTTGAAGTCGATGACGTCCCAGGAGCCGGTGCCCGGGCGCCACTCGCCGTCGATGTACTGCTGGGCCAGGTCGGTGAAGTAGGACGACATGTGATCCCTCAATCGCTAGCGGACACCAGATCCGTGCATGCCTGAGCGGACGTCATCCTACTTGCTGGTAAAGGGAGTTGGGGCGGGTCAGGACATGTGCAGCAGGCCGCGCAGCAGGTCCCTGCTCTCGTCGGGCCCGGGGCTGTCCTGCTGCAGTTCCTTCAGGGCCTGCTCGTACTGGGCGACGTCCTCGCGTTTGTCCAGGTAGAGGGCGCTGGTCAGTTGCTCCAGGTAGACCACGTCGGACAGGTCGGACTCGGGGAAGCTGAGGATGGTGAAGGCGCCGCTCTCGCCGGAGTGCCCGCCGAAGCTGAACGGCATGATCTGCAGGCGCACGTTGGGCCGCTCGGAGATGTCGATCAGGTGCTGGAGCTGGCCGCGCATCACCTCGCGGTCGCCATAGGGGCGGCGCAGGGCGGCCTCGTCCAGGACGATGTGGAACTCGGGGCCGTTGTCGGAGAGCAGGTACTTCTGCCGCTCCAGGCGCAGGGCGACCCGGCGTTCGACGTCGGCGACGCCGGCGCCCTTCATGCCGCGCCGGACGACCGCGCGGGCGTACTCCTCGGTCTGGAGCAGGCCGTGCACGAACTGCACCTCGTAGGCGCGGATCAGCGCGGCGGCGCCCTCCAGGCCCACGTAGGTGGGGAACCAGCTGGGCAGGACGTCGGTGTAACTGTGCCACCAGCCCGCCACGTTGGCCTCCCGGGCGAGGGAGAGCAGCGACTCGCGCTCCGCCTCGTCGGTGATGCCGTAGAGGGTGAGCAGGTCCTCCACGTCCCTGGTCTTGAAGCTCACCCGGCCCAGCTCCATCCGGCTGATCTTCGACTCGGAGGCGCGGATCGAGTATCCCGCCTTCTCGCGCGTGATCCCCCGCGCTTCACGCAGTCGCCTGAGTTGCGAGCCGAGCAGCATCCGCCGCACCACCGATCCGGGCTCTCCCGCGCTCACGTTCGCCAGCCTCCCCAACCGTCTTCAGGGGCCGAAGTCTGCCACTAAAACACTCCGAGCAGTACTCGCCCGGTTACGGAAACGGAAAGAGCTCGGCCGTTTCTGCCGGGTCCCGACCGCTGAGAGGTCCGGACCTCTGGCGGACTCCTTGCGGAGATGGCAGAAAAAATGGCCAAGAAGCGGTACGGGCAGTGCCATTTCGGTCGCGTGCACGTGCATCTGCCCTTGCATCTGCTCTGCGCATCCGAAACCATGGTGCCGCGCCACCGCTGCATCGCAACGACCGCGAATTCCCGGGAGTGCCTCGCATGGGGACGAATGGATCGACCATGCTCAAGCCGTTACGGCAGGGCCTTCCGCCGCTGGATCCCGCGGCCGTGTCCGATGCCGCCTCCTGCGCCCTCCCGGCCCGCTTCGAGGCGGTGCGCGAGGCCCGGCGCTTCACCCGGAACACCCTGGAGCAGTGGGACGTCGGCGACCGCTTCGACGACATCTGCCTCGTCGTCTCCGAACTCGTCACCAACGCCCTGCGCCACGCGGTGCCTTCCGCTCCCTGCCGCACCGAGCCGCACCAGTCGTGCGTGCGGCTGCACCTGATGCGCTGGAGCGAGCGGCTGGTGTGCGCGGTGCGCGACCCGAGCCACGAGACCCCGGTCCCGCGCGACTCGGACGACTTCTCCGCCGAGTCGGGGCGCGGGCTGTTCCTGGTGGACTCCTTCGCGGACAGCTGGGGCTGGCACCCGCTCGCGGGCGCGCTCGACGGCAAGGTCGTCTGGGCGCTGTTCCGGCTCCGTACGGCCGGCTGATCCGGTACGGCACCCAGTGGACGCGTTGTGTCTACGCGCGTCCACTTTTCACGTGCATATACCTGTGCGGGCCCCCGCGCGCGCGACATCGTTGCCAACGGCGTCGCGCGGACGAGGTACCCGCCTCAGCTCGCTATCAGATGGTCGAACTCGCCGTCCTTGACGCCGAGAAGCATCGCCTCGATCTCCGCGCGCGTGTAGACGAGCGCCGGCCCGTCCGGGAAACGCGAGTTGCGTACGGCGACATCGCCGCCCGGCAACCGCGCGAACTCCACGCAGGAACCCTGTGAGTTGCTGTGCCTGCTCTTCTGCCAGGCCACTCCGTTCAGCTGCGTGGCAGCCATGCCGTTGTACACGTCGTACCCCCCGTACACGCCGTCGACGTCGCGGTCCACAGGTCGCTCCCCGGTGGTGCACTGGCTGGTGAGGCCATAGATGCTGTGGTCAACTGACCCGGATCATAGCTCTGTTCACGTGCCGATGCATGAGCAGATGCACGTGCACGAGGAGTGGTGCCGCGGTTACAGTCTTGACGTCCGCTTTACCGAAGCCGTTCCAGCGCCTGCCCCAGAGCAGGCAGGACATGTCCCTTCCAGCCCCCGCCCATGATCTTCCGCGCCATCAGCTGGGCCGGGTCGTCCGGATCGAACCCCTCGTGCACTAGGAAGAGACGCGTACCGCGCCCCTCGTGTTCCAGGGTCCAGGTGACGGTCCAGTCGGCGGGGTTGGCCGGATCGGCGTCCGTCCAGCGGAGGGACAGCATCCGCTCGCTGTCGTAGGCCAGCACCTCCACCTCCACGACACCCGAGAAGCGGGTGCCCGGACGCGGGACGGAGGTCATCCGGTACCGGTGGCCCACGCGGAGCCGGAACTCCTCGGCGCCGGGCATCTGCCAGCGGGCGAGCAGCTCGGGCTCGGTCAGGGCGCGCCAGACCTTGGCGGGAGGGTGCGGGAAGAACTGGTCGACGCGGATCGTGGTGAGGTCGTCGGCGTCGGGTTCGGGCAGCGGGCTCATGACGGCTCATCGTCGGGCATGCGGTCGAGCAGATCGCCGAGGCCCTTCAGTCGCTCGCGCCAGAACCGCTCGTACGGATGGAGCCAGTCCTGCACCTCGGCCAGGGGGGCCGCCTCCAGGCGGTAGATGCGCTGCCGCCCGGAGCGCTGCTCGGAGACGAGACCGGCCTCCCGGAGCACCTTGAGGTGCTCGGAGAGGCTCGGGCGGCGCATGTCGAAGTGGTCGGCCAGGGCCTGTACGGGCTGCGGTCCGCGCTCGCGCAGCAGCCGCAGCACCTCGCGGCGGGTGGCGTTGGCGAGCGCGGCGAAGACGCGGTCCTCGGCGGCGGTACCCGTACCGTTCATGGAGCGGTCAGAAGCCTTCCTTCTCCGTCAGCAGCATCAGACCGTTGCCGTCGGGGTCCGTGAAGGAGGCCATCCGCCCCCAGGGGAGTTCGTCCGGACCCTGCACGGTGGTGCCGGCCGCGGTGAGCCGGGCACAGTCCGCGTCGACATCGGTCGTGACCAACATGATCCCCCGCGCGGATCCGGGCTCGAAGCCGCCCATACCCGGACCGGACAGCGTGAAGACGGTCTGCGCGCCCTCGGGGGCCACCTGGAGCCAGCGCCCCTGGGGCATGTCCCGGTCGGCGGTGACCTCGAAGCCGAGGACGTCGCGGTAGAAGCGCAGGGCGCGGTCCTGGTCGGAGACGGGGAGGGTGACGAAGGAGGCGTGCGTGATGGTCATGGGTACGACAATAGGTAGGCGTTTCCCTACCAGTCAAGCGTAGGGAAACGCCTACCTATGCGCGTGATCACCGACTCGAGTACGGCAGCAGGGCCATCTCCCGGGCGTTCTTGACGGCGCGGGCCAGCAGCCGCTGCTGCTGGGCGGTGACCCGGGTGACCCGGCGGCTGCGGATCTTGCCGCGGTCCGAGACGAACTTCCGCAACAGATCGGTGTCCTTGTAGTCGATGTAGGTCACCCCCGCCTGGTCCAGGGGGTTGGGGCGGGTACGGACCGGCTTGCGGTCGCTCTTGCGAGGCATCAGACCTCCAGCAGGGTGTCGAAGGCGGGCGGGAGCTTCCTCCAGGAGTCCCGCCCGGCGGCGTACTCGGCGTCGGTGAGCAGGCAGGACTCCAGCAGGTGCGCGAGTCCGTCGCGGTCGAGGGCGGGCGAGGTGAAGACCAGGTGGTTGCAGCGGTCGCCGTGCTCGGGGTGCCAGTCCAGGGCCGCCGCGGCCCGGCGCACCGGCGGGACCATCTCCCAGGCCGCGTCCGGCAGCGCGGCCAGCCAGGGCCCGGCGCTCTCCACGCACAGCGCGCCGCCGGCCGCGTCCCAGTGCAGCAGCGTGTCCGGCTTGTCCGCGAGCCAGAACCGACCCCGGCTGCGCGCGGCGGCGCAGGTCAGGTCCTCCAGCGCCGCGTACAGCCGCTCCGGGTGGAAGGGCCGGCGGCGGTGCCAGACCAGGGTGGAGACGCCGTGGTCGTCGGCCTCCTGGGGCAGCAGCGCGCAGGCCGGGTGCTGGGCGGCGGCCGCGGCCTCCACGTCGAACCCGGCCAGGGCGGCCCGCGCGAGCGACTCCGGGGAGCGGGCGTCCGCCCCGATCGGGACCCGGCGGGCCGTGGGATGGAGCTGCGTGAGCAGCTCGCGGTCCTCGTCGTCGGCCTCCGGGGAGTCGGCGACGGCGAGCACGGGGGCGTACTCCAGCTGCCGGGCGAAGGTGTCGGCGACCGTGCGCTGGTCGGTGGCGGCCGCGGCGAGCCCGGCCTCGGCGAGATCGTCGCCGTTGCCGAGGTACGGCAGCACCAGCGCCGGGTCGACGGCCGTGATCACGGAGGTGACGGTCAGCCCGCCGGACGCGATCACCTCGGCCATCGCCTTGGGCTCGACCGAGTCCCACAGCTCGACGACCGCCAGCCGGGTCGTGCCGGCGTCGGCGAGCCGGCGCAGCTCGGGCACCAGATCCTCGCGCAGCGCGCAGCACGCACAGTCGTTGACCAGGGGCGTCTCCCCCGTGGACAGGACACCGTCACGGTCGCGGACCGTCCGTACGACCGTGCCGGCGGCGGCCGTCGCGAGATCGTGGTGGAGTACGACGCTCCCGGGCACGTCGGCGAGCAGCCGGCTTGTGGCCGCCGTGCGGGCCGCGGCGTGCAGCCCGGCCACGACGGCCACCGACAGGCTCACGCCCCGCCCCGCTTGCCGTACCTGCGCTCGAAGCGCTCCACGCGTCCGGCGGTGTCCAGCACGCGCGCGGTACCGGTGTAGAAGGGGTGGCTGACGTCGGAGATCTCCACGTCCACGACCGGGTAGGTGTTGCCGTCCTCCCACTCGATCGTCCTGCCGCTCGGCCTGCCGACGAGCGTCGAGCGGGTGAGGAAGGCGTGGTTCGCGGCCCGGTCACGGAAGACGACCGGCCCGTACTCGGGGTGGATTCCCTTGCGCATGGCGGGGGTCAGCGCTCCTCTCGGAAGTCGACGTGGCGGCCGGCGACCGGGTCGTACTTGCGCAGCACCATGCGGTCCGGGTCGTTGCGGCGGTTCTTGCGGGTCACGTAGGTGTAGCCGGTTCCGGCGGTGGACCGGAGCTTGATGACCGGGCGGAGTTCGTTGCGTGCCATGCTGCTACCTTACTGAAAATGAATTCCATTAGCATCAGCGTCTGAGGAGAGCTACGTCACCGTGTCCGCACACTGCATGCTCACCGGGGCCCGGCCGGGCTTCGGCAACCGGATCTCCCACTCCCACCGGCGCACCTCGCGCCGTTTCGACCCGAACATCCAGACCAAGCGGTACTGGCTGCCCGGCGAGGGCCGGTACGTCCGGCTGCGGCTGAGCGCGAAGGCCGTGAAGACGGTGGACGCGATCGGCGTCGAGGCGGCCGTCGCCCGCATCCGTGCCCGGGGAGTGAGGGTCTGATGGCGAAGAAGAGCAAGATCGCGAAGAACGAGCGGCGCAAGGAGATCGTCGCCCGGTACGCCGAGCGCCGCGCCGAGCTGAAGGAGATCATCCGCCGGCCCTCCACCCCCGAGGCCGAACGGCTCACCGCCCAGCGGGAACTGCG
This sequence comes from Streptomyces sp. NPDC028928, assembly GCF_055564915.1. Classification (NCBI taxonomy): domain Bacteria; kingdom Bacillati; phylum Actinomycetota; class Actinomycetes; order Kitasatosporales; family Streptomycetaceae; genus Streptomyces; species Streptomyces sp. NPDC028928. The sequence continues at coordinate 81,229 of NZ_JBVHVI010000020.1, forward strand.
CCGGCAGCCGCGGGACGCCAGCGCCACGCGCGTGCGCAACCGCGACCAGATCGACGGCCGCCCGCGCGGCTATCTGCGCACGTTCGGGCTGTCCCGGGTCGGCCTGCGCGAACAGGCCCACCAGGGTCACCTGCCCGGGGTCCGGAAGGCCTCCTGGTAACTGCCGTCGACCCGCTCTCCCTCCTGGGGGAAGGAGGTTCCGGCCTGCTCGTCCGGTGCCGTGCCGCTGTGCGGCACGGGCATCGGGCGGGCTTCCGTGGACTGACCCGCGCCTGATCGATCTTCGCCAGGTCCGACCAGTACATCGAGCAGCCGAACCGGTCGGCCTGGACCTTCACGCCCGGATCCGCCGCACCGCCACCGTGGCGCTCCGCGCGATCAGCACCGCACAAGACCAGCCGGCCTGGAGACCGATGCGCTGCACATCAATGCTGGTAGCTTGCGCTGCGGGCCGTCCGGCGAGGGCGGCCGGCCGCTACCGCGGAGGGAGCTTTTCCGGTGACAGGTGCGACTGCGAGGGTGCGGGGCGCGGCCTTGGCCGCGGGACTGGCGGGGGTGCTGGCGCTGACGGCGTGCAGCGGTGGTTCCGGGGACGACGGGGGCGGCGGTTCCGGGAACAAGGACGGTGCGTCGGCCTCGGCTTCGCCGGGGGCGTCCGGGTCGTCGGCGGGTACGGCCTCGCCAGGGGTGACCGGCGCTTCCGCCAAGCTCCAGGGCAGCTGGATCACCACCGCCGACGGCAAGATCGTGGCCCTGGTGATCACCGGGAAGCAGGCCGGGGTCTTCGCGACCGGCGGGACGGTGTGCAGCGGGACCGCGGGCGCCGAGGACGGCATGCGGATGATCCACCTGACCTGCCCCGACGGCGGCAAGGAACGCACCACCGGCATGGTCGACTCGGTGAACGGTACGACGCTGAAGGTGACCTGGTCGGGCAAGACCGGCCAGGAGACGTACACCAAGGCGGAGGGCGGCAAGCTGCCTTCGGGGCTGCCGACGGCACCCGTGAAGCAGTGAAGGCGCCCCTGAAGCGGTGAATCGGGCCGGGGCGCGTGATCGCGCCCCGGGTGCAGGGGCCATGATGCGAGGAGACCGTCACTACCTCGATGGGAACCTGCTCATGCGCGCCACTCCGCTCACCGTCACCGTCCTCGCCGCCGCCCTGCTGCTGACCGCCTGCGACGACAGCGGCGGGGACAAGAACGGCAAGAGCGGTTCCGCCTGCGAGATCGGCGGGGTCTCCGTGCAGATCGGCTCGGCGAGCGTGGCCCCGGCCGCCGGCGACACCGGCGAGATCCCGGTGAGCATCACCAACCAGAGCGCCCCCTGCACCCTGGACCACTTCCCGCAGGTCGTCCTGGGCGACGGCGCCGGCAAGGCCGCGGTGCCCGTGCTCAAGGGCGCGAAGGCCCAGAAGCTGGAGCTGGCCAAGGGCGACTCCGCGTCCTTCTCCATCAGCTACGTGCGCGGAGCCGACGGCGCCAAGAACGCCCTGGCCGCGAAGACCGTGAAGATCACCCTGCCCGGAACGGACACCGCCCGCAGCTTCCCGTGGAAGTACGGCCCGGTCGCCGGCAAGTCCGACGGCAGCGGCCCGGACGCCTCCGTGAGCGCGTTCCAGCAGGTCGGCGACTGAACCACGCGGACTCCGGCGCTTCTCACTCCGGGCCGCGGGTCCTCGATCCGGGGGCTGGGGGCCGGGGGCCGCGGGGCCTCACTCCGGGGGCCTCACTTCAGAGGCCGCAGGTCCTCACTCCGGCCGAGGGCCTCACCCCAGCCGGGGGCCGCGGGGCCTCACTCCGGGGGCCTCACTTCAGAGGCCGCAGGTCCTCACTCCGGCCGAGGGCTTCACTCCAGCCGGTCGCGGCGTTCACCCCGTGCACGGGCTACTCCAGCCGCGGGCGGGCCCTGCTCCGGGCCCGGACCGGCGAGTCACCCAGAGAGCCGCGGGGCCTCACCCCAGCCGGGGGCCGCGGGGCCTCACTCCGGGCGCCTCACTTCAGAGGCCGCAGGTCCTCACTCCGGCCGAGGGCATCGCTCCAGCCAGGAGCGGTGTTCGCCCCGGCTGCGGGCTACTCCAGCCTGGACGGGCCATGGCCTGGACCCGGTCCGGCGGGTCGTTTACCCAGAAGGCCGCGGGGCCTCACCGCCCACCGGGCCCGCTAGTCCCTCAGTCCGGGGCCCCATCTGCCCTTCGCCACGACCGCAGGGCGTCGCCCCAGCCGGGGGCGCTCGCTCCGGCCGGCAGGCCTCGCTCCACCCAGGGGTATTCGCCCCGTCCGCAGGCGTTCACCCCGGCCGAGGGCCTCGCCTCAGCCAGGGCGCCTGCGGTCGCTCCGGCCGCGGACGCCAGTCCAGCCGTCGGCGGGCCCTGGCCTGGGCCCCGTCCGCCGGCCCTTCACGCAGAGGGCCGCGGAGCCTAGCCCCGGGGGCCACGGGACCTCACTCCCGCCGGGGGCGTTCGCTCCGGCCGCGGGCGCCAGTCCAGCCGCCGACGGGCCCTGGCCTGGGCCCCGTCCGCCGGCCCTTCACGCAGAGGGCCGCAAAGCCTAGCCCCGGGGGCCACGGGACCTCACTCCCGCCGGGGGCGTTCGCTCCGGCCGCGGGCGCCAGTCCAGCCGCCGACGGGCCCTGGCCTGGGCCCCGTCCGCCGGCCCTTCACGCAGAGGGCCGCAAAGCCTCGCCCCGGGGGCCACGGGACCTCACTCCCGCCGGGGGCGTTCGCTCCAGCCGGCGCGAGTCAGGGCGGCGTTCGCCGCTGCCGCGGGCGTTACTCCAACCGGCGGCGGGCTCTGACCTGGGCCTGGTCCGCCGCGCGGGCGCCCTCGGTCCAGCCTGCCGCGTCGCTCACCCCGCGGAGCCGGGTGGTGGTGGTCTCCGGGAACATGCGCTCCAGCCGGCCGGTGACGGCTATCGCGCGCGTGGCCAGCACCGGCAGCAGATCCTGGGTCACCTGGGTTTCGGCGGCGGCCGCGAGCCGGTCGCCCACCCGGTGTGCGTAGGCCGCGAGGAACGACTGCCGGAAGGTCTTGGTCCGCTTGCGTCCGCCGGCCCGCTGGGCGGCCTCCGCCCTGGTCATCGCGTGCGTGGCCTGCACCAGCAGCGAGGTGTAGAGCAGTTCGACCGCCTCCAGGTCCGCCTCGAAGCCGACGACCGTGGAGAAGCCGAGCGGTTCGTTCCACACCGCGCGGCAGTGGTTCGCCGTGGCCACCGCGTCCAGCAGGACCGCCTTGGCCTGTTCGTACGGCGGCTCGACCCCGATGCGGCAGGCGCCGGGCGCGTCCGGCGCGGGCGCCTCGGCGGCGAGCAGCGCCTCGTCGACGCTGTGCCGGGCCATCAGCTCCTGCGCCTTGGCGGTGAGTGCCTCCGCCTCCTCCGGGTAGCCGGTCGCCTCGGCCTTGGCGAGCAGCGCGCGGATGCGGGTGAGCATGCGGGAGGCGGCCGGGCCGGGGGCGCGCCGGGGCTCCTCCTCCAGGGGCTCCAGGGCGGGCAGCCGCAGCAGCAGGCGGTACAGCTCGAGGACGGCCGTGGCGTGCGAGAAGCGGTCGGCGGTGCGGTCGGGGCCGGCGGGCAGCGCCGCCAGCTGGCCGGCCCAGCGGTGCCCGCGCGGACGGTCCCGGCCGGCCTGCGCGCGGATCAGCGCGGCGGCCAGGCGGACGTGCTCCTCGTCCAGCTCCCGCCGCACCAGCCGTACGACGTCGGCGGGCTGCCAGCCGCGTTGCCAGGCCGTCGCCACGAAGTCCTCGCCGCGCCGCGTGAGTTCGGCGTCGGCGGCGGGGTCGGCGGCGAGCAGGGAGGCGCCCGTGTCGAGGCCGGTGTCGGTGTCGTCGTAGAGGGCGGCCCGGAAGGCCCGTTCGACGGTGCTGGCGGTACTGGTCACGCCGTCGATCGTGCCACGGCCGACCGACAGCGCGGGGTGGCCGTCCACAGGCTGTGGACAGCGGCCATGGAAACAGAAACAGTGCACTGTCAACCATCAGTTGACAGCCCTCGCGGCGCAACCTACGGTTGACAGTATGGCGACCAACCCGAACATCACGGCATCCGTGCGTCTCGACGACCTCATCGAGGCGATCAAGAAGGTTCACACCGAACCCCTCGACCAGCTCCAGGACGCGGTGATCGCCGCCGATCACCTCGGTGACGTGGCCGACCACCTGATCGGGCACTTCGTCGACCAGGCCCGCCGCTCGGGCGCGTCCTGGACCGACATCGGGCGGAGCATGGGCGTGACCCGGCAGGCGGCGCAGAAGCGGTTCGTGCCCAAGGAGTCCGCCGACCTCGACCTCAGCCAGGGCTTCAGCCGCTACACCCCGCGCGCGCGGAACGTGGTCATGGCCGCGCACAACGAGGCGGTGGCCGCCCGCAACGCCGAGGGCCGCCCCGAGCACCTGCTCCTCGGGCTGCTGGCCGAGCCGGAGGGCCTGGCCGCGAAGGCGATCACCGCTCAGGGCGTCCCGCTGGACGCCGTACGCCAGGCCGCCACCGCCGCGCTCCCGCCCGCCGCGGACGACGTCCCCGAGCTCGTCCCCTACGGCCCCGAGGCCAAGAAGGTCCTGGAACTCACCTTCCGCGAGGCCCTCCGGCTCGGCCACAACTACATCGGCACCGAGCACCTCCTGCTCGCCCTGCTGGAGCACGAGAACGGCGAGGGCGTCCTCAGCGGTCTCGGCATCACCAAGGCGGGCACCGAGGAGTACGTCGGCAAGGTGTTGTCGCTGCTGCTGGAGCAGAAGAAGGAGGCGGCCGCGGCAGCCGGGTCGGCGACCGGATCCACGGAGCCCGGCCAGGACTGAAGAGGGCCGAATCCGCAGGTCGGAGCGATTGTCAGACCCCCCTGCCACACTCGCACTCATGACCGACCGGTGGGCGCTCGCACCGGCCGAGGACGGAGGCGTGGACATCGCCCCCCTCGGCCCGGGAGGGCTGCCCGCCGGGCCGGTGCGGTGGGAGAGCGATCCCGCCGAGGCGGTGCGGAGCCGCCCGGAGGTGACGCGCTGGGTGTGGCGGTCGACCCCCGAGGTCTACCCGCGACTGCTCGCCACGGGGGTGCGAGTGGAGCGGTGCTACGACATCGAGGACGCCGAAACCCTCCTGCTGGGCCACGAGGGACGGTACGGCGAGCCGCGCTCGGCCGCCGCCGCCCTGGCCCGCCTCCGCGGCGGCCCCGTACCGCCCGACCCGCCGCAGCGCGCGGCCGAACCGGGCGCCCAGTCCCCGCTGTTCGAGCCCGCCGGCACCCGGCTGCCCCTGCCGGACCTGCTCGCGGTCTACGCCGAGCAACTGAAGCGGCACGAGAAGGCCGCCCACCCCGACCGGATGCGGCTGCTCACCGCCGCCGAGTCGGCGGGGATGCTGGTGGCCGCCGAGATGAACCACGCGGGCCTGCCCTGGAGCGCCGAGGTCCACCGCGAGCTGCTGCGCGACCTGCTCGGTGAGCGGTACGCCGGCGGGGGCGAGCCGCGCCGCCTCGCCGAGCTGGCCGACCAGGTCTCCGCCGCCTTCGGCCGCCGGGTGCGGCCCGATCTGCCCGCCGATGTGATCAAGGCCTTCGCGCAGGCCGGGATCAAGGTGAAGTCGACCCGCCGCTGGGAGATCCAGTCCGTCGACCACCCGGCCGTCGCGCCGCTGCTGGAGTACAAGAAGCTGTACCGCATCTGGGTGGCGCACGGCTGGTCCTGGCTGCAGGACTGGGTGCGCGACGGCCGGTTCCGCCCCGAGTTCCTCGCCGGCGGCACGGTCACCGGGCGCTGGGTGACCAACGGCGGGGGCGCCCTGCAGATCCCCAAGGTGATCCGCCGGGCCGTGGTGGCCGACCCCGGCTGGCGGCTGGTGGTGGCCGACGCCGACCAGATGGAGCCGCGGGTGCTCGCCGCGATCTCCCGCGACCCCGGCCTGATGGAGGTGGCCGGACGCGACAGCGACCTCTACCAGTCCGTCTCCGACCGCGCCTTCTCCGGTGACCGGAACCAGGCCAAGCTCGCCGTGCTCGGCGCGGTCTACGGCCAGACCTCCGGCGACGGCCTGAAGAACCTCGCCGCGCTCCGCCGCCGCTTCCCCAAGGCCGTCGCCTACGTCGACGAGGCGGCCCGCGCGGGCGAGGAGGGCCGGCTGGTGCGCACCTGGCTGGGCCGCACCTGTCCGCCGGCCGCCGGGGCGGGCGAGGACGCGGCGGAGGAGGCGGGCATCCCGGTCGGTCCGGCCGGCGAGGAGGAGCCGGAGGGCCAGACCGCCTGGGTCCCCGGCTACGCCTCCACCAACTCCCGCGCGCGGGGCCGTTTCGCGCGCAACTTCGTGGTCCAGGGCAGCGCCGCCGACTGGGCCCTGCTGCTGCTCGCCGCGCTGCGCCGCACGCTGTGGGACATGGCGGCCGAGCTGGTCTTCTTCCAGCACGACGAGGTGATCGTGCACTGCCCCGCCGAGGAGGCCGACGCCGTCGTCCAGGCCATCCGCGACTCCGCCGCCCTCGCCGGCCGGCTGACCTTCGGCGACACACCGGTGCGGTTCCCGTTCACGACGGCGGTGGTGGAGTGCTATGCCGACGCCAAGTGAGCTGCTCCGCAAGGCCCGGTCAGCCCTCCAGAAGCTCCCGAAGCTCGGCCAGGACAGCCTGCTCGTCCGTGCCGTCCAGCGCCTCGCGGGCCGCGCGCCAGGCGTCGTACGCCTCCGTCCGCCGCCCCTGCTCACGCAGCAGCAGACCGTGCTGGTGCAGGGCGAGCCCGCCCATGTAGCGGTCGGCGCGGGCGTCGGCCCGGCGCAGCAGCTCGGCGCACTCGCCGGCCGCCCGCTCGGCCTCCCCGAGCTGCCGCAGCGCGCGGACCAGGCCGAGCCGGGTCTGGGACTCGCCGTGCCAGTCACCGTGGCCGCCGAGGATGCGCAGGCTCTCCTCGAAGTGCCCGGCCGCGGCCGCCGGTTCACCGAGGGTGAGATGGGCGTAGCCGATGTTGCAGTGCGCCGAGTGCTGCACGATGACCGCGCCGATGGCGTTTCCGATCGCCAGCGAGCGCCGGTGCTGCTCGATGGCGGCGCGCGGGTCGGTGTGCTCGTAGAGGTTGCCGAGGTGGCTGCGGGTGACAGCCTCGCCGTAGGGGTCGTTCAGCAGCCGCGAGTAGGCGAGGCTCTGCCGCAACGCCTCCCCCGACTCCTCGAACCGCCCGAGCCCCTCCAGCAGCAGCCCGCGGTTGTTCAGGCAGCGCCGGATCCGGGAGGCCCTGCCCAGCCGCTCCCAGATCCGAAGGGCCTGGTCGGTGAGGGCGAGGGCGTCGTTCTGCCGGCCGGTCAGGAAGTGCAGGCCCGCCAGGTCACCGAGGGCGTACGCCTCGGCCGCCGGGTCCCCGAGCCGCCGCGCCGTACCGAGCGCGGCACGCCCCAGCACCTCCATCTCCGCGACCCGGCCGCTGCGCTGCGCATACGGGAACAGCAGCCGTACGAGCGCCGAGAGATGGGCGGCCGTGCGCCGATCGCCGGTGTCCTCGTTCCGCTCCACCAGCGCGACGACGTTCTCCAGCTCCACCTCGCCCCAGGCGAAGGCCTCCTCGGCCGACTCGAAGGGCGCCAGCGCGGCCACGTCCGCCGCGTGCCCCTCCGGCTGCGCAGAGGTCGGCCGCCGCCGGTCGTCCTGATCGAGCCCCGGCTCCACGACGGCCGTCAACACCCGCTCGGCCACGGCGGCGTACCAGCGCAGGGCGGTCAGGTCGGGTGCCCCCGGAGTCTCCGGCGTGACGGCCGGGTCCGCGACCGGCCGTGCGCCGTCGGCGTCCTCGGGGGTCTCGGCGTTCTCGGCGTCCTCGGCGTCCGCCAGTTCGCGGGCGAAGTCGCGGACCAGGTCGTGGGGTGCGTAGCGGCCGTACGCCGTCTCCTCCAGGAGGGCGACGTCGACCAGGCGGTCCAGGGCGGCCTCGGCGCGGCGCTCGTCGGTGCCGGTGAGGCGGGCGATCAGCGGGGCGCCGTAGGTCGGCAGGTCGAGCGCGCCGATGTGGCGCAGGGCGAGGGCCGCGTCCCGGTCGGCCTCGCGCTCGGCGGCGGCCAGCGCGTCGTGGGCGACGGCCAGGGAGCGGCGGACGCTCAGGTCGTCGTACTCCAGGTGACGCAACCGTCCGCCCGTCTCGGCGAGTTGCCCGGCGAGGACGTCCGGGGTGAGGGCGCGGCGGGCCGCCAGCCGGGCGGCGACCACGCGCAGCGCCAGCGGGAGCCGCCCGGTCAGCTCGACCAGCGGATGGCCGGCGTCCAGTCCCGCCCGCCCGCTCACCGCGCGCAGCAGGGCCGCGCTGTCCTCGCCGGTCAGCGGGGAGAGCGGGAAGCGCCGCGCGCCGTCGAGCGCGGTGAGCGGCGAACGGCTGGTGACGATCACCGCGCAGCCGGGCCCGGCCGGCAGCAGGGGCCGTACCTGGGCCGCGTTCGCCGCGTCGTCCAGCACCAGCAGGATGCGCGCGGGTGCGAGCAGTGAACGGAGCAACGCGGCGGCGGCATCAGGGTGTTCCGGGATGTTCCGGGGCTCGGCGCCCAGGTCGCGCAGCAGCGCGGCGAGCGCCTGCGCGGCGGTGAGCGGGGTCATGCCGGGGGTGGCGCCGTGCAGGTTCACATAGAGCTGGCCGTCAGTGAAACGTTCCCTCAGCTCATGGGCGACATGCAGGGCCAGCGCGCTCTTGCCGACGCCGGCCATACCGCTGATCACCGCGACGGCAGGGGCCGGGGCGGCGGGCTCGGTCAGCGCGCGCCGCAGCTGCCGGCGTACGTCGGCACGGCCGGTGAAGTGGGCCGGCGGTGCGGGTAGTTGGGCCGGGCGGGGGGTCTGCCGTGCGGTCGGCCGGTCAGGGTCCGGTGCGGAGGTGGGGGGTGCCGGGGAGGCGGAGACTCCCGCGCTGCTCTCCACGTCCTCTGTATCTCCCACCTTCCCGGAGACCTCCGGGAAGGTGGGGGCGCCGGCGGTGGCGGTGGTGGCGGCGGGCAGGTCGGCGTCCTGATGCGGCTGCCCGTCATGGCGTGACTGCCCGTCCGGGGGTGACTGCCCGTCCGGGGGCGACTGCCCGTCCGGGTGCGACTGCCCGTCCGGGCGCGGCTGTTCGCCCTGCCGCGGCGGTCCGCTCCGCCGCTGCTGGCCCTCCTGTCGCTGCTGTCCGTCCTGTCGCCGCTGCCCCTCCTGCCGCTGTCCGTCCTGCCACGGCTGACGGTTTTGCCACAGCCGGCGGTCCTGGTCGCCCGGATGCGGATCGCCGTACTGCTCGTCCCGCCGGCCCGCGCCGCTCCCCCGCAGCACCTCGACATGCGCCTCGCGGACCGCCGTGCCGGGTTCGATGCCCAGTTCCTCCACCAGGCGGGCACGCAGATCGCGGTGGACGGCGAGGGCCTCGGCCTGGCGGCCGGTGCGGTGCAGGGCGAGCATGAGCTGGCGGTGGTACGCCTCGCGCAGCGGATACTCCGCGACCAGGGCCGCCAGTTCGGGGATGAGCGCGGCCAAGCGAGCGCCGCCGAGGGCCAGTTCGGCGTCGTACCGCCACTCCAGCAGGAGCAGCCGGGCCTCCTCCAGGCGCTGCACGAGGGCGTAGCCGCCGATGTCGGCGGGGAGTCCGCTGAGCGGGGTGCCGCGCCAGAGCGCGAGCGCGCCGGCGCAGGCCCGGACGACACCCGGCCAGTCGCGCCGGGCGTGCGCGGACCGCGCCTCGGCGACCCGGGAGTCGAAGACGTGCACGTCCAGCTCACCGTGGTCGACCCGCAGGACGTAGCCCGGCGGTACGGCCCTGAGCCGCTCGGGGTCGTCCAGGAGCCGGCGCAGCCGGGTGACGTGGTTGTGCAGGGAGGCCTGCGCGGAGACGGGCGGCGCGCCGCCCCACAACGCGTCCTTCAGCGCCTCGACCGATACGACTCGGCCGGGCTCCAGCAGCAGGGTGGCGAGCAGGGCGCGGACCTTGGGGCTGCCGATGGCCCGGACGCCGTGGTCGGGGGTGTCGTCAGGGGTGTCGTCAAGGATGTAGTCGGCGGAGGCCGTGGGTGTGTGGGGGGCCCCGGCGCCGGTCGTCTCGGCCGGGCTGCCGGCGGCGGGCTCACCGGGGGCTCGAGGAGAGGGGCTGCCCAGAGGATCGGCAGAGGCGTCGCCCAGAGGGTCGGCAGAGGCGCCGCCGGGAGTTCCGGCAGAGGCGCCGTACGAGATCTCGTACGGCGGTCGGTCGTAGAGGACCGGCGGTCCCAGCAGTCCGAAGCGCAGCTCGCACCGCCGCATCACGCCGCTCCACTGCCTTCCCGCGCGGCCGGGGCCGACCGCGCTCCGCGGCGGGCGGGTGCCCACCGTCGCCTGGCGGAAATCCGCCCTGTCCTGGGCGGTTTCCCGCCACCTTCTGCCCGTCGGCCGACCGTCGGCCGGCACCGGAATCCCCCGGTCCGGACGGGCTGTTGGCGCTGCCGCCGGACGAGTTCCGGCCAACCGCTCCGCTACCCGCCGACGAACCGTTGGCCACATGTTAGCGATCCGTTGGCGAATCCTGATGTGATCATTCCATCGGATCCGGCCCGACGGCGCGCGCGTACGACGCGTAACTCGGGGGAGTGTCGCCGCAGGTTGGATCCGGGGACGACCAGGGCCCCGGCCGGCGGAGGTGAACGACCGGGGCCCCCGTCCCGTCTCCCCTTCCCCTGGTTGCTCTTCTCTTCTGGTCTTCCGGTTCGCCGCGCGGCTCAGATCACCGGCGGGCGCCCCAGCCGGGTCAGCCGCCAGACCGTCCGCCAGCGCATCGGCCGCCGCTCACCGGCCGGCTCCCGCAGCCCCTCCGCGAACCCGCCGAACCACGCCTTGAGCCCCGGCAGGGAGCGGGTGCGGGCGAGGGTGAGGAGCGTCCACAGCCCGAGGTGCACCGGGATGAGCGGCAGCGGCAGCCGACGCCGGACGAGCCAGACACGGTTGCGGGCGTTGACCCGGTAGTAGATGGCGTGGCGGGCCGGAGAGGTCTTCGGGTGCTGGAGGAGCAGCTCGGGGGCGTACAGGATCTCCCAGCCGGCGTCGGCGGCCCGCCAGGCGAGGTCGGTCTCCTCGTGCGCGAAGAAGAACTCGGCGGGCCAGTCCCCGGTCTCGGCGAGCATCGCCATGCGCAGGGCGTGCCCGCCGCCGAGGAAGCCGGTGACGTAACCCCCGCGCATCGGATCGGACTTGCCCACGCGGGGCACATGCCGTTGCTGGGTCTCGCCGTGCTCGTCGGCGATGCGGAAGCCGACGATGCCGAGGCGCGGATCGGCGGCGTACAGGTCCCGTACGCGCCGCAGCACATCGGCGTCGACGAGCAGCCCGTCGTCGTCCAGTTCCACGACGACGTCGACGTCCCCGAACTCCCGCAGCCGGGCGAGCGCGACGTTCCGGCCGCCCGGGCAGCCGAGGTTCTCCTCGACGTCGATGGTGGTGACCTCGCCGGGCAGGGAGAGCCGGCGGGCGAACTCGGGCAGCCGGCAGCCGTTGCCGACGATGACGATGCGGACGGGGGCGAGGTCCTGCTTGGCCACGGACTCCAGCAGGGCGTCGACCTCGGCGGGCCGGTTGCCCATGGTCACCACGGCGACCGCGATCCTCGGCTCCGCCACGTCCCTCACCCCATCCGGCCGACGAAGGCAGCGCGCCCCGACCGCGCGCTGCCCGCTGTTCACCAAGATGTTGCCTCAGGTCCGCGGGTTCACCGGGCGCCGATTCACTTTGCCGGGTCTTTGATCCGGTTTTGTCGCCAGGATTCCTCGGGCCAGGATTCCTTGACGTCACGGCTCCTCGACGCCAGGGCTCCTCGACGCCAGGATTCCTCGGCGCAACGATTCCTCCGCGTCACGATTCCTCCGCGCCACGATTCCTCGACGCGGCGTTTTCCCCGCCGAGCCGCGGCACCGTGCTGCTCCCTCCTCGCCGGACGCGTTGCATGCGTCACAGTCGCGGGCGGCCGAGATGCGTCGGATCTGCCGCCCTCCCAGGATGGAAAGGGGCCGCCCGTACCCGGACAGCAGGAGATGACGTTGAACGCAGAACGACCTCCGCCGTCATGGCTGTTTCCCGAGGTCCAGGCCCCGCCCCAGACGCCGAGGGGCATGGGCACCGAGCCCTTCCCACTGGCGGTCGACGGCACCCGGATGTCCTGTGAGTGCGGGTTCCTGCGCGGGATCATCGAGGGCACCTCCGCCCCCGTGGTCATCCTCGACCGTCACCTGCGCTACCTCTACGTCAACCCGGCCTGGTCCCGGGTCACCGGCGTCCCGGCCACCGCGTTCCTCGGCAGGACGCTCGCCGAGGTGCTGCCGGACGTGCAGACAGCCGACGACGTGCTGATCGAGGTGCTCGCCGACGGGCAGCCCCGGGAAGTCACCCTGACCGGAACGACACGTGTCCCCTCCCCCGTGGGACGCAGGCTCTGGCGCGCCGTCTTCCACCGGCTGGAGGTGCAGGGACATGTCCTCGGCGTGTGCGGGATCGCCGTCGAGGCCAGCAACCTGCGCCAGTACCTGGACGACCTGGAGAACGCCCACCAGCGGCTCGCCCTGCTGGACGCCGCGGCCACCCGGGTCGGCACCGTCCTCGACGTGGAGGCCACCTGCGCCGAACTGGCGGACTTCCTCGCGCCGTCCCTCGCGGACATCGCCGCGGTGGGGATCGTGGAGCAGGACTTCTTCGGCGCGCCCCCGCCGCCGGCCGGCATGCTCCGGGTGCGCAAGATGAAGCTCTCGGCACCGCCCGAACTGCAACGGCACCTGAGCGAGCTGGGCGGGACCAAGCCGTACGTCGATCTCCCGCGCGGCTCGGTGCCCCGGCGCTGCATGGACAGCGGGCGGCCGTGGCTGGGCAACCAGGCCTCCGACGAACTGTTCCAGAAGGTCGTCGTGGACCCCGAGCGCGTACGGGTCCTGCGGGCGGCCGGGGTCCACTCGGCGCTCGTCGTCCCCCTCCCCACGGCCGGCCACAGCGTCGGGATCATCCTGCTCATGCGGGTGGGAGCCTCCCCCGCGTTCAGCAGTGACGACATCCTGACCGCACAGGGCGTCGCCGCGCGGGCGGCGGTCTCCATCGACAGCGCCCACCGGTACAGCCAGGAGCACGCGATGACGCTGGAACTCCAGCGCGCGCTGCTCTCCGAACCCGACCGCCCGCACCCCACGGTCGAGGTGGCGACCCGCTATCTGCCCTCCGGCCGCAGCGCCCTCGTCGGCGGCGACTGGTACGACTCCATCGCGCTCCCGGACTGCCGCACCCTGCTGGTCATGGGCGACGTGATGGGACACGGCTTCCAGGCCGCGGTGGCCATGAGCCAGTACCGCTCCGTCCTGCGCACCGTCGCCGCCGCCGGACTGCCCGTGGACGCCATGCTCACCGAGGCGGACCGCAGGGCGGCACGCATCGGCCTCGACCGCGCGGCCACCTGCCTGCTCGTCCTCCTGGACCCCGAGACCGGCACCTGCACCGCGGCGACGGCCGGCCATCTGCCACCGCTCGTCATCCGCCCCAACGGCAGCGCCGGCCTGATGCACCTCCCGGCCGGCCCGCCCATCGGCACGGAACTCGGCGACTACGAGATGACAACGTTCGCATTCGAGCCCGGCTCCGTCCTGCTGCTCTACACCGACGGCCTCGTGGAACAGCGCGGTGTGGACATCGACGACTCCGTCCACACCCTCACCACCATGGGCCTGTCCGCCGACGACTCCCTGGAGCACCTCCTCGACACCCTGCTGACCCAGCTGACCGACGGCATGTGCGAGGACGACATCGCCCTCCTGGCCGCCCGCCGCCGCCTCCAGGCCCCGCAAGCCCCCTACTAGCAGTCCCCTATTAGCAACAAAAAGGCCAGGTCACGAACTACGTGACCTGGCCTTGACCGGAGCCGCTTTCGGGATTCGAACCCGAGACCTACGCATTACGAGTGCGTTGCTCTGGCCATCTGAGCTAAAGCGGCGTGCTGCCTGCACCATGGTGCGATCGGCAACGTCGGTAAGTCTACACAGTTTCCGGGGGTGCTTCGTACCGGCCCCGGAGCGGGCGGTTCCGGGGCCGGGGGGAGGGGTTATGAGCAGCGCTTTCCCGGGGGTGGCGGGGTGCCGCGGAGGAGGTAGGTGTCGATCGCCGTGTCGATGCAGACGCTGCCCCGGCCGTACGCCGTGTGGCCGTCGCCGTTGTAGGTCAGCAGGCGGCCGGAGGAGAGCTGAGCGGCCAGGGAGCGGGCCCAGCGGTACGGCGTCGCCGGGTCGCGGACCGTGCCGACCACCACGATCGGTGCCGCCCCCTTCGCCTCGATGCGGTGCGGGCCGCCCGTCGCCCGCACCGGCCAGTACGTGCAGTTCAGGGTGGCCCAGGCCAGGCCGGGACCGAAGACCGGGGACGCCTTCTCGAACGCGGGGAGCGCCTTGCGGACGTCCTCGGGGCCGGTGAAGGCCGGTGGCAGGTCCAGGCAGTTCACGGCGGCGTTGGCCATCATCAGATTGCTGTAGCGGCCGTCCGCGTCCCGTTCGTAGTAGCCGTCGGAGAGGGCCAGCAGGCCGGCGCCGTCGTTCTCCTTCATCGCCGAGGACAGTGCCTCGCGCAGCTGCCCCCAGGACCCCTCGTCGTACATCGACGCGATCACCGCGGTGGTGGCCAGCGCCTCCCCCAGCTTGCGGCCGTCCGGGTCGCCCGCCGGGACGGGGTGGGCGTCCAGCTTGCGGAAGAACGCCTCCAGGTGCTCGCCGACCTGCGCGGGTGTCGTTCCCCTCCCGCCGAGCGGGCAGTCGGAGTGCCGTACGCAGTCCTTCGCGAAGGCCTGGAACGCCGTCTCGAAGCCCGCCGTCTGGTCCAGGTTCAGCCGGCGCGCGTCCAGGGACGGGTCCATCGCCCCGTCCAGCACCATCCGGCCGACCCGCTCGGGGAACAGTCCGGCGTACGTCGCCCCGAGGAACGTGCCGTACGACGCCCCCACGTAGTTCAGTTTCCGGTCGCCGAGCACCGCCCGCAGGATGTCCATGTCGCGCGCCGCCTCGACGGTGGAGACGTGCCGCAGCAGCCGCGCCGAGCGGGCCCCGCAGCTCTCGGCGAACTTCCGGTCGGCCGCGACCAGCGCGTCCCGCTCCTTCTGGTCGTCGGGGGTCTGGTCCGTCTGCGTGTACGCGTCCATCTGCCGTCCGCCGAGGCATTCGACGGGCTCGCTGCGGGCGACACCCCGCGGGTCCACCGCCACCATGTCGTAGCGGGCGCGGATCTCCTCCGGGTAGCCGACGCCGGCGTACTGCTGGAGGTACCCGACCGCCGAGCCGCCCGGGCCTCCCGGGTTGACCAGCAGCGAGCCCAGCGGCTCGCCCTTGCCGGTGGCCTTCTTCCGTGCGACGGCGAGCCGGACGTCACCCGCGTCGGGCTTGTCGTAGTCCAGCGGGGCCTTCATCGTCGCGCACTGGAATCCGGGGGCACCGCAGTCGCGCCACCGCAGCCGCTGGTCGTAGTACGGCGTCAGCGCCGACGGCGTCGAACGCGGCAGCGCGGCGAGCGCCGCCTCCACCGTCCCGCCCGCCGATGTGGTCGAGTTCCTGGCGGAGCAGGCGGACACGAGCAGCGCGGCGGCCGCGAGGAAGCCGGTCGTCAGGCGGATCGCCGGCCGGGTGAGGGGGCGGGTGCGGGTACGGCGCTGCCGACGGGGCGGGGGAGGGGTTGGCCTGGTCTGCATCGCACGAGAGTAACGCTGAGCGATGGAGTGAGTGCGATGCGTGGTTTTTATGGCTCGTACGGAGGATGTCGATGAGGCGCGGGGGACGACGTCGCCCGTACGAGGGACAGGGGCGCGGGGACGAGTGCGCGGGGACGGAGGCGTGGGGACGGGGGCGTGGGAGGCCTCGGCCTGCTCGCAGTGCCCTCAGCCCGCAGTGCCCCCAGCCCGCCCCAGTGCCCTCAGCCCGCCCGCAGCGCCATCGTCATCGCCTCCACCGCCAGCAGCGGAGCCACATTGCGGTCCAGCGCCTCGCGGCACGCGGCGATCGCCTCGATGCGGCGGAGCGTGGACTCCGGGGTGCTGGCGCGGGCCAGCCGCTCCAGGGCGTCCTCGGCGTCGGCGTTGGCGATCGCCACGCGCGTGCCGAGCTGAAGGGCGAGGACGTCGCGGTAGAAGGCCGTGAGGTCGCCGAGGGCGATGTCCAGGCTGTCGCGCTGCGTACGGGTTCTGCGGCGCTTCTGCATGTCCTCCAGGTCCTTCATCACCCCCGCCGTGCCGCGCGGCATCCGGCCGCCCTGGGCCGCGCCGAGGGCCGCCTTCAGCTCCTCGGTCTCCTTGCCGTCCATCTCCTCGGCGAGCTGCTTGGCGTCCTCGGCAGCGGCGTCGACCAGTTCCTGGGCGGCCCTGAGGCAGGCGCCGACCTCGTCCAGCCGCAGCGGCAGCTTCAGCACGGCCGCGCGGCGCTCGCGGGCCGCCGGGTCGGTGGCCAGGCGGCGGGCCCGGTCGACATGGCCCTGGGTGGCGCTGGCGACCGAGGCGGCGACCTCGGGCTCGATGCCGTCGCGCCGTACGAGCATGTCGGCGACCGCCTCGACGGACGGGGTGCGCAGGTTCAGGTGGCGGCAGCGGGAGCGGATGGTCGGCAGGACGTCCTCGATGGAGGGGGCGCACAGCAGCCACACCGTGCGGGGGGCGGGCTCCTCCACGGCCTTGAGGACGGCGTTGGCCGACTTCTCGTTGAGCCGCTCGGCGTCCTCGACCAGGATGATCTGCCAGCGGCCGTTCGCCGGGGAGGTGAACGACTTGCGGACCGTGTCCCGCATGTCCTTGACCAGGATCTCGGCGCCGACCGCGGCGACCGTCGTGACGTCCGCGTGGGTGCCGAGCAGCGCGGTGTGGCAGCCGTCGCAGAAGCCGCAGCCGGGGGTGCCGCCCAGGGCGCGGTCGGGGCTCACGCACTGCAGGGCGGCGGCGAAGGCCCGCGCCGCCTGGTTCCGGCCCGCGCCGGGCGGGCCCGTGAACAGCCAGGCGTGCGTCATCTTCGACGCCTCGGGGAGCGGTTCGTCCGCGGCGGCGGCCGTGACGAGGGCGTCGGCGTCCCGCGCGGCCGCGTCGAGCACCGCGCTCACCTTCTCCTGCCCGACGAGGTCGTCCCACACGCTCATGGGTCACGCCGCCCTTCCGTCACACTCCGCGTCACGGGATCCATTGTGGGGGTGGGCACTGACAACCGGGGGCGGTCGTGGGGGTGAGCGGGGCCGGGGTGAGGAATCCGACGTTCGGGGCGGAGGCCGGCGAGGTGGCCGCGGGGGTGTCGGGGGCGGACGGTGGTCGGGGCGGCCGGCCCGCGGGTGGGCGCGGCCGAGGTAGGACGGGGCGGCGGCCGACGGTGCTGTGCCGGTGACGGTCGCGCGACCCTCGGTGGATGGGGCGAGAGCGGCGGCCGGCGCCGGCAGTCACCGATGCCGGGGAGCACCGCCGCCCGGCGATGTCCCATGCCCCTGGCATCGGCCCGCACCGGCGCCCGCAAGTACCGCTGCCGCTCTTCGTCAGCGCCCGGAATCCCCGGCCCGCCCCTCCTCCCGGACGGCACCTGTCAGGTCAGCCCCGGCGGCCCCGGCCACGGCCCCTACGGCCCTGTTCCTCGCCGTCGGGCTGGTCGCCGTACTCTCCCTCGTCGTACGAGCCCAGCAGCTCGTCGGCCAGTGTCGGCAGATCGTCCAGGGGGGTTTCCTCGGCCCAGTCGGAGCGCCGCCGGCTGCGGGGGGTGCCGTCGGCGTCGATCTGGGGCATCTCGCGGGTGCGTGCGTCGGAACCGTCGGGGCCAGGGGCCGGCCGCTCGTCGCGGAAGAAACCGGGCGGCACCCGGTCCGCCGGATCGTCGCTCCGTACGGGCGGCAGGACGGCGGTCTCGTCGGCCGCGCCGGGCGCCACCGACGGCAGCTCGGCCGTCTCGTCGGCGGACACCGGCGGCAGCACTGCCGTCTCGTCCGCCGCGCCCGGCGGCACCTGCGGGAGCACCGCGGTCTCCTCGGCCGGCCCCGAGGACGCCGGAGGCTGCGGCAGCTCGGCGGTCACCTCGGAGTCGGCGGAACCGCCGCGCTCCTCGCGCACCGGCCGCAGCACCGTCGTCTCGTCGTCCGTGCCCCGCGTGTCCGTGCCCCGCGTGTCCGTACCGCGCGCGGCAGCCTCGGGCGACACCACCGGCGTGGGGACCGTCACCGCGTCGGGGACCACACCCGGCGCCTTGGGCAGGGGGGCGCTGGGCCTGCGGGCCGCCGCATCGGCCGCCGCCGCGGCCTCGGCAGCCTGCCGACGGGCCTCCTCGGCGCGCAGCAGCGCCTCCTCGGCCTTGCGCTGCGCCTCCAGACGCCGGGCCTCCTCCTCGGCACGCAGCCGGGCCTGCCGGGCCTCCTCCTCGGCACGCAGCCGGGCCTGCCGGGCCTCTTCCTCGGCGCGCAGCCGGGCCTCCTCCTCGGCCTGCTTGCGGCGCCGCTCCTCCTCGGCCCTGCGGCGGGCCTCCTCCTCGGCGCGTGCCTTCTCCTCGGCGAGCAGCCGCTGCCGCTCCTCCTCCGCGCGCCGACGCGCTTCCTCGGCCCGCTGCCGGGCCTCCTCCGCCTGCCGTTCGGCCTCGCGCCGCTGCGCCTCCTCCAGCTCGCGGCGCTTGCGCTCCTCCTCCTCGGCGCGCAGCTTGGCGAGCTGTTCCTGGCGCTCGCGCTCCAGTCGCTCCTCCTCGGCCTTGCGGGCGGCCTCTTCCTCGGCCTTGCGGCGGGCCTCCTCCTCGGCCTTCCTGCGGGCCTCCTCCTGGGCCTTGATCTCGGCCTCGGAGAGCGGCAGCACGGTGTCCAGGCGGTGCCGGATCACGGTGGTCACGGCCTCGGGCTCCTGCCCGGCGTCCACGACCAGGTAACGGCCGGGGTCGGAGGCGGCGAGCGTGAGGAAACCGGCCCGCACGCGCGCGTGGAACTCCGCCGGCTCCGACTCCAGCCGGTCCGGCGCCTCGGTGAACCGCTCCCGGGCGGTCTCCGGGGAGACGTCCAGCAGGACGGTAAGGTGCGGGACGAGCCCGTTGGTGGCCCAGCGGTTGATGCGGGCGATCTCGGTCGGGGACAGATCGCGGCCGGCGCCCTGGTAGGCGACGGACGAGTCGATGTACCGGTCGGAGATCACCACGGCGCCGCGCTCCAGGGCGGGGCGTACGACCGTGTCGACGTGCTCGGCGCGGTCGGCGGCGTACAGCAGCGCCTCCGCGCGGTGCGACAGGCCCGCCGAGGACACGTCCAGCAGGATCGAGCGGAGCCGCTTGCCCACCGGGGTGGCGCCGGGCTCGCGGGTGAGCACGACCTCGTGGCCCTTGCCGCGGATCCACTCGGCGAGGGCCTCGGCCTGGGTGGACTTGCCGGCGCCGTCGCCGCCCTCCAGGGCGATGAAGAAGCCGTTCGCCGCCGGTTCCGTGACCGGGTCGTCGCCGCCCAGCAGGGCGTCCTTGAGGTCCTGGCGCAGCGGTACGCCGGAGCGGTCGTCGACCTTGGCGAGCACCAGCGCGGCCACCGGCAGCAGCAGCGCGCCGACCAGCATCAGGGTGAAGGCGGCACCGCCGTGCGCGAAGACAAACCTGCCGTTCTCCAGCCGGTGCGGGCCGATCAGGGCCGCGACCAGGGGCGCGACCAGGGCGCCGAGCGCTATGAAGACGCGGACCACGGCGTGCAGGTGCTCGGTGGTGCGCGCCCGGCGGTAGTCCTCGGTCTCCTGGTCGAGCAGGGTGTGCCCGGTGTTGGCGGCCACGCCCGCGGCGGCACCGGCCAGCGTGACGATCAGCAGGACCGTGGTGACGTCCGGGACCAGCCCGGCGGCCAGCAGCGCGATGCCGGTGAGGGCGATCGCCAGGGCCAGGAGGCGGCGGCGGGAGAGCGAGGGCAGCAGCGCGGGGGCGGTACGGATGCCCACGGCGACACCGCCGGTCAGGCCCAGCACCAGCAGACCGTAGAGCACCGGGCCGCCGCCGAGGTCCTTGGCGTGCAGCACGCACACCGCGACGGCCGCGGCGATCGCGCCGGCGACTCCGGCGCAGGCCGGGACGAGCAGCGGGATGGCGCCCGTACGGCCCTTGTCGACGCCGGTGCCGGTGCGCGGGCGGCGCAGGCCCTCCAGCGGGGACCGCGCGCGCGGGGTGCGCGTGTCGGGCAGTTCCAGGTAGGTCAGCACGGACAGCGAGGCGGCGAACAGGCCCGCCGCCACATATGACCCGAGGGCCGCCTGGTGCTGGTCGAACCAGGCCACGCCGGTGCCCAGCAGGTTGTTCAGCAGGGCGGCGACGACCAGGGAGGCGGCGGCCAGCGGTACCGCCAGGAAGGTCGTCCGCAGCGACAGGCGGCGCAGCGCGTCCAGGTGGTCCGGAAGCGGTCGTACCGTCGCGCCCTCCGGGGGCGGGCCCGGCAGCAGAGCGGGGGCGGCGCTCTCCCGGCACACCGTCCACAGCCGCTCGGCGACGCCGGTGACGAAGGCGGTGACCAGCAGGACGGCGAGCGCGTTGTCCGGCGTCCAGTCGATCCACAGGGGCGCGACGATCAGCAGGGCGGCGCGCAGGCCGTCGGCGCCGACCATGGTCCAGCGGCGGTCGAGCGGGCCCTCCTGGGCGGTGAGCGAGGTCAGCGGGCCGAGGAGGACGGCGCCGAAGAGCAGCGCGGCGAGGATGCGGGCCGCGAAGACGGTCGCCACTGCGAACGCCACGCCCCGGTAACCACCGCCGAAGGCCCCCTCGGCTATGGCCGCCTGGAGGACCAGGAGGACCAGCACGAGGAGGGACAGGGTGTCGCCGACACCGCTCACCAGCTGCGCGCTCCACAGGCGCCTCAGCTGCGGTCGGCGCAGCAGGGAACGGACGGCGCGCTCGCGGGAGTCCGCGACCAGGGCGTCGTCCGGTGCTGTGGGGTGGGCCGTTGGCTGCTCGGCTCGCGTCATGCGTTCAGCCTATCCGCAGCCACTGACACCACACCTCGCGTGTCCGACCGTCCGCCCACCCGACACCGGACGACGCCGACCCGTTCGCTCAGCGAACCCGGGAGAACATCCACCGGCTTGGCGGAGAGGCCGCCGGCTTGGTGAGGAGGCCACCGGCGTGATGGGGAGGCCGCGCTGGCTTGATGGGGAGGCCACCGGCACGCGTGGAGAGGTCACCGGGCTGGGGGCAGAGCACCGACCCCTGGGCGGAGCGCCGGACCGGTCGGCAGAGCGCCGGCCCGCTGGGCGGAGCGCCGACCCGGTGGAGAGGCCGCTGGCTTGATGGGGAGGCCACCGGCTTGCGTGGAGAGGTCACCGGCCGGGGGCAGAGCCTCGGCCCGCTGGGCGGAGCGCCGGCCCGGTGAGCAGATCGCCGACCCGGTCGGCAGAGCACCGACCCGGTGGGGAAATCGCCAGCCCGGTCGGCAGAGCACCGGCCCGGCGGGTAGAGCACCGACCCAATCAGACGGTCCCGCCCCGGCCAGGGGACGCCGCCCCGCCCAGGCTGTCGCCGCCTCGGGCAGCCGGGCCGCCGGCCACTTCCCGCCCGCCGGGCGTCAACCGCCCGGCGAGGCCGGCGCCGCCCGGCCAGACACCAACAGCCCGGTCACGCAGGCCATCGCCGCCCCGACCCGCTGGCAGTCCACCGTGCCGGAGCCCGCTGTCGGTCGCCCCTTGCCGACCCCGCCGTCAGTCCTCCGTGCCGGAAGCCGTCGTCTTGGAAGCCGCCGCCTTCTTCGCGGTGGTCTTCTTGGCGGTCGTCTTCTTCGCGGCGGCGGCCGTCGTCTTCTTCGCGGCCGTCTTCTTGGCAGCGGTCTTCTTCGCCGGGGCGGTCTTCTTAGCCGCCGCCTTCTTCGCGGTCTTCTTGGCGGGAGCCTTCGCCCGCTTCTCGGCGAGCAGCTCGAAGCCACGCTCCGGAGTGATCGTTTCGACACTGTCGCCGGAGCGGAGGGTCGCGTTGGTCTCGCCGTCGGTGACGTACGGACCGAAGCGGCCGTCCTTGACCACGACCGGCTTGCCGGAGACCGGGTCCTCGCCCAGCTCCTTCAGCGGCGGCTTGGCGGCGGCCCGGCCACGCTGCTTCGGCTGGGCGTAGATCGCCTGGGCCTCTTCCAGCGTGATCGTGAAGATCTGGTCCTCGGACTGCAGCGAGCGCGAGTCCGTGCCCTTCTTCAGATAGGGGCCGTACCGGCCGTTCTGCGCGGTGATCTCCACGCCGTCGGCGTCGGTGCCGACGACTCGCGGCAGCGACATCAGCTTCAGCGCGTCCTCGAGCGTCACCGTGTCGAGTGACATCGACTTGAAGAGCGACGCCGTCCGCGGCTTGACCGCGTTCTTGCCGGTCTTCGGGGTGCCCTCGGGGAGGATCTCCGTGACGTACGGGCCGTACCGGCCGTCCTTGGCGACGATCGTGTGGCCGGTGGCCGGGTCGGTGCCCAGCTCGAAGTCGCCACTGGGCTTGGCCAGCAGTTCCTCGGCCAGCTCGACGGTCAGCTCGTCCGGCGCCAGGTCGTCCGGGATGTCGGCGCGCTGGTGCTGTTCGGTGTCCTTCTCGCCGCGCTCGATGTACGGGCCGTAGCGGCCGACCCGCAGCACGATGTCGTTGCCCACCGGGAACGAGGACACCTCGCGCGCGTCGATCGCGCCCAGGTCGGTCACCAGCTCCTTGAGACCGCCGAGGTGGTCCCCGTCGCCGTTGCCCGCCTCGGCCGCGCTGCCGACGCCGTCGTGGCCCTCGCCGAAGTAGAACCGCTTCAGCCACGGCACGGCCTGGGCCTCGCCCGCGGCGATACGGTCGAGATCGTCCTCCATCTTGGCGGTGAAGTCGTAGTCGACGAGCCGACCGAAGTGCTTCTCCAGGAGGTTGACCACGGCGAAGGACAGGAAGGACGGCACGAGAGCCGTGCCCTTCTTGAAGACGTAGCCGCGGTCCAGGATCGTGCCGATGATCGACGCGTACGTCGACGGGCGGCCGATCTCCCGCTCTTCCAGCTCCTTGACCAGGCTGGCCTCGGTGTAGCGGGCCGGGGGCTTGGTGGCGTGGCCGTCGGCGGTGATCTCCTCGGCGGACAGCGCGTCGCCCTCGGCGACCTGCGGCAGCCGGCGCTCACGGTCGTCCAGCTCGGCGTTCGGGTCGTCGGCACCCTCGACGTAGGCCTTCAGGAAGCCGTGGAAGGTGATCGTCTTGCCGGAGGCGCTGAACTCGACGTCCCGGCCGTCGGCGGCCGTACCGCCGATCTTCACCGTGACGCTGTTACCGGTCGCGTCCTTCATCTGGGAGGCGACGGTCCGCTTCCAGATCAGCTCGTACAGCTTGAACTGGTCGCCGGTCAGGCCGGTCTCCGCGGGCGTGCGGAAACGATCACCCGAGGGACGGATCGCCTCGTGGGCCTCCTGCGCGTTCTTCACCTTCGCCGCGTAGGTGCGCGGCTGCGGCGGCAGGTAGTCGGCGCCGTACAGCTGCGTGACCTGGGCGCGGGCCGCGGCGATCGCGGTGTCGCTCAGCGTCGTCGAGTCCGTACGCATGTACGTGATGTAGCCGTTCTCGTACAGCTTCTGCGCGATCTGCATCGTCGCCTTCGCGCCGAAGCCGAGCTTGCGGCTGGCCTCCTGCTGCAGCGTCGTCGTACGGAACGGGGCGTACGGCGAGCGGCGGTACGGCTTGGACTCGACGGACCGCACGGAGAAGCGGGTGTTCTCCAGGGCGGCGGCGAGGGCGCGGGCGGTCGCCTCGTCGAGGTGGAGGATGTTCGCGCTCTTGAGTTGTCCCAGGGAGTCGAAGTCGCGGCCCTGCGCGATCCGCCTGCCGTCGACGGTCTGGAGGCGGGCGACCAGCGACGACGGGTCCGACGAGTCTCCCGCGCGGCCGGTCGCGAAGGTGCCCGTCAGGTCCCAGTACTCGGCAGAACGAAAAGCGATGCGATCGCGTTCCCGCTCCACGACGAGTCGTGTGGCGACGGACTGCACGCGGCCGGCCGACAGCCGGGGCATGACCTTCTTCCACAGCACCGGGGAGACCTCGTAGCCGTAGAGGCGGTCGAGGATGCGGCGGGTCTCCTGGGCGTCGACCAGCTTCTGGTTGAGCTGGCGCGGGTTGGCGACGGCCTCGCGGATCGCGTCCTTGGTGATCTCGTGGAACACCATGCGCTTGACCGGGATCTTCGGCTTCAGGACCTCCTGGAGGTGCCAGGCGATCGCCTCGCCCTCCCGGTCCTCATCGGTGGCGAGGAACAGCTCGTCGGACTCCTTGAGCAGGTCCTTGAGCTTCTTGACCTGGGCCTTCTTGTCGGCGTTGACCACATAGATCGGCTGGAAGTCATGTTCGACGTCCACACCGAGGCGGCGGACCTCGCCGGTGTACTTCTCGGGCACCTCCGCGGCGCCGTTGGGAAGGTCGCGGATGTGCCCGACGCTCGCCTCGACGGTGTAGCCGGGGCCGAGGTAGCCCTTGATCGTCTTCGCCTTGGCAGGCGACTCGACGATGACGAGTCGGCGACCGCCCTGTGCGGTCTCGCTGGTCGGGGACAACTTCGCTCTTCTCTCCGGTCGACGCTGGGGCCTCCCCAGGCCTTGGTCCCGGGGTCGCGGCGTACTACTGGCTCGTGTGACGCTGCGGAGTGTGACGCTACATCCCGCCCCCGTGTCAAACGGGAAAAGCCCACAACGGCCACTCGAACGGTAACCCGACTACCGCCATTCCTGCCGCCCGGACTGCCCGGCCACCCCCGCACCCCTGTCCGGAGCGTGACGCTCCCCTTACCGGGTGGACATGGCGCCCACCGGTCTCAGAGCCGGGTCAGGCAGTACACACCGAGGGCCAGCGCCACCGTTCCGGCCATGCTCGCGGACACGGCAGATGCGACACGGCTCACACCGTGGGCAACCGGCTCCTGGCGCCGGAGGCGAGTCCCCGTCCAGGCCAGCAGACCGGCCCCGAACAGGGCGAACACCACTCCCGCGAAGATCGCCGGACCACTCTCCATCGCCCGCCCACCCCTTCCCTGCCGTCGGCTCCGCCCAGCGCCGGGAGGGTGGCACGCGCGGGAGACGGACAGGCGACTTCGGGGTGAACGGGAGGCCGGGACATATTCGAACCTTTGCTCGAACGGGGGCCCTCCGGACGCGGCGTACATATTTTTCCGGCCGTTTTCCGGAAAGGGTCCGATGCCGGCCCCGACCGGCATCGCCTCCAGGCCCGTGCCCCCGGCATACGACGCTGCCCACACCCCGCTCGCAAGACGGCCGGACCGCCCCTACGACCGGACCGCGCGCTCACGACGGCACGGCACGGGCGTCCGGGGTGCGGCACCTCCCCCGGCACCGCCCGCACGAGACTCCGACCCGCGCCGCACTCCGCCGCGCGCCGGACTCCACCCGCGCACCGCACTCCGCCGCGCACGGCACTCCGGCCCGCGCGCCCCACTCAGCGCACCGGCTCCAGGAAGCCCTGCTCCACCAGCAGCCGGATCTGCGCGGGCGTGCGGTCGCGGAGCAGCACGGCGTCCTCGCCGACGAGCTGCGCGATGGCGTCCAGGATGCGGCCCGCGCTCAGCGTGCCGTCGCACACGCCCGCGAATCCGGCACCGACCGTGTCCACCTTCGTCGCCCGGCGCATCCCGCGGTGCTGGCGCAGCACCACATGCTCCGGGTCCTCGGCGCCGGGCAGCCCGACCTGCTCCTGGACCACTTCGGCGGCGAGCTTGAAATGGCTGTCCAGCAGCGCCGCGTCGTCGTGCGTCCGGAGATAGTCGAGCCGGTCGAAGTGCGCCCGGATCGTCTCGCCGAGCGGCTGCTCCACCGGGTGCGGCCACTCCTCCACGGTGACCACGGGTTCGGCGGACCCGGTCCGGCGCAGGGTGATCCAGCCGAAGCCGACCCCCTTGACCTTGCGCGCCTCGAACTCGTCGAGCCAGGCGTCGTACCGCGCCTGGTACTCCGCAGGGTCCCCGCGGTGGTCACCGGCGTCCCTCAGCCACAGCTCGGCGTACTGTGTGACGTCCTGTACCTCGCGCTGCACGATCCAGGCATCGCACCCGCGCGGCACCCACGACCTGAGTCTGTCCTGCCAGTCCTCCCCTGCGACGTGCTGCCAGTTCGCGAGGAACTGCGCGAACCCGCCCTCGTTCAGCCGTTCCCCCGCTTCCTGAACGAGCGAGCGGCACAGATCGTCCCCGCCCATGCCACCGTCCCGGTACGTCAGCCGGGCGCGCGGGGAGATCACGAACGGCGGGTTGGAGACGATCAGGTCGAAGGTCTCGTCGTCCCTGACCGGTTCGAACAGCGAGCCCTCGCGCAGGTCGGCGGACGGGGCCCCGGAGAGCGCCAGGGTGAGCGCCGTGATGTGCAGCGCGCGCGGGTTGAGGTCGGTCGCCGTCACGCGGGTGGCGTGCTGCGACGCGTGCAGGGCCTGGATGCCGGAGCCGGTGCCGAGGTCGAGGGCGGAGGCGACGGGGGTGCGGACGGTGATGCCGGCGAGGGTCGTCGAGGCGCCGCCGACGCCCAGCACGACGCCCTCCGCGCGCTGCCCGATGCCGCCGGCCCCGCCGACCGCGCAGCCGAGGTCGGAGACGATGAACCAGTCCTCGCCGCCGGGACCGCCGTACGGCCGTACGTCCACGGTGGCGGCCACCTCGTCGCCGCCCACGCGCGTGAGCCAGCCGGCCTCCAGGGCCTCCTCGACCGGCAGAACGGCCGCCACGCGCGCGTGCGGCACCGGCTGCTGGAGCAGGAACAGCCGTACGAGCGTCTCCAGCGGCGTGTCGCCGCGGGTCACCCGGAGAGCGGGCACGGTCTCGCTGCGGGCCAGCGCCGCGTACGCGGCGGCGCCGAGCAGGTCGAGCAGCCCGTCGGCGGTGAAGGAGGCGGCGAGCAGCGCGTCCCTCAGACGCGCGGCGATGTCGGGCCGGTCGGAAGCGGGCAGGGGAGCGAGTCCGGAGTCAGTCACGCCCCCATTGTGGCCCGGGGCGGCTGCCCGGGGCCGACTTCACGCGCGGCGTCCGCCGACGTCAGCCCGCGGTCGCCGGTGCCGGTGCGGAGGCCGAGGCGGACGCGGCGACCTTGCAGCTGGGCTGCTTGGCCATGGCCTTCTTGACGTCCTCCTGCTCCAGCCGCTTCAGCGCCTGCGTACCGCTGTCGCTCTGCTTGCCGATCTCCTTCGACTGGGCGGCGACCTCCTTGAGGCCACGGGCGAACTTGCCCTGGTCCTTGGTGTTGAGCCCGTCGACCTTCTTCTTCAGATCGGCGTACGACGTGGCCAGGCCGGAAAGGTTCTTGGCCGCGTCCTTTTGCAGCTTGGCGCCACCGTCGACACCGGGGGGCGCGCCGGCGGTGTCGAGGGCGTTCGCGAGCGCCTTGTAGCCGTCGGCCATGTCCTGGAAGGCGTCCGCGTACGTTTTCTGCGCGTTCTTGGGCGGGAGGTTGCTGTCCGTGGCGATGGCCGCTATCGCGGCGTTGGCCGACCGGATCTTGGCGTTGGGCGCGGGCACCGCGTCGCACACCGTCTTGGCCCAGGACACCAGCTTGGGGTCGGGCCCCTCCTCACCGCTGCTGCTGCACCCCGACACCGCCACCACCAGTACCGCACCGCCGGACAGTGCGGCCGCGAGCTTCTTGTTCACCGGATTGGTCCCTTCCATGGCTCTCGGCCCCCGGAATCTACACGGCGAACGCACCCCCTCCCCCTGCCGAAGGAGCCGTAAGTCAGCTTTTGTGACCTTTCGCACCATGGGAGAGAAGGCTCACGACGTGGCTCGGGATGCGGCTCACGACATGGGCGGGCACACGCGGAAGCGGGGGGGGGGGGGGGGGGGGGGGGGGGGGGGGGGGGGGGGGGGGGGGGGGGGGGGGGGGGGGGGGGGGGGGGGGGGGGGGGAGAGGGGAGGGGGGGGGGGAGTGGGGGGGGGGGGGGTGG
>NZ_JBVHVI010000020.1:109051-147058 GCF_055564915.1 Streptomyces sp. NPDC028928
GGAGAGGAACACCCCCCTCCCCGTGCTCTGTCCCCCCCCCCCCCCCCCCCCCCCCCCCCCCCCCCCCCCCCCCCCCCCCCCCCCCCCCCCCCCCCCCCCCCCCCCCCGCCCGTTGGCCAGGCCTTCTCGGCCGGAGCTACGAAACCACCGCGGCGTCCGGTGAGTTGGCGACCCGCTCGGTGCTCTCCTCGTCGCCGACGGCGATACCGCGCCGCTTGGAGACGTACACGGCCACGACGATCACCAGCAGCGCGAGGACCGCGATCCCGATCCGCACGCCGAGGTTCTTGTCGTCTCCGTAGGAGAACTTGATCACCGCGGGTGCGATGAGCAGCGAGACCAGGTTCATG
The DNA here is from genome assembly GCF_055564915.1 of Streptomyces sp. NPDC028928. NCBI lineage: Bacteria > Bacillati > Actinomycetota > Actinomycetes > Kitasatosporales > Streptomycetaceae > Streptomyces > Streptomyces sp. NPDC028928. The sequence continues at coordinate 109,402 of NZ_JBVHVI010000020.1, forward strand.
ACCTTCAGCAGCGGGTTGATCGCGGGTCCGGCGGTGTCCTTGAAGGGGTCGCCGACCGTGTCGCCGATCACCGTGGCCGCGTGGGCCTCGCTGCCCTTGCCGCCGTGGTGGCCGTCCTCCACCAGCTTCTTGGCGTTGTCCCAGGCGCCGCCGGAGTTGGCGAGGAACACCGCCATCAGCGTGCCCGCGCCGATCGCGCCGGCGAGGTAGGAGCCGAGCGCGCCGACGCCGAGCGTGAACCCGATGAAGATCGGCGCCATGACGGCGAGCAGACCGGGCGTGGCCAGCTCCCGCAGGGCGTCCTTGGTGCAGATGTCGACGACCCGCCCGTACTCGGGCTTCTCGGTGTAGTCCATGATCCCGGGGTGCTCGCGGAACTGTCGCCGTACCTCGAACACCACCGAACCCGCCGACCGCGACACCGCGTTGATGGCAAGTCCGGAGAAGAGGAAGACGACCGCGGCGCCCGCGATGAGGCCGACGAGGTTGTTGGGCTGCGAGATGTCCAGCGACAGGCTGAGCGGTGAGCCCGGACCGGTCAGCTTCGTCCCGACGTCCTGCACCCCGGTGGTGATCGCGTCGCGGTACGACCCGAACAGCGCCGACGCGGCGAGGACGGCGGTGGCGATCGCGATGCCCTTGGTGATGGCCTTGGTGGTGTTGCCGACCGCGTCCAGGTTGGTGAGCACCTGCGCGCCCGCGCCCTGGACGTCACCGGACATCTCGGCGATGCCCTGGGCGTTGTCGGACACCGGCCCGAAGGTGTCCATGGCGACGATCACCCCGACCGTGGTGAGCAGCCCGGTGCCGGCCAGCGCGACCGCGAACAGCGCCAGCATGATCGACGTACCGCCGAGCAGGAACGCGCCGTAGACGGACAGGCCGATCAGCAGGGCGGTGTAGACGGCCGACTCCAGGCCCACCGAGATGCCGGAGAGGACGACGGTGGCAGGGCCGGTCAGGGAGGTCTTGCCGATGTCCCGCACCGGGCGGCGGTTGGTCTCGGTGAAGTAGCCGGTCAGCTGCTGGATGACGGCGGCGAGCAGGATGCCGATGGCCACCGCGACCAGCGCGAGGAGGCGCGGATCACCGTCCTTGCCCTTGATCGCCGCGTCGGTGACGCCGTCGAGGCCGGCGTACGTCGACGGCAGGTAGACGAAGACCGCGATCGCGACCAGCGCCAGCGAGATCACCGCGGAGATGAAGAAACCCCGGTTGATCGCGGTCATGCCGCTGCGGTCGGCGCGGCGCGGGGCCACCGCGAAGATGCCGATCATCGCCGTGATCACGCCGATGGCGGGCACCAGCAGCGGGAAGGCCAGCCCGGAGTCGCCGAAGGCGGCCTTGCCGAGGATCAGCGCGGCCACCAGGGTCACCGCGTACGACTCGAAGAGGTCGGCCGCCATGCCGGCGCAGTCGCCGACGTTGTCGCCCACGTTGTCGGCGATGGTCGCGGCATTGCGCGGGTCGTCCTCCGGAATGCCCTGTTCGACCTTGCCGACCAGGTCGGCGCCGACGTCGGCGGCCTTGGTGAAGATGCCGCCGCCCACGCGCATGAACATCGCGATCAGGGCGGCGCCGAGGCCGAAGCCCTCCAGCACCTTCGGTGCGTCGGCGGCGTACACCAGCACCACACAGGAGGCGCCCAGCAGGCCGAGCCCCACCGTGAACATGCCGACGACGCCGCCCGTGCGAAATGCGATCTTCATCGCGGTGTGCGAGACGGTGGTGAGATCCTTTTCCGGTTCGCCTTCCGCCGGAGTGGCTTCCCGGGCCGCTGCGGCGACCCGCACATTGCTGCGTACGGCGAGCCACATGCCGATATAGCCGGTGGCCGCCGAGAACGCCGCTCCGATCAGGAAGAACACCGAGCGTCCGGCTCGTTGATTCCAGTCGTCCGCGGGCAGCAGCATGAGCAGGAAGAAGACCACGACGGCGAATACGCCGAGCGTGCGCAGCTGCCGGGCGAGATACGCCTTGGCGCCTTCCTGGACCGCCTCGGCGATCCGTTTCATGCTGTCGGTTCCCTCGCCCGCCGCCAGCACCTGACGCACCAGGATCCCCGCGACCACCAGAGCGGCCAGGGCGACGGCCGCGATGACGGCCACGATGATCCGGTTGTCGTCGGTCAGGACCGCGGCTGCGAGGGATGAGGGGTGACCCAACTGCTCTGGGGTAGAAAGCCCCGCCATTCGTCCTCCTTGACGCTTGGGCTGAGCTCAAGATGTGGACGGATTGTAGGTACCGCCGAGTGATCTAAACAGGGGACGGTAAACGGAATTGGCCTGCATGCACGGACAGCGAACCCGAAAGAGGTAATGCCTCAAAACCATTGACGGCCAGATGGGTGCTTGATCAAATTATCGGGATTTTGATCGTGAATTCCTTCACGAATTCCGCGGGCGGCCGGAAAACGCGACAGGGGCCCTGCTCAGGCAGGGCCCCTGTCGGTTCGGGCGAGGCGGTTCAGGCCAGTGCGGTGGCCGGTGGCGCGGTCGGCCAGGTCATGCGGATCAGGCCACCGTTCTGCCCGGTGGTGACCTCCACGTCGTCGACGAGGCCGCTGATGACCGCGAGGCCCATCTCGTCCTCCTCGACCTCCGCATCGCTGTCCTGAGCGCCGGGCGTGTCGCCGCCCGGAGCGGCGTGCGGGGCTTCGTCGCCGACCTCGATGGAGAACTGTTTCTCCTCTTCGATCAACGCCACCTTCACCGGTGCCGTGACGCCGCTGATCTGGTGCAGCCCGACGGCGCGGGAGCAGGCCTCGCCCACGGCGAGCCGCACCTCGTCCAGGACGGCCTCGTCCACTCCGGCCCTGCGCGCCACCGCTGCCGCCACCAGCCGGGCGGTGCGGACGTGCTCGGGCAGCGCGCTGAAGCGGAGTTCGACGGTGGCCATGCATCCCCCTCGCGACTACGGGCGTGCGGTCGGGGGCGGCCGCCGAGCGCCCGCACCCCTGGTGTACATCTGTGCCCCGGACCGGCGCGTCGGCACCGGCCCAGGACGGGACCGGCCGGCGTCCGACCCCCGGCAGGGGTCCGACGCCGGCGACCGGTCCGGGATCGGTCGGTGGCCGATCAGTCGGTGGCCGCCACCGCTTCCTCGACCGTGGTGTGGATCGGGAACACCTTGGTGAGGCCGGTGATACGGAAGATCTTGAGAATGCGCTCCTGGTTGCAGACCAGGCGCAGCGAGCCCTCATGGGCGCGCACCCGCTTCAGCCCGCCGACCAGGACGCCGAGCCCGGTGGAGTCGAGGAAGTCCACGCCCTCCATGTCGACGACGAGGTGGAAATTCCCGTCGTTCACCAGCTCGACCAGCTGCTCGCGCAGCTTGGGCGCGGTATATACGTCGATTTCGCCACCGACCTCGACGACCGTACGATCGCCGACGGTACGGGTCGACAGGGACAGGTCCACGGATCCTCCAGCACCTTGCTATCGAGCGGTCGCCCTAGGGCACTCGGCTTACGGCCCCCGGGACGCTTCGCCAGCCGCGATGGCATTCAATCACTTACGGGCGGGCGTGCACGACGCCTTGACTCCATTGTCCGTCACGCCAGTGACACACTCGGTGCCGATGGCCAAGAATCACCGATCCGATCGACCCCAGGCCCACGCGGCGTCCCGCCCGTCTCCGGGCACGGTCCTGGACCGGCTCGCCTCCGGGCCGAGCCGGGCTGCGCGCATCACTCATACGGAGCACTTGCCCCCGCGCGCGGGTCGCCATGCCGTCTGGCCTGACCGGATTCGGTCCGAGGTGATCGCGGCCGTACAGGCGTGCGGCATCGAGCACCCCTGGGCACACCAGGCACTGGCCGCGGAACACGCCCTGGACGGCGACTCGGTGGTCGTCGCCACCGGCACCGCCTCCGGCAAGTCCCTCGCCTACCTGATGCCCGTCCTGTCCACCCTCCTGGACGGTGCCGAGGCCCCGAACGGCCGCGGTGCCACCGCCCTCTACCTGGCCCCCACCAAGGCACTCGCGGCGGACCAGTGCCGGTCGGTGAAGGAACTTTCACAATCTCTCGGCACCTCGGTACGCCCAGCCGTGTACGACGGCGACACCCCGTTCGAGGAACGCGAGTGGATCCGCCAATACGCCAACTACGTCCTCACCAACCCCGACATGCTGCACCGCGGGATACTTCCCTCCCACCCGCGCTGGTCCTCCTTCCTGAAGTCCCTCCGGTACGTCGTCATCGACGAGTGCCACACCTACCGGGGCGTCTTCGGCTCCCACGTCGCCCAGGTGCTGCGCCGGCTGCGCCGCCTGTGCGCCCGCTACGGCTCCTCCCCCGTGTTCCTGCTGGCCTCGGCGACCGCCGCCGAGCCCGCGGTCGCCGCCCGCCGGCTGACCGGCCTGCCGGTCGTGGAGGTCGCCGACGACGCCTCCCCGCGCGGTGAGCTGGTCTTCGCCCTCTGGGAGCCCCCGCTCACCGAACTGCAGGGCGAGAAGGGCGCACCCGTACGGCGTACCGCCACCGCCGAGACCGCCGACCTGCTGACCGACCTGACCGTGCAGGGCGTGCGCTCGGTCGCCTTCGTCCGCTCCCGGCGCGGCGCCGAACTCATCTCGGTGATCGCCCAGGAGAGACTCGCCGAGGTCGACCGTTCCCTGGCCCGGCGTGTCGCGGCCTACCGCGGCGGCTACCTCCCCGAGGAGCGCCGCGCCCTGGAACGCGCCCTGCACTCCGGCGAACTCCTCGGCCTCGCCGCCACGACGGCCCTGGAGCTGGGCGTGGACGTCTCGGGCCTGGACGCGGTGGTCATCGCCGGCTACCCGGGCACGCGCGCGTCCCTGTGGCAGCAGGCGGGCCGCGCGGGCCGCTCCGGCCAGGGCGCCCTCGCGGTCCTCGTCGCCCGCGACGACCCGCTGGACACCTTCCTCGTCCATCATCCCGAGGCCCTGTTCGACCAACCGGTGGAATCGACCGTCCTCGACCCCGACAACCCCTACGTCCTCGCCCCGCACCTGTGCGCCGCCGCCGCGGAGCTGCCGCTGACCGAGGAGGACCTGGACCTCTTCGGCCCCGCCTGCGCGGACGTGCTGCCGCAGCTGGAGGCCGCGAAGCTGCTCCGCCGCCGTACGAAGGCCTGGCACTGGACCCGCCGGGAGCGGGCCGCCGACCTCACCGACATCCGCGGCGCTGGCGGCCGTCCGGTGCAGGTCGTCGAGGCCGGCACGGGCCGCCTGCTCGGCACCGTCGACGCGGGCGCCGCGCACTCCACGGTCCACGAGGGCGCCGTCCACCTGCACCAGGGCCGCACCTACCTGGTGCGCGCCCTGGACCTGGAGGACTCGGTCGCCCTGGTCGAACAGGCCGACCCGCCCTACTCGACGGTCGCCCGCGACACCACGGCGATCTCCATCCTGGAGACCGACACCGAGATCCCGTGGGGCGCCGGCCGTCTCTGCTACGGCTCCGTCGAGGTCACCAACCAGGTGGTCTCCTACCTCCGCAGACGCCTGATCACCGGCGAAGTGCTGGGCGAGACCAAACTCGACCTCCCTCCTCGTACGCTGCGCACCCGCGCGGTGTGGTGGACGGTCACCGAGGACCAGCTGGACGAGGCCCGGATCACCCCGGAGATCCTCGGCGGCTCCCTGCACGCCGCCGAGCACGCCTCCATCGGCATGCTGCCCCTCTTCGCGACCTGCGACCGCTGGGACATCGGCGGGGTCTCGATCCCCCTGCACCCCGACACCCTCCTCCCCACGGTCTTCGTCTACGACGGCCACCCCGGCGGGGCGGGCTTCGCCGAGCGCGCCTTCCACACCGCCCGCGCCTGGCTCACCGCCACCCGCGAGGCCATCGCCTCCTGCGAGTGCGACTCCGGCTGCCCGTCCTGCATCCAGTCCCCCAAGTGCGGCAACGGCAACGACCCCCTGCACAAGAGGGGCGCGGTACGACTCCTCACGGCACTGCTCCGGGGGGCACCGGAGGAGAAGCCGGCGGGGGGTGGGTGAGGAGGCGATTCGGAAGGGCCGGGTGAGGAGGGCCGCTCAGGGGCCTGGCTGCTCCGCACCGCCCGGCACGGGGACGGCAGGCGCGGCCGGTACGGCACGCGGTGGTACGAGCCCGGTCCCGTCCGACCCGCCAGGCGGCACCGGCCCCGGCGGACCCGCCCTCGCCCTGACCTCCGCCGCGAACGGCCCTCGCCCCGTGGCCGCCGTCACGTCCGAGGTGTCGCCCTCGATCGCGCACCGCACCAACCGCACCCCCTGTGCCGCCGCCAGCCGCCCGGCCCGGGCGCAGGCCGCCGCGCCGCCCTCGGCCCAGTGGTCCGCCGCCGCGAGGGCGGCCAGGTCGGCGCCGCCGGCCGCCCGGTGCCGTACGACGACGGCCTGCCCGAGAGCGACCACGGCACCGAACACCACGCACAGCACGGCGATCGCCCCCAGACTCCAGACGGTGGCGGATCCCCGGTCGAGGTCCTGCCGCCGCGGTCCCTCACGAACCCAGCCCCGCATCCTCACGTGCCCCTCCCGGCCCATCCACCGCCTCCCCTGCCCCGACCGTCTCCTCGGCCAGCGCCACAGCCTCCTCCCGTACCTCGAACGGCAGCCCGCTCAGCACCGGTGGCTTGGCCACCACCGTCACCCGGACCCGGTCGCCCTCGCGTACGACGGTCACCCGCGCTCCCCGCGGTGCCGCTTCCCGGGTCACCCTCACCACCGCGTCGGCCGGATCCTGACGGGCGGCGGCCCGGGCGCCCGCACGGGCCGCGTCCACGCACCTGATCTGTGCCGCCACCACGAGCAGCCCCCAGACCAGCGCCATCGTGAACGCCACCAGCACGGACAGCACCATGGCCGCCTCCGCGGTCACGAACCCCCGGTCCCCGCCTCGCTCACATCCGCGCACTGAGGGCCCTCTTCACGATGGCCTGCAGCTCCGCCTGGACCTGGCCGCTGTTGACGACCTTGTAGAGCAGCAACGCGAACGCGACGGCCGCGATGATCCCCATGGCGTACTCGGACGTCACCATTCCGGCGTCCTGGCGGCACGCCCCGCGCAACCGGACCGCCGCTTTCCTGATCTTGTTGAACATTTCAACCCCCGTGAGATTCTGGTCTGTTGTCGACTTCTCCGACGCTCACCTGACGTCCACGTGCACGTGCACGTCCACATCCGCTCTCGTCCGCCTCACCTCCCGCCCATCAGCCCGCCCGCCAGTCCGATCACGACGGGCAGCACGCCGACCGCGATGAACGCGGGCAGGAAGCAGAGGCCGACCGGCGCGGAGATCAGTACGGCCGCGCGGCGCGCCCGGACCGTCGCCGTACGAGCCCACTCCGCGCGCGCGTCCGACGCGAGACGGGTGACCGGGCCGGCCGCGGGCAGTCCGGACTCGTCGGCCCGCTCCAGCAGCCGCGCCAGCACGCCCGCACCGGGCAGCGCGGCCAAGTTCCGCCAGGCGTCCGCCGGTTCACCACCGAGCCGGACCTCCGCCGCGCCCCGCGCCAGCGCCTGTCCGACGGGTCCGCCGAGGGCCTCCCCGACCGCCTGGGCGGCGATCACCGGGCCGGCGCCGGCCGTGATGCAGGCGGCCAGCAGGTCGGCGGCGAGCGGGAGTTGGCGCGCGGCCTCGGCGGTGTCGATCGCCTCTTCCCGGCCGGCCGCCGAGTTCTGCCGACCCCGCCACCGTGCGAGCACGACACCGACGCCCAGCCCCAGCACGACCCCGGCGACTCCGCCGACCAGCACCCACACGCCACCCGCCGCGGCGGCCGGAGGCAGCCACCGCCGCACCGCGCCGGGGATCATCAACGGCACTCCGGCCGGGGACACTTCCAGTCCCAGCAGCTCGGCCACCCGGTGCCGCGCCCGCCGTCGCCGCCGCGCCAGCTCCAGCCGCCGTGCACCCCAGCCGAGGGCCAGCACCACGGCCGCCGTCATCCCCAGCCTGTGGATGACCTCCCCGCTCATACCGCCCGCCCCTCTCCCCGCCGTCCGGACCTCCGGACCGCTCGACGCATCACACCCACCTCGCTCACACCTCCTCCGCAGCCACTCCGCCTCACACCGCCTCCGCCCGCCGCACGATCCGCACCGCCCACCACATCCCGGCCGTCTCGAACACCGCGCCGGCCGTCAGACAGCCGAGGCCGGCCCCGCTGTGCAGCAGGACCCGCAGCGGGTCCGCGCCCATCGCCGTGCCGAGGAGCAGGCCTAGGGCGGGCAGCGCGGCGAGCAGCACCGCGGTGGCCCGGGCGCCCGACAACTGGGCGCGCAGGTCGGCCCGCTGGTCGCGCTCGGCACGCAGGGCCCCGTCCAGCCGGTCCAGACCGGCGGCGAGTCCGGCGCCCTGGTCCACGGCCACTCGCCAGCAGGCGGCGAGTCCGAGCAGGCCCTCGGCGCCCGGCTGCCGTGCCGCCGCGGCGAGCGCGCCGGGCACGTCTCCGCCGAACCGGGCCGCCGCCACCACGGCGGCCTGCGCGTCGCCGCACCCGCCGGAGTCCCGAGCGGCCCGCAGCAGCGCCTCCCCCGGCTGCCGTCCTGCCCGCACCTCTCCGGCGAGCGCCCCGCACAGGGCGATCACCGCGTCCGCCCGCCGCTCCCGGGCCTGCCGCGCCTGCCGCGCCAGCCGTACCCGGCGGAGCACCGGCACCCCGGCCGCCCCCGCGACGACCGGAATCACCGAGGCGCCCAGCACGGCGACCACCAGTCCGGCGACGAGCGCCCACCACTCGGCTCCCCACCGGCCGCACCGCCGCCGCAGTTCCGCGAGGGCCTCCTCCCAGACGGGCGACCCCGTCGCCACCACCCCGCCGCCGGCCAGCAGCAGCCGTGCCCGCCGCATCCCGTAGTGCCGCCCGCCCAGCAGCCAGACCAACGCACCGAGACAGACCAGCGCGGCCCCCATGGACGTCTCACCGATCACTTCCGTCACCTCTCCTGTCACTCCCGAACCTCATCTCGGACCCCACTCCGGACCTCACGCCCGCCCCTCACTCGCTTTCGAACCCCGCCGACCCGCCCAGCAGCTGCCGCAACCGCTCCCACCCCCGCTCCCGCGCGAAGGCCCGCTCGCCCCAGCGCAGCGCCGGTACCGTCCGCACCAGCCCGGTGGCGTCCCGCTCCAGCACATGGACCTCGGCGATCCGGCGCCGCCCGGACCGGTCCCGTACCAGGTGCACCACCACCGAGAGGGCGGCCGCCAACTGGCTGTGGAGCGCTGCCCGGTCCAGCCCGGCGGCCGTCGCCAGCGCCTCCAGCCGGGCCGGGACATCCGCGGCGGCGTTGGCGTGGACCGTGCAGCAGCCGCCCTCATGGCCGGTGTTGAGGGCCGCGAGCAGATGCACGACCTCGGGTCCGCGCACCTCGCCGACGACCAGCCGGTCCGGCCGCATCCGCAGCGCCTGCCGCACGAGGTCCTCCAGGGTGACCAGGCCGGCGCCCTCCTGGTTGGCGGGCCGGGTTTCCAGCCGGACGACGTGGGGATGGTCCGGCCTCAGCTCGGCCGAGTCCTCGGCGAGCACGATCCGCTCCCCCGGTCCGACGAGCCCGAGCAGGGCGCTCAGCAAGGTCGTCTTGCCGCATCCGGTGCCGCCGCTGACCAGGAAGGACAGCCGGGCCTCGAGCAGCGCCCGCAGGATCCGGTCGCCGCCGGGCGGCACCGTGCCGGCCGCGACGAGTTCCTCCAGGGTGAAGGCCCGGGGCCGTACCACCCGCAGGGCCAGGCAGGTGCAGCCGACGGCCACCGGGGGCAGCACCGCGTGCAGCCGGGTGCCGTCGGGCAGCCGGGCGTCCGCCCAGGGCCGGGCATCGTCCAGCCGGCGTCCGGCCACGGCGGCCAGCCGCTGCGCGAGACGTCGTACGGCCGCCGCGTCGGGGAAGGTCACCGGGGTCAGCTCCAGGCCGCCGCCCCGGTCCACCCACACCCGGTCCGGAGCGGAGACCAGGACGTCGGTGACGTCCGGGTCGGCGAGCAGCGGCTCCAGGGGGCCGGTGCCGACCAGCTCGGACCGCAGGTGTGCGGCCGCGCCGAGGATCTCCGCGTCGCCGAGCACCCGGCCCTGTTCGCGCAGCGCCTGGGCCACGCGCGCGGGGGTGGGTTCGGCGCCGCTCTCGGCGAGCCGGCGGCGGACGCCGTCGAGCAGGGCCGCGCCGTCGGCCCGGTCGAGTCCGGGCAGGGTCATCGGGTGCCTCCCGCCTCGACCAGCGCGCGCTCCCAGAAGTTCCCGCAGAAGCGGGCGAGCGGGCCGCGCCCGGCCGCGCCCGGGGGTTTCGCGCCGCCCCGCGGGCGCAGCAGCGCCGGTTCGACGGGCACCTCGCCGGCCAGCGGCAGGCCGAGCAGCCGGGCCACCTCATGGCCGTCCAGGCCGGGTGCGTACGGCCCGCGGACCGCCACCCGCAGATCGCGTACGACCATGCCGACGGCGGAGGCGACGCGTCCGGCGGCGGCGAGCGCCCGCAGTTCGGCCGGGACGACGAGCAGGGCGAGGTCGAGCTGGGCGAGGGCTTCGGCGACCCCGTCGTCGAGTCGGCGGGGCAGGTCGACCACGACCGTGCCGCCGCGCCGCCGGGCGGCGGCCAGCACCGCGCGGACCGCGGGAGCGGGAATGGCCACGCAGTCGCCGCGGTCCCAGCTGAGCAGGCGAAGGGAGTGCAGTTCGGGCAGCGACTCCTCCAGGGCACCGCCGCCGACCCGGCCGCGGGAGGCGGCGAAGGCGGGCCAGCGCAGTCCTTCGGCACTCTCGCCGCCGAGGAGGACGTCGAGTCCGCCGCCGAGCGGATCGGCGTCCACCAGGAGGGTGCGCAGTCCCTCACGCGCGGAGGTGACGGCGAGCGCGCACGCGAGCGTGGACGCGCCGGCGCCCCCGCGCCCGCCGATCACCCCGACGGTCAGGGCCGGGCGGCCGATTCCCTCGGCGACGTCGGCGATGCGGTCGACCAGCCATGCCTCGCCGTCGGGGAGCATCAGGACGTGGTCGGCGCCGATCTCGACGGCTCGTTTCCACACCCCTGAGTCGTCCTGGTCGCGGCCCACCAGCACCACACCGGGCCGGCGGGCGGCCCCGCGCACCCGGCGGGCGGCGTCGTCACCGATGAGCACGAGCGGGGCGGCCGTCCAGCCGTCGCCGGATTCCGGTACGCCGTGATGGACCTCGGGGGTCGCGCCCGCCGCCGCGCACAGGCGCAGCAGATCGTCCAGGAGTACGGCGTCCTCGGTGACGATGAGCGGCCGTCCGGGCCGCTCCGCGGAGCCGGGCGGCGGGTCGTGGGTGACGGTTCCGGTCACGGGTGTTCCCCCTTCGCTGCGCGGGCCGCGCAGCCCCTGCGGCCACGCGATTCCCAAAGGTGTGAAGAACCGGCAAGCGGCCTCCATATGAACGGCCGATAGGAACCGGCCATACGCGCTCCGGCAATCGGAACCGGCCATGAACTCGCCGCGGCGGGAGTGCGCTGGAATCACGGTCCAGCGATCCGCGAAATGATGTGGATCTTGGTGGAAAACTGTGGACAACCCAGGCCCTGTGAATATCTCCGTCACCCATACCGGTGACCCCTGTACTGATCCGTGTGCGACTTCCACAGCGCAGCCTGATGATTACCCTCAGTAACAGATCATGGGCATGGCGAAGGCGCGGACACGGCGGCGCGCTGCCGGCCGTACGACCGCGTGAAGGAAGGGGAGAAGCGGAAAAACCCACCCGGACATGCGACGACCCCCGCCGGGGGGGAGAGCGGGGGTCGTCCCCACGGCCGACTCGGGGGGGGGAGGAGTCGGACCGGGTTAGCACGGTCGCGAACGATCCGTGACTTCCATGGTGTACCCGAGAGCCCTCTCAGGCAAACCCACGCGCCCCACCTTACGCCGAATGGTGGGCGCCTATGCTCTGGGGCGTGGAAAACCACTCCTTGCCCCGCGCAGCGGCCTTCTTTGACCTGGACAAGACGGTCATTGCGAAGTCGAGCACCCTCACCTTCAGCAAGTCCTTCTACCAAGGCGGGCTGATCAACCGCAGGGCCGCGCTGCGGACCGCATACGCCCAGTTCGTCTTCCTGGCCGGCGGCCTGGACCACGACCAGATGGAGCGGATGCGTGAGTATCTCTCCGCAATGTGCCGTGGCTGGAACGTCCAGCAGGTGCGGGAGATCGTCGCCGAGACCCTGCACGAGCTGATCGACCCGATCATCTACGACGAGGCCGCCTCCCTCATCGAGGAGCACCACGCGGCCGGCCGGGACGTGGTGATCGTGTCCACCTCGGGCGCGGAGGTGGTCGAGCCGATCGGCGAGCTGCTGGGCGCGGACCGAGTGGTCGCCACCCGCATGGTCGTCGGCGAGGACGGCTGCTTCACCGGAGAGGTGGAGTACTACGCCTACGGCCCGACCAAGGCAGAGGCCGTCAGGGAGCTGGCCGCGTCCGAGGGCTACGACCTCGACCGCTGCTACGCCTACAGCGACTCGGCGACCGACCTGCCGATGCTCCAGGCCGTCGGGCACCCGCACGCCGTGAACCCGGACCGCGCGCTGCGCCGCGAGGCAGTCGCGCGCGGCTGGCCGGTCCTGGCCTTCCGCCACCCGGTTCCGCTCAAAAAGCGGCTGCCCACCTTCTCCGTCCCGCCGCGCCCGGCCCTGGTCGCGGCGGCGGCCGTAGGAGCGGCGGCGGCGACCGCCGGCCTCGTCTGGTTCACCAGCCGGCGCCGCGGCACCGCCTGAACGACGCCGGTTTCACCCCGTTTGAACCTGAAAGTAAAGAAGTGTGGGCTGGGGTTCCGCTTACTCCCGGCTCGCGGTACAAAGAACGTAGGCCCGCGAGACCAAAGGACATCCGAGAGGATCCCCTACCACTACGCACTTGGCCCCACGGACCCCGCATGAACACCGGGCACCCACGCGACGTCGACCCGTCGATTACGGGCCAGCCGCACCAGGTGACGGGCAAAGTACCCCGACCTGATGGGCGACATATCGAGGACGCTTGGTAACTCGGTGAGCATGCCAGCGGCGGTACGAGAACTCGTACCGCCGCAACCCTTTTCCGGGGCTCCGCTTTCCGGGGGTCATGCCCTCCGGACGCCCTCTCAGGCCGCGCCGCGCTGCAGCGCCTCGCACACCGCGGTCGACTCCCGTACACCCAGCTCCACCGCCCGGCCGCAGTGGGCGATCCAGGCCGCCATGCCCTCGGGGGTGCCCGAGACGTAGCCGTCCAGAGCAGCCAGGTACGCGGCGCGGCCCAGTTCGGCGTGGCCGACCTCGGCCGGACAGATCGCCTTCGGGTCCAGGCCGCTGCCGATCAGCACGATCCGCTCGGCCGCGCGCGCGACCAGGCCGTTGCAGGACGTGAAGGGACGCAGCGCGAGCAGTTCGCCGTGGACCACGGCGGCCGTCACCAGCGCGGGCGCGGACGTACCGGCGATGATCAGGTCCGCCAGCCCCTCCAGCCGGCCCGAGACCTCCTCGGCCTCCGGCAGCGGCAGCTCGATCAGCGGCTCGTCCACCGGCTCGCCGGCCTGGCGCGGCCTGCCGACCTGGTCCTCCCCGCTCGCGGCGGCCACCAGGTGCAGCCGGGCCAGCACCCGCAGCGGCGACTGGCGCCAGATGGACAGCAGCTGCCCCGCCTCGGCGCCGAGCCGCAGGGCCGCGCCCACGACACGGGCCTCGGGGTCGGCGCCGAAGTCGGTGCGCCGGCGCACCTCTTCCAGGGCCCAGTCCGCGCCGGACAGCGCCGCCGAGCCGCGGGCGCCGCGCAGGGCCGCCTCGGAGGTGATCGCGTTGCTGCGGCGCCGCATGATCCGGTGCCCGTAGACCCGGTCCACGGCCTTGCGCACGGACTCAACGGACTCGGCCACGCCGGGCAGCGAGCCCAGAGCAGCGAGAGGGTCGGCGGTCGCGCCTGTCGTACTCATGAGTACGACACTACGCACCCCACCGGCCGACCCCACGAAGGAGTGGTCTTCTTCACGTTCGCGTGACACGTACAGCTATGAGGCGACTACGCTTGGTGAACATGAAAATTGCTTTCGTTGGGAAGGGCGGCAGCGGCAAGACCACGCTCTCCTCCCTCTTCATCCGCCACCTCGCGGCCGCGGGCGCCCCGGTGGTCGCCATCGACGCGGACATCAACCAGCACCTCGGCCCCGCGCTCGGCCTCGGCGAGGAGGAGGCGGCGGCGCTGCCCGCGATGGGCGAACAGCTCCCGCTGATCAAGGACTACCTGCGCGGCAGCAACCCGCGCATCGCCTCGGCCGCGACGATGATCAAGACCACTCCGCCCGGCGAGGGCTCACGACTGGTCCGGGTGCGCGAGCCCAACCCGGTCTACGACGCCTGCGCGCGCCCGGTGGAACTCGACGGCGGCGCCGTCCGTTTGATGGTCACGGGCCCCTTCACGGACGCCGACCTGGGGGTCGCCTGCTACCACTCCAAGACGGGAGCGGTGGAGCTGTTCCTGAACCACCTCGTCGACGGCCCCGACGAGTACGTGGTGGTCGACATGACGGCCGGTTCGGACTCCTTCGCCTCCGGCATGTTCACCCGCTTCGACATGACGTTCCTCGTCGCCGAGCCGACCCGGAAGGGGGTCTCCGTCTATCGCCAGTACAAGGAGTACGCCCGCGACTTCGGCGTGGCCCTGCAGGTCGTCGGCAACAAGATCCAGGAGCCGGACGACATCGACTTCCTGCGCGCGGAGGTCGGCGACGACCTGCTCGTGACGGTCGGGCGCTCGGACTGGGTGCGCGCCATGGAGAAGGGCCGCCCGCCCCGGTTCGACCTTCTGGAGGAGGTCAATGCCCGCGCTCTGGAGACGCTCCGGGCCACCGTCGACGCCACCTACGAGCGGCGGGACTGGGAGCGGTACACCCGCCAGATGGTGCACTTCCACCTGAAGAACGCCGAGTCCTGGGGCAACGAGCGCACCGGGGCCGACCTGGCGGCGCAGGTCGACCCCCACTTCGTGCTCGGGGAAAGCGTGGCGGCGCCGGTCTGACGCCCGCCCGGCGCCGGCGCCCAAGGCCGGACTGCCGCCGGTCCGACGCCTACGCCTTGTCCGCCGGCGCCCCTGGCACGCCCTTGGGCGCCGGAGCCGGACGGCCGGACAGGAAGGACGCCCAGCCCTGCCGGGGCGCCTCGCCGACCTCCAGGGTGCGCAGCTTCGCCAGGGTCTGGGGGTCCTGGGCGTCCAGCCAGTCGGCCAGCCGGCGGAAGGAGACACAGCGCACCTCGGGCTTGGTGCACACCTCCTTCACCACCTCTTCGACGGCGCGCATGTAGGTGCCGCCGTTCCAGGACTCGAAGTGGTTGCCGATGATCAGAGGCGCGCGGTTGCCGTCGTAGGCGCGGTAGAAGCCCTTGAGAAGGCCGTCGCGCATCTGGTCTCCCCAGTAGTCGAACTTGTCGGGGTCGCCCTGGGTCTCGGTGCCGGACTGGTTGACCATGAAGTTGTAGTCCATGGTCAGCTGCTCATAGGTGTGGCCCGGGAAGGGCACCAGCTGCATCGACAGGTCCCACAGGCCCTCCTTCTTCTTGGGCCACACCTGGTCGTTGACCCCGCTGGAGTCGTAGCGGAAGCCGAGCCGGCGGGCGGCCTTCACGAAGTTCTTCCGCCCCTCCAGGCAGGGGGTGCGGGCGCCGATCAGCTCCTTGTCGTAGTCGAAGGGCAGCGGTGCCGCCTGCTTCATGCCGGTGTTGGTCTTCCAGGACTTCACGAACTTCTTGGCCTGGGCGACCTCGCTCTCCCACTCGTCCACCGACCAGGTGCCGACCCCGCCGTCGGGCCCGCAGAAGTGTCCGTTGAAGTGGGTGCCGATCTCGTTGCCCTCCAACCAGGCCAGCCGTACCTGCTTCAGGGTGTCGGTGATCCCCTGCTCGTCGTTGAATCCGATGTCGGAACTGCCCGGGTCGTGCTGGGGCGGCTTGTACAGGTCGCGCTTCTCCTTCGGCAGCATGTACACGCCGCTGAGGAAGTACGTCATCGTCGCGTTGTTCTCCTTGGCGACCTGACGGAAGTGCGAGAACAGCTTCTGGCTGTCCTCGCCCGCGCCGTCCCACGAGAACACGACGAACTGCGGGGGCTTCTGACCGGGGCTCAGGCGCTCCGGCCTGGGCAGATGCGGCTGGGATCCGGTGTACGCGGTGGATCCGTCGCCGATCAGTCGCAGCACGCTGCCCGGCGCCGGCGCCCCCTGGTCCGGGCCGGGCGCCCCTTCCTTCGTGCCGCTGGAGTCGGTCGCGCAACCGGCGAGCGACGCCGCACAGGCCGCGGCGACCATGGCGCCGACGGCGATCCTCTGGGTGGCGGCCATGTTCCGCCCACCTTCTTCCTTCTCTCAGGCACACACTGACGAGGTCCGTTCTGTGGTGAAACGCCGGGCTTGCACCGGCAGCGCGGCCAAGGTCCCACGGGACCGAGAAGGAATTAGTACGACAAGCCGATGAAAGGATCGGTTCACCCCAGTGAGCGATCATCTGCCCCGTTTGCCCCGAAAAGTTATGCTCTAGCTTTACTTGGCATTACGGTTCTTTTACCGATCGTTGATCCATCCCGCCGCTGCACGCCGTGACCCACGGCCGCGACCGAGCCCGCCCATCGCCGCGGGTCCCACCCAGTCCGCGACCGCGCCGCCCCGGAGGAGACGGGAACATGTCAGCCTGCGCACCCCCTCACATCCAGCAGCCCCACCCACCGCACAGCCCCGCGCCCGCGCGCCGCCGCTTCCCCGTAGCGGGCGCCGACGTGTCCGCGGCCATCGCGGTCTTCCTGATCGCCCTGCCCCTGTCCCTCGGCATCGCCCTGGCCACCGGCGCCCCGCTCCAGGCCGGACTCGTCGCCGCCGCGGTCGGCGGAATCGTGGCCGGCCGACTGGGCGGCTGCCCGCTCCAGGTCAGCGGGCCGGCCGCCGGACTCACCGTGGTCACCGCCGACCTGATCCACCGTTACGGCTGGCGGGCGACCTGCGGCATCACCGTCCTCGCCGGCCTCGCCCAGCTCGGCCTCGGCTGCCTGCGGGTGGCGCGCGGCGCGCTCGCGGTGAGCCCGGCCGTGGTGCACGGCATGCTCGCCGGCATCGGCATCACCATCGCCGTCGCCCAGCTGCACATCGTGCTCGGCGGCAGCCCCGACAGCTCCGTCCTCGCCAATCTGCGGGACCTCCCCGCCCAGTTGGCCGACCTGCACCCGGCCGCCGTGTCGATGAGCGCGCTCACCCTGGTCCTGCTGCTGGCCTGGCCGCGCCTGCCCGGCCGCGCCGGCCGGCAGCTGCGCAGGGTGCCGGCCGCCCTGGTCGCCGTCACCGGAGCCGCCGCGACCGCCGCCCTGGCCGGCCTGGCCCTGCCCCGGGTCGAGCTGCCCTCCTGGCACAGCCACGCCCTGGCCGGGCTGCCCGAGGGTCCGGCGCTCGGCGTCGCGGCCGCCGTGCTCACCACGACCCTGGTGTGCAGCGTGCAGTCGCTGCTCGGCGCGGTGGCCGTGGACAAGCTGGTCGCCGCCCGCCCCGGCCCGCAGCCCCACCTCGGCCGCTCCGACCTGGACCGCGAACTGCTCGGCCAGGGCGCCGCCAACATCGTCTCCGGAGCCCTCGGCGGACTGCCGATCGCGGGGGTGGCCGTGCGCAGTACCGCGAATGTGAATTCAGGTGCGGTCAGCCGGAACTCCACGATGCTGCACGGCGTTCTCGTAGTAGTCGCCGCGCTGCTGATGGTCCCGATCCTGGAGGAGATCCCGCTCGCCTCCCTCGCCGCCCTGGTGATGGCCGTCGGCATCCAGATGGTGTCCCTGCACCACATCCGCACGGTGACGCGCCACCGCGAAGTGCCGGTCTACGCCGCGACCACACTCGGCGTGGTGCTCCTCGGCGTCCTGCAGGGCGTACTGCTCGGCGTCGCCGTGGCGGTCGCCCTCGCCCTGCACCGCCTCGCCCGCACCCGTATCACCCACGAAGAGAAGGAAGGAGTCCATCACGTACGTGTCCGAGGTCAGCTGACATTCCTCGCGGTGCCCCGGCTCAGCAGAGCCCTGCATCTCGTACCCCAAGGCGCCCATGCTGTCGTGGAGTTGGACGGTTCGTTCATGGACCACGCGGCGTACGAGTCACTGCAGGACTGGCGCAGTGCCCACACCGCGCGGGGAGGCACGGCCGAGCTGACGGGCCGGCGCGGCGGAATCCGGACCGCCGAGCGGGCCCCGGCCACCGGGTGCAGGTGCCGACCCTGGACCCCCTGGCGCAACCACCAGTCCTGCTTCGCCGCGGCCCCCGCCGCCCCGGCGGGCCAGGAGGCCGGCCACGAACTGGCCCGTGGCATCAGCTCGTTCCAGCGGAACACCGCGCCGCTGGTGCGGGAGGAGCTGGCGCGGCTCGCCCGGGAGGGCCAGCGCCCGTCCCAGCTCTTCCTCACCTGCGCCGACTCCCGGCTCGTCACATCGATGATCACCGCCAGCGGCCCCGGCGATCTGTTCGTCGTCCGCAACGTCGGCAACCTGGTGCCGCCGCCGGACGAGGAGCACGGCGACGACTCGGTGGCCGCCGCCATCGAGTACGCGGTGGAGGTGCTCGGGGTGCGCTCCATCACGGTGTGCGGGCACTCCGGGTGCGGGGCGATGCAGGCGCTGCTGGCCGGCGGGGCCGGTCAGGGGGCGGCCCCGCTGCGGCGGTGGCTGCGGCACGGGCTGCCGAGTCTGGCCCGGATGGCCGGCGACGGCCGGGGCGGGCCCCGGCTGGCCGGGCGGGACCCCGCGGACGCGGTGGAGCTGCTGTGCCTGACCAATGTGGTCCAGCAGCTGGAGCACCTGCGGGCGCACCCGCCGGTCGCCCGGGCGCTGGCCAAGGGCGAGTTGGAGCTGCACGGCATGTATTTCCACGTGGGCGAGGCACAGGCGTACCTGCTCGCACGAACGGAAGGAGGAACGGTGTTCGAGGACGTCACGGAAGGCGCCGGCGGAGGCGTTGACGGAGGTGAGGAGGCACACGGGCGGGCGCGGGCGGCAAGTCCCGGACAGGTCTAAACCAATTTTTCCGTCGACCCTTGTCATCCGCCCCCCGCGTCTGATGAGCTGTGGCCTGGGACACAACGGACACCCTTCGAAAGGGAGATGTCGTGAGCAACGAGAGCCTGGCCAACCTGCTCAAGGAAGAACGCAGGTTCGCGCCGCCCGCCGACCTGGCAGCGCAAGCCAACGTCACCGCGGAGGCGTATGAACAGGCCAAGGCTGACAGGCTCGGCTTCTGGGCCGAGCAGGCCCGTCGGCTGACCTGGGCCAAGGAACCGACCGAGACGCTGGACTGGTCGAACCCGCCGTTCGCGAAGTGGTTCAAGGACGGCGAGCTGAACGTCGCGTACAACTGCGTGGACCGGCATGTGGAGGCCGGGCACGGGGACCGCGTCGCCATCCACTTCGAGGGTGAGCCCGGCGACAGCCGCGCGATCACCTACGCGGAGCTGAAGGACGAGGTCTCCAAGGCCGCCAACGCCCTGCTGGAGCTGGGTGTGCGCAAGGGCGACCGGGTCGCCATCTACATGCCGATGATCCCGGAGACCGCGATCGCGATGCTGGCCTCGGCCCGGATCGGCGCGGCCCACTCGGTCGTCTTCGGCGGCTTCTCGGCGGACGCGCTCGCGACCCGGATCCAGGACGCGGACGCCAAGGTCGTCATCACCGCCGACGGCGGCTACCGGCGCGGCAAGCCGTCCGCGCTCAAGCCGGCCGTGGACGAGGCGGTCGGCAAGATCGACAACGTCGAGCACGTGCTGGTGGTGCGCCGTACCGGCCAGGAGGTCGCCTGGACCGAGGGCCGGGACGTGTGGTGGCACGAGCTGGTGGACCGGCAGTCCGCCGAGCACCTCCCGGAGGCGTTCGAGGCGGAGCACCCGCTGTTCATCCTCTACACCTCCGGGACGACGGGGAAGCCGAAGGGCATCCTGCACACCTCCGGCGGCTACCTCACCCAGGCGGCCTACACCCACTGGGCGGTCTTCGACCTCAAGCCGGAGACGGACGTGTACTGGTGCACGGCCGACGTCGGCTGGGTGACCGGGCACTCGTACATCGTGTACGGCCCGCTGGCCAACGGCGCGACGCAGGTGATGTACGAGGGCACGCCGGACACCCCGCACCAGGGGCGGTTCTGGGAGATCGTGCAGAAGTACAAGGTCACGATCCTCTACACCGCGCCGACCGCGATCCGGACGTTCATGAAGTGGGGCGACGACATCCCCGCCAAGTTCGACCTCTCCTCCCTCCGCGTCCTCGGCTCGGTGGGCGAGCCCATCAACCCCGAGGCGTGGATCTGGTACCGCAAGCACATCGGCGCCGACAGGACGCCGGTCGTGGACACCTGGTGGCAGACCGAGACCGGCGCCATGATGATCTCGCCGCTGCCCGGCGTCACCGAGGCCAAGCCGGGCTCCGCCCAGCGTCCGCTGCCCGGCATCAGCGCCACCGTCGTCGACGACGAGGCGAACGAGGTGCCGAACGGCGGAGGCGGCTACCTGGTGCTGACCGAGCCGTGGCCGTCGATGCTGCGCACCATCTGGGGCGACGACCAGCGGTTCATCGACACCTACTGGTCCCGCTTCGAGGGCAAGTACTTCGCCGGGGACGGGGCGAAGAAGGACGACGACGGGGACATCTGGCTGCTGGGCCGAGTGGACGACGTGATGCTCGTCTCCGGGCACAACATCTCCACCACCGAGGTGGAGTCGGCGCTCGTCTCGCACCCGTCGGTCGCGGAGGCCGCCGTCGTGGGCGCCGCGGACGAGACCACCGGCCAGGCCATCGTCGCCTTCGTGATCCTTCGCGGCACCGCCTCGGAGACCGAGGCGCTCGTCGGCGAGCTGCGCGACCACGTCGGCGCCACGCTCGGCCCGATCGCCAAGCCCAAGCGGATCCTGCCGGTGGCCGAGCTGCCCAAGACCCGCTCCGGCAAGATCATGCGCCGGCTGCTGCGGGACGTCGCCGAGAACCGCCAGCTCGGAGACGTCACCACGCTGACCGACTCCACGGTCATGGACCTCATCCAGGCCAAGCTGCCCGCGGCGTCCAGCGAGGACTGAGCGGCACGGGAGGACTGAGCGTCACCCCCAGGGGCACCCGGACGGCGAACGTGCCGGGTGCCCCTCGGGCGTCTACGGTGAAGATCACCGGACCCGGCACGTCGGCACTTTAGGTAAACTAAGCAAAGTGTCGTACCACGCGGCACGTCAGGTGCGCCGGGAAGTCTGGTCGGCAAGTGAGTTCCGCCTGCCCCCGGAGGTCTCCCGTGACCGCGCCCCGCACCGTCTCCCGCAAGGTTTTCGGCCGTCTGTCCCTGCCCGAGCGGACCTTCGTCGCGGACGCGCTGCGCACCGAGACCGTCGGCGGTGTCCTGCTGCTCATCGCCGCCATGGCCGCGCTGGCCTGGGCGAACATACCCGGCCTGCACCACGGCTACGAGACCGTCGCCCACTTCCACCTCGGCCCCGGCAGCCTGGGTCTGAACCTCTCCGTCGCCCACTGGGCCGCCGACGGGCTGCTCGCCGTGTTCTTCTTCGTCGCCGGCATCGAGCTGAAGCGCGAGCTGGTCGCGGGCGACCTGCGCGATCCCAGGGCGGCCGTGCTGCCCGTGGTGGCGGCGCTGTGCGGGATGGCCGTACCCGCGCTCGTGTACACGCTCACCAGTGTCACCGGGGGCGGCTCGGCACAGGGCTGGGCGGTGCCGACCGCCACCGACATCGCCTTCGCACTCGCCGTCCTCGCGGTCATCGGCACCTCGCTGCCCAGCGCCCTGCGCGCCTTCCTGCTGACCCTCGCGGTCGTCGACGACCTCTTCGCGATCCTGATCATCGCGGTCTTCTTCACCGACCGGCTGAACTTCGCCGCGCTCGGCGGGGCCGCCGCCGGCCTCGTCGTCTTCTGGCTGCTGCTGCGCAAGGGCGTACGCGGCTGGTACGTGTACGTGCCGCTCGCCGTCGTCGTCTGGGCGCTGATGTACAACAGCGGCGTGCACGCCACCATCGCCGGTGTGGCGATGGGCCTGATGCTGCGCTGCACCACCCGGAAGGGTGAGGAGCGCTCGCCGGCCGAGCACATCGAGCATCTGGTGCGGCCCCTGTCGGCCGGGCTCGCCGTACCGCTGTTCGCGCTGTTCAGCGCCGGTGTGTCGATATCCGGCGGGGCGCTCGGGGACGTGTTCACCCGGCCGGAGACGCTCGGCGTGGTGCTCGGCCTGGTCGTGGGCAAGACGATCGGCATCTTCGGCGGCACCTGGCTGACCGCCCGCTTCACCCGCGCGCAGCTCAGCGAGGACCTGGAGTGGGCCGACGTCTTCGCGGTGGCGTCGCTCGCCGGGATCGGCTTCACGGTCTCGCTGCTCATCGGCGAGCTGGCCTTCGAGGGCGACGCGGTGCTGACCGACGAGGTGAAGGCGGCCGTCCTCACCGGCTCGCTGATCGCGGCGGTGTGCGCCACGGTGCTGCTGAAGCTGCGCAACGCCAAGTACCGCAGGCTGTGCGCGGAGGAGGAGCGCGACGAGGATCTCGACGGCATCCCGGACATCTACGAACAGGACGACCCGGCGTACCACCTCCGTATGGCCGAGATCCACGAGCGCAAGGCCGCCGAACACCGGCGGCTGGCCGCCGAGCGGGCGGCCGGGGCACGCCACGGGCTTGCGGAAGTACCGGGCGGGGCAGGCGAGGAGGACGGCCGTCCGGCATGATCTGACGAGACGGTACAAATCAAGACGGTACGCAAGACGGTACGTAGGACCCACGAGAGACCTCTGAGGGAGAACGCGATGAGCGCACCCGACGGCAGCCCGGTCGGCGCCGAACGCAGCATCGGCCAGCTGTTCGCCTCGGCGACGACCGAATTGTCGGCGCTGGTGCACGACGAGATCGCGCTGGCGAAGGCCCAGCTGAAACGGGACGTGAAGCGCGGCGCGATGAGCGGCGGCGCCTTCTCCATGGCGGGCGCGGTCCTGGTGTTCTCCCTGCCGATGCTCAACTTCGCCCTGGCGTACGGCATCCGCACCTGGAGCGGCTGGAACCTGGCCGTCTGCTTCCTGCTGTCCTTCGCGGCCAACGTCCTGGTCGCCGGACTCCTCGCCCTGACCGGCGTGGCGTTCGCGAAGAAGGCCAAGAAGGGCCAGGGCCCGCAGAAGGTGGCCGCCTCGATGAAGGAGACCGCGGGCGTCCTGCAGAACGCCAAGCCGCACCCGCGCCCGGAGCTGCCCGAGGAGCAGGGTCCCGCGGCCATCGAGGCTGTGGCACGCTCATCGTCATGACGGACCCCGCCGCCCCCTCGGCCGTACGGATCGAAGGTCCCTGGAGTCACAGGGACGTCGCCGCCAACGGCGCGCGCTTCCACATCGCCGAACTCGGCGACGGTCCCCTGGTACTGCTCCTGCACGGCTTCCCGCAGTTCTGGTGGGCGTGGCGGCACCAGCTGACCGCGCTCGCCGACGCGGGCTACCGGGCGGTGGCGATGGACCTGCGGGGCGTCGGCGGCAGCGACCGCACGCCCCGCGGGTACGACCCCGCCAACCTCGCGCTGGACGTCACCGGCGTCATCCGCTCGCTCGGCGAGCCGGACGCGGCGCTGGTCGGCCACGACCTCGGCGGCTACCTGGCGTGGACGGCGGCGGCCATGCGGCCCAAGCTCGTACGGCGGCTGGCCGTGGTGTCCATGCCGCATCCGCGGCGCTGGCGCGCGGCGATGCTGCGGGACGCCCGGCAGACGGCCGCCAACTCCTACATCTGGGGGTTCCAGCGGCCCTGGATCCCCGAGCGCCAACTGACCGCCGACGACGGGGCGCTGGCGGGCCGGCTGATCCGGGACTGGTCCGGGCCGCGGCTGCCGGAGGACGCGGCCGTGGAGACGTACCAGCGGGCCATGTGCATCCCCTCGACCGCGCACTGCGCGATCGAGCCGTACCGCTGGCTGGTGCGTTCGCTGGCCCGCCCGGACGGCGTGCAGTTCTACCGCCGGATGAAGCGGCCGGTGCGGGTGCCGACGCTGCATCTGCACGGCTCGCTGGACCCGGTGACCCGCACGCGCAGCGCGGCCGGTTCGGGCGAGTACGTCGAAGCGCCGTACCGCTGGCGGCTGTTCGACGGCCTCGGCCACTTCCCGCACGAGGAGGACCCGCAGGCGTTCTCCACCGAGCTGATCAACTGGCTCAAGGATCCCGAGCCCGACCGGTGACGGTACGGTGACGGAACTGTGCGTGGAGTATCCGGTTCCTGAACACTTGTCCCCCGAACGGCCACATGCCTGCCGCATAGGCCAATTGGGGGGCGCGCGGGCGGTTATCGACCTTGGGGCGGGGGCACACGTCGGGGTATGGGCTGGACGCACGACTACAGTGACGCACCCCGCAACCGCCGCTCGGCCGCAGGCCTGAGCACGGCTCAGCGCGGCACCCCGCAACTCGCGGAAGCGGACCTCCGGGTGGGAATTCCGCGCATCCTGCGCCGACGGGCCCGCTGGGTCTCGGTGCGCCTGCGTCACCCCCGGGGCTGAACGCACCCGTGTCGCCCTACAGGGCGCAGCTGTCCGTACCCACCTGCTCGTTCGCCGTACGGCCCCGCTCGATGTCGGACTGGATCTCGTCCACCGTCAGGGCGTAGCCGGTGTCCGCGTCGTCGAGGGACTTGGCGAACACCACGCCGTACACCTTGCCGTCCGGCGTGAGCAGGGGGCCGCCGGAGTTGCCCGGGCGGACGGTGGCGTACAGCGAGTAGACGTCCCGGCGGACCGTGCCGCGATGGTAGATGTCCGCGCCGTCGGCCGCGATGCGCCCGCGCACGCGCGCCGCGCGCACGTCGTACGCGCCGTTCTCCGGGAAGCCCGCGACGATCGCGCCGTCACCGCCGGTCGCGTCCTGGGTGGTGAACCGCAGCGCGGTCGCCCTCAGGTCCGGTACGTCGAGTACCGCGATGTCGCGCTTCCAGTCGTACAGCACGACCTTCGCGTCGTACTTGCGGCCCTCTCCGCCGATCTGCACCCGGGGCGCGTCGACCCCGCCGACGACGTGGGCGTTGGTCATCACGCGGCGGTCGGCGAAGACGAAGCCGGTGCCCTCCAGGACCTTGCCGCAGCTCTGGGCGGTGCCGGTGACCTTGACGATGGAGCGCTGGGCGCGGGAGGCGACCGGGCTGTGCGCGAGGGCCGGGTCGGGCGGCCGGACGTCGGGGATGGGCTCGTTGGCGAAGGGGCTGAACACCTGGGGGAAGCCGTTCTGCGCGAGGACCGCGGAGAAATCGGCGAACCAGGTGTCGGCCTCCTCGGGCAGCGCCGAGCGGACCCCGTGGAGCACCTGGGAGCCGCGGACCTCGTTGCGCAGCGTCGGCAGGGTCGAGCCGGCGAGGGCTGAGCCGATCAGCCAGGCGACCAGCAGCATCGCTACGACGTTGACCAGCGCGCCGCCGGTGGCGTCCAGGGTGCGGGCGTGGGACCAGGTGATGTACCGACGGAGCTTGTTGCCGAGGTGCGTGGTCAGGGCCTGGCCGACGGAGGCGCAGACGATGACGACGACCACGGCGACGACGGCGGCGGTGGTGCCGACGTCCGCCTTGTCGGTCGCGGCATCCCAGATCACGGGAAGCGTGTACACGGCGACGAGGCCGCCGCCCAGGAACCCGATCACCGACAGGATGCCGACGACGAAGCCCTGGCGGTAGCCGACGACCGCGAACCACACGGCCGCGACCAGCAACAGGATGTCCACCACGTTCACAAGCGACACCCTGTCATGCGTGCCAGTCGAGCGGGACCTGGCGCCCCCGGTCCCAGGGTCGCTCCCAGCCCGCGTAGTGCAGCAGGCGGTCGATCACTCCGGCGGTGAAACCCCACACCAGGGCCGATTCCACCAGGAAAGCCGGGCCGCTGTGACCACGCGGGTGGACGGCGGTGGCGCGGTTGGCGGGGTCGGTGAGATCGGCCACGGGGACGGTGAAGACCCGCGCCGTCTCGTTCGGGTCGACCGCGCCGACCGGGCTGGGCTCACGCCACCAGCCGAGCACGGGCGTGACGACGAAGCCGCTGACCGGGATGTACAGCCTCGGCAGCACGCCGAAGAGCTGCACACCGGACGGGTCGAGCCCGGTCTCCTCCTCCGCCTCGCGCAACGCGGCCCGCAGGGGGCCCTCACCCTGTGGATCGCCGTCCTCCGGGTCCAGCGCTCCGCCCGGGAAGGACGGCTGGCCGGCGTGCGAGCGCAGCGAGCCCGCGCGCTCCATGAGCAGCAGCTCGGGGCCGCGCTCTCCCTCGCCGAACAGGATCAGCACGGCCGACTGCCTGCCCGAGCCGTTCTCCGGTGGCAGGAAGCGGCTCAGCTGGAGCGGCTCGACCGTCTCGGCGGCGCGCACCACGGGCTCCAGCCAGTCCGGCAGCCCTTCCTTGCTGAGCGTCACCGGACCGCCCTGTGTCTCGCTTGCCCTCGTCATCGCCACCCCCGTCGCTCTGCCTTCTCCAACGCCCGAGGCCCCCGAGATCGTTCCGTCACGCGGCCCCCAGCGGCGGCGCCGGTGTGCCGCCCGCGTCGAGGTAGGCCTGCGGGGGCTTGAGCCGCTGCCCCGGGAAACCGCCCTTCTCGTACTTCAGGAGCTTCTTAGCCTTCTCCGGGTCGGTCTCGCCCTCGCCGTAGGCCGGGCAGAGCGGGGCGATGGGGCAGGCGCCGCAGGCGGGCTTGCGGGCGTGGCAGATGCGGCGGCCGTGCCAGATGACGTGGTGGGACAGGTCGGTCCAGTCGCTCTTCGGGAAGAGCGCGCCGACGGCGGCCTCGATCTTGTCGGGGTCGGTCTCGTCGGTCCACTGCCAGCGCCTCACCAGCCGCTGGAAGTGGGTGTCCACGGTGATCCCGGGCCGGCCGAAGGCGTTGCCGAGGACGACGAACGCGGTCTTGCGGCCCACGCCGGGCAGCGTGACCAGCTCCTCCAGCCTGCCGGGGACCTCGCCGCCGAAGTTCTCGACGAGCGCCTTGGAGAGCCCTATGACCGACTTGGTCTTGGCCCGGAAGAAGCCGCAGGGGCGCAGGATCTCCTCGACCTCCTCCGGGTTGGCGGCGGCGAGGTCCTCGGGGGTGGGGTACCTGGCGAAGAGGCCGGGGGTGGTCTGGTTGACGCGCAGGTCGGTGGTCTGGGCCGACAGCACGGTGGCGACCAGCAGCTGGAAGGGGTTCTCGAAGTCCAGTTCGGGGTGGGCGTACGGGTACACCTCGGCCAGCTCGCGGTTGATGCGGCGGGCGCGGCGGACCAGGGCGGTGGGTGACTCGCCGGACGGCGACGGCGGCCTGACGGCGATCTTCCTGACCGTGGCGGCCTTCTTGGCGGGCTTCTTGACGGCTGCGTCCGTCTTCACGGCGACGGGGGGCTTCTTCGCCACGGCGGGAGTCTTCGTCACGCCGGCGGGGGCCTTCTTGGCGGCGGGGGCCTTCTTCGTGGCAGCGGCGGCCTTCTTGGTCGCAGCGGACGCCTTCTTCGCGGGGGACGCCTTCTTCGCGGCGGGTGTCTTCTTCTCCGTAGGCGCCTTCTTCGCCGCAGTGGAAGCCTTCTTCGCGGCAGCGGGAGTCTTTTTAGCTGATTTGCCTGTTTTACTACTTCCTCCGGGGCTCTGTTCGCCCACAGCGGAATCCCGACGTACAACCACCCGCCCAGCCCCCTTGGCCTGTGCTCTCACCGGCGATTTGGACACCCGGCCAGCCTAAAGCCCGGCACCGACATCCGCCCCGGACCCGTCCCAGCGGCCCCCGATTGGACCCCTGACGCTTACCCCGGGACACCTGTGCGGCATCCTTGTGACAGATCACACTGTTTGGACCGTCCGGCAAAATGGGGAACACGGTCCCCTGGCACTCAGGGGAGCAAGATCCCCTGAGCAGGTCGACAAGGAGAGAACTCAGTGGACGACGTTCTGCGGCGCAACCCGCTCTTCGCGGCTCTCGACGACGAGCAGGCCGCGGAGCTTCGCGCCTCCATGAGTGAGGTGACCCTCGCACGCGGCGACTCCCTGTTCCACGAGGGCGACCCCGGCGACCGGCTGTACGTCGTCACCGAGGGCAAGGTCAAGCTGCACCGCACCTCCCCCGACGGCCGCGAGAACATGCTCGCCGTCGTCGGCCCCGGTGAGCTGATCGGCGAGCTGTCGCTGTTCGACCCGGGCCCCCGCACGGCCACCGCGACCGCGCTGACCGAGGTGAAGCTGCTCGGTCTCGGCCACGGCGACCTCCAGCCCTGGCTGAACGCCCGCCCCGAGGTGGCCGGCGCCCTGCTGCGCGCCGTCGCCCGCCGTCTGCGCAAGACCAACGACGCCATGTCCGACCTGGTCTTCTCCGACGTCCCCGGTCGCGTGGCGCGCGCCCTGCTGGACCTCTCCCGCCGCTTCGGCGTGCAGTCCGAGGAGGGCATCCACGTCGTCCACGACCTCACCCAGGAGGAGCTGGCCCAGCTGGTGGGCGCCTCCCGCGAGACCGTGAACAAGGCGCTGGCGGACTTCGCCCAGCGCGGCTGGCTCCGCCTGGAGGCGCGGGCGGTCATCCTGCTGGACGTCGAGCGGCTGGCGAAGCGCTCGCGCTGAGGTCACTGGGGGCTTCCGCCCCCAGACCCCCGCTGCGGCCCGCTGTCGCTGACGTGCGCCGGAAATGAACCGCACGGCTCCCTCGCGCGCGTGCCGCCCGCCTTCCGCGCGGTCGTGGCCGCCGCCCGCGACCGGCTTCCGGACGTCTTCGGCGCGCGTCTGCACAGCGCCTACCTCTACGGGGCGATCCCGCGCGGCACCGCGCGCGTGGGACGCAGCGACCTGGACCTGCTGGTCGCCCTGCGCGAGGAACCGGCCGACGCCGACCGGGCCGCCGTACGCGCCCTCGGCGAGGCGCTCGACGCGCAGTTCCCGCAGATCGACGGCGTCGGCACGCTGCTGTACGGCCGGGCGCGGCTGCTGAGCGACCTGGAGCGGTACGACCTGGGCTGGTTCGTCGCCTGCCTGTGCACCCCGCTGCTCGGCGACGACCTCGCCGCGCACCTGCCCCGCTACCGCCCCGACTCCCTGCTGGCCCGCGAGACCAACGGCGACCTCGGGCGGTGGCTGTCGCGCCGGCGGGAGCGGATCGCCGCCGCCGAGGACACCGAGGAGGCCCGCCGGCCCCTCGTACGGTTCATGTCCCGGCACCTCGTACGTACCGGTTTCACGCTCGTCATGCCCCCTGGCAGGGGTGAGTACGGCTACGAGCCCGTCGGCGACCCGGACGTCCTGCGGTCGTACGCGGACGACCTCGGGCCCTGGCTCGCCGACGAGTACGCGCGCGTGCACGGCACCAAGGCGCCCCGACCGGACTAGATCAGCCCGTGCTCGCTGAGGTAGTCCAGCTGGGCGCGGACCGACAGCTCCGCCGCCGGCCACAGCGAGCGGTCCACGTCGGCGTACACGTGGGCGACGACCTCGGCCGGGGTGCGGTGGCCGTTCTCGACCGCGGTCTCCACCTGGGCGAGCCGGTGGGCGCGGTGGGCGAGGTAGAACTCCACGGCCCCCTGGGCGTCCTCCAGGACCGGCCCGTGGCCCGGCAGGACGGTGTGCACGCCGTCGTCCACCGTGAGGGACCTCAGCCGCCGCAGGGAGTCCAGATAGTCACCGAGCCGGCCGTCGGGGTGCGCCACGACCGTCGTACCGCGGCCGAGGACGGTGTCACCGGTCAGCACGGCCCGGTCGGCCGGGAGATGGAAGGACAGCGAGTCCGCGGTGTGCCCGGGGGTCGGTACGACCCTCAGCTCCAGGCCGCCCACCGTGATCACGTCCCCGGCGGCCAGGCCCTCGTCGCCGAGCCGCAGCGCCGGGTCGAGGGCACGCACGCGCGTGGCGGTCAGCTCGGCGAAGCGGGAGGCGCCCTCGGCGTGGTCCGGGTGGCCGTGGGTGAGCAGGGTCAGGGCTATGCGCTTGCCGGCCTTCTCGGCCGTGTCCACGACGTTGCGCAGGTGGCCGTCGTCCAGCGGGCCGGGATCGATCACCACGGCCAGGTCGGAGTCGGGCTCGGCGACGATCCAGGTGTTGGTGCCGTCCAGGGTCATCACGGAGGCGTTGGGCGCCAGCACGTTGACGGCCCGTTCGGTGGCCGGCCCCGAGAGCGCTCCGCCCCGGGGCTGGCCCGGCAGGACGCTTGCGTCGGTCATGCGGGGCCTCCACCGGTCGTGTCAGCGGTCGCCTCGACGGGCGTGTGAGCGGGCGTCGGAGCGGTCGGGACGTGCTTGGTGAACTCGTCGTGCCCGGGCCAGGACAGGACGATCTCGCCGTCCCTCAGGCGGGCCCGGGCCAGCACCGGGGTCATGTCGCGCGCGGGCGCGGCGGCCAGCGCCTCGGCGGCGGTGCCGTACGGGAGCAGCTGGCGCAGGGTGGCGACGGTGGGCGGCATCATCAGCAGCTCGCCCCTGTCGTACCCGGCGGTGGCGTCCTCGGGGCGGATCCACACCGTGCGGTCGGCCTCCGTGGAGGCGTTCCGGGTGCGCTGCCCCTCGGGGAGCGCGGCCACGAAGAACCAGGTGTCGTAGCGGCGGGACTCGAACTCCGGGGTGATCCACCGGGTCCAGGCGCCCAGCAGGTCCGAGCGCAGCACCAGGCCGCGCCGGTCCAGGAACTCGGCGAAGGACAACTCGCGCGCGACGAGGGCGGCGCGGTCGGTCTCCCAGTCGTCGCCGGTGGTGTCGCCGACGACCGAGTCCGGGTCGGGCCCGGCGAGCAGGACGCCGGCCTCCTCGTACGTCTCGCGTACGGCCGCGCAGACGATGGCCTGGGCGCCGCTCTCGTCGACGCCGAGCCGCTTCGCCCACCACGCGCGCGTGGGGCCCGCCCAGCGGATCTGGCGGTCGTCGTCGCGCGGGTCGACACCGCCCCCGGGATACGCGTACGCGCCTCCGGCGAAGGCCATGGAGGCGCGTCTGCGCAGCATGTGGACGACCGGCCCGTCCGGGGTGTCCTTCAGGAGCAGCACCGTCGCCGCGCGCTTGGGGGACACCGGGGTGAGAGTGCCGTCCGCGAGCGCGCGGATGCGGTCGGGCCACTCCGGGGGGTACCACTGACCGTTCGCCATGGCCGGAGGCTATCCCGTGTAGGGCGAATGTTCGAGAGGTACCCGGGGCCGGCGGGGCCGCCGGTACGGGCCGGCCGGGGGCCGCCGGTACGGGCTACTGGGCCAGCTCGACCTGGATCTCGACCTCGACCGGCGCGTCCAGCGGCAGCACCGCGACGCCGACCGCGCTGCGGGCGTGCACGCCCTTGTCGCCGAGGACCTCGCCGAGCAGTTCGCTGGCACCGTTGATGACACCCGGCTGCCCGGTGAAGTCGGCCGCCGAGGCGACGAAGCCGACGACCTTGACCACGCGCGCGATGCGGTCCAGGTCGCCGACGACGGACTTCACGGCGGCGAGCGCGTTCAGCGCGCAGGTGCGGGCCAGGTCCTTGGCCTCCTCCGGCGTGACCTCGGCGCCCACCTTGCCGGTGACCGGCAGCTTGCCCTCCACCATCGGCAGCTGGCCGGCGGTGTAGACGTACACCCCGGACTGCACGGCCGGCTGGTAGGCGGCCAGCGGCGGTACGACGTCCGGCAGGGTCAGACCCAGTTCGGCCAGCTTGGCCTCGACCGCGCTCACGCCTGCTTCTCCCGCTTCAGGTACGCCACGAGCTGCTCGGGGTTGTTCGGCCCGGGCACGACCTGGACGAGCTCCCAGCCGTCCTCGCCCCAGGTGTCCAGAATCTGCTTCGTGGCATGGACGAGCAGTGGCACGGTTGCGTATTCCCACTTGGTCATGGGCCGACTGTAGCCGCTGCGGCCGGAGGGACGGTGACCTGCGTTATCCACAGCCTCCCGCGTGCTCGTCGGCCGGACTGGTTAGGCTCGAAGACGTGAGCAGGCTCCAGGTCGTCAGCGGCAAGGGCGGGACCGGAAAGACGACGGTCGCCGCCGCACTCGCGCTGGCCCTCGCGACCGAGGGGAAGCGGACGCTTCTCGTGGAGGTCGAGGGTCGGCAGGGCATCGCCCAGCTCTTCGAGACGGAGGCACTTCCCTACGAGGAGCGAAGGATCGCGGTCGCTCCGGGCGGCGGCGAGGTGTACGCCCTCGCCATCGATCCCGAACTGGCCCTTCTGGACTACCTCCAGATGTTCTACAAGCTCGGCGGCGCGGGCCGGGCCCTGAAGAAGCTCGGCGCGATCGACTTCGCCACCACCATCGCGCCCGGACTCAGAGACGTCCTGC
Organism: Streptomyces sp. NPDC028928; assembly: GCF_055564915.1. Taxonomy (NCBI): domain Bacteria; kingdom Bacillati; phylum Actinomycetota; class Actinomycetes; order Kitasatosporales; family Streptomycetaceae; genus Streptomyces; species Streptomyces sp. NPDC028928. Next base: position 141,571 of record NZ_JBVHVI010000020.1, read on the forward strand.
TGACCGGCAAGGCGTGCGAGGCCGTGCGCCGCAAGGACAGGTCCGGGAGGTTCGCGTACGACTACGTCGTCATGGACGCCCCGCCGACCGGCCGCATCACCCGCTTCCTGAACGTCAACGACGAGGTGGCGGGCCTCGCGAAGATCGGCCCGATACACAATCAGGCGCAGGCCGTCATGCGCGTGCTGAAATCCCCGGAGACGGCGGTGCACCTGGTGACGCTGCTGGAGGAGATGCCGGTCCAGGAGACCGCCGACGGCATCGCCGAGCTCCGCGCGGCACGGCTGCCGGTCGGCCGGGTCATCGTGAACATGGTCCGGCCGGAGGTGTTGGACGCGGCCGATCTGGAACTCGTACGGACCGTGGAGCGTTCATCGGTCGCAGAGGCGCTCTCGGCGGCCGGTCTGGGCGGGGCCCGGCGCGGCGGGAACGCCGAGCGACTGGTGGACCCGCTGCTGGAGCAGGCCGCGGAGTACGCCGAGCGGTACGCGCTGGAGCACGAGCAGCGCGCGGTCCTCGGCGAGCTGGGCCTGCCGCTGCACGAACTGCCGCTGCTCGCCGAGGGCATAGACCTCGCGGGCCTGTACGAACTCGCCACCGAGCTGCGGAAGCAGGGGTTGTCATGAGTCCGGACCCGGCCGGGGCGCAGGAGGCCGCCCCCCACCACGATGCCGCGCGCCCGCACCTCTCCCCCGCGCGCGTGCTCGACATCGACCCGCTGCTGGACGACCCGACGACACGGATCGTGGTCTGCTGCGGCGCGGGCGGGGTCGGCAAGACCACGACCGCGGCGGCCCTCGGTCTCCGGGCGGCCGAGCGGGGCCGCAAGGTGGTCGTCCTGACCATCGACCCGGCCAAGCGGCTGGCCCAGTCGATGGGCATCGACTCCCTCGACAACGTGCCGCGCAGGGTGAAGGGCACCGAGGGCGACGGCGAGCTGCACGCCATGATGCTCGACATGAAGCGCACCTTCGACGAGGTCGTGGAGGCGCACGCGGACCCCGAGCGGGCCGCCGCGATCCTGGCGAACCCCTTCTACCAGTCGCTCTCGGCGGGCTTCGCGGGCACGCAGGAGTACATGGCGATGGAGAAGCTGGGCCAGCTGCGGGCGAAGGACGAGTGGGACCTGATCGTGGTCGACACCCCGCCGTCCCGTTCGGCGCTGGACTTCCTGGACGCGCCCAAGCGGCTCGGCTCCTTCCTGGACGGCCGCCTCATCCGCCTGCTGACCGCCCCGGCGAAGCTCGGCGGCCGCGCGGGGATGGCGTTCCTCAACGTCGGCATGTCGATGATGACCGGCACGCTGGGCAAGCTGCTGGGCGGTCAGCTGCTGAAGGACGTACAGACCTTCGTGGCCGCGATGGACACCACCTTCGGCGGTTTCCGTACGCGCGCGGACGCCACGTACAAGCTGCTCCAGGCGCCCGGTACGGCGTTCCTGGTGGTGGCGGCGCCGGAGCGGGACGCGCTGCGCGAGGCCGCGTACTTCGTGGAGCGGCTGGCCGCGGAGAAGATGCCACTGATGGGCCTGGTCCTCAACCGGGTCCACGGCAGCGGCGCCGGCCGGCTGTCGGCCGAGCGGGCGCTCGCCGCCGCGGAAAATCTTGAGGACCCCCGCATTGTGGATCAGGCGGACGGGAAAGCTGGACTTCGTAACTCTCCCGACATGTACGGCAGTTCACAACCTCCCGCACCCGAGACCGCAGTCACCGCTTCCGAGGAAGGCTCCCCCGCCGACACGGAAGGCTCCGTCGACCGGCTCACCGCGGGGCTGCTGAGACTGCACGCCGACCGCATGCAGCTGCTCTCCCGCGAGCAGCGCACGCGTGACCGTTTCACCGCCCGCCACCCCGAGGTGGCGGTGGTCGAGGTGCCCGCACTGCCCGGTGACGTCCACGACCTCGCGGGCCTCCGCGACATCGGGGACCGCCTGGCGGCCGGGCGGCCGGAACACACCGGGGCGTGAGGCCGCGTAGGCGTGAGACGGGTACGCGGCACGCACAACCCGCCCAGCAGGCGCGGCACACGGCACACGCGTACATGTCTTCGCGTGAAGCGGGCAGTGCGACGGCGTCGCAAGCGCGCGTACGTGCAAGGACCACGGGCCCGCGAGGACTATGTGCCCGCGATGTGCCCCGGGACTGCGCCCGGGGGGAATGCCCTCAGCTGACCGCCGCGTAGTTCTCGTACACCTCGTCGTTGTCGAGGGGCACGATCCCGGCGCCCCGCTCGTACTCCGAGCGGGCGGTTTCCAGGAGTCTGCGCCACGAGGTCACGGTGGGCCGCCGGCGCAGCAACGCGCGGCGCTCCCGCTCCGTCATGCCTCCCCACACGCCGAACTCGACGCGGTTGTCCAGCGCGTCCGCCAGGCACTCGGTGCGTACCGGGCATCCGGTGCACACCGCCTTGGCCCTGTTCTGCGCTGCTCCCTGAACGAACAGTTCATCCGGATCGGTAGTGCGGCAGGCAGCCTGCGCACTCCAGTCGGTTACCCAGCCCATACCGGCGCCGTCCTCTCCCGAATCGAGGCTCCCCCACGGCGGCAGCGGCATATTCACCGCCGCCAGTTGAGGACGTTACGGAAGGTGGGGACAGCGCAACACCCCCTGCGGGCCCAATCTTGAATGGCCCGAACGGACTATGGGTAAGCGGCAGATCACCCGCGGGAGTGAGCTGGCGACATGCCCGACCTACCCGGCAAACCGGGACAGTCGTGGTACGTCACACCGGGCGCCAGGTGACACACGCGGCGGAACCGGACTCGCCCCCCTCAGGAGACGGGCCCGTCCCTGGGCGCGCCCTGGGACTTTCGGGCTACGTCCGGAACGATTCGGGGTCGTCGGACGTATAGATACGTGACCGCACTGCTGTGACAGTCGAGAGCAGCTTAGGCCAAGGCCTGTGCGCGTGTCCGGCGAATGGGAACGGAGAGCCCGCACTTTGCCGTGCCGTGATGCGGTCGCTCCTTCGGAACGCTCAACAGTACGGATTAGGCTGCCCCCATGCCAAAGAAGCGCTCGGGCGGCGGTCTGTCGCCCATGCAGCAGGCCGCCAAGTTCCTCGGCGTCAGTGTGCTCGCCGGAGCCGTGATGGCCGGTATCGCGCTGCCCGCTGCCGGTGCGCTGGGCCTCGCGGCCAAGGGCTCGGTCAAGGGCTTCGACGAGATCCCGGCCAACCTGAAGAGCCCCCAGCTGAGCCAGCGGACCACGATCCTGGACAGCAAGGGCGGCCAGATCGCGACCGTCTACTCCCGCGACCGTACGGTGGTCGACCTCAAGGACATCTCGCCGTACATGCAGAAGGCGATCGTCGCGATCGAGGACTCGCGCTTCTACAAGCACGGTGCCGTCGACCTCAAGGGCGTGCTGCGCGCCCTGAACAAGAACGCGCAGGAAGGCGGGGTCGCCCAGGGCGCCTCCACGCTCACCCAGCAGCTGGTGAAGAACTACTTCATCGAGGAGGCCGGCGACGACCCGACCAAGGTCGCCGAAGCCACCCAGCAGACCCTGGGCCGCAAGATCCGCGAGCTGAAGTACGCGATCCAGATCGAGGACAAGCTCGGCAAGAAGAAGATCCTCGAGAACTATCTGAACATCACCTTCTTCGGCGAGCAGGCCTACGGCGTCGAGGCCGCCTCCCAGCGCTACTTCTCCAAGCACGCCAAGGACCTGAACCTGCAGGAGTCGGCGCTGCTGGCCGGCATCGTCCAGTCCCCGAGCCGGTACGACCCGGTGAACGACGAGGCGGAGGCCACCAAGCGGCGCAACACCGTCCTGCAGCGCATGGCGGAGCTGGGCGACATCTCCCAGAAGGAGGCCGACCAGGCCAAGGAGAAGCCGCTCGGCCTGCACACCAGCCGCCCCAAGAACGGCTGCATCACCGCGGTGAAGGGCGCCGGCTTCTTCTGTGACTACGTCCGCCAGGTCGTCCTCACCGACCCGGTCTTCGGCAAGACCAAGGAGAAGCGGGCCAAGCTCTGGAACCAGGGCGGCCTGACGATCCGCACCACGCTCGACCCGCAGGCCCAGAAGTCGGCGCAGGCGTCCATCAAGGACCACGTCTACAAGAGCGACGCCGTGGCCACCGCGGCGACCATCGTCGAGCCCGGCACCGGCAAGATCCTCGCGATGGGCCAGTCCCGCCCGTACGGCGTCAACGTCAAGAACGACGAGACGACGATCAACCTGTCCGTGAACTCGGACATGGGCGGCGGCGCCGGCTACCAGCCCGGTTCCACGTTCAAGCCGATCGTCGCCGCGGCGGCCGTCGAGGGCGGCAAGCCCCCGACGCAGGAGTACTCGTCGCCGTACGAGATGCCGTACCCGAGCCCGGTCTCCGCGTGCGACGGCAAGGTGTGGCGCAACGACCCGTACCGGCCGGCCAAGCTGAAGAACGAGAACGAGTCGGAGCGCGGCCCGTACGGCATGGAGGAGGCGACCGCGAAGTCGGTCAACACCTACTACGTGCAGCTGATCAGCGACATCGGCATCTGCCCGGTCATCGACATGGCCAAGAAGATGGGCGTGAAGCGCGCGGACGGCCGCAAGATCGACCAGGCGCCGTCCATCGCACTCGGCACCCAGGAGATGTCCCCGCTGACCATGGCGAACGCGTATGCCACCTTCGCCTCGCGCGGGATGTACTGCACCCCGGTCGCCATCGAGTCGGTCACCCAGAAGGTCGGCAGCGAGCAGAAGTCCCTGGAGGTGCCGAAGTCGACCTGCTCGCGGGCGATGTCGGAGAACACCGCGGACACGGTCAGCACGCTCCTCAAGGGCGTGGTCGAGGACGGCACGGGCCAGGAGGCCGGTCTCGGCAGCCGCCCGAGCGCGGGCAAGACGGGTACCACGGACGAGCGCTTCGCGGCCTGGTTCGTCGGCTACACCCCGAACATGGCGGGCGCGGTCTGGGTCGGCGACCCGCAGCACAAGCGGAAGATGACCAACATCACCATCGGCGGCATCCCGCACGCCAAGGTCTACGGCGGTGAGGTCCCGGGCCCGATCTGGCGCGACATGATGAGCGGCGCGCTGGAGGGCAAGCCCGTGGAGGACTTCCACCTGGTCGACATCCCGGACGACACCCACGAGGGGGATGATCAGGGAAAAGGCGACCGGGGGGACGACGGGAACAACGGGGACACGACGGGACAGCTGATCGGCGGACTGATCGGCGGCCCGACGGACGGGGGAACGACCGGGGCAACCACGGGTGACGCGACCTCCGGCACGACCACCGGCACGGACGGCGGCACCTTCCCGACACCGACGTTCTCCATCCCCGAGAACTTCATCGAGGGCCAGACGAACGGCGGCAACAACGGGAACGGCATCGGCGGCGGCCGGGGCTAGCCCGTTCGCCCGAACGACGGCGGGGGGGGGGGGGGGGGGGGGGGGGGGGGGGCGGGGGGGGCGGGGGGGGGGGGGGGGGGGGTGGGGGGGGGCGCAGGGAGGGGGGGGGGGGGGGGGCGGGGGAGGGGGGGGGAGGG
>NZ_JBVHVI010000021.1:0-132452 GCF_055564915.1 Streptomyces sp. NPDC028928
CCCGCGGCGACCGCCTGCGCTTCATCGTCCTGGACGGCCTGGCCAAACCGACCGTCCTGGAAAGCCCGGACCCGGCCGTCCTCCTCGCCGCCTACGGCGAGGTCGGTCAGTAAGTCCCGGACTGCTCCCCGCGCCCGATTTCCCCCGCCCACCGGGCACTTCGGACCGCCCCCGGCCGTTTCACCAAACGACGGCCGGGGACGGTACCGTTCGGTAGGCGGCGGGGCGCACCCCCGCTGCCAGCACGAATTGCCTGTACGAGACGGAGTGGCAACGGATGCAGCACGCAGTGGGGTCTCCGCTGCCGTCGCCCCACCAGCCGGGGCAGGGGCCGCACGCCGGCTGGGCGTCGGCCGCACACCACCCGGGTCCGCACCCGGGCACCTCCCCGGGGCCCGCCCCCGTCCCCCCGCCGCCTCCGGCACCCGGCTTCCCGGCCGCCCCGTCGGGCCCCGTGCCGCCGGCCCCGCACCAGCCCCCGGCCCCCGCCGGCCCGGTGCCGCCGCCCCCACAGCACGTCGCCGCCCCGTCGGCCCCCGATAGCACCGGGCACGTCCCGCTGCCACCCGGCGGTCCGGTCGGCACGCCCGCGGCGCCGCCCACCGCGGCCACGGGACCCGATCCGACGGCCACCACCCTCGCCGTCCTGCTCATCGGCCCGGCCGGCGCGGGCAAGACCAGCGTCGCCAAGTACTGGGCGGACCACCGCCGCGTCCCCACGGCCCACATCAGCCTGGACGACGTCCGCGAATGGGTCCGCGCCGGCTTCGCCGACCCCCAGTCCGGCTGGAACGACAACTCGGAGGCCCAGTACCGCCTGGCCCGCCGGACCTGCGGTTTCGCCGCCCGCAACTTCCTCGCCAACGGCATCTCCTGCATCCTGGACGACGCCGTCTTCCCGGACCGCCCGGTCGTGGGCCTCGGCGGCTGGAAGCGGCACGTGGGCCCCGGCCTGCTCCCGGTGGTCCTCCTGCCGGGCCTGGACATCGTCCTGGAGCGCAACGCCGAACGCACCGGCAACCGCCGCCTCACCGACGAGGAGGTGGCCCGCATCCACGGCCGCATGGCCGGCTGGTACGGCTCGGGCCTCCCGATCATCGACAATTCCCAGCTGGACATCCCCGGTACCGCGCGGGTCCTGGACGAGGTCCTGTCGAGAGCGATAGCGAGCCCGCCGAGCTGGTGAGCAGGGGGACCGGACTCGACGCTCCACAGCCATCACCTCGCACAAACCCCACTCGGCCCCTCTCAATCGGCACAACCCGGACAAAGCTCCTACGCTCATCTCATGTCAGAGGTGTACGCGAACCGCCGATCCCGGCTGAGGGACCACTTCAACGCGGCCGGCACCGCGGCAGCGCTCGTCACCCGCCCGGCCAACGTCCGCTACCTCGCCGCCGCAGCCCCGCAGGGCTCCGTCCTGCTGCTCGGCAGGAGCGAGGATCTCCTGGTGTGTGCCGGACCGCCGGACGACCGCCCCTCCGAGGGCCGGCCGGACGAGAGCGTGCGCCTGCACGTCCTCCCGCCGAACGGCGGCGACGCCGCCGTCGCGGCAGCCGGCTTCGCCGCCGCCCAGGGCGCCGACTCGCTGGCGGTCGAGGAACACCACCTCACCGTGGCCCGTCACCGGGCCCTCGCCTCAGTCGCCCCGAAACTCCGCCTCACCGACCTCGGCGGCGCCGTGGAACAGCTCCGGGTGGTCAAGGACGAGGAGGAGATCTCCTGCCTCCGCATCGGCGCCGAGATCGCCGACCAGGCCCTCGGCGAGCTGCTGGAGTCGATTCTGGTCGGCCGCACCGAACGGCACCTGGCCCTGGAGCTGGAGCGGCGCCTGGTCGACCACGGCGCCGACGGACCGGCCTTCCCCACCTCCGTGGCCACCGGGCCGCACGCCGGCCGCCGCGGCCACCGCCCCACCGACCGGCGCGTGGAGGAGGGTGATTTCCTCTCCGTCTGCCTGGGCGCGACCTACCGCGGCTACCGCTGCGAGATCGGCCGGACCTTCGTCATCGGCACCTCGCCCGCCGACTGGCAGATCGAGCTGTACGACCTGGTCTTCGCCGCCCAGCGGGCCGGCCGCGAGTTCCTGGCACCCGGCGCCGCCTACCGTGATGTGGACCGCGCGGCACGCCAGGTACTGGACTCCGCGGGCTATGCGGAGGCACTGCCACCGCTGACCGGTCACGGTGTCGGACTCGAAATCGACGAGGACCCGCAGTTGGCTCCCTCGGCAATGGGTAAACTGGACGCTTGCGTGCCGGTCACCGTCGAACCGGGGGTCCACCTCCCGGGCCGGGGCGGTGTCCGGATCGATGACACGCTCGTCGTGCGCCCCGAGGCGGACGGCGGACCCGAGCTACTCACCATCACGACCAAGGAGCTGCTCGCGCTGTAGCGCGTGACCCGGGGTCGTACGTCAGTCCAGGAGATTCCGCAACCGTGGCTTCCACGAACGACCTCAAAAACGGCATGGTGCTCAAGCTCGAAGGCGGCCAGCTCTGGTCCGTCGTCGAGTTCCAGCACGTCAAGCCCGGCAAGGGCCCGGCCTTCGTGCGCACCAAGCTCAAGAACGTGCTCTCCGGCAAGGTGGTCGACAAGACCTTCAACGCCGGCGTCAAGGTCGAGACGGCCACTGTCGACAAGCGCGACATGCAGTTCTCGTACATGGACGGCGACTACTTCGTCTTCATGGACATGGAGACCTACGACCAGCTGATGGTCGACCGCAAGGCCGTCGGCGACGCGGCCAACTTCCTGATCGAGGGCTTCACCGCCACCGTGGCGCAGCACGAGGGCGAGGTGCTCTTCGTGGAGCTGCCGGCCGCCGTCGAGCTGACCGTCCAGGAGACCGAGCCGGGCGTCCAGGGCGACCGCTCCACCGGCGGCACCAAGCCCGCCACGCTGGAGACCGGCCACCAGATCCAGGTCCCGCTCTTCATCACCACCGGTGAGAAGATCAAGGTCGACACCCGCACCAGCGACTACCTCGGCCGGGTGAACAGCTAACCGTGGCTGCCCGCAACACGGCCCGCAAGCGCGCCTTCCAGATCCTCTTCGAGGGCGACCAGCGCGGCGCCGACGTCCTGACGGTCCTCGCGGACTGGATCCGGCTCTCCCGGTCCGACACCCGGCAGCCGCCGGTCAGCGAGTACACGATGCAGCTGGTCGAGGGCTACGCGGTGCACGCGAAGCGCATCGACGAGCTGATCGCCCAGTACGCGGTGGGCTGGACGCTCGACCGCATGCCGGTCGTGGACCGCAACATCCTGCGGCTGGGCGCGTACGAGCTGATCTGGGTCGACGAGACCCCGGACGCCGTCGTCCTGGACGAGATGGTGCAGCTGGCGAAGGAGTTCTCGACCGACGAGTCGCCCTCGTTCGTCAACGGTCTGCTGGGCCGGCTGAAGGAACTGAAGCCGTCCCTGCGCCGGGACGAGGCGTAACCGCCCGGCACGCCGTCGTCCAAGGGCCCGCAGCACGCCTGTGCTGCGGGCCCTTGGACGTTTCTCCGCCCGACCGCTCTGCGGTGAGTGCGAAAATGCCGCCGGGGTGGCCCGAACCGTACGGTTCCGGCCACCCCGGCGGCACGTTTCTGCTGGGGGTGGGGCGTGGTTACGCCTCTTCGTGCGTGGCGACCGCGCGGCGCGCGTCCGCGTCCAGCACGCCCCAGCTGATCAGCTGCTCGGTGAGGACCGAGGGGGACTGGTCGTAGATGACGGCGAGTGTGCGCAGGTCGTCCTGGCGGATGGAGAGCACCTTGCCGTTGTAGTCACCGCGCTGGGACTGGATCGTCGCCGCGTAGCGCTGCAGGGGGCCCGCCTTCTCGGCCGGCACGGTGGCCAGCCGCTCCAGGTCCAGGACCAGCTTCGGCGGCGGCTCGGCGGCGCCGCCCGGCGTGGTGCCCGGCAGGAGCTCCTGCACCGGAACGCCATAGAAATCGGCCAGCTCGGCCAGTCGCTGCACGGTCACGGCGCGGTCGCCGCGCTCGTACGAACCGACCACCACGGCCTTCCAGCGACCCTGGGACTTCTCCTCGACACCGTGGAGGGAAAGGCCCTGCTGGGTGCGGATGGCCCGGAGCTTGGCCCCGAGCTGTTTGGCGTATTCGCTGGACATATAGCTCCCCGGACACTGTGTCGACGCGGCCGGCTGTCTTCCCGCCGCGCGGCTGGTAACTCACTGTGAGGTTACGCAGCGTGATTCTCCTGCGTCAAGCCGAATGGTCCACACCGACTCTTCCGTGGTAGTGGTGGCCGATTGAGCCAAGGGGGTGACAGGGGGACGGCAGGGGGGTGGCGAGGGGCCGTCCGGTGACCTGCTACGGTGGATGGCGCAATTCCGACGTCCTTTAAGGTCCGTCCCGTGAGGCGGAGAAGGAGGTCCGTTTCGTATGGACAAGCACGACACGCCCGCGCGTCCGCAAGCGTCCGATGCCCGGCCCGTTCTGGAGGGCCCCGACATCGCACGAGTGCTGACCCGTATCGCCCACGAGATCGTCGAACGCGCCAAGGGCGCCGACGACGTGGTGCTCCTCGGCATTCCGACCCGGGGCGTCTTCCTCGCCCAGCGGCTCGCCGCCAAGCTGGAGCAGATCACCGACCGCAAGATCCCGGTCGGCTCCCTCGACATCACGATGTACCGCGACGACCTGCGCATGCACCCGCCGCGTGCGCTGGCCCGCACCGAGATCCCCGGTGACGGCATCGACGGCCGGCTGGTCGTCCTCGTGGACGACGTGCTCTTCTCCGGGCGCACCATCCGCGCCGCCCTGGACGCCCTGAACGACATCGGGCGCCCGCGCGCGGTGCAGCTCGCCGTCCTGGTCGACCGCGGCCACCGGGAACTGCCCATCCGTGCCGACTACGTCGGAAAGAACCTCCCCACGTCGCTGCGGGAGACGGTCAAGGTCCAGCTCGCCGAGGAGGACGGTCGCGACACCGTGCTGCTCGGTGCGAAGACCGGCCAGTAGCAAACCAGGCGCAGGGCCGCTTCGGCATGCCCACGCGCGCACTGCTTTGCCCCAATTCTCCCGAATGAACTGCCTTACGGAGCCTGACAGATGCAGCGTCATCTCATCTCGGCCGCCGACCTCACCCGCGACGACGCCGTCCTGATCCTCGACACCGCCGAGGAGATGGCCCGGGTCGCCGACCGGCCGATCAAGAAGCTGCCGACCCTGCGCGGCCGGACGATCGTCAACCTCTTCTTCGAGGACTCCACGCGCACGCGTATCTCCTTCGAGGCCGCCGAGAAGCGGCTCTCCGCCGACGTCATCAACTTCTCCGCCAAGGGATCGTCGGTGTCCAAGGGCGAGTCCCTGAAGGACACCGCCCAGACCCTGGAGGCCATGGGCGTCGACGCCGTCGTCATCCGGCACGGCGCCTCCGGAGCCCCGTACCGCCTCGCCAACTCCGGCTGGATCGACGCCGCCGTCATCAACGCCGGCGACGGCACCCACCAGCACCCCACCCAGGCCCTGCTGGACGCCTTCACCATGCGCCGCCGGCTGCTCGGCCGCGACACCGGGCTCGGCCAGGACCTGTCCGGCAAGCGGATCACCATCGTCGGCGACGTCCTGCACAGCCGGGTCGCCCGCTCCAACGTCGACCTGCTGCACACCCTCGGCGCCGAGGTCACCCTGGTCGCCCCGCCCACCCTGGTCCCGGTCGGCGTCGACACCTGGCCGTGCACGGTCTCGTACGACCTCGACAGCGCGCTCCCCAAGTGCGACGCCGTGATGATGCTCCGCGTCCAGCGCGAGCGCATGAACGCGGCCTTCTTCCCCACCGAGCGCGAGTACTCCCGCCGCTACGGCCTCGACGGCGACCGCATGGCCAAGTTGCCCGAGCACGCCATCGTGATGCACCCCGGCCCGATGGTCCGCGGCATGGAGATCACCGCCGAGGTCGCCGACTCCGACCGCTGCACCGCCGTCGAGCAGGTCGCCAACGGCGTCTCCATCCGGATGGCCGTCCTGTACCTGCTGCTCGGCGGCAACGAACCCGCCCAGACCCGCACTGAGGAGAAGTAAGACCCATGAGCAAGATCCTGATCCGCGGTGCGAAGGTGCTCGGCGGCGAGCCGCAGGACGTCCTGATCGACGGCGAGACCATCGCCGAGGTGGGCGTCGGTCTGAGTGCCGAGGGCGCCGAGGTGGTCGAGGCCGGCGGCAAGGTGCTGCTGCCGGGCCTGGTCGACCTGCACACCCACCTGCGCGAGCCCGGCCGAGAGGACTCCGAGACGGTCCTCACCGGCACCCGCGCGGCCGCGAGCGGCGGCTACACGGCCGTCTTCGCCATGGCCAACACCTTCCCGGTCGCCGACACCGCCGGTGTGGTCGAGCAGGTCTGGCGGCTCGGCCGCGAGCACGGCTACTGCGACGTCCAGCCCATCGGCGCCGTCACCGTCGGCCTGGAGGGCCGCAAGCTCGCCGAGCTGGGCGCCATGCACGAGTCCGCCGCCGGCGTCACCGTCTTCTCCGACGACGGCAAGTGCGTGGACGACGCCGTGATCATGCGCCGCGCCCTGGAGTACGTGAAGGCCTTCGGCGGTGTCGTCGCCCAGCACGCCCAGGAGCCGCGGCTCACCGAGGGCGCTCAGATGAACGAGGGCATCGTCTCCGCCGAGCTGGGCCTGGGCGGCTGGCCGGCGGTCGCCGAGGAGTCGATCATCGCCCGGGACGTGCTGCTCGCCGACCACGTCGGCTCCCGCGTCCACATCTGCCACCTCTCGACCGCCGGCTCCGTCGAGATCGTCCGCTGGGCCAAGTCCCGCGGCATCCAGGTCACCGCCGAGGTCACCCCGCACCACCTGCTGCTCACCGACGAACTGGTGCGCACCTACAACCCCGTCTACAAGGTCAACCCGCCGCTGCGCACCGAGCGCGACGTGCTGGCCCTGCGCGAGGCGCTCGCCGACGGCACGATCGACATCGTCGCCACCGACCACGCCCCGCACCCGCACGAGGACAAGGACTGCGAGTGGGCCGCCGCCGCCATGGGCATGGTCGGCCTGGAGACCGCGTTGTCAGTGGTCCAGGAGACCATGGTCGACACGGGCCTGCTGGACTGGGCCGGCGTCGCCGACCGCATGTCCTTCAAGCCCGCGCAGATCGGACAGGCCACCGGCCACGGCCGTCCCGTCTCGGCTGGTGAGCCCGCCAACCTCACCCTGGTCGACACGGCATACCGTGGCCAGGTGGACCCCGCGGGCTTCGCCTCGCGCAGCCGCAACACCCCCTACGAGGGTCGGGAGCTGCCGGGCCGTGTGACGCACACGTGGCTGCGGGGCAAGGCCACGCTCGTCGACGGGAAGCTCACGTGACACCTGTAATCCTGCTGGCCGAGGCCAAGAGGTCGGCCGACGTCACCGACTGGCCGGCCCGCATCGGCTGGCTCGTCGGACTGGCCCTCTTCATCGCGCTCGTCTACTGGCTGATGCGCGAGGGCTGGAAGTGGCGCGGCACCCTCCAGAGCGACCTGCCGGCGCTGCCCAGCGCGCCGGAGGAGACCGGCCCGGCCAGACTGAGCATGAGCGGCCGCTACCACGGCTCCACCACCGCCGGGCAGTGGCTGGACCGCATCGTGGCCCACGGCCTCGGCACCCGCAGCCGGGCCCAGCTCACCCTGACCGACGCGGGCCTGGAGGTCGAGCGCCCCGGCGCGACCGACTTCTTCGTCCCCACGGCCGCACTGCGCGGGGCCCGCCTGGACAAGGGCATCGCCGGCAAGGTCCTCACCGAGGGCGGACTGCTGGTGGTGACCTGGGCACACGGCGACAAGCTGATCGACTCCGGTTTCCGCTCCGACCACGCGGCCGAGCACACCGACTGGGTCGACACCCTGAACCAGATGACCAACAACACGGAAGGCGCACGATGACGACCTCCACCAGGGGAGCCGCAAGGGTTCCCGCCGTACTCGTCCTGGAGGACGGCCGCATCTTCCGCGGTCGCGCCTACGGGGCCGTGGGGGAGACCTTCGGCGAGGCCGTGTTCTCCACCGGGATGACCGGTTATCAGGAGACGCTCACCGACCCGTCGTACGACCGTCAGATCGTGGTGGCGACGGCCCCGCAGATCGGCAACACCGGCTGGAACGACGAGGACGACGAGTCGAGCCGTATCTGGGTCTCGGGTTACGTGGTGCGGGATCCCGCGCGCGTGCCGTCGAGCTGGCGGGCCAAGCGCTCGCTGGACGAGGAGCTGGTGCGGCAGGGCGTGGTGGGCATCTCGGGCATCGACACCCGGGCGCTGACCCGCCATCTGCGCGAGCGCGGCTCGATGCGTGCCGGCATCTTCTCCGGCGAGGCGATCGCTCCGGAGGCGGAGCTGGTGGAGCGGGTTCTGGCGCAGCCGCACATGAAGGGCGCGAGCCTGTACGAGGAGGTGGCGACCAAGGAGGCGTACGTCGTCCCGGCGATCGGTGAGAAGCGGTTCACGGTCGCCGCGATCGACCTCGGCATCAAGGGCATGACCCCGCACCGCATGGCCGAGCGCGGCATCGAGGTGCACGTCCTGCCCGCCACCGCCACGGCCGACGACGTCTACGCCGTCGACCCGGACGGTGTCTTCTTCTCCAACGGCCCCGGTGACCCGGCCACCGCCCACGGCCCGGTCGCGCTGATGACCGCCGTCCTGGAGCGCAAGACGCCGTTGTTCGGCATCTGCTTCGGCAACCAGATCCTCGGCCGCGCGCTGGGCTTCGGCACGTACAAGCTGAAGTACGGCCACCGGGGCATCAACCAGCCGGTCCAGGACCGTACGACCGGCAAGGTCGAGGTCACCGCGCACAACCACGGCTTCGCCGTGGACGCGCCGCTCGACAAGGTCAGCGAGACCAAGTTCGGCCGCGCCGAGGTCTCGCACGTCTGCCTGAACGACAACGTCGTGGAGGGGCTGCAGCTGCTCGACCAGCCGGCCTTCTCCGTCCAGTACCACCCCGAAGCGGCAGCCGGCCCGCACGACGCCGCCTACCTCTTCGACCGCTTCGTTTCCCTGATGGAGGGCCAGCGTGCCTAAGCGCACCGATATCCAGTCCGTCCTGGTCATCGGCTCCGGCCCGATTGTCATCGGCCAGGCCGCCGAGTTCGACTACTCCGGCACCCAGGCCTGCCGGGTGCTCAAGGCCGAGGGTCTGCGCGTCATCCTCGTCAACTCCAACCCCGCGACGATCATGACGGACCCGGAGATCGCCGACGCCACCTACGTCGAGCCGATCACTCCCGAGTTCGTCGAGAAGATCATCGCCAAGGAGCGCCCCGACGCCCTGCTGCCCACCCTGGGCGGCCAGACGGCGCTCAACACGGCGATCTCGCTGCACGAGAACGGCGTCCTGGAGAAGTACGGCGTCGAGCTGATCGGCGCCAAGCCCGAGGCGATCCACAAGGGCGAGGACCGCGACCAGTTCAAGGAGGTCGTGGAGGAGGTCCGCAAGAAGATCGGGCACGGCGAGTCCGCCCGCTCGGTGATCTGCCACTCCATGGACGACGTCCTCAAGGGCGTCGAGACCCTCGGTGGCTACCCGGTCGTGGTCCGCCCCTCCTTCACCATGGGCGGCGCCGGTTCCGGTTTCGCGCACGACGAGGAGGAGCTGCGCCGCATCGCCGGCCAGGGCCTCACGCTCTCCCCGACCACCGAGGTGCTCCTGGAGGAGTCCATCCTCGGCTGGAAGGAGTACGAGCTGGAGCTGATGCGCGACAAGAACGACAACGTCGTGGTCGTCTGCTCCATCGAGAACTTCGACCCGATGGGCGTGCACACCGGTGACTCCATCACCGTGGCCCCCGCGATGACCCTCACCGACCGGGAATACCAGATCCTGCGGGACATCGGCATCGCCGTGATCCGCGAGGTCGGCGTCGACACCGGCGGCTGCAACATCCAGTTCGCGGTGAACCCCGAGGACGGCCGGGTCATCGTGATCGAGATGAACCCGCGGGTGTCGCGGTCCTCGGCGCTGGCGTCGAAGGCGACCGGCTTCCCGATCGCGAAGATCGCGGCCAAGCTGGCCGTGGGTTACACGCTGGACGAGATCCCGAACGACATCACGCAGGAGACCCCGGCCTCCTTCGAGCCCACGCTCGACTACGTGGTGGTCAAGGCACCGCGGTTCGCGTTCGAGAAGTTCCCGCAGGCCGACTCCACGCTGACCACCACCATGAAGTCGGTCGGCGAGGCCATGGCCATCGGCCGCAACTTCACCGAGGCCTTCCAGAAGGCGCTGCGCTCGCTGGAGAAGAAGGGCAGCCAGTTCACCTTCACCGGCGAGATCGGCGACAAGGAGACCCTGCTGCGCGAGGCCGTACGGCCCACCGACGGCCGCATCAACACGGTGATGCAGGCCATCCGCGCGGGCGCCACGCCCGAGGAGGTCTTCGACTACACGAAGATCGACCCCTGGTTCGTGGACCAGCTGTTCCTGATCAAGGAGATCGCGGACGAGCTGGCCGACGCCCCCGAGCTGACGGCGGAGCTGCTGGCGGAGGCCAAGCGGCACGGTTTCTCCGACCAGCAGATCGCCGAGATCCGCGGGCTGCGCGAGGACGTCGTGCGCGAGGTCCGCCACGCCCTCGGCATCCGCCCGGTCTACAAGACGGTCGACACCTGCGCGGCGGAGTTCGCGGCGAAGACGCCGTACTTCTACTCCTCCTACGACCAGGAGAGCGAGGTCGCCCGGCGCGAGAAGCCGGCCGTCATCATCCTGGGCTCCGGCCCGAACCGGATCGGGCAGGGCATCGAGTTCGACTACTCCTGCGTCCACGCCTCCTTCGCGCTGTCGGATGCCGGGTACGAGACGGTGATGGTCAACTGCAACCCGGAGACCGTCTCCACCGACTACGACACCTCCGACCGCCTCTACTTCGAGCCGCTGACGCTGGAAGACGTGCTGGAGATCGTCCACGCCGAGCAGCAGGCCGGCCCGATCGCGGGTGTCATCGTCCAGCTCGGCGGGCAGACCCCGCTCGGGCTGGCGCAGGCCCTGAAGGACAACGGCGTGCCGATCGTCGGCACGCCGCCGGAGGCGATCCACGCGGCCGAGGACCGGGGCGCGTTCGGCCGGGTCCTGGCGGAGGCGGGCCTGCCGGCCCCCAAGCACGGCACGGCGACCACCTTCGCGGAGGCCAAGGCCATCGCCGACGAGATCGGCTACCCGGTCCTGGTCCGGCCGTCGTACGTGCTGGGCGGGCGCGGCATGGAGATCGTCTACGACGAGACCCGGCTCGCCTCCTACATCGCGGAGTCGACCGAGATCAGCCCCTCCCGGCCGGTCCTGGTGGACCGGTTCCTGGACGACGCGATCGAGATCGACGTCGACGCCCTCTACGACGGCGAGGAGCTGTACCTGGGCGGTGTGATGGAGCACATCGAGGAGGCCGGCATCCACTCCGGCGACTCCGCCTGCGCCCTGCCCCCCATCACGCTCGGCGGGTTCGACATCAAGCGGCTGCGCGCCTCCACCGAGGCCATCGCGCGCGGTGTCGGGGTGCGCGGGCTGATCAACATCCAGTTCGCGATGGCCGGTGACATCCTCTACGTCCTGGAGGCCAACCCCCGCGCCTCGCGGACCGTCCCCTTCACCTCCAAGGCCACCGCCGTGCCCCTGGCCAAGGCCGCCGCCCGGATCTCGCTGGGCGCGACCATCGCCGAGCTGCGCGCCGAGGGCCTGCTGCCCCGGCAGGGTGACGGCGGGGAGCTGCCGCTGGACGCGCCGATCTCGGTGAAGGAGGCCGTCATGCCGTGGTCGCGGTTCCGTGACATCCACGGCCGGGGTGTGGACACCGTCCTCGGCCCGGAGATGCGCTCCACCGGCGAGGTCATGGGCATCGACTCGGTCTTCGGTACGGCCTACGCCAAGTCGCAGGCGGGTGCCTATGGGCCGCTGCCCACCAAGGGACGGGCGTTCATCTCGGTCGCCAACCGCGACAAGCGGTCGATGATCTTCCCCGCCCGTGAGCTGGTCGCGCACGGCTTCGAGCTGCTGGCCACCTCCGGTACCGCCGAGGTCCTCAAGCGCAACGGCATCAACGCCACCATCGTGCGCAAGCAGTCCGAGGGCACCGGCCCGAACGGCGAGAAGACCATCGTTCAGCTCATCCACGACGGCGAGGTCGACCTCATCGTCAACACTCCCTACGGCACCGGCGGCCGCCTCGACGGCTACGACATCCGTACGGCGGCGGTGGCGCGGTCCGTGCCGTGCCTGACGACGGTCCAGGCGCTCGCGGCGGCCGTCCAGGGCATCGACGCCCTCAACCACGGCGACGTGGGCGTCCGCTCGCTCCAGGAACACGCGGAACACCTCACCGCAGCCCGCGACTAGCAGCCCTTGAGGGGGACACCGGAAACGGTGTCCCCCTCTTCATGAGGACACAGGGACATGTACGAACTCTTCTTCCGTCTGGTTTTCAAACGGATGGACCCCGAGAAGGCCCACTACCTGGCCTTCCGCTGGATCCGCCTCGCCGTCCGCATCCCCGTGCTGCGCACGTTCGTCGCGGCCGCCCTGGCGCCCCGCTACAAGGAGCTGCGCACGGAGGCCTTCGGGCTGCGCATGCACGGCCCCTTCGGGCTCGCCGCCGGCTTCGACAAGAACGCCGTCGCGATCGACGGGATGTCGATGCTGGGCTTCGACCACGTCGAGATCGGCACGGTGACGGGGGAGCCGCAGCCCGGTAACCCGAAGAAGCGGCTGTTCCGCCTGGTCGCGGACCGGGCCCTGATCAACCGTATGGGCTTCAACAACGACGGCTCGCTCGCCGTCGCCGCCCGCCTCGCCACCCGCGAGCCGGTCTTCAAGACCGTGGTCGGCGTCAACATCGGCAAGACCAAGGTCGTCCCGGAGGCGGAGGCCGTCGCCGACTACGTGAAGTCCGCCGAGCGTCTCGCGCCGTACGCGGACTACCTGGTCGTCAACGTCTCCTCGCCGAACACGCCCGGCCTGCGCAACCTCCAGGCGGTGGACCACCTGCGTCCGCTGCTCACCGCCGTACGCGAGGCCGCCGACCGTACGGTGGGCAACCGGCGGGTCCCGCTGCTGGTGAAGATCGCCCCGGACCTCGCCGACGAGGACATCGACGCCGTCGCCGACCTCGCCGTGGAGCTGGGCCTGGACGGCATCATCGCGACCAACACCACCATCGCGCGCGAGGGCCTCGGCCTGCGGTCGGCGCCCGCGCTGGTGCAGGAGACCGGCGGGTTGTCCGGGGCCCCGCTCAAGGAGCGCTCCCTGGAGGTCCTGCGCCGCCTGTACGCGCGCGTGGGCGACCGGATCACCCTGGTGGGCGTCGGCGGCATCGAGACCGCCGAGGACGCCTGGCAGCGCATCCTGGCCGGTGCCACCCTGGTCCAGGGGTACAGCGCCTTCATCTACGAGGGCCCCTTCTGGTGCCGGTCGATCCACAAGGGCCTCGCGGCCCGCCTGCGCACCAGCCCGTACGCCACCCTCGCCGACGCGGTCGGCGCCGACGTGAGGAAGCCCGCATGAGCCCGTTGGAGCCCTTCGGCGCCCGGCTGCGCCGTGTCATGGACGAGCGCGGCCCCCTGTGCGTGGGCATCGACCCGCACGCCTCCCTGCTCGCCGAGTGGGGCCTGGACGACGACGTCGCCGGCCTGGAGCGGTTCAGCCGCACGGTCGTCGAGGCCATGGCCGACCGGGTGGCCGTCCTGAAGCCGCAGAGCGCCTTCTTCGAGCGGTTCGGCTCGCGCGGCCTCGCCGTCCTGGAGAAGTCGGTCCAGGAGGCACGGGCGGCCGGCGCGCTGGTCGTGATGGACGCCAAGCGCGGTGACATCGGTTCGACCATGGCCGCCTACGCCGAGGCCTTCCTGCACCCGGACGCCCCGCTGTTCTCCGACGCCCTGACCGTCTCGCCGTACCTCGGCTACGGCTCGCTGAGCCCGGCCGTCGCGCTGGCCCGGGAGAGCGGTGCCGGTCTGTTCGTGCTGGCGCTGACCTCGAACCCGGAGGGCGGCGAGGTGCAGCACGCGATCCGCGCCGACGGCCGGACCGTCGGGGCGACCATGCTGGCCCACCTGGCGGCCGAGAACGCGGGGGAGGAGCCGCTGGGCTCCTTCGGTGCCGTGGTCGGCGCCACGCTCGGCGACCTGTCCTCGTACGACCTGGACGTCAACGGTCCGCTCCTCGCACCCGGCATCGGCGCCCAGGGCGCGACGCCGGCCGACCTCCCCGGGGTCTTCGGGGCGGCCGTGCGCAACGTGGTGCCGAACGTCAGCCGGGGTGTTCTGCGTCACGGTCCCGACGTCAGCGCGCTGCGCGGGGCGGCCGAGCGGTTCGCGACGGAGATCCAGGCGGCCGTCGCGGGCGTCTGAGCCCCCCGCCGCGTGCCCGCCGCGTGCCCGGTCGCGTGTCCGACCGAGCGGGATCGCGCCGACTTGAGGGTGAATACATCCTCAAATCGAGGGCAATTTGTCTCAAATGTCTGGCCTGACGGAGGCTGACCAGGACTTTTCCGCTGTTCTCGCTGACTCTGGCGGACTTGCCCGCTAGTCTCCGAGCAGTGGGGGCACCTCCCGCGCCCCTCAGACAGTGGGGGAGAACGGGCAGCGTGTTGCTCGTAGCTCCCCAGGTGTGGGGCGACTAGGTTCCTCACCGGTCCGTATCCGACAGTTCGACATCCGAGGTGACGTAGGCGTGGCTCTTCCGCCCCTTACCCCTGAACAGCGCGCAGCCGCGCTCGAAAAGGCCGCCGCGGCTCGCCGGGAGCGGGCCGAGGTCAAGAATCGACTCAAGCACTCCGGCGCCTCCCTGCACGAGGTCATCAAGCAGGGCCAGGAAAACGACGTCATCGGCAAGATGAAGGTCTCGGCGCTGCTGGAGTCCCTGCCGGGCGTGGGCAAGGTCCGCGCCAAGCAGATCATGGAGCGTCTGGGCATCTCCGAGAGCCGCCGCGTGCGCGGTCTCGGGTCCAACCAGATCGCTTCCCTGGAGCGTGAGTTCGGCAGCACCGGCTCCTGAGTCCCGCCTCCCGGCGGGCAGGGAGTCCCGGGCACTCCGGGATTGCTGGAATAATCGCTGCATGAGTGAACGTCCGCGGCTGACCGTGCTCTCCGGCCCCTCGGGGGTCGGCAAGAGCACGGTCGTCGCCCATATGCGCAAGGAACACCCCGAGGTCTGGCTCTCGGTGTCGGCGACCACCCGCAAGCCGCGCCCCGGCGAGCAGCACGGAGTCCACTACTTCTTCGTCACCGACGAGGAGATGGACAAGCTGATCGCCAACGGTGAGCTGCTGGAATGGGCCGAGTTCGCCGGCAACCGCTACGGCACGCCCCGCGCGGCCGTGCTGGAGCGGCTGGAGAACGGCGAGCCCGTCCTGCTGGAGATCGACCTCCAGGGCGCCCGGCAGGTCCGCGAGTCCATGTCCGACGCCCAGCTGGTGTTCCTGGCCCCGCCCTCCTGGGAGGAGCTGGTGCGCAGGCTGACCGGCCGGGGGACCGAGCCGCCCGAGGTCATCGAGCGCCGCCTGGCGGCGGCGAAGACCGAGCTGGCGGCCGAGCCGGAGTTCGATGAGACCTTGGTCAACACCTCCGTCGAGGACGTGGCTCGCGAGCTGCTAGCCTTGATGGACGTTGTGTGATCGTGACTGTGATCACGATGTCTGATTCTT
Organism: Streptomyces sp. NPDC028928; assembly: GCF_055564915.1. Classification (NCBI taxonomy): domain Bacteria; kingdom Bacillati; phylum Actinomycetota; class Actinomycetes; order Kitasatosporales; family Streptomycetaceae; genus Streptomyces; species Streptomyces sp. NPDC028928. Next base: position 15,622 of record NZ_JBVHVI010000021.1, read on the forward strand.
TTCCATCCATCGGAAGGTAGAGCGTGTCCTCTTCCATCACCGCGCCCGAGGGCATCATCAACCCGCCGATCGACGAGCTTCTTGAGGCGACCGACTCGAAGTACAGCCTCGTGATCTACGCGGCCAAGCGTGCCCGCCAGATCAACGCGTACTACTCGCAGCTCGGTGAGGGCCTCCTTGAGTACGTCGGTCCGCTCGTCGACACCCATGTCCACGAGAAGCCGCTCTCGATCGCCCTGCGCGAGATCAACGCCGGTCTGCTGACCTCCGAGGCCGTCGAGGGCCCGGCGCAGTAGTACTTTCAGACTGCGATTGACTTATCCACAGGCCCGGCAGTCATGCTGCCGGGCCTGTGGTGTGTCATGGGTGGTGCAGATTCTCGAATGCGAGGAGCCATGGTGGACAAGCCGAAGGTCGTGCTGGGGGTCAGCGGTGGCATCGCCGCCTACAAGGCCTGTGAGCTGCTGAGAAGGTTCACGGAGTCGGGCCATGACGTCCGCGTGGTGCCCACCGCCTCCGCGCTGCACTTCGTCGGCGCCGCCACCTGGTCCGCGCTGTCCGGCAACCCCGCCTCCACCGAGGTCTGGGACGACGTCCACGAGGTCCCGCACGTCCGCATCGGCCAGCACGCCGACCTGGTGGTCGTGGCCCCGGCCACCGCCGACATGCTCGCCAAGGCCGCCCACGGCCTCGCCGACGACCTGCTGACCAACACCCTCCTCACCGCCCGCTGTCCCGTGGTCTTCGCGCCGGCCATGCACACCGAGATGTGGGAGCACCCGGCCACGCAGGAGAACGTGGCCACGCTGCGCCGCCGCGGCGCCGTCGTCATCGAGCCCGCCGTCGGCCGCCTCACCGGTGTCGACACCGGCAAGGGCCGGCTGCCCGAGCCGGGGGAGATCTTCGAGGTGTGCCGCCGGGTGCTGGCCCGGGGCGTCACCGAGCCCGACCTCGCCGGCCGGCACGTCGTCGTCTCCGCCGGCGGCACCCGCGAGCCTCTCGACCCGGTCCGCTTCCTCGGCAACCGCTCCTCCGGCAAGCAGGGGTACGCCCTCGCCCGCACCGCCGCCGCCCGCGGCGCCCGGGTGACGCTGGTTTCGGCCAACGCGGACCTGCCCGACCCGGCGGGAGTGGACGTCCTCAGGGTCGGCACCGCCGTGCAGCTGCGCGAGGCCGTCCTGAAGGCCGCGGCGGACGCCGACGCCGTGGTCATGGCCGCCGCCGTCGCCGACTTCCGCCCGGCCGCGTACGCCGCCGGGAAGATCAAGAAGAAGGACGGCCAGGACCCCGACCCGATCGTCCTGGTGCGAAATCCGGACATCCTCGCGGAGATCTCCGCCGACCGCGCCCGCCCCGGGCAGGTGATCGTCGGCTTCGCCGCCGAGACCGACGACGTCCTCGCCAACGGCCGCACCAAGCTCGCCCGCAAGGGCTGCGACCTGCTCGTGGTCAACGAGGTGGGGGAGCGCAAGACCTTCGGCGCCGAGGAGAACGAGGCCGTCGTCCTGGGCGCCGACGGCAGCGAGACCCCGGTGCCGCACGGCCCCAAGGAGGCCCTCGCCGACACGGTCTGGGATCTGGTCGTGCGGCGACTGGACTAAGGCCCGGCAGGCGATCGGGCGAACTCCGCGTCGGGTTCACGCCACGCTCAAATCGGGTGTGGCGGCCCTGGCCAAGGCCGCTCGCCATTGTGCAGAATGCCCGTGCCGCAGGTCACAGCGTTCCCAAGGTGGGAGACAGTGGCCCGCCGACCGAGTGCGACCGATAAACTGTCACGGTCGACGCCGGGCGCAGCCCCGTGTCGACCGCAAAATGATCAGCCAGCAGCCGCTGCAACCACAGGGAGCGTTGTGTCCCGTCGCCTGTTCACCTCGGAGTCCGTGACCGAGGGTCACCCCGACAAGATCGCTGACCAGATCAGCGACACCATTCTCGACGCGCTCCTGCGTGAGGACCCGACCTCCCGGGTCGCCGTGGAGACGTTGATCACCACCGGCCTGGTGCATGTGGCCGGCGAGGTGACGACCAAGGCCTACGCGGACATCGCGACCCTCGTCCGCAGCAAGATCCTGGAGATCGGCTACGACTCCTCGAAGAAGGGCTTCGACGGCGCCTCCTGTGGTGTGTCGGTGTCCATCGGCGCGCAGTCCCCGGACATCGCGCAGGGCGTGGACGCGGCCTACGAGGCCCGGGTCGAGGGCGACGACGACGAGCTGGACAAGCAGGGCGCGGGCGACCAGGGCCTGATGTTCGGCTACGCCTCCGACGAGACGCCGACCCTGATGCCGCTGCCGATCTTCCTGGCGCACCGGCTGTCCAAGCGCCTCTCCGAGGTCCGCAAGAACGGCACGATCCCCTACCTGCGCCCGGACGGCAAGACGCAGGTCACCATCGAGTACGACGGTGACAAGGCCGTCCGCCTGGACACGGTGGTGGTCTCCTCGCAGCACGCCTCCGACATCGACCTGGAGTCGCTGCTCGCTCCCGACATCCGCGAGTTCGTGGTGGAGCCGGAGCTGAAGGCGCTGCTGGACGAGGGCATCAAGCTGGAGACCGAGGGCTACCGGCTGCTGGTGAACCCGACCGGGCGTTTCGAGATCGGCGGCCCGATGGGCGACGCCGGCCTGACCGGCCGCAAGATCATCATCGACACCTACGGCGGCATGGCCCGCCACGGCGGCGGCGCCTTCTCCGGCAAGGACCCGTCCAAGGTGGACCGTTCGGCCGCCTACGCGATGCGCTGGGTCGCCAAGAACGTCGTGGCGGCGGGCCTGGCCTCCCGCTGCGAGGTCCAGGTCGCCTACGCGATCGGCAAGGCCGAGCCCGTCGGTCTCTTCGTGGAGACCTTCGGCACCGCCAAAATCGACCACGAGAAGATCGAGAAGGCGATCGACGAGGTCTTCGACCTCCGCCCGGCCGCGATCATCCGCGACCTCGACCTGCTCCGCCCGATCTACTCCCAGACGGCGGCGTACGGCCACTTCGGCCGCGAGCTGCCCGACTTCACCTGGGAGCGCACGGACCGCGTGGACGCCCTGCGCGCCGCCGCGGGCCTGTAACCCCGGCCGACTGTTCGCCGAGGCCCGGCTTCCCTTCGGGGCGCCGGGCCTCGGCGTGTTCCGGGTCAGTCGGCGGGCGTCAGCCGGATGCGGCGCCGGGGACGGTCGACCTCCACGATCCTGACCCGCAGGTCCTGCCCGTCCGTGACGGTCCTCCCGCCCAGATCGTCGACGTGCACGAACCCTTCCGCCGCCTCGCCGACCCGGACGAAGGCGCCGAAGGGGAGAACCTTGGTGACCGGGCCGGACAGCACATCGCCCTCGCGCCCCTCCAGCCGGTCCCAGGGATCCTCCTGGAGGGCCTTGAGCGACAGCGCGACCTGTCCCTGCCGGGTGTCCGCCACCAGCACCTCCGCGGTGATCCGCTGACCGGGCGCCACCACGTCCGCCGGATGCTCGAAGCGGGACCACGACAGCTCCGGGACGCGGAGGAAACCGGTCCCGGCGTAGACCGGATGCGGGGGCTCGCCGTCGATCCGCACGAAGACACCGAAGGGATGCACCGAGGACACCGTTCCCGTGACGACGCTCCCGCGCTCGATGCCGAGCAGGAAGCGGCGCAGTGGCTCGTCCTCACAGGCCTTCGCCGAGAGCGTGACCCGACCCCGCCCGTCGGTACCCGTCACCTCGCCCGTGATCCGCTGCCCCACCGCGTAGAGCTCCGACGGATGGCCGGCCCGGTGCCAGGACAGCTCGTACGGCGCCACGCGCCCGAAGGCGCCGCCCAGGCCGTCGTCGAACCGCACGATCACGTCGTCCCCGTCGAACCCGGTCACGACGCCGGACCTCACCTCCCCCCGCGGCGCTGCCAGGCGAGTACGCAGGTCTTCCAGCGGATCCGATGCCGAGTCGGTCATGGCCGTGAGCCTAGGGGGCCCACAGCCGGGGCGGGCCGGGCGCGCGGCGGCTTTGTCAGTGGCGTTTGGTAAGAATGCAAGCGTGAGCAGCGAGAACGGGGTTCCCGGAGCGGACGGGGGCGGCGGGGCCGAGGGGGCGCCGCCGGAGCAGCTCGCGCTCATCCGGGAGAGCGTGCGCCAGGCCAAGGCGCCGCGGGCCAAGCCGCGGACATGGCGGGGGGCCGCGCTCGCCAAGGAGCTGCCCGTCGCGCGGGTGCTGGTCGACAAGGGCGTGCTGCACCTCGACCGGTACTTCGACTACGCCGTGCCCGAGGAGATGGACGCCGAGGCACAGCCCGGCGTGCGGGTCCGGGTGCGGTTCGGGGCCGGGCGGCACCGGGTGCGCGAGGGACGCCGGGAGGGCGGCGGGCTCATCGACGGCTTCCTGGTCGAGCGGCGCGCCGAGTCCGACTACTCCGGACCGCTGGCCGCCCTCGCCCAGGTCGTGTCGCCGGAGCGGGTGCTGAGCGAGGAACTGCTCGGCCTCGCCCGGGCCGTCGCCGACCGGTACGCGGGCAGCCTCGCCGATGTGCTGCAGCTGGCCGTCCCCCCGCGCAACGCCCGCGCCGAGCAGCGCCCGTCCCCGGCGCCGCTGCCTCCGCCCACGGCACCGGACACCGGTTCCTGGGCGCGGTACGAGCACGGGGGCGCCTTCCTCGACGCGCTGGCCTCCGGAGGGGCGCCCAGGGCCGTGTGGAACGCGTTGCCCGGACCGCTGTGGAGCGAGGAACTGGCCCGGGCCGTCGCCGCCACCCTCGCCTCCGGGCGCGGCGCCCTCGTCGTCGTACCGGACGGGCGGGTCGCCGCGCGCGTGGACGCCGCGCTGACCGCGCTGCTCGGCACGGGCCGGCACGCGCTGCTCACCGCCGACGCCGGGCCCGAAAAGCGGTACGCGCAGTGGCTGGCGGTCCGGCGCGGTTCCGTCCGTGCCGTCGTAGGCACCCGCGCGGCGATGTTCGCGCCCGTCCAGGAGCTGGGGCTCGTCGCGATCTGGGACGACGGGGACGACAGCCACAGCGAGCAGCACGCCCCGCAGCCGCACGCCCGCGATGTCCTCCTGCTGCGTGCCGCACTGGACAAGTGTGCCTTCCTGCTGGGGAGTTGGAGCTGCACCGTGGAGGCCGCTCAGCTCGTCGAGAGCGGCTGGGCCCGGCCGCTGGCCGCCGGACGGGAACAGGTACGGCGCAGTGCGCCCCTCGTCCGGACGGTCGGGGACGAGGACCTCGCGCGCGACGAGGCCGCCCGCGCCGCCCGGCTGCCCACCCTCGCCTGGCAGGCGGCCCGCGAGGGGCTGCGGCACGGGCCGGTGCTGGTGCAGGTGCCCCGGCGGGGTTACGCGCCCCGCATGGCCTGCGCACAGTGCCGGGCACCCGCCCGCTGCCGGCACTGTGCCGGTCCGCTCCAGGGACAGGACGCCGGCGTGCTGCGCTGCGGCTGGTGCGGGCGCGAGGAGGGCGCCTGGCACTGCCCGGAGTGCGGCGGCTTCCGGCTCCGTGCGCAGATCGTGGGCGCGCGCCGCACCGCCGAAGAACTGGGGCGGGCCTTTCCCGCCGTACCGGTGCGCACCTCGGGGCGCGAGCATGTGCTGGACACCGTCCCCGACACACCCGCGCTGGTCGTCAGCACCCCGGGCGCCGAACCGGTCGCCGAGGGCGGCTACGCGGCGGCCCTGCTGCTGGACGGCTGGGCCATGCTCGGGCGGCCCGACCTGCGGGCCGGGGAGGACGCGCTGCGCCGGTGGATCGCGGCCGGGGCGCTGGTGCGGCCGCAGAGCGAGGGCGGCACCGTCGTCGTGGTGGCCGAGCCGACCCTGCGGCCCGTGCAGGCGCTGGTGCGCTGGGACCCGGTCGGGCACGCCGTGCGGGAGCTGGCCGAGCGGGCCGAGCTGGGCTTCCCGCCGGTGTCCCGGATGGCGGCCGTGTCCGGGCCGCCCGCCGCGGTCGGCGAGTTCCTGGCGGCGGTCGAACTGCCGGCGGACGCCGAGGTGCTGGGACCGGTACCGCTGCCGCCCCCACCGCCCGGCCGGCCACGCCGCCCCGGCGCACCGCCGCCCGGCGAGCACTGGGACCGGGCGCTCGTGCGGGTACCCCCGGGCAGCGGAGCCGCCCTGACCGCGGCCCTGAAGACCGCGCAGGCCGCGCGCCTGGCACGGGGCGGCGCGGAGGCGGTACGGGTACGGATCGATCCCCCGGACATCGGCTGACGGGGAGAGGCCGACGGGGGAGGCCGGGAGGGCGGTGGCGGAACGGTCCGCGCACACGGCTGCCCTCCCGGGGACGGTCCGGGAGGGCAGGGACGGGGAGGTCAGCCGTTGCGCGGGCCGGGGAAGGCCGTCGGGCGGGCGTCGTCGCGCAGCGTCGGGCTGCCCGCGGTCGGCTGGGTGGGCATGGAGCGGGCCGCGGGGACCGTGGGCAGACCCGTGTTCACGTTGATCGTGCGGGTGCCGGACGGTTCCGGTGACCGCTCCGCCTCGGCCGCCGCCTGGGCCGCGGCGCGGCGGGCGCCGTACCGGCGGTGCACCGCCTGCTTGGTGACCCCGAGCGCCGAGCCCACCGCGTCCCACGAGAAGCCGAGCGAGCGGTCGAAGTCCACGGCGGCCGTGACCAGGGTTTCGACACTGTCCCGGAGTTCCTGGGCGAGGCGGACCGTCGGGGCGGGAGCGCGTCCGTAGACGACGAAGCCCGTGGACGGGCCGGTGCGGCGCGGGCGGTAGACGTTGCCCAACTGGGCGGTGAGCGTGCGCAGCGCGTCCACCTGCCGGCGGACCCGCTCGATGTCCCGCACCAGCAAGTGCAGGCTGGCCCGGGCCTGGGCGTCGTGGGTTGCGTGGTCGGCCATGAACAAGCCTCTCGAACCGGCGTTGAAAGGAATTGGGCCGCGAAAGCGGCCCGGTGTGGTCAACTCTTTCTTGACCAACGCGCTGACGCTCCGCTGGTCACGGGGTGGGGGCGTACGGGCATATGCGTACGCCGCCTGCCCACCCGTGCGCCGCCCGTTTCCCGTTGACCGGGAGGCCGGACTACGTGTGGGGGCGGGCGGACCACCTGTGGGGGCGGAGCACCAGGGGGGCGGAGCACCAGTGGGGCGGACCACCTGTGGGGCGTGCTCACCGTCGGCGTCGTCACGTCCGTGGTCATAGACTGGTGCGCTGCCCGCCAACCCCCGCCCGAGAGGCCCGATCCCGCCCATGAAGCTCGTCTTCGCCGGTACCCCCGAGGTCGCCGTTCCCGCTCTGGACGCACTGCTCGCCTCCGGGCGGCACGAGGTGGCCGCCGTCGTCACGCGGCCCGACGCGCCGGCCGGGCGCGGGCGCCGACTGGTCGCGTCGCCCGTGGCCGAGCGGGCGGAGGAGGCCGGGATCGAGGTGCTGAAGCCGCTGAAGCCGCGGGACCCGGAGTTCCTGGAGCGGCTGAAGGAGATCGCGCCGGACTGCTGCCCGGTCGTCGCCTACGGCGCCCTGCTGCCGAGGGCCGCCCTGGACATCCCCGCGCACGGCTGGGTCAACCTGCACTTCTCGCTGCTGCCCGCCTGGCGCGGCGCGGCGCCGGTGCAGCACGCCATCATGGCCGGCGACGAGATCACGGGCGCGTCCACCTTCCTCATCGAGGAGGGGCTGGACTCCGGGCCCGTCTACGGCACCGTGACCGAGGCGATCCGCCCCACCGACACCAGCGGCGACCTGCTCACCCGGCTCGCCTTCGCGGGCGCCGGGCTGCTCGCCGCCACCATGGACGGCATCGAGGACGGCACCCTGAAGGCCGTACCGCAGCCCGCCGAGGGCATCACCGTCGCGCCGAAGATCACCGTCGAGGACGCTCAGGTGGACTGGGCGGCGCCCGCGCTGCGCGTCGACCGGGTCGTGCGCGGCTGCACTCCGGCGCCCGGTGCCTGGACCGTCTTCCGCGGCGAACGGCTCAAGCTGATCCAGGTCACGCCCGTACCCGACCGGACCGACCTCGCCCCCGGCCGGCTCGCGGTGGGCAAGAACAGCGTCCACGTGGGCACCGGTTCGTACGCTGTCGAGCTGCTGTGGGTCCAGGCCCAGGGCAAGAAGCCGATGCGCGCGGCCGACTGGGCACGGGGCGTACGCATCGGCGAGAGCGAGACGCTCGGCTGACGCCTCGGGCGGGGCCTGGACGGCGGCGGCTGATGTCCCGGGTGGGCCGGGTGAGGGTGGGCGCCGCGAGTGAGTCCCGGTCGTGGCGCTTGCCGCCTTGCGCGGCGCCGTCGGCCCAGGCGGCGGCTGACGGTTCCGGCGGCCGGTGATGCCGGGCGGCCGGGTGCGCGAGGCGGGCGTCGCGGGTGGGGAGCGGCTCGGGGGTTGATGCCCCGGGTGGACCGGGCGGAGCTTGGTCGGCGGCTGGTGCGGCGGGTGGCGTGGGTGGCCCGGACGTTGGTGGCTGACGGTTCGGGTGGCGTCTGTGGTGCCGGGTGGCTGAGCCTGCGGGGTGCGCATCGGGGAGGGCGCGTTGCTCGGCGGCTGGGCCCCGGGGGACGCCGGTGGGCCTGGATGGCGGTGGTTGATGGTTCGGGTGGCGCCGGTGATGCCGGGCGGCCCGGGTGCGCGGGGCGCGCGTCGCGGGTGGGGAGCGGCTCGGGGGTTGATGCCCCGGGTGGACCGGGCGGAGCTTGGTCGGTGGCTGGTGCGGCGGGTGGCGTGGGTGGCCCGGACGTCGGTGGCTGGCGGTTCGGGTGGCGTCTGTGGTGCCGGGTGGCCGAGCCCGCGGAGTGCGCATTCGCGGGCGGTGGACCGCCCGGGGGCCGGTGTCCGGGTCAGGGAGTCCGGGCGGCTGCGGTTGGGCCTTCAGGCGGGGTCGGTGAGGCCGGTCACGGCGTGGAGCAGATCCGGCGGCGCCGTCGCGTTCGGGGCGGTTGCGGTTCGGGTCTCCGGGGTGGGGCGCGCTGGGGAGCCCGGGCGGTAACGGTGGGGGGTCGGCGACGTACGCTGGAGGCGCATTCCTCTCTTCACACCCGGAGCACCTTTTTCGTGAGCGAGCAGTCCCGGCGGCCCCGTAAGCCCGCCAAGCCCTACCGCCGTCCCCAGAAGGACCCCGTCCGCATCCTGGCCTTCGAGGCGCTGCGTGCGGTGGACGAGCGGGACGCGTACGCCAACCTCGTGCTGCCCCCGCTGCTGAGGAAGGCCCGCGAGAAGGGCGACTTCGACGCCCGGGACGCCGCCCTCGCCACCGAGCTGGTGTACGGCACCCTGCGCCGGCAGGGCACGTACGACGCCGTCATCGCCGCCTGTGTCGACCGGCCGCTGCGCGAGGTCGACCCGCCGGTGCTCGACGTGCTGAGCCTGGGTGTGCACCAATTGCTCGGCACCCGGATTCCCACCCATGCCGCCGTCTCCGCCTCCGTGGAGCTGGCCCGGGTCGTGCTCGGCGACGGGCGGGCCAAGTTCGTCAACGCCGTGCTGCGCAAGGTGGCCCAGGACGACCTCGACGGCTGGATCGAGAAGGTCGCGCCGCCCTACGACGAGGACCCCGAGGACCACCTCGCCGTCGTGCACTCGCACCCCCGCTGGGTCGTCTCCGCGCTCTGGGACTCCCTCGGCGGCGGCCGGGCCGGTATCGAGAAGCTGCTCGCGGCGGACAACGAGCGTCCCGAGGTGACCCTGGTCGCCCGCCCCGGCCGGGCCACCACCGAGGAACTGCTCCGCGAGGACGCCGCCGTACCCGGCCGCTGGTCGCCGTACGCCGTGCGGCTCGCCGAGGGCGGCGAGCCCGGCGCGGTCGAGGCCGTGCGCGAGGGGCGGGCCGGCGTCCAGGACGAGGGCAGCCAGCTGGTCGCCCTCGCGCTGGCGAACGCCCCGCTCGACGGGCCCGACGAGAAGTGGCTCGACGGCTGCGCCGGCCCGGGCGGCAAGGCCGCGCTGCTGGGCGCGCTCGCCGCCGAACGCGGCGCCACACTGCTCGCCTCGGAGAAGCAGCCGCACCGCGCCGGACTGGTGGCCAGGGCCCTGCACGGCAACCCGGGGCCCTACCAGGTCATCGCCGCCGACGGCACCCGCCCGCCGTGGCGCCCCGGCTCCTTCGACCGGGTCCTGGTGGACGTGCCCTGCACCGGCCTCGGCGCCCTGCGCCGCCGCCCCGAGGCCCGCTGGCGCCGCCGCCCCGAGGACCTCGACAACTTCGCCCCCCTCCAGCGCGGCCTGCTCCGCACCGCCCTCGACTCCGTCCGCGTCGGCGGCGTCGTCGGCTACGCCACCTGCTCCCCGCACCTGGCGGAGACCCGCGCGGTCGTCGCCGACGTACTCAAGCAGCACCCGGACACGGAACTGATCGACGCCCGTCCCCTCCTCCCCGGCGTACCGGACCTCGGCGAGGGCCCCGACGTACAGCTGTGGCCCCACGTACACGGCACGGACGCGATGTACCTGGCCCTGATCCGCAGAACTGGATGACGCCGCCGGGGATGCCCACCCAGGGGCGCGGGGCTGTATCGACATGCGGCTCCGCCGCGTGGGCGCGACCAGCCCCACCGGCCCGGCAACCGCATCTCAACCCGAGGACCGCCGCTACAGCCCGGCGCAGCGGCATGGCAGGCTTGGGTCATGGCCGTGCAGATCAACCCCAGCATCCTGTCCGCCGACTTCGCCCGCCTCGCGGAGGAGGCCAAGGCGGTTCAAGGCGCCGACTGGCTCCACGTCGACGTCATGGACAACCACTTCGTCCCGAACCTCACGCTCGGCGTGCCGGTCGTGGAGTCCCTGGCCCGTGCGACGGACACCCCGCTGGACTGCCACCTGATGATCGAGGACCCCGACCGGTGGGCGCCCCAGTACGTCGAGGCGGGGGCCTCGTCCGTCACCTTCCACGTGGAGGCGGCGGCGGCCCCCGTGCGGCTCGCCCGGGAGATCCGCGCCAAGGGGGCCCGTGCCTCCATGGCGCTCAAGCCCGCGACGCCGATCGAGCCGTTCGAGGACCTGCTGCCGGAACTCGACATGCTGCTCATCATGACGGTGGAGCCGGGCTTCGGCGGCCAGGCGTTCCTCGACATCATGCTGCCGAAGATCCGGCGCACCCGTGAGCTGATCGACAAGCACGGTCTGCAGCTGTGGCTGCAGGTCGACGGGGGTGTCTCGGCCTCGACGATCGAGCGGTGCGCGGACGCGGGAGCGGACGTGTTCGTCGCCGGCTCGGCCGTCTACGGGGCGGAGGACCCCGCGGAAGCCGTACGCGCCCTGCGCGCGCAGGCGGAGGCGGCCACCGCCAAGGCGACGTGGGCATGCGACCACTGAGCCACGGCGAAGTGAACGCTTGAGTGAACGCCGCCCATCAGGGCGGAGCAGTCGCGCCGAATCTGCAAGGATGAACGGCGAATCCAGAGTGTGAACAGCAGTGAGGAGATCGCCGTGTCGGGTATGTCGGCGGGCCGGTCAGCCATGCGGATGGGACCCGCTGAGCTGGTGCAGGCGGCGGCCATGGCCCGCCGCTTCTACCTCGAGGGCAAGTCCAAGATCCAGATCGCGGAGGAGTTCGGCGTCAGCCGCTTCAAGGTGGCCCGGGTCCTGGAGACGGCCCTCGAACGGGATCTCGTACGCATCGAGATCCGCGTGCCGGCCGAGCTGGACGCCGAGCGCTCCGACGCGCTCCGCGCCCGCTACGGCCTCAGGCACGCCGTCGTGGTCGAGTCCCCGCCCGAGTCGGAGGAGACCCCCGACCCCGAGAACCTCGGGGAGGTCGCCGCCGACCTGCTCGGTGAGCTCGTCAACGAGGGGGACGTGCTCGGGCTGGCCTGGGGCCGGTCCACCATCCACATGGCGGCGGCGCTCGACCGGCTGCCGCCGTGCACGGTGGTGCAGCTGACGGGCGTGTACGACGCCGGGACCGCCGAGCGCGGTTCGGTGGAGGCGGTCCGCCGGGCCGCCCAGGTGTCGGGCGGCGACGCCCACCCCATCTACGCGCCGATGCTGCTGCCGGACGCGGCCACCGCGGCGGCGCTGCGTCACCAGACCGGGATCGCCCGGGCCTTCGAGTACTTCGACAAGGTCACGGTCGCCTGTGTCTCCATCGGCTCCTGGGAGCCGGGCATCTCGACGGTGCACGACATGCTCAGCGACGAGGAGCGCGCGCACTACGCCTCGCTCGGTGTCGCCGCCGAGATGTCGGCACACCTCTTCGACGCCGAGGGACGCCGGATCGGACGGGACCTGGGGGAGCGGTGCATCACGGTCAAGGCCGACCAGCTGCGCCGTATCCCGGAGGTCGTGGCGATCGCGGGCGGGCAGCGCAAGGCCGCGGCGATCGACGCGGTGTTGCGCTCCGGGCTGGTCACCAGCCTGGTGACCGACACCTCGGCCGCCGACTACCTGATGACGGCGGGCCCGACGCCGAAGCCGGCGCTCAGCCGTCAGGACCCCGACGGGGTCTGACAGCGGGTCGCGGCGGGACGGCCGTGGCAGCATCTCCATATGCCGCCACGGTTCGTCCCCCGTGCTCTCGCCGGGCTGCTGCTCTGTCTCGCCGTCCTCCTGGCGGGGTGCTCCAGCGCCTCCGGCCCGGCCTCCCAGCCCTCCCGGCCCTCCCAGGCCTCCTCCGCCTCGCCGGACGCGTCCGCCCCCGCCTGGGCGCGCGGCATGGCCACCGTCCAGGAGTCCCGGCTGCCCGCCGAGGCCCGCAGGACGCTGGCCCTCATCGACAGGGGCGGTCCCTTCCCCTACGCCAAGGACGGGGCCGTCTTCGGGAACTTCGAGGGCCGTCTGCCCCAGCACCCGCGCGGCTACTACCACGAGTACACCGTGCCGACCCCCGGCTCCCGCGACCGTGGCGCCCGGCGCCTCGTCACCGGGCAGGGCGAGGAGATCTACTACACCGATGATCACTACGAGACGTTCCGGGCGGTGCTGAGATGACGGAAGACCTGGGCGGCCGGTACACGGTCACCCTGGACCTGGACGGCGTCACGGGCAAGGCGGACCTGATGGACCGGGTCGCCCGGGCCCTGGCACTGCCCGACTGGTTCGGCCGGAACTGGGACGCGCTGGCCGACTCCCTCTCCGACCACACGGTCTGGCCCGAGGGCGCCGTGGAACAGGGACTGCTGATCGTCGTACGGGGCTGGCGGACGTACGCCGACGCCGCGCCGCAGGAGTGGCGGACCGCCGAGGAGGTGTTCACGGAGGCGGCGGACCGGACGCCGGCCCTCACCGTCGTCCTGGCCCTTGGAGGAACGTCCTAGGTGATCGGCCGTGACCCTGGATGTTCTGTCAGGGCATGACACATGCCCCGACATGGGAGAATGAAGTACGTGCTCTTTCCCCCTGGCACACCTGTCAGGGGGTCACCTCTGATCGACTGGGATGTGCAGCACGTGCGTTTCCTCAATGACATCCAGCCCGCGTACGACCTGACGTACGACGACGTGTTCATGGTGCCGAGCCGCTCCGCGGTGGGCTCGCGTCAGGGCGTGGACCTCGCCTCGCCGGACGGCACGGGCACCACCATCCCGCTCGTCGTCGCCAACATGACCGCCATCGCCGGCCGCCGGATGGCCGAGACGGTGGCCCGCCGGGGCGGCCTGGTGGTCATCCCGCAGGACATCCCGATCGACGTCGTCACCGACGTCGTCTCCTGGGTGAAGAGCCGCCACCTGGTGCTGGACACCCCGATCGTGCTGGCCCCGCACCAGACCGTCGCCGACGCCCTGGCGCTGCTGCCCAAGCGGGCGCACAACGCCGGTGTGGTCGTGGACGAGAACCACCGGCCCGTCGGTGTCGTCACCGACGCCGACCTGTCCGGCGTCGACCGCTTCACCCAGCTCGAAGTGGTCATGTCCAAGGACCTGCTCCTGCTGGACGCCGACATCGACCCGATCGAGGCCTTCAACACCCTCGACCACCACAACCGCCGCTACGCCCCGGCCGTCGACAAGGACGGCAAGCTGGCCGGCATCCTCACCCGCAAGGGCGCGCTGCGGGCCACCCTGTACACGCCCGCCGTGGACGCGAACGGCAGGCTGCGGATCGCCGCCGCCGTCGGCATCAACGGCGATGTGGCGGGCAAGGCCAAGCAGCTGCTCGACGCGGGCGTGGACACGCTCGTCATCGACACCGCGCACGGCCACCAGGAGTCGATGATCAGCGCCATCAAGGTGGTGCGCGCGCTCGACCCGCAGGTGCCGATCGTCGCGGGCAACATCGTCTCCGCCGAGGGCGTCAAGGACCTGATCGACGCGGGCGCGGACATCATCAAGGTCGGTGTCGGGCCGGGCGCCATGTGCACCACCCGCATGATGACCGGCGTGGGCCGCCCGCAGTTCTCCGCCGTCCTGGAGTGCGCCGCCGAGGCGAAGAAGTACGGCAAGCACGTGTGGGCCGACGGCGGTGTCCGGCACCCGCGCGATGTCGCCATGGCGCTCGCCGCCGGCGCGTCGAACGTGATGGTCGGCTCCTGGTTCGCCGGCACCTACGAGTCGCCGGGCGACCTCCAGCACGACGCCAACGGCCGCGCCTACAAGGAGTCGTTCGGCATGGCCTCCGCGCGCGCGGTGGCCAACCGTACGTCCGAGGAGTCGGCGTACGACCGCGCCCGCAAGGCGCTGTTCGAGGAGGGCATCTCCACCTCCCGCATGTTCCTCGACCCGGCCCGACCGGGCGTCGAGGACCTGATCGACTCGATCATCGCGGGCGTCCGCTCCTCCTGCACCTACGCAGGCGCCGGCTCCCTGGAGGAGTTCGCCGAGAAGGCCATCGTCGGCATCCAGAGCGCGGCCGGCTACGCCGAGGGCAAGCCGCTGCACGCCAGCTGGAACTGACCCTCACGCCTCAGACCGACGGCCCCCGTCCTTCCCGAGCCCGGGAACGGCGGGGGCCGTCGGCATGTCCGGCGGCGAAAGCGAAAAAGGGGACACCGGGGCTCGTGTGCAACGGTCGAAAGGTCCCGCGCAACGATTTGTCATTCCGCCCCGATGAACGCAATGATCATGCGGGGATGCGCAAGGTTGCTGCATTACGCCCGTGAAGGCCCGCCTCGTAGGGTGCTGCGCTAGTACGTGCGTGGCGGGGACCCCGCTCGGTGGGTTCCTGCCCTAGCGGGCTCCACCGGTCCCCGCCACGAGGGCCGGCCGTCACGCCGGCCCCCCACCCCCGAACCACCGGCAGCGATAAGGAGCCAGCGCGTGCTCGACCAAGGCGCACCAGCGCAGAACCAGATACCGGCCGCCCCCGCGTCCCAGGGCGTCGCCGCGCGCCTGATGCGTCGCAAGCCCGTGGAACACCTGGTCGCGGAGGGCGGCCAGGGTGAGGGAGGGCAGCTTCGGCGCTCCCTCGGGCTGTGGCAGCTGACCATGATCAGCATCGGTGCCACCCTCGGCACCGGCATCTTCGTCGTCCTCGGCGACGCCGTTCCCAAGGCCGGTCCCGCGGTCACCCTGGCCTTCGTCCTCGCCGGCCTCACGGCGCTGTTCTCGGCCCTGTCGTACGCCGAACTGGCGGGCAGCATCCCCGTCGCCGGCTCCTCCTACTCGTATGCGTACGCAACGATGGGCGAGCTGGTCGCCTGGGTCTGCGGCTGGTGTCTGGTGCTGGAGTACGGCGTGTCGGTGGCCGCCGTCGCCGTCGGCTGGGGCGAGTACCTCAACGAGCTGCTCGACGGCACCATCGGGGTCACCATCCCGGCCTCGCTGTCCTCGGCGCCGGGGGAGGGCGGCATCATCAACCTGCCCGCCCTGATCGTCGTGCTCCTGGCGATGGCGTTCCTGCTGGGCGGCGCGCGGGAGTCCGCCCGCGCCAACACGATCATGGTCTGCGTGAAGATGGCCGCGCTGGTGCTGTTCTGCGCGATCGGCTTCATGGGCTTCAAGTCCGGCAACTACGCCGACTTCATGCCGCTCGGCATGACCGGCGTCAGCGCCGCGGGTGCCACGCTGTTCTTCTCGTACATCGGCTTCGACGCCGCCTCCACCGCCGGTGAGGAGGCGAAGGACCCCAAGCGGGACCTGCCGCGGGCGATCATGCTGTCGCTGATCATCGTGACCGCGCTGTACGTGCTCGTCGCGGCCGTCGCCGTCGGCGCCTGGGACTGGAAGAAGTTCGACGGCTCGGAGGCCTCCCTCGCCGCGATCATGAACGACGTCAGCGGCCAGACGTTCTGGGGCACGCTGCTGGCGCTCGGCGCGGTCATCTCCATCGCGAGCGTGGTGCTCACCGTGCTCTACGGCCAGACCCGCATCCTCTTCGCGATGTCCCGCGACGGCCTGGTGCCGAAGGCGCTCGGCAGGATCCACCCCAAGACCGGCGCGCCGCGTCTCAACACGGTGATCGTGTCCCTCTTCTGCGGTGTGCTCGCCGCCCTCATCCCGCTGGGCAAGCTGGTCGACGCCACCAGCATCGGCACGCTGTTCGCCTTCGGCCTGGTCAACATCGCGGTGATCGTGCTGCGGTACAAGCGCCCGGAGCTCGAGCGCACCTTCAAGGTGCCGTTCGGGCCGGTCCTGCCGGTGCTGGGCTTCCTGTTCTGCGCGTACAACATGCTCAGCCTCGACACCGTCACCTGGGTGGTCTTCGGATTCTGGATGGTGGCCGGGCTCGTGTTCTACTTCCTCTACGGCTATCGCCGTGCCCGTCTCGCGACCGGTGAGGGTCTCGCGGTGACGGCGGAGAAGTGACCGGACCGAAGAAGTGAACCACCCCCTGTGCTGAACGATCTCGACGAACGCATCGTGCACGCCCTCGCCGAGGACGCCCGCCGTTCCTACGCGGACATCGGGCAGATGGTCGGCCTGTCCGCGCCCGCGGTGAAGCGGCGCGTGGACCGGCTGCGGGCCACCGGAGCGATCACCGGATTCACCGTGCGGGTGGACCCGGCGGCGCTCGGCTGGGAGACCGAGGGGTTCATCGAGATCTACTGCCGGCGCAACACCTCGCCGGAGACCATCCAGCGGGGTCTGGAGCGGTACCAGGAGGTCGTGGCCGCGTCCACCGTCACCGGGGACGCGGACGCGATCGCCCAGGTCTTCGCGTCCGACATGCGTCACTTCGAGCGGGTGCTGGAGCGGATCGCCGGGGAGCCGTTCGTGGAGCGGACCAAGTCGGTGCTGGTCCTGTCGCCCCTGCTCAGGAGGTTCTCCTCGGGGGCGCCGGGCTGATGCCGGTCAGACGCGCCGACCGATCGCCGACAGTATGCGGCGCATGCCGGCCGCGTGCGCGCCGCTGCGGATCACCAGCAGCCGGTACAGCGTCCCGCTCCAGCCGGGAAAGACGGCCCGGGTCTCCGCGCTCACGCGCGTGCGGCCCGGGCCGTCCGGCGTCAGGCGGACGGTCAGCGCGTACGCCGAGAAACGGTGGCGGCCGGTGAGCACCAGTTCCCGGCCCGGCCGTGCGGCGGCCACCCGGAAGCCGGGAAGCGTGGAGCCCGCGGCGAGCGGGCGCGGGCCGGACGCGGCGCGGTCGGCGCAGCCCACCAGGCGGGCGTAGCGCGCGCCACCGCCGAAGGAGTCGTCCAGGACCCGGCCGACGGCCCGCCACACCGCGTCCGGGCCGGCGCCGACGACGGCCGTGTGTGTGTCGATGTACGGCAATGCGGCCGGCTCCATCGCGAACGCCCCCTCACTCCGCGGTCGTGCGGCTCAGTGTGCCGCTCCCCACGGGGGGGTCGCAGTACTAGGAGCTCGATCCGGCGCGCCCCCGGCCGGCGTGCTGACGCGTCCGCCCTCGGCCGGTAGAGCCCCAGGTCAGGCGCCTGGGCCAAAGGGCCGTTGGGGAGCCGCTCGCCAGGCGGGAGCCGGGCCCCGTCCCCGGGCGCGCAACGAATCGCCGTCCGGCCCCCGCTCCACGCAACGATCCGCGCACCGGCGCGCAACGGCTCCTTCTTGTCCGGCCGAGCGCGCCGACCGTACCTTCTTTCTGGCCCCCAAAACCCCCCGTTCCGGTGAGGATCACGCATGCGCACCGCCCTGCTCCAGAGCTCCGGCCGCCCCGGCTCGGTCGCCGAGAACCTCAAGGTCCTCGACGAGGCCGCGGGCCGGGCCGCCGCCGCGGGCGCCGGGCTGCTGGCCGCGCCGGAGATGTTCCTCACCGGGTACGCGATCGGCGACGACATCGCCCGCCTCGCCGAGCCCGCCGACGGGGACTCCGCCGACGCGGTCGCCGAGATCGCCGGCCGGCACGGCCTGGCGGTCCTCTACGGCTACCCGGAGCGCGACGGCGAGACCGTCTTCAACTCCGCCCAGCTGATCTCCGCCGACGGCACCCGCCTCGCGAACTACCGCAAGACCCACCTCTTCGGCTGCTTCGAGCGCGACCACTTCACGCCGGGCGGGCAGCAGGTCGTCCAGGCCGAGCTGAACGGCCTCACCGTGGGCCTGCTGATCTGCTACGACGTCGAGTTCCCGGAGAACGTCCGCGCCCACGCCCTGGCCGGCACCGACCTCCTCGTCGTACCGACCGCGCAGATGCACCCCTTCCAGTTCGTCGCCGAGTCGATGATCCCGGTGCGCGCCTTCGAGAACCAGATGTACGTCGCGTACGTCAACCGGGTCGGCCAGGAAGGGGAGTTCGAGTTCGTCGGCCTCTCCGTCCTCGCCGGTCCCGACGGCGTCGCCCGCACCCGCGCCGGCCGCGCCGAGCAGCTGGTGCTCGCCGACGCCGACCCCGCCTTCCTGGCCGCCTCCCGGGAGAACAACCCGTACCTGAAGGACCGCCGCCCCGGTCTGTACGGCTCCCTGGTCTGAGCCGCCTCCCCCCGCCTCCCCTCTGTTTCACCTCGTGCAAGGAGTCCGTACCCCATGACGTCCACGGTGCCCAACGCCGTCGAGCACACCGACGAGCAGCAGCCGCCGATCACCATGTTCGGCCCGGACTTCCCCTACGCCTACGACGACTTCCTCGCCCACCCGGCGGGCCTCGGCCAGATCCCGGCCACCGAGCACGGCACCGAGGTCGCGATCATCGGCGGCGGCCTGTCCGGCATCGTGGCCGCCTACGAGCTAATGAAGATGGGCCTCAAGCCCGTCGTCTACGAGGCCGACCAGATCGGCGGCCGGCTCCGCACGGTCGGCTTCGAGGGCTGCGACGACTCGCTGACCGCCGAGATGGGCGCCATGCGCTTCCCGCCGTCCTCCACCGCGCTCCAGCACTACATCGACCTGGTCGGCCTGGAGACGAAGCCGTTCCCGAACCCGCTCGCCGAGGCGACCCCGTCCACCGTGGTCGACCTCAAGGGCGAGTCGCACTACGCCGAGACGATCGACGACCTGCCCCAGGTGTACCGGGACGTCGCCGACGCCTGGAACAAGTGCCTGGAGGAGGGCGCCGACTTCTCCGACATGAACCGCGCCATGCGCGAGCGGGACGTGCCGCGCATCCGCGAGATCTGGGCGAAGCTGGTCGAGAAGCTCGACAACCAGACCTTCTACGGCTTCCTCTGCGACTCCGAGGCCTTCAAGTCCTTCCGGCACCGCGAGATCTTCGGCCAGGTCGGCTTCGGCACCGGCGGCTGGGACACCGACTTCCCGAACTCCATCCTGGAGATCCTCCGCGTCGTCTACACCGAGGCCGACGACCACCACCGCGGCATCGTCGGCGGTTCCCAGCAGCTGCCGCTGCGCCTGTGGGAGCGCGAGCCGGAGAAGATCGTCCACTGGGCCCACGGCACTTCGCTGGCGAAGCTGCACGAGAACGGCGAGCCCCGCCCGGCCGTGACCCGCCTGCACCGCACCGCCGGCAACCAGATCACGGTGACGGACGCGAACGGCGACATCCGCACCTACAAGGCGGCCATCTTCACCGCCCAGTCCTGGATGCTGCTGTCGAAGATCGCCTGCGACGACTCGCTGTTCCCGATCGACCACTGGACCGCGATCGAGCGCACCCACTACATGGAGTCCAGCAAGCTCTTCGTGCCCGTGGACCGGCCGTTCTGGCTGGACAAGGACGAGGAGACCGGCCGGGACGTCATGTCGATGACGCTCACCGACCGCATGACCCGCGGCACGTACCTGCTGGACGACGGCCCGGACAAGCCCGCCGTCATCTGCCTGTCGTACACCTGGTGCGACGACAGCCTGAAGTGGCTGCCGCTGTCCGCGAACGAGCGGATGGAGGTCATGCTGAAGTCGCTCGGCGAGATCTACCCGAAGGTCGACATCCGGAAGCACATCATCGGCAACCCGGTGACCGTCTCCTGGGAGAACGAGCCCTACTTCATGGGCGCGTTCAAGGCGAACCTGCCGGGTCACTACCGCTACCAGCGGCGCCTGTTCACCCACTTCATGCAGGACCGGCTGCCGGAGGACAAGCGGGGCATCTTCCTCGCCGGCGACGACATCTCCTGGACGGCCGGTTGGGCCGAGGGTGCCGTCCAGACCGCGCTGAACGCGGTCTGGGGCGTCATGCACCACTTCGGCGGCACGACCGACGCGACGAACCCGGGCCCGGGTGACGTCTACGACGAGATCGCGCCGGTGGAGCTTCCCGAGGACTGACCCGGGAGCCGCTCGAAGGCGCGGGCGGCCGGCTCGGACTCCGGCCGCCCGCGCCTTTTCCCATCCCGGCGTTCAGTCGGGCAGGGGCGTCAGCAGCATCCGGCCCGCGAACCCCACCGCCGCGTCCAGCCGTTCGGTGAACTCCTCGGCGACATCGCCGCAGTGCCGCAGCGCCCACAGGGCCCGGGCCGCGGCCCAGGTCGCGTCGCGGGCCCGCTCCAGGCTCCAGGAGCCCAGCAGATGGGTGAGCGGGTCGGCGATCTGGAGCAGGTCCGGGCCCGGCATCAGATCCTCGCGGATGCGTTCCTCCAGCGACACGAGGAGATCGCCCACGCGGTCGAACTCGTCCTCCAGCTCGGCCGGTTCACAGCCGAGCGTGTGGCAGGCGTCGACCACGGCCAGCGCCAGGTCGTGCCCGATGTGGGCGTTGATGCCGGCCAGCGCGAACTGCAGCGGCCGTACCCCGGGATGGCGGCGGAGCTGGAACAGCGGCCGCCAGCAGGCGGGCGGGCGGCGGTCCGCGGTGGCCGCGTCGACCGCCGCCAGATAGCGCTCGGCGAACCGCACGTCCAGCGCGGTCGCCGCGCGCGGGTCAGGGAACTCCCCGGCGTCCAGGCGCCGGTCGATCTCCTCGGTGACGGCGAGGTAGACGCGGTTGAACACGGCGACCCCGTCCCGGGTGGGCAGGGCCGCGTCGAGTGCGCGCATCCGTGCCACGACGGCGTCGACGGGGGCGGTGAGGTGTTCCAGCTGCACCATGGGGGAAGGGTCCCAGCCCGGGGCCGGCCGGCGTGCCGACCGGCCCGGTGCTTCGCCGGAACGGGCGAACGGCGGCTACGACTTGGCGCGCGGCGCCTCCGCGTTCGCCTCGGCGTCCGTCTCCGCGTCCGCCTCCGTGTCGTAGGAGGACGTGCCCTCGTCCAGCAGCGGCTCCTGCCGCTTCAGGTGGGCCGGGGCGAAGGCGCGCAGGGCGTGGTAGCCGGTGATGACGACCAGGGTGCCGAGGGCGATACCGCTGAGCGAGAAGGTGTCGGTGAACTTCATGGAGACGTTGCCGACACCGATGATGATGCCCGCGGCGGCCGGCACCAGGTTCAGCGGGTTGCGCAGGTCCACCTTGGCGTGGAGCCAGATCTGGGCGCCGAGCAGGCCGATCATGCCGTAGAGGATGACGGTGATGCCGCCGAGGACCCCGCCCGGGATCGCGGCCACGACCGCGCCGAACTTCGGGCACACGCCGAAGAGCAGCGCGAAGCAGGCGGCGGCCCAGTAGGCGGCGGTGGAGTAGACGCGGGTCGCGGCCATCACGCCGATGTTCTCCGAGTAGGTGGTGTTCGGCGGGCCGCCGACGGCCGTCGACAGCACGGAGGCGACGCCGTCCGCCGAGATCGCCGTACCGAGCTTGTCGTCCAGCGGGTCGCCGGTCATCTCGCCGACCGCCTTGACGTGGCCCGCGTTCTCGGCGACGAGGGCGATCACCACCGGCAGCGCGACCAGGATCGCCGACCACTGGAAGGACGGCCCGTGGAAGGAGGGCAGGCCGATCCAGTCGGCCCGGGAGACGCCGGAGAGGTCCAGGCGCCAGTGGTCGGTGAGCTTGCCGCTCGGGTCCGCCGAGTGGATCCTGCCGAAGATCCGGTCGAAGGCCCAGGAGATGCCGTACCCGAAGACCAGGCCCAGGAAGATCGCGATCCGGGACCAGAAGCCGCGCAGACAGACGACGGCCAGACCGGTGAACAGCATCACGAGCAGGGCCGTCCACTGGTCCTGCGGCCAGTAGGTGGAGGCGGTGACCGGGGCCAGGTTGAAGCCGATCAGCATCACGACCGCGCCGGTGACGATGGGCGGCATGGCGGCGTGGATGATCCGCGCCCCGAAGCGCTGCACGGCGAGGCCCACCAGGAACAGCACCACACCGACGACCAGGACCGCGCCGGTCACGGTCGCGCTGGTACCGCCCTGGGCGCGGATGACGGCGGCCACGCCCACGAACGACAGGGAGCAGCCGAGGTAGCTCGGCACCCGGCCGCGGGTGGCGAGCAGGAAGATCATGGTCGCCACGCCCGACATCATGATCGCCAGGTTCGGGTCCAGACCCATGAGTACCGGAGCCACGAAGGAGGCGCCGAACATGGCGACCACGTGCTGGGCGCCCAGGCCCACGGTGCGGGGCCAGGAGAGCCGTTCGTCGGGGCGTACCACCGCTCCGGGCGCGGGCGTGCGCCCGTCACCGTGCAGTTTCCAGCGCACGCCGAGGTCCATGGTGGGGTTTCGCTTTCTTACGTACGTGAGGACGGTCCGAACCATTGTCAGGGGTAGCCGGCGGCTCTCCGCTCACCCCGCTGACCTGGGGGGCTTCCCGGACTGGATTCTGAGCGGTCGCTTAGTATGGTGGCGTACGGGGGTGTCACCACCCCGCCCGCACCGCCCAGGAGCCCTTTCCGTGACCGCCGAAGCCCCGATCGCCCCCGCCGTCTCCCACGGCCGGCTGATCCCCGTCACCGTCCACTTCGACGACCTCGACGCGCTCGGGCTGTTGCACAACGCCCGCTACCCGCTCATGGTCGAGCGCGCCTGGACCGAGCTGTGGAACGAGTACGGCGTCCGCTTCGACGGGGACTGGGCGGCCGCCGGCGACGCCTGCAACGCGGTCAAGGAACTCCGGATCACCTACGAGGCCCCGGTCACCCGCCCCGGCACCTACGCCGTCCACCTCTGGCTGGAACGGCTGGGCACCACCGGACTCACCTACGGCTTCCGGTTCTGCTCCGCCGACGGCACCGAGACCTACGCCCGGGGCACCAGGGTGCTGGTCCGGCTGGACCCGGCGACCATGCGCCCCGCGCCCTGGACCGACACCTTCAGGACCGCGGGTCGGGAACTGCTGCGTCCCGCCGGCTGACCTCCCCGCGGCCGCGCTCGGCGGTGCGCAGCACGCCCGCGAACACCGCGAGCCCGCACGCCAGCGCCGTCACCACCCCGAAGGACACCACCAGACTGGTCGCCTGGGCCACCCCGCCGATCAGGCTCGGCGCGATCAGCCCCGAGGTGTAGGTGATGGTCGCCACGCCCGCGATGGCCTGGCTCGGATTGGGCCCCGCGTGCCCGGCCGCCGCGAAGCAGAGCGGTACGACCACCGCGATGCCGAGCCCCATCAGGGCGAACCCCGCCATCGCCACCGCCGGATGCCCGGCGAGCACGATCAGCAGCCCGCCCAGCACCGCGAGAACGCCGCCGGCCCGTACGGTGCGGACCGCGCCGAAGCGGTTCACCACCGCGTCCCCGGCGATCCGGGCGACCGCCATGGTCAGCATGAACCCGGTCGTGGAGGCAGCCGCCAGTCCGGCCGAACTCTCCAGCCGGTCCCGCAGGAACACCGCCGACCAGTCCAGGCTCGCGCCCTCCGCGAACACCGCGCAGAAGCCGACCGCGCCGATCAGCAGCGCGGAGCGCGGCGGCAGCGCGAACCGCGGCGGCGGTTCCTCGTCCTCGGTGGCCTGGAGGTCCGGCACCCAGGCGCAGACCCCGAAGCCGAGCAGGGTGAGGACGGCCGCCGCGAGCGCGAAGTGCAGGCGGGCGTCCGCGCCGAGATGCGCGGCGAGGGTGCCGGCCGCCGAGCCGGTCAGCGCGCCCGCGCTCCACATGCCGTGCAGCCCGGACATGATCGACTTGCCGAGCCGCCGCTCGATCTCCACGCCGAGCGCGTTCATCGCGACGTCGGCCATGCCCGCGCTCGCGCCGTAGAGGAACATCGCCAGGCACAGGGTGACCAGGTTCGGCGCGACCGACGGCAGCACCAGGGAGAGCGTCCACAGCGCGAGCAGCCCGCGCATCGCCGCCCGGCTGCCGAAGCGGTGGCTGATCCGGCCCGCCAGCGGCATCGCGCAGGAGGCGCCGAACGCCGTGAAGGCCAGCGCGAACCCCAACTGGCCCGCGCCGAGCGAGGCGTGGTCCTGGACCCAGGGCACGCGGGTCGCGAACGAACCGGTCACGGCGCCGTGCACGGCGAAGACGGCCGCCACGGCGTACCGGGCGCGCCGGACCCCGCCGGGCGCATGCGTCACGTCACTCATGATCCTGTCCCCTCCCCGGGTGTGCCCGGCACCGGTCCCTCACGACCGTGCCGTAAATTATCAGGAACCCTGCCTGATAGATAGGGATGAACGCGTCGGCGATCTGGGAGGATCCCGTCATGCCCGCATCACCCAGCACCGCCCGGGCCATCAACGACCGGCTGGCCCTGCGGCTGTTGCAGCAGGAAGGCCCGCTCACGGCAGGGCAGCTGAAGCAGCTGACCGGACTGTCCCGGCCGACCGTCGCCGACCTGGTCGACCGGCTCACGGCCTCCGGGCTGATCACCGTGGTCGGCGAGTCCGGCGAACAGCGCCGGGGCCCCAACGCCCGGCTCTACGGCCTCGTCGCCGACCGCGCCCACCTCGCCGCGCTCGACGTCCGCACCGAGGGCGTCCTCGTCCTCGTCTCCGACCTGGTGGGGCGGGTGCTCGCCGAGGCGTCCGTGCCGATCGGCGGGGACACCGGGACCGGGCCAGCCGTGGAGCAGGCCGTGGCCGCGGTGGAGAGCGCCGTGAAGGAGGCCGGCGCCATGGGGGTGCCCCCGCGCGAGGGCGCGTGGCGGAGGCTGCACACCGTCGGCATCGGCGCGCCCGGCCTGATCGACCCGGCCACCGGGGACCTCCGCGACTCGGCCGGGCTGCCCGCCTGGCACCGCAGCCTGGCCGCCACCCTGCAGGACCGGCTGCCCGGCGCCCGGGTCACCGTGGAGAACGAGACCAACCTGGCCGCCCTGGCCGAACAGCGCGAGGGCGCCGCCCGGGACCGGGACACCTTCGTCCTGCTCTGGCTGGGCCACGGCGTCGGCGCCGCGGTCGTCCTGGACGGCACCCTGCGCCGGGGCGCCTCCGGCGGCACCGGGGAGATCGGCTTCCTGCCGGTACCGGGCACGGACACCCTGCCCTCGGCCACCGACTGCGCCGGCGGCTTCCACTCCCTGACCGGCGCCGCGGCGATCCTCTCCCTGGCGGGCGAGCACGCCCTGCCGACTCCTCCCTCGGCGGACGGGCCGGGGGCGGCCGAGGCGGTGCGGGGGGCTGTGGCCGCCACGACCGCCGAAGCCGAAGCCCGCGCCGCCTCGGACCCTGTCGCGGCATCGGCGTCGGCCCTCGCCGAAGACCTGCCCGCTGCTCGGTTCCTGCGGGCCCTCGCCGACCGGGTCGCCGTCGGTGTCGCCTCCGTGGTGGCCGTGCTCGACCCCGGCTGTGTGGTGCTCGGCGGGGAGGTCGGGCAGGCCGGCGGCGCGGTGCTCGCCGGGCTGGTGGAGGAGCGGCTGCGCCGGATGTCGCCGCTGGTCACCGAGGTCCGCGCGAGCAGCCTCGGCGGGGCGGCCGTACTGCGCGGAGCGCTTCTGACCGCCCGCGACCGGGCACAGGACGAGCTGTTCGGGCCCCCGGAGCGCACCGGGGGATGAGCGCCGGGGTCAGCCGCGCCCCGGCTCCTCCGGCTGCCACGGCACCCACGGCAGCGCCTCCCGCCAGCCCGGCCGCCCGAAGGCCCAGGCCTGCACCACCTCGGCCACGGGCTCGACGGCGAAGATGTCGCTCTCGCGCGGCACATGGGCCTGGAAATGCCGCTCCGGGCCGCCCTCGCGGTACTCCACCCGGTAACTCAGATCGTCGTTGAGGTACACCTGGATGTAGTGCTGGTCGACCGGTTCCCGGTCCAGCCGCTCGACGATGACGAACCGCCAGGTCAGACTCATGTCCGCCAGCAGATCGTGGATCTGCTCCTCGGACGGGTCGTCCCACGCCGTCCCGTCCCACTCGATCGCGCGGATCACCGGTGCCGTCATGCGCGTGACTGTACTGGTCCCGGCCCGCCCGTCAGCGCGCCCCCTGCCCGAACCGCCGCTCCAGGTACTCCTCGAAGGTCGCCTTGCCGACCGCCCGGTCCGGCGCCGTGTGCCCGCCCGCGCGGAAGGCCCGGTACGCCTTCCCGAACAGCGGCACTCGCACCACCGGGCGGCGCCGGCCGGTGGTGCGCAGGTAGGCGCGGGCCAGTGAGTCGAACGTACGCACCTCGGGGCCGGCCAGGTCCGGCACCCGCCCGGCCGGTGCCGCGAGCGCCAGCTCCGCCAGCCGATCCGCCACCTCGGCGACCTCGACCGGCTGGTCCGGCACCCCCGCCGGGACCGCCAGCACCGGCAACTTGGCCAGGCCCTGCAGGAACGTGACCACCAGGTCGTGGAACTGCGTCGCCCGCAGCACGGTCCAGCCGAGCCCGGACTCCTCGACCATCCGCTCCACGGCGAGCTTGCTCCGGTAATAGGGGAACGGCACCCGGTCGACGCCGACGATCGAGATGTACACCAGATGGTTCACCCCGGCCCGCCGGGCCGCCGCGAGCAGGTTCCGGGCCGCCTGCTCGTCCCCGCCCCCGGGTGAGCTGGCGCAGTGCACGACCGTCTCCGCGCCGGCCAGTGCCGCGTCCAGGCCGGCACCGCCCGCGCGCAGGTCGACGGCGTACGGCTGCGCGCGCCGGCTGAGCACCCGGACCTCGTGCCCGTCCGCCCGCAGCCGCTCCGTGACGAGCCGGCCGAGCGTGCCGGTTCCGCCGGTCACCAGGATCGTGGTCATGCCGTTCTCCGTCCCTTCGGACACCGGGCACTCCCCGCTGGAGCGCCCTTCGTCCAGTGGGACCGGACGGGGCCCCGGAAATGTGACATCCCCCGGAGGATTTCTTCGGGGACGGCCCTGGCGGCCCGGCGGCGGGCAAGGGCCGTCGTCACCGCCGCCGGGCCCGCCCGCACCCTAAAAGGACTAGACCAGTGCGGTCAATGGTCCGGACCAGCTCAACGTTCCTCCCGTACCGGCCAGTTGACCGGCGCGGCTGCGTGGCGCGAAACCGGCGATACGCACTGTGAGGGACCCCACACCTCTCACCCGCTTGGGCGAGTACCGGGCGTGGCACACTGGCCCTGTACCAGAAGCAGCGCACTCCGGGGTCGGTGAAAGTCCGAACCGGCGGTTACAGTCCGCGACCCGGTCGCTTCCAGCGGCCGGTTGACCAGGTGGAATTCCTGGACCGACGGTTAAAGTCCGGATGGGAGGCAGTGCGCGGCGGGCGGGCATGCGTATCCGTGTGCGCGCCGCCGTATCTGGACGCGTCCGTGTGCGGACGCGTCCGTTCCGGCGACGCCCCCGGTCTGTGCTCACCCGTACATTCTGTCGTCATCGACAGGCCCCGGAGTCCGTGCCCGAAGAGGCAGGAGGACCCGGGAAGTGTTCACCGGAATCGTCGAAGAGCTGGGTGAGGTCACCGCCGTCGAGAACCTCGGCGACGCCTCCCGCTTCCGGCTCCGCGGCCCCGTCGTGACCGAGGGCGCGCAGCACGGCGACTCCATCGCCGTGAACGGGGTCTGTCTCACCGTCGTCGAGCACGAGGGTGACGAGTTCACCGCCGACGTCATGGCCGAGACCCTGAACCGCTCCAGCCTGGGTGCGCTCACCGTCGGCTCCCGCGTCAACCTGGAACGGCCCACCGCCGTCGGCGCCCGCCTCGGCGGACACATCGTGCAGGGACACGTGGACGGCACCGGCGAGATCCTGGAGCGCACGCCCTCCGAGAACTGGGAGATCGTGAAGATCTCCCTCCCCGCGCACCTCTCCCGGTACGTCGTGGAGAAGGGCTCCATCACCGTCGACGGCATCAGCCTCACCGTGGTGGACGCCGGCCCCGACCACTTCACCGTCAGCCTCATCCCGACCACCCTCGCCCTCACCACGCTCGGCGTGAAGCAGCCCGGCGACCCGGTCAACCTCGAAGTGGACGTCATCGCCAAGTACGTGGAGCGGCTGCTCGCGGCCGGGCAGGAGGCCGGCCGGTGAACTGGATGAACTCCGAGGCGTTCACCCTCTTCGGCCAGCACATCATCTGGTCGGACATGATCGGCAACATCCTGGGCCTCGTCGCCCTCGCCCTCGGCTGGCGCCGCTCCCTGTGGACCTGGCCCGTCCAGTTCCTCTCCGGCCTCGTCCTGTTCGCCGCCTTCTACGGCCACCTGACCGGCAGCGCCGGCAAGCAGGCCGTCGTCATGGCCGTCGCGCTCTACGGCTGGTGGCAGTGGCAGCGCGGCCGGGGCAAGGCCGACGACGGCCGGATCACCGTACGCTTCGCCGGCTGGCGCGAGCGCGGCGCGATGCTCGGCGCGGCCGCCGTGGGCACGGTCGCCGTCGCCCTCCTCTTCACCGCCTACCCGAAGCTGTCCTGGGACCCCTGGCCCGACGCCTACATCTTCGTCGGCACCATCGTCGCGATGTACGCCCAGGCCAAGGGCATGGTCGAGTTCTGGTTCGCCTGGCTGCTCGTCGACGTCGTCGGCGTCCCCCTCAACTTCGCCAACGGCTACGCCTTCTCCGGCTTCGTCTACGTCATCTACGGCGCACTCGTCCTGTGGGGCATGCGCGACTGGTGGCTGCGCTCCCGCCGGGGCCCGCAGCCCGCACTGGAAGGAGCGCCGGCATGACCTCGGCACCGCTGCTGTACGACACCACCGACATCGAGGACTTCGCGCTCGACCCGGTCGAGCAGGCCATCGCCGACATCGCCGCGGGCCGCCCGGTCGTCGTCGTGGACGACGAGGACCGGGAGAACGAGGGCGACCTCGTCATCGCCGCCGAGAAGGCGACCCCCGAGATCGTCGCTTTCATGATGAGCGAATGCCGGGGTTTGATCTGCGCCCCCATGGAGGGCGAGGAACTGGACCGGCTGCGGCTGCCGCAGATGGTCGAGGACAACACCGAGTCGATGAAGACCGCGTTCACCATCTCCGTGGACGCCTCCGCCGCCCACGGTGTGAGCACCGGCATCTCGGCCTCCGACCGCGCCACCACGCTCCAGCTGCTCGCGAGCGGCACGGCCGAGCACACCGACTTCGTCCGCCCCGGCCACATCTTCCCGCTGCGCGCCCGGACCGGCGGCGTCCTGGTCCGCAACGGCCACACCGAGGCCGCCGTCGACCTCGCCCGGCTCGCGGGACTCCGCCCGGCCGGCGCCATCGTGGAGATCGCCGGCGAGGACGGCCGGATGCTCCGCCTGCCCGAGCTGATCCCGTTCGCCCGCAAGCACGGCCTGACGATCATTTCCATCGAGGACCTGATCGCCTACCGCCGCGGCAGCGAGCCCACCGTCCGCCGCGAGGCCGAGACCCGCCTGCCCACCAAGCACGGCACCTTCACCGCCTACGGCTACCGGTCCACCGTCGACGGCGTCGAACACGTCGCCCTCGTCCACGGCGAGATCGGCGAGGGCGAGGACGTCCTGGTCCGCGTCCACTCCGAATGCCTCACCGGCGACGTCTTCGGCTCCCTGCGCTGCGACTGCGGCCCCCAGCTGGACACCGCCCTGGAACGCATCCAGGCCGAGGGCCGGGGCGTCGTCGTCTACCTGCGCGGACACGAGGGACGCGGCATCGGCCTGCTGTCCAAGCTGCGCGCCTACGAACTCCAGGAACAGGGCCACGACACCCTGGACGCCAACCTCGAACTCGGCCTGCCCGCCGACGCCCGCGACTACGGCGCCGGCGCGCAGATCCTCGCCGACCTCGGCGTGCGCGGGGTCCGGCTGATGACCAACAACCCCGACAAGACCGACGCGCTGCTGCGCCACGGCCTGAAGGTCACCGGCCGCGAGCCGATGCCCGTCCAGG
This sequence comes from Streptomyces sp. NPDC028928, assembly GCF_055564915.1. Lineage (NCBI taxonomy): Bacteria > Bacillati > Actinomycetota > Actinomycetes > Kitasatosporales > Streptomycetaceae > Streptomyces > Streptomyces sp. NPDC028928. The sequence goes on from NZ_JBVHVI010000021.1 coordinate 45,723, forward strand.
CCGGCGAGCACAACCTCCGGTACCTGCGCACCAAGCGGGACCGGATGGGGCACGACCTGCCCTGGCTGGACACGCCCGCCGTTTCCACCTGCGGCAACCAGTAAGACGCGAGAAAGCACTGAGGAGAGACGTGAGCGGCAAGGGTGCACCGGAGCTGTCCGTACGCAACGTGAGCGACCTGCGGGTCGCCGTCATCGCGGCGCAGTGGCACGAGAAGGTGATGGACGGTCTGGTGAACGGCGCCCTGCGCGCCCTGCACGACCTGGGCATCGACGAGCCGACCCTGATCCGGGTCCCCGGCAGCTTCGAGCTGCCGGTCGCCGCCAAGGTCCTCGCGAGCCGCGGCTACGACGCCGTGGTCGCCCTCGGCGTCGTCATCCGCGGCGGCACCCCCCACTTCGACTACGTGTGCCAGGGCGTCACCCAGGGCCTCACCCAGGTCTCCGTCGAGACCGGCGTCCCTGTCGGCTTCGGCGTCCTCACCTGCGACACCGAGGAGCAGGCCCTGGACCGGGCCGGCCTGGAGGGCTCGAACGAGGACAAGGGCCACGAGGCGGTCACGGCCGCGGTGGCGACGGCGGCCACGCTGCGTTCAGTATCCGAACCCTGGCACTAGGTCCGCCACCACAACGGCTAGGGTGGGGCTCACCATGTCCAAGAAGACGTTCGAGGAGCTCTTCACCGAGCTCCAGCACAAGGCCGCCCACGGCGATCCCGCCACCTCCCGCACCGCAGAGCTGGTCGGCAAGGGCGTCCATGCCATCGGCAAGAAGGTCGTCGAGGAGGCCGCCGAGGTCTGGATGGCCGCCGAGTACGAGGGCAAGGAGGCGGCCGCCGAGGAGATCTCGCAGCTGCTGTACCACGTCCAGGTGATGATGGTCGCCCGCGGCATCTCCCTGGACGACGTCTACGCCCACCTGTAAGCCGTACCCCCGCACCCGTCCCGTAGAGAACGAGCAAAGGAAGCCGACCTCATGCTGCGCATCGCCGTCCCCAACAAGGGTTCACTGTCCGGCCCTGCGGCGGAGATGCTGCATGAGGCCGGCTACCAGCAGCGACGCGAGTCCAAAGAGCTGCGCATCGTGGACCCGGAGAACGAGGTCGAGTTCTTCTACCTCCGCCCCCGCGACATCGCGATCTACGTCTCCTCCGGCCGCCTCGACATCGGCATCACCGGCCGTGACCTGCTGATCGACTCCGGCGCCGACGCCGAGGAGATCCTGCCGCTCGGCTTCGCCCGCTCCACCTTCCGCTTCGCCGCCAAGCCCGGCACCGCGAACGGCATCGAGGACCTCAAGGGCAAGACGGTCGCGACGTCGTACGAGGGCATCGTCGCCGGCCACCTCGCGGACAGCGGCGTCGACGCCTCCGTCGTCCACCTGGACGGCGCCGTCGAGACCGCGATCGAGCTGGGCGTCGCCGAGGTCATCGCCGACGTCGTGGAGACCGGCACCAGCCTGCGCAACGCGGGCCTGGAGGTCTTCGGCGAGCCGATCATGAAGTCCGAGGCGATCGTCGTCCGCCGCACCGGCGCCGACGGCGAGGATCCCAAGGTCCAGCAGTTCCTGCGCCGCCTCCAGGGCGTCCTGGTCGCCCGGACCTACGTGATGATGGACTACGACTGCCGGGTCGAGCAGCTGGAGAAGGCCGTCGCCCTCACCCCCGGCCTGGAGTCCCCGACCGTCTCCCCCCTGCACAACGAGGGCTGGGTCGCGGTCCGTGCCATGGTCCCCGCCAAGGAGGCCCAGCGCATCATGGACGACCTCTACGCCATCGGCGCCCGCGCCATCCTGACCACGGCCATCCACGCCTGCCGCCTGTAAGGGGTCAGCCCGCGATGTCCGACCTGCCCACCCTGCCCGTCACCTTCCGGCCGGGCCACACCCGGGCCGTCCTGCTCACCGCCGGTGTCGTGATCTTCCTGGTGATCTCCGGGATCGCGATGCTGCTGGAGCACCTCGGCCCGGGCTCGCGGCTCAGCTTCATCGTCACCGGGGCGCTCATCTTCTGGTTCCTGGCCCGGCTGGCCCGGGTGAAGGTGGTCGCCGACGACTCCGGCGTCACCGTCGTCAACATCGCCGGCACGCGCCGCCTGGCCTGGGCGGAGATCCTCCGGGTGAACCTCCGCCCGGGTGACCCCTGGGTCTTCCTCGACCTCAGCGACGGCACCAGCCTGCCCGCCCTCGGCATCCAGCCGGGCATCGCCAAACAGCGGGCCATCGCCGACGCCAAGGCCCTGCGCGCGCTCGCCGAGGCCCACTCGGCGCCGTCCACCCTGCCGCACGAGCCCAGATCTTGATTAATCTGGTGGGCGGAGGCCTTTTCGCTGCGCCTCCGCCCCTGCGCGCCGCCCGGTGCACAGGGGTTCCTGCTACCCGAGGAGTGATTCCCTCCAGCGATGGACGGATCGTCCTGTAGTACCTGCGCCACCCCTGCCCTGCACAGCGGGAAGGCGGTGGCAGCGTGACCATCCCCCTGCTGCTCCTCGGAGCGGCGTTTCTGCTGATTCTCGCCAACGGGTTCTTCGTGGCGGCCGAGTTCGGCCTGGTGACGGTCGAGCGACCGGAGGCCGAGCAGGCCGCCGCCGACGGCGACGGCCGCGCCCACCGGGTCGTGGAGTCGCTGAAGGAGCTGTCCTTCCAGCTCTCCGGCACCCAGCTCGGCATCACCATCACCTCCCTGGTCGTCGGCATGCTCGCCGAACCGGCCCTGGCCGAGCTGCTGCGCGGCCCGTTCGCCGCGCTCGGCGTCCCCGAGGGTGCCGCCTCCGGCATCGCCGTGGTCGTCGGCATGCTGCTGGCCTCCGCGATCCAGATGGTGATCGGCGAACTCGTACCCAAGAACTGGGCGGTGTCCCGGCCGCTGCAGGTCGCGCGCTTCGTCGCCGGCCCCCAGCATCACTTCTCCCGCCTGTTCCGCCCGGTGATCTCCGCGCTGAACACGGTCGCCAACCGGCTGGTCCGCGCCCTCGGCGTCGAACCCGCAGAGGAGCTGGCCTCCGCCCGCACCCCCGGCGAACTCGTTTCCCTGGCCCGGCACTCCGCCCAGGCCGGCGCCCTGGAGCAGGACACGGCCGACCTGTTCGTCCGTACCCTGTCCCTGGGCGAGCTGACCGCGCAGCACGTCATGACCCCGCGCGTGAAGGTGAGCGCGCTGCAGGACTCGGCCACCGCCGAGGACGTCGTCAACCTCACCCGGGCCACCGGCCTGTCCCGCTTCCCCGTCTACCGGGAGAAGATCGACGACATCGTGGGTATGGCCCATCTGAAGGACGCGCTGGCGGTCCCGGTGCACGACCGCCTGCGCACCCCGGTGACCCGCATCGCCCGCAAGGCGCTGCTCGTCCCGGAGACCCTGCCGGTCCAGCCCCTGCTCGCCCGGCTCCGCTCCGAGCAGCCCATCGCGGTCGTCGTCGACGAGTACGGCGGTACGGCCGGCGTGGTCACCCTGGAGGACATCGTCGAGGAGCTGATCGGCGAGGTCCGCGACGAGCACGACGCCAAGGACATGCCCGAGCTGGCCCCGGCCCCGCCCGAGGACGGCAGGCCCGCCTGGGACGCGGACGGCAGCTGCCGTGTCGACATCCTGCAGCGCATAGGCCTCGACGTGCCCGAGGGGCCGTACGAGACCGTCGCCGGGCTGGTCGCCGACCTGCTGGGCCGGATCCCGGCCCCCGGCGACCGGGCCGAGCTGCCCGGCTGGCGGCTCTCGGTCCGCCAGGTCGGCCACTACCGCGCCGAACGGGTCCGCCTGGTCAGGACGGCCCCGGTGGCGAACGCGATGGAGGCCGCCCGATGAGCCTCCTCCAACTGGTCTTCGCCGCGCTGCTCGTGCTCGCCAACGGCTTCTTCGTCGGCGCCGAGTTCGCGCTCGTCTCCGTCCGCCGCAGCCAGATCGAACCGCTCGGCACCGCCCGGGCCCGCCAGGTGCTGTACGGCCTCGAACGCCTGCCGCAGATGATGGCCGCCGCCCAGTTCGGCATCACCGTCTGCTCCCTGACGCTCGGCGCGGTCGCCGAGCCGACGGTGGCGCACCTGCTGGAGCCGGTGTTCGCGTGGATCCACCTGCCGCACGGCATGATCCACCCGCTCGGCTACGTCATCGCGCTGGCCGCCGTGGTCTTCTTCCACCTCGTGATCGGCGAGATGGTCCCGAAGAACCTCGCCATGGCCGCCCCGGAGAAGGCCGCGCTGTGGCTCAGCCCGGGCCTGGTCTGGTTCGCCCGCCTGTGCAGGCCGATCACGGTGTCCCTCGGTGCCTGCGCCCAGGGCATCCTGCGGCTGTTCCGGGTCGAGCCGAAGGACGAGGTGGAGGCGGTCGTCACCACCGAGCAGCTCAACCGCCTCCTGGAGGACTCCGGCCAGGCGGGCCTCCTCGACCCCGAGGAGCGGGAGCGCCTGGAGGACGCCCTGGAACTGGGCTCCCGCCCGGTGACGGACGTCCTGCTGCGGCGGGAGACCCTGGTCACGGTGGAGCCCTCGGTCACCCCGGGGGAGATCGTGGAGCTGACCGCCCGTACGGGCTACTCCCGCTTCCCGGTCGCGGCCACCGAGAAGGGCCCCTTCATGGGGTACGTGCACGTGAAGGACGTCCTCGACCTGGAGGACTCCGACCGGGCCGTCCCCCAGCAGGTGTGGCGCCCCATGGCCACCCTCCGCGCCGAGCTGCCCCTGGACGACGCCCTCACCGTCATGCGCCGGGCGGCCACGCACCTGGCCCAGGTCGCCGACGCGACCGGCAAGGTGCTGGGCCTGGTGGCCCTGGAGGACGTACTGGAAATGCTGGTGGGCGAGGTCCGGGACCCGGCGCACCGGGAGATGCCGGAACCCAGGGCGAGCGGGGAGCCGGAGGAAGCACTCGCCGGCTAGTACGCGGACGGATCCTGCGGCCCCCGCCCCGACAGCACCTCCCCGTAGGCCTGCATCAGGTCGGGCAGCCGCAGGGTCGCCAGGTCGTCCCGCGACAGCGCACCCGGGTACGTCGACAACCGCAGATCCCGGTACGCGCAGCTCTTCTCGTACAGCGTCCGCAGGAACCGCCCGTTGCCCAGCTCGTCGATCCACCCCTGGTCGACCACGTGCCCGGCGATGGAGCGCAGCTCCTCCAGCGCCTCCGCGTCCCACAGGTCCCCGTTCTCCGCCGCGAGCACCTTGCCGATCTCGGTCAGCTCCAGCGGCCGGTAGGAGGGGAAGTCCACCCGGGTGGTGAACCGGGAGGACAGTCCGGGGTTGGCGGCGAGCAGGCGGTCCATGCCCTCGGGGTAGCCGGCGAGGATCACCACCAGGTGGTCCCGGTTGTCCTCGGCCCGCTTCAGCAGCACCTGCAGCGCCTCGTCGCCGTACGCGTCCCCCTTGCCGTACCCGGAGTTGGACAGCGCGTACGCCTCGTCCACGAAGAGCACCCCGCCGATCGCGGAGTCGATCAGCTCGTTGGCCTTCACGGCCGTCTGCCCCAGGTACTCGCCGACCAGGTCGGCCCGCTGGGCCTCCACCAGGTGATCGCCGCCGAGGAGCCCCAGTGCGTAGAAGACGCGCCCGAGGATCCGCGCGACCGTGGTCTTGCCCGTCCCCGACGGCCCGGAGAAGACGAAGTGCCGTTTGGGCGGCTGCACCGGCAGCCCCTGTCCGGCCCGCAGCCGCGCCATGTTCAACTGCGCGGACAACGCCTTGACCTGGCGCTTGACCGGTTCCAGCCCCACCATGCGCTCCAGTTCGGCAAGCGCCTGTTCGAGTAACGCGGGGTCCGTCGGCCCGGTCGGGAGCGGCGAGGCGGACATCCCGGGCGCCCCCGGCACCCCCGTCTTCGTCCGCACCGAGGGGTCGGTCACCGACGGCAGCGGCCCGGTCGGCAGATCGGGCTCCGGCAGCCGCAGGTCCCGGCCCTCCGTGCCGAACAGCGGATCGAACCCGTCCGGTCCGTCCACCGTGTCCTGCCCCGCGCCGGTCAGCGTGATCGCGGCGAGGTCGGCCGTCTCGTCGTACCCGTCGCCCTCGGCGATCGCGGCGAGTCGGGCGGAGGTGTCCATGAAGGCCGGGTCGACCCGGTGCACCGCCCGGTACAGGGGGAGCGCGGCGGCCGACCGCCCCGTTCCCTCGTGCGCCCTCGCCAGCCAGTACCGCAGCTCCTTGCGCTGCGGCTGCTCGCTGCGGCACCGCATCAGCGCCGCCGCCAGCAGCGGCTCGGCCTGGCCGTACATCTCCAGCCGGACCCGGGCCATGCCGCCGAACAGGCCGGCCTCGATGCCGAGCAGGGCGTCGTCCAGCAGCGGGTCGGTGTGCCGGACCAACTGCTCCCAGTCCTTGACCAGATAGGCGCGGCAGGCGTGCAGGAAGCGGACCTGCGGGTCGGCGTCGACCGGGGGCAGTCCGGCGAGGGCGCGGTCCAGCTCGGGCACGTGCCGGCCGTCCAGCCAGTGGGAGGCGTGCGCCAGCAGCAGATCGCGCGGGCTCTCCAGCACCGGCTGCACCCACCAGCCCAGCCAGTACCAGGAGTTGAGGGCGCGGCGGTGCCGGGTGCGCTGTTCGCCGAAGCGGTCGCGGTGCCGGAACATCCGCAGCAGCGCGGTGGTCGTGTCGACTCGGAGCGCGTGCAGCCCGAGCCAGCCGTCGGCCATGCCCGGGTCCATCCGCACCGCGGTGCGGAACTCCTCCTCCGCCTGCGGGTAGGCGCCCATCGTGTAGGCGTCCACACCCCGCAGCCAGGCGAGGTCGGCCGGGGCCTCGGGGCCCTGCGTGCCGAAGTCCATCCCGTCCCCCCACGAACCGTGCCCCCGTGGTTCACCACCGGGCAGTCGCCCGACGGCCGCCGCGGTCGAACCGCTGTGCCGCAGACCGGAGTTGCAGGTGCGCGAGGCAGCTGCTCGAAGGTCGCACCGAGGGCATCGTACCCGCGGTACCCGCACGTGCCGAAGGGTGCCGCACGGGCCGTTCGGCGAGGTGGGAGCAGACGGGGCGCACGGCGTTTCGTGACCGAGGGTGAGAGGGCCGGTGCGCGGGGCGCCCGGGAAAGGCGCCCACGGGCAGAACGAAGCCCCCGGTCACGGGGGAACAACCGGGGGCTTCGCGTGGGTGGGCGGCTCCGAAAGCCGCACATTGAGAACGTAAGACCTGTACGGCCCCCCGGTCAAGCGAAGTTGGGGCACTTGGAGAAGTTCGCCCACAAGGGTCTTCACAGCTTCACCACATCGGGGACGGTCCGTCACCCAGCGTCACGTCCTGCCGGGCGTCGGGAGTCGCTCCCGGTCCCGGCAGCACCTCGTACCCCTCCGGTCGCTGCAGCACCAGCAGATCGGCATGGGGGCGCGAGGGGTCGGCGGCGAAGTGCGCTCGCTCCGCCGCCGTCCAGCCGTCCCAGAACGCGCGCTGCTCCGCGCCGTCCCGCCGCCGGCCGCGCGCCCAGGACTCCTCCTGGGGCAGCTCCATCCACAGCAGACGGGCCAGATGCGGCCGCAGTGCGCGGCGGCCGGCGCCGACGCCCTCGATCAGGACGACGGGTGCGGGCGGCAGCGGGCGCGGGTCACCGAAGGCGCGGGCCCGCCAGTCGTACGGGGTGTAGTACGCGTGCGCGCCGCGTGCCAGGGGTTCGATCACCTGGGTCACGAGCCGGCCGGTCCAGGCGAAGAGCTGCTCATGGCTGGCGATGTCGTCGAGGTGGAGCACCGGAGCCCCGCCCAGCGCCCGCGCCAGCCGTTCGGCGAACGTCGACTTCCCGGAGCCGGCGTGCCCGTCGACGGCGATCAGCCGGACCGGTCCCAGGGAGGGAGGGAGCCCGTGCAGCCGGGCGGCGAGGTCGTGAATGGTGAATCCCGGGGTGTCGTGCCGTGTGGAGGGCTTGTGAAACAGTCTAGTAGTGGTCACTTTTTGAACCACCGGCTGGCGGCCAGTCAATGATACCGATAAACATTCCGAATCCCCTGACCGATATGTCGAATTCGGCGTTCCAGGTGTGCCCCACGCTGAGTAAGGTGCCTCCTGCGCAACGTGATGCGTCGAACGGGGAGTAGGCAGGGGGACATGGCCGCGGAGTTATTCGACGGGCAGTACGTATGGCATCCGGCGGCCGACGACCGCGTCCTGGCGAGCGTATGCGTCGACGTGCGCGCCGGACGTTATCGATACGCCCACGAGGCGCTCGCCGAGACGCGTTCCGACTTCGCCCTGCGCGCCCACCGCTCACTGGTGCTCGCCTCCGAGGCGGCCGACACCGACCTGGTGGAACGCTGGCTCGCCGAGGAGCCCACGCCCGAGGCCGCGCTGATGTGGGCCCGGGTCGCCGTGCAGCGCGCGCTGCGGGCCGCCGACGCGCGCGACGACCGCGCCGAGGCGCTGGAGCGGATCGCGCTGACCGCCTGCGACCGCGCCGCCGAAGCGGCCCCCGCGGATCCCACTCCCTGGGTCGCCCGCCTCTCCATGGCCCGGCTGCACCGGCTGCGTGACCCGGCGCCGCAGGGCCTGCTCACCGCCCCGCCCGGACCCTGGCGGCTGTTCGCGCACATCCTGTCCCTGGACCCCTGGCACCGCGAGGCCCACCACCGCTTCCTGTCCTGCTTCTTCACGCGGTACGGCGGCTCGGTCACCGCGGCCTGGGACGTCGCCGCCTTCCTCAGCCAGCGGGCGCCCGCCGACTCCGCCCTGCGGCTGCTGCCCCTGGTGGCCCTGGTGGAGAGCTACAACCCCACCCAGCTGCTCGCCGACCGGGTCTGGGAGCAGCCCCAGTGGCGCTCCACCGCGCTGGCCATCTACCAGAACTGGCTTCCCACGGTGGCCGGTTACCGCTTCACCCCGGTGCTCGACCTGGCCTACCTCGCGCACGCGCTGGTCATGGGCCAGCGCGAGTTCGAGGCCCGGGCGGTCTTCACGGCGATGGGCCCGTACGCGTCCCGCATGCCCTGGAGCGCCTTCGGCGACCCCGCCGAACAGCTCTCCCGGGCCCGGCGCGCCTGCGGCCTGCCCGTCCCGGGGCCCGCCTGACCGCACCGCCCTCCACCCCCCATCCAGAGAAAGGCCGATCTGTGTCGGAACGGATGTCGACCCCCCGGGCGCGGGCCCGCGCGGCGGACTCCGTCGTGCTCGACGACGACGCCACCCTGCACGCGATGGGTTATCCGCGGAAACTGACCCGACGCTTCCAGGCGTTCGACAACTTCGCGATCTCGTTCACCATCATCAATATCCTCTCGGGTATTTTCTCGTCCTTCGGATTCGGTATGAACGCGGGCGGCCCGCGCATTCTCGTGTTCGGCTGGATCGGCGTCTCGCTCATGGTGCTGCTCATCGGCGCGGCCATGGCGGAAGTCGCCTCCGCCTATCCGACGAGCGGTGCCCTCTATTTCTCCGCGGGCAAACTCGCCAAGCGGCACAAAGGCGCCTGGTCGTGGTTCACGGGCTGGCTGAACTTCGTGGGCCAGATCGGCGGGACCGCCGCCACCGGCTATGCCGCCGCCACCTTCATCCAGGTGTTCGTGCAGCTGCAGTGGCCCTCCTATCAGCCGACCGCCCACCAGACGGTCCTCATCACGGCCCTCGTCATCGTCCTGCAGGGACTCGCCAACACCTACACCGTGCAGCTCGTCGCCCTGCTGAACCGTATTTCCGTGTGGTGGCTGCTCATCGGACTCGTCGTGATCGTGGGTGCACTCATAGTGATGCCTGGTCATCATCAGTCCGCGTCCTTCGTGACGCATTTCGAGAACAACACCGGCTTCACGAGCGGACTTTACGGTGGCATGCTCGGCCTGCTGGTCACCAGCTGGACCTTCACCGGGTTCGACGGCAGCTTCCACATGTCCGAGGAAACGGTCCGCGCGACGGTCAGCGCGCCGAAGGGCATCACCCGCGCCATCGGCTATTCGGCGGTCGCCGGCCTGGTCCTGATGCTGGCCCTGGTCTACAGCATCGGCGACTACGCGAAGGTGGCCGGTGCCGCGGCTCCGCCCGTGCAGATCCTCATCGACGGCCTCGGCCTGGGGGCCGCCAAGGTGATGCTCCTCATCGTCATCGGCGCGATGCTCTTCTGCGGCCTGGCCAACCTCACCAGCAACACCCGCCAGATCTTCGCGTTCTCCCGGGACGGCGCCATGCCCGGCTCACGCTGGTGGCACTCGGTCTCGCTGCGCACCCGTACGCCGGTGAAGGCGGTGTGGCTCGCGGTCGCCTGCTCGCTGGCGCTGGTGGTGCCGGGCTGGTGGTCGCACACGGCGTTCACCGCGATCGTGAGCGTCAACGTGGTCGGGCTCTTCCTGGCCTACGCGGTGCCGATCTTCCTGCGGCTGCGGCTCGGCGACGCGTTCCAGCCGGGGCCCTGGCACCTGGGCCGCTGGGGCCGGCCGATCGGCTGGCTGGCGGTGATCTGGATCCTGCTCAGCAGCGTCCTGTTCATGCTGCCGCAGGCCTCGCCGATCACCGCCGACTCCTTCAACTACGCGCCGATCGCGCTCGCCGTCGTCCTGCTGGTGGCCACGGTGTGGTGGTTCGCCACGGCCCGCCGCCGCTTCCAGGGGCCGGTGAGCTACGGACGTCCCGACGAGGTCGCCGCGATGGATCTCGTCTGACAGGGCCGTCCAGCCCGGGCGGTCGCGGCCCGTACGGGGGTGCGGGTGCGTGGGGGCTGGTCGCGCGGTCCCCCGCGCCCGTGGGGCGGCACCCCGCCGGCGCGGGCAGGCGAAACACCCCCCGGCAAGGCCCCGCCATTGGCCGAGACCAATATTCGTGCCGCGGCATGCGCCGAAGTGCTGGCAGCGCAATCCGGCCTGCTCCATAGTTACCGCACCGGACCAGCCCGCCTCGGACACCCTGGGGGTCATCGCGCCCATGAGCAGAGCCCAAGAGCCGTCCCGCAGAACCGTTCTGGCCGTGGCCGTCGCCGCGGCGGTGACCGGCACCGCGGCCCCCGCGGCCGCCGCCGCACCGCACTCCGCCGCCGGCACCGACGACCCCGGCCAGGCGCAGGCCCGCCCGATCGACTACCACGCCTGGACGACGTACCGCGACTGGCGCTGCGGCACCGCCCAGGGCACCCGGGCGGTGTCCGGACGGCGCCCCGGCATCGTGATCGGCGCCCCCGTCGGCCGTACCGACTACCGGGACCCGCACACCGGCACCACCGCCACCTGGGAGTACGCCACCTGGACCTCCCCGGTGCACCGGCTCACCGTGCCCGCGACCGAGGTCATCGCCTCGTGGAACGCGCACACCCCCGACGGCACCTGGCTCCAGGCCGAGCTGCAGGGCACGTACTCCGACGGCACCGACACGCCCTGGTACGTGATGGGCCGCTGGGCGGCCGGCGACCAGGACATCAAGCGGACCTCGGTGGACGACCAGACCGACGGCAAGAGCACGATCTGGACGGACACCTTCGCCATCGACGACGCGAGCACCGGCCTGCGGCTGGCGTCCTACCGGCTGCGCCTCACCCTCTACCGCCGGCCCGGCACGCGGCTCACCCCGACCGTCTGGCGGCTCGGCGCGATGGGCTCCGACATCCCCGAGCGGTTCACCGTCCCGGCCTCCGCCCCCGGCCTCGCCCAGGAACTGGCCGTACCGCGCTACTCGCAGGAGATCCACAAGGGCCAGTACCCGGAGTACGACAACGGCGGCGAGGCCTGGTGCAGCCCCACCTCCTCGCAGATGATCATCGAGTACTGGGGCGGCCGGCTCACCCCCGAGCAGCTGTCCTGGGTGGACCCGTCCTACGCCGACCCGCAGGTGTGCCACGCGGCCCGCTTCACCTACGACCACCAGTACCAGGGCTGCGGCAACTGGCCCTTCAACGCCGCCTACGCGGCCACCTTCGAGGGCCTGCAGGGCGTGGTCACCCGGCTCGCCTCGCTCACCGACCTGGAGACGCTGATCGCGGCCGGCATCCCGGCCATAACGTCCCAGTCGTTCCTCAAGGACGAGCTGACGGGCGCCGGTTACGGCACCTCCGGCCACCTGATGACCGTCATCGGCTTCACCGCCGACGGGGACGTGATCGCGAACGATCCCGCCTCGCCGAGCGACGAGGCGGTGCGGCGCGTCTACAAGCGGCGCGAGTGGGAGAACATCTGGCTCAGGACCAAGCGGTACAACGCCTCCGGCAAGGTCGTCTCCGGCACCGGCGGGGTCTGCTACCTCTACTTCCCGGCCCACCCGACCCCGCACCAGCGCAAGGCGCTCGCCTCGGTGGGCGTGCACTGAGGTCGTGTGACGAAGGGTGTGACAGAGGCGTGTGACCAAGCTCATCACCGCACACGCCCGCGCGGGTGGCAAGGTGGACGAATGGGTGGGGGAGTTTCGTTTCCGTACGTCCGATCTCTGCGAGTGACAGCATGACCGCACACACCGCCACCGCCCCCCGCGTCCGCACCGGCGGCCCCCAGGAAGACGGCCCGAAGATCGTCGAGCACGTCATGGGCTGGGTCCTCGTCGCGGTGTTCGCGATGCTCGTGACCCAGCTCGGACTGCTCTGAACCGACCGCTCACGCGTGCGGCTTGTTCTGACATACTGCGGATGTCCCGTCGCGCCTAGACCAGGGTGGATCTTGAACATGCCGCAGCAGCGTGCCGCCACCCAGGTGCGGGGCACCGAGCGCTCCGTGGCGCGCCGCGCCGAACTCATCGCCATCGGGCGGAAGTTGTTCGCCGACACGTCCTACGACGCGCTGTCCATGGACGACATCGCCCGCCAGGCGCAGGTCGCCAAGGGACTGATCTACTACTACTTCCGGTCCAAGCGCGGCTACTACCTGGCGATCATCCAGGACTCCGTCGCCGACCTGGTCACCTCCGCCGCCGGCGGCCTCCGGCTGCCCGCCGTGGACCGCGTGCACCGCACGATCGACGGCTATCTGCGCTACGCCGAACACCACCAGGCCGCCTACCGCACCATCGTCAGCGGCGGCGTCGGCTTCGACACCGAGGTGCACGCGATCCGGGACGGCGTGCGCGAGGCGATCATCGCCACGATCGCCGAGGGGGCCTACGGCCGCGAGGACATCTCCCCGCTGGCCCGGATGGGCCTGCTGTCCTGGGTGTGCAGTGTGGAGGGCGCCACCCTGGACTGGATCGACCGCCCCCGGCTGTCCCGCGACACCATGCGCGAGCTGCTCGTGAAGACGCTCGGCGGGGCCCTGCGCGCCATCGAGGAGCTGGACCCCGCCCACCCCGCCCCGCCGCCCGCCCGCCGGGACGGCTGACCGGCGCTAGTTGATCGCCCTGATCAGCTCACCGTTCGTGGTGTCGCCGCTCAGCTCCCAGAAGAAGGTGCCGCCGAGGCCCTGCTGGTTCTTGTACGACATCTTCGTGGCGATGGTGGCAGGGGTGTCGTAACTCCACCAGTCACTGCCGCACTTGGCGTAGGCGGTGCCGCCGACGGTGCCGTTCGCCGGGCACTTGATCTTGAGCACCTTGTAGTCCTCGATGCCCTGCTCGTACGTTCCGGCAGCCGGACCCGTGGCCGTACCGCCGGGGGCCGTCTGGGTGACGCCGGTCCAGCCGCGGCCGTAGAAGCCGATGCCGAGCAGCAGCTTCGAGGCCGGGATGCCGAGGCCCTTGAGCTTGGCGATGGTCGCCGAGGTGTGGTAGTTGGCCTTGGGAATGCCCGAGTAGGAGTTCAGGGGGGAGTGCGGGGCGGTCGGGCCGGTCGTGTCCCAGGCGCCGAAGTAGTCGTAGGTCATCGGGTTGTACCAGTCGACGTACTGTGCGGCGCCCGCGTAGTCGGCGGCGTCGATCTTGCCGCCGCTGGTGGCGTCGGCGGTGATCGCGGCGGTCACCAGGTTCCCGGAACCGAACTTCGACCGCAGGGCCGCCACCAGGTTCCTGAACGCCTCCCGCCCGCTGGTGTCGCAGGTGTTGCCGCAGGCGTTCGGGTACTCCCAGTCGATGTCGATGCCGTCGAAGAGGCCCGCCCACTTGGAGTTCTTCACCAGGTCGTAGCAGGACTGGGCGAAGGCGGCCGGGTTCTTCGCGGCCTCGCCGAAGCCGCCGGACCAGGTCCAGCCGCCGAAGGACCACAGGATCTTCAGGCCGGGGTGCTTCTTCTTCAGCTTCAGCAGCTGGTTGAAGTTGCCCCGCAACGGCTGGTCCCAGGTGTCGGCGACTCCGTCGACGGACTCGGCGGCGGTGTAGGCCCGGTCGGTGGCCGCGTAGGAGTCGCCCATCGCGCACTTGCCGCCGGTGACGTTGCCGAAGGCGTAGTTGATGTGGGTCAGCTTGGCGCCGGAGCCCGAGGTCTCGATGTTCTTGACGTAGTACTTGCGGTCGTAGGTGCCCCATTCGGTGAAGTAGCCGACGACCTTGGAGCCGGCCGTCAGCTGCGGGGCGCCGGGTGCCGCCGCGGTCGCCGTGCCGGTGCCGGCCATGAGTCCGGCGCCCAGGGCGGCGGTACAGGCGGCCGAGACGAGCGCCCGGACGCGGGAGCGGTGGGGAGTGTGCATCGGGTGTCTCCTCGTGGGGGAGAGGGGATCGCGCGCCGATTGGCATGAACGCGGTAAAGCGTTGGTCATGCACAGTAGGAGGACTAGACCACTAGGTCAATGGTTCGGACCAATTCGAGGCCCCGGGGAAGCCTGGACTGGACTCCTGAAGTAAGCGGTCGTTAACTGGTGACGGGAGGTCGCTGATCGGGCATACTCACAGCGCATGCCGCAGGTCAGCAGCTTCCGAGACCCGGGAGCGGGTGCCTCCGGTCCAGCGCAACCATCAGGCGGAGCCGCCCCCCACCCCGGGCCGGACCGCCGGTGCCCGAACAGGGAGGAGCCCGACGCCATGTCCGACCGCGACCCGCAGCCGGTGGAGCGTCAACTGCCCACGGAAGAGGCGAGGGACCTGCTCGCCCTCGTCCGGGACATCGCCCAGCGCGAGATCGCGCCGAAGGCCTCGGAGGAGGAGGACGCGGGACGCTTCCCGCGCGAGATCTTCACCCTGCTCTCCGGGTCCGGCCTGCTGGGCCTGCCGTACTCCGTCGACTACGGCGGCGGCGAGCAGCCCTACGAGGTCTACCTCCAGGTCCTGGAGGAGCTGGCCACCGCCCGCCTCACCGTCGGCCTCGGCGTCAGCGTCCACACGCTCGCGTCCTACGCGCTCGCCTCCTACGGCACCAAGCAGCAGAAGGTCGAGCACCTGCCCGCCATGCTCGGCGGCGGCCTGCTCGGCGCGTACTGCCTGTCCGAGCCGTCCTCCGGCTCCGACGCGGCCTCCCTGCGCACCAAGGCCGTCCGGGAGGGCGACACCTGGGTGATCGACGGGACCAAGGCCTGGATCACGCACGGCGGGATCGCCGACTTCTACACCGTGATGGCCCGCACCGGCGAGGACGGCCCGCGCGGGATCACCGCCTTCCTCGTGCCCGGCGACGCGCCCGGTGTGAGCGGCGCGGCGCCCGAGAAGAAGATGGGCATGAAGGGCTCGCCCACCGCGCAGGTGCACTTCGACGGCGTCCGCGTCCCGGACGACCGGCGCCTCGGCGAGGAGGGCCAGGGCTTCTCCATCGCCCTGTCGGCGCTCGACTCCGGCCGGCTCGGCATCGCCGCCTGTGCCGTCGGCCTCGCCCAGGCCGCGCTGGACGAGGCGGTCCGCTACGCCACCCAGCGCCGCCAGTTCGGCCGGCCCATCGCCGACTTCCAGGGCCTGCGCTTCATGCTCGCCGACATGGCCACCCAGATCGAGGCGGGCCGTGCGCTGTACCTCGCCGCGGCCCGGCTGCGGGACGCGGGCCGGCCCTTCGCCAAGCAGGCCGCCATGGCCAAGCTGCACTGCACCGACACGGCCATGAAGGTCACCACGGACGCCGTGCAGATACTCGGCGGCTACGGCTACACCGCCGACTTCCCGGTCGAGCGCTATATGCGCGAGGCCAAGGTCCTGCAGATCGTCGAGGGCACCAACCAGATCCAGCGGATGGTCATCGCCCGTCACCTGGCCGGGCCAGAAGGTCGCTGAACTGGCCCGTGAGGACCGTCGGGGCCGCCAGCCTGACCCACTCCGGGTCGTGGCGGCCCGGCAGGGTGCGGCCCCGGTCGGCCCAGGTCCGCATGAGATCGCGGTAGATGGGCGGGTCCTGCGGCGGCGCGGCCGGCGGAACCGATTCTGCCGGGCGCGGGACGAAGATACGGCGCTGACGCCCGGTCGCCGAGTACGTGGGGGTCATACCCGGGCAACGCGGAGAGGGCGGGACAGGTCACCCCCCGGCGGATTCGAGCGTCAGTCCACTCCCGTCCCGTCACCGCTCTGGCCACCTCCGGCGGACTGACGTACCGTCAGCTGACCATCGCCCAGGGGGTGTCCGTGGCCGACGACCGTCCCGTACCGCTCGACGAGTACCCGGTGCACCAGGCGCCGCTCTCCATGAAGCACGTGGCGACCGGCGACCGGAACGCCTACGACCGCTGCATCTTCCACGTCTTCGACCACACCGGCCGCGCCCTGCTCATCCTCGGCCTCGGCGTCTACCCCAACCTGGGCGTGATCGACGCCTACGCCACCCTGCGCACCGGCGACACCCTGCACGCCGTGCGTGCCTCGGACGCCCTCGGCGAGGACCGGATGCGGCTCGCCGTCGGCCCGCTGCGCATCGAGGTGGTACGACCGCTCCAGCGCCTGCGCCTCGTCTGCACGGACGAACAGCTGTCGTACGACCTCACCTGGACCGCTGCCTTCCCGGCCCTGTGGGAGCCGCACCACCTCCAGCGCCGGGGCGACCGGCTCACCCTGGAGGGCCGCCGCTTCGTCCAGGCCGGGCGGGTGACGGGCGTGATCCGGGCGGCCGGCACGGAGTTCGCCGTCTCGGCGGAGGGCTGGACCGGCACCCGGGACCGCAGCTGGGGCGTGCGCCCGGTCCCCGGCGAGGACGGCGGCCGGCTCGCCGCCGACCACCCCACCGAGGGCTTCCACTGGATCTGGTGCCCGGTCCGCTTCGAGGACCGCTTCCTGATGGTCATCACCCAGGAGGACGCCGACGGCTACCGCTCCCTGAACGAGGCCACCCTGGTCCGCCCCGGCCACCGCGACCGCCAACTCGGCTGGCCGCGGGCCGAGATCGGCTACCGCTCCGGCAGCCGGCACCCCGAGCGGGCGGTCGTCCACCTCGGCGATCCGCGCAAGCCGGAGGAGCTGGAGGTGGAGATCCTGGCCTCCTCCCCGCTCGCCGTCGGCGCGGGCTACCCGCCGGCCGACGACTGGCAGCACGGGACCTGGCAGGGCAGGGGCTGGGTGGACCGCCGTACCTACGACCTGTCCGCACCGCACCCGCTCGCCGCCTACGGCGTCACCGACCACTCCGCACGCTTCCGCATGGACGGCCGGACCGGGTACGGCATCTTCGAGCACGGCTGCTTCGGCCGGCACGACCCGAGCGGCTTCACCGACTTCGACTCCACGGCGCCGTAAGGAGGCTGCCCGCGTCATGGCCACGGCACCGCGCCCCCGCACCACCACCCGCGACCCCGGGGAAGTCACCCGCCGCCTCACCGCCTGGCTCGGCACCCGGCTGCCCGGCGCCAAGGCGGCCGGCGTCACCGTCCCGGCCTCCAACGGCATGTCCAGCGAGACCCTGCTGTTCGAGATCGACCATCCGCGTCCGCCGGTCCGCTCCTGCGTGCTGCGGCTGGCGGCGGACCCGTCGGCGTACACCGTCTTCCCGGAGTACGACATGGCCCGCCAGTACCGCACCCTCGAGCTCGTGGCCGAGCGCACGGACGTGCCGGTGCCCCGGGTTCTGTGGCTGGAGGAGGACCCGGGCCCGCTCGGAGCGCCGTTCCTCGTCATGGCACGGGTGGCCGGACGCGTCCCCCCGGACGTCATGCCGTACACCTACGAGGGCAGCTGGCTGCACGCGGCGAGCGACGCCGAACGCGAGCACCTGGAGGCGGCCACGGTCGGGCTGCTGGCCCGGCTGCACGACCAAGTACCGCTGTCGGACGCCGAGTTCCTCGCCCTGCCGGGCCCGGGGGACGCGCTGCGCCGGCATGTGACGGCCCAACGCGCCTACTACGCCTGGGTGATCGACGGCCTCGCCCGCTCACCCCTCATCGAGGCCGCGTTCGACCGGCTGGAGCAGCTGTGGCCGCGCGAGCCCGGCGAACCCGTCCTCACCTGGGGAGACGCGCGCATCGGGAACGTCGTCTACGACGGCTTCGAGCCCGTCGCCGTCCTGGACTGGGAGATGGCGGCGCCCGCCCCGCGCGAGGTGGACCTCGGCTGGACGGTCTATCTGCACCGGTTCTTCCAGGACCTCGCGACCGGCTCCGGGCAGCGCGGGCTGCCGGACCTCCTGCGCCGCGACCGCGTCGAGGCCCGCTACGCGCGCCTGACCGGGCACACCCCGCGGGACATGGACTTCTACACCCTGTACGCCGCCCTGCGGCACGCGATCGTCATGCTGCGCATCGCCTACCGCCAGGTGTACTTCGGGGAGGTCGCCGTCCCGGCGGACCCGGACACGCTGATCCTGCACCACGACAGCCTGCGTGCCATGGTGCAGGGCACGTACGGGATGGGGTGAGCCGGCTCAGGCGGCCTGGCGGCGCATCACCGGCACGCGCATCGGGCGCGAACCCGGGCCGCCGACGTGCGAGAAGGGCTGCGTCCGCCAGTCCAGACCCTGGGGGAGCGTCAGCAGCAGGGCCGTGTCCTGCTCCTGCGGTTCGAAGGACTCGTCCGCGGGGCGGGCGTCGGCCGCCGCACGGCCCGTACCCGCGCACACCGTGAGCCCGAACGGGTTCCACGGCGAGGCGCACAGCGCGTGCTCCGGCAGGAACTCCTCGTCCGCCAGCAGCGCGATGGGCTGCGCGCAGTCCGGGCAGATCACCCGGTACATCTCGAAGGTGTCGTAGGCGTCCAGTTCCTCGTCGAGGGCGTCGGGTTCGACGCCCTCCGGCTCGGGCTCGGCGACCGGCTGCCGGTGCGCGGACGTGGAACGACCAGGGCGATGGGCACTCTGCATGGGATTCTCCCCCTAAGGCTGGGCCGTGAAGGCGCTGCGGCCTCGACCACAGCAAGCACTTCCCGTCCGGTCTCGGCGGTAATCACGAGAACATCACGGAGCCCGTTCGAGGGGTGTGGCGTTCGTCACATGCCCCGCGCAGGTGCCCGTCCCGATGCCGTCCCGGTGCTTTTTCCGCGGAACAGGGAATGACCTGCGCCTCTCAGGTATCCGCGGAGATCACGCGCACTGTAGGTTTTGGCGGCATGGAGGAGCTGGACCGTCAGATCGTGCAGCTGCTCGTCAAGGACGGGCGGATGAGCTACACAGACCTGGGCAAGGCCACGGGCCTGTCCACGTCGGCCGTGCACCAGCGGGTGCGCCGGCTGGAACAGCGTGGCGTCATCCGCGGCTACGCCGCGGTGGTCGACCCCGAGGCCGTCGGGCTGCCGCTGACCGCTTTCATCTCGGTGAAACCGTTCGACCCCAGCGCCCCCGACGACATCGCGGACCGCCTCGCCGGCGTCCCCGAGATCGAGGCCTGCCACAGCGTGGCCGGCGACGAGAACTACATCCTCAAGGTGCGCGTCTCCACCCCGCACGAACTGGAGGAACTCCTGGCCCGGCTGCGCTCGCTGGCCGGGGTCTCGACGCGGACCACGGTGGTCCTCTCGACACCGTACGAGGCCCGGCCGCCGAAGATCTGACGGCGCCGGGGCCGTGCGGGTGCCCCGGGTGCGGCCCGGGCCGGCCGAGGCGGGAAACTGTCGGCATGAGCAACCGCACCGCCGAGCCCCCCAAGACCGTCCTGCTCCGCCGTGGCGAGGTGCACAGCCCCGCGGACCCCTTCGCCACCGCGATGGTGGTGGAGCGCGGCCATGTCGCGTGGGTCGGCTCCGAGGGGGCCGCCGATGCCTTCGCCGACGGCGTGGACGAGGTGGTCGACCTCGACGGCGCCCTGGTCACCCCGGCCTTCACCGACGCCCATGTGCACACCACCGCCACCGGCCTCGCCCTGACCGGCCTCGACCTGTCCGACGCCCCCTCCCTGGAGGCGGCCCTCGCCCGGATCCGCGAGTTCGCCGCCGCCCGCCCCGGCGACCGGGTCCTGCTGGGCCACGGCTGGGACGCCGCCCGCTGGCCCGGCGGCCGGCCGCCGACCCGCGCAGAGCTGGACGAGGCCACCGGCGGACGCCCCCTGTACCTGTCCCGCATCGACGTGCACTCGGCGGTCGTCAGCACCGCCCTGCTGGACCTGGTCCCCGGCGACGTGCCCCGCGAGGACACCCCGCTCACCAAGGACGCCCACCACGCCGTCCGCGCGGCCGCCCTCGCCGCCATCACCCCCGCCCAGCGCGAGGAGGCCCAGCGCGCAGCCCTCGCGCACGCCGTCTCCCTCGGCATCGGCACCGTGCACGAGTGCGGCGGCCCGCAGATCTCCTCCGAGGACGACTTCACCGGGCTGCTGAAGCTCGCCGCCGAGGCACTCGGGCCCCGTGTCGTCGGCTACTGGGCCGAACAGAACGTCGAGAAGGCGCGGGAGCTGGGGGCCGTGGGCGCCGCGGGCGACCTCTTCGCCGACGGCGCCCTCGGCTCGCACACCGCCTGCCTGCACGAGCCGTACGCCGACGCCGGCCACACCGGCACCGCCTACCTGGACGCCGACGCCGTCGCCGCCCACGTCGTGGCCTGCACCGAGGCGGGCCTGCAGGCCGGCTTCCACGCCATCGGCGACGCCGCCGTGGCCGCCGTGGTCGAGGGCGTGCGCGCCGCCTCCGAGAAGGTGGGCCTCGCCCGGATCCGCGCCGCCCGGCACCGCGTCGAGCACGCCGAGATGCTCACCCCCGAGACCATCGCCGGCTTCGCCGAGCTGGGCCTGATCGCCTCCGTCCAGCCCGCCTTCGACGCGCTGTGGGGCGGCGAGGACGGCATGTACGCCCGACGGCTGGGCGCCGAGCGGGCCCGTACCCTCAACCCCTTCGCCGCGCTGCTCCGCGCCGGTGTCCCGCTCGCGTTCGGCTCCGACAGCCCGGTCACCCCGCTCGACCCGTGGGGCACGGTCCGCGCCGCCGCCTTCCACCACACGCCCGAGCACCGGGTCTCCGTCCGCGCCGCGTTCACCGCGCACACCCGCGGCGGCTGGCGGGCCGTCGGCCGCGACGACGCGGGCGTCCTGGTCCCGGGCGCACCCGCCGACTACGCCGTCTGGCGCACCGACGAGCTGGTCGTCCAGGCGCCCGACGACCGGGTCGCCCGCTGGTCCACCGACCCGCGCTCCGGCACCCCCGGTCTGCCCGACCTCACCCCGGGCCGTGACCTGCCGGTCTGCCTGCGCACCGTGGTGGGCGGACGGACGGTGTTCGTACGGCCGGGCGAGTGATCTCCCGGGGTGGCGCACCGGCCGCCGGCCGCCGGGGCCCCGCCGCCCGACCTGCGCATCCTCCCGCGCCGGCCGGGACACCGGTGCCGTCGGCCCTGGTCGGAGGGGGGTTTGACAGTCTCCGGCCGGGGGCCGGTAGGTTCGTCCGAGTCCACCACCGGACGCCCGACCGGGGGACGTTCAGCCGACTCGTCGCAGCGCCGCTGGGTCAGGGACGGTGTGCCGCACCGGGGCACCGCCACTGGGAGCCAGGCTCAGCGCCCGCGCCGACGAGGGGACGTCCAGGCTGGTCGGCCAGGTGTGACCCGGGTGGGGCCCGGGCGCTCAGTAGACAACGGCTTTCGGTCGACCCGCAGCCAGCGGGTCCCAGGTCGGCCCGAAGGGCGCCGGGCCCCCATCCGCCGAGGTACGAAGGTGCCCGCAGGCGGCCGGAAGGTGCCGAAAAGCATCACTCTTACCCCGCTCTTGGGGAATCGACACCACGATACGCACGCGCTGTCACGTCTTCCCAGGCGGCGGCCACTATGGTGGACCCTGCGTACGAGATGAAGGGGCAGCAGTGAACGACGGCGACGGGACCCTCGCGGCCAAGGCCCAGGGGAGGCAGTTCGGTCCGCTCGGCACGGCCTTGGTGATCATTCCGACCTACAACGAGGCGGAGAACATCAAGACCATCGTCGGCCGGGTACGCAAGGCCGTCCCCGAGGCGCACGTACTCATCGCGGACGACAACAGTCCCGACGGCACCGGCAAGCTCGCCGACGAGCTGGCCGCCGAGGACGACCACGTCCACGTGCTGCACCGCAAAGGCAAGGAGGGCCTCGGCGCCGCCTACCTCGCGGGCTTCCGCTGGGGCCTGGAGCGGGACTACGGCGTGCTGATCGAGATGGACGCCGACGGCTCCCACCAGCCCGAGGAACTGCCCCGGCTGCTCACCGCCCTCAAGGGCGCCGACCTGGTCCTCGGCTCCCGCTGGGTGCCCGGCGGCCGGGTGGTGAACTGGCCCAAGTCCCGTGAGTTCATCTCCCGCGGCGGCAGCCTCTACTCCCGCCTCGCCCTGGATCTGCCGCTGCGCGACATCACCGGCGGCTACCGCGCCTTCCGCCGCGAGACGCTGGAGGGGCTGGGGCTGTCCGAGGTCGCCTCGCAGGGCTACTGCTTCCAGGTCGACCTGGCCCGCCGCGCGATCAAGGCCGGCTACCACGTGATCGAGGTCCCGATCACCTTCGTGGAGCGCGAACTGGGCGACTCCAAGATGAGCCGCGACATCCTGGTCGAGGCGCTGTGGCGGGTCACCGCCTGGGGCGTCGGAGACCGCGTCGGCAAGCTCACCGGCAAGGACAAGCACGTCTAGGACAGCGCCGGGTGATCAGGCCCTTATCCCGCGCTGAGCCGCGCCCGGGCACACTGGGGAGCATGACGACTGGCGCTCCGACCTCTCCGTACACCGCCCGCCGCCGGCCTTCCCGGCTGCGCAGGTATCTGCCGCTGGGCCTGGCCGCGTGGCTGGTGCTGGAGATCTGGCTGCTGACCGTGGTCGCGGGCGCGGCGGGCGGACTCACGGTGTTCCTGCTGCTCGTCGCGGGAGTCGTGGCCGGCTCGGTGGTCATCAAGCGGGCAGGCCGCCGCGCCTTCCAGAGCCTGAACGAGGCACTGCAGCAGGGCGGCTCGCCGGCGCGCGGCGGCGGCAACGGCCTGATGATGCTCGGCGGCCTGCTGCTGATGATCCCCGGCCTGGTCTCGGACGCGGCGGGCCTGCTCCTGCTGCTCCCGCCGGTCCAGAAGGCGGTGAGCCGCTTCGCGGAGAACGCCCTGGAGCGCAGCCTGCGCAAGGCCGCCCCGGGCAGCCTGGGCGACGCCTTCCAGCAGGCCCGCATGCACCGGCCCGACGGCAAGGTGGTGCGGGGCGAGGTCATCCGGGACGACCGGCCGCACGGTACCGCGCAGGAGCCCCGCCCGCCGCTGACACGCTGACCCGGCTGACACGCTGACCCGTGAAAAGACGCTGACGACAAAGACTGCGGGCGCCGTACGTGGAGATCACGTACGGCGCCCGCAGTCGGATACGTTGCGCTGTGGACCGGCGGAAGCCCCGCTGGGACTAGGCGCTCTTGCGGCTGTCCCGGGGATGGACGGCGATGTTCATCGCCCCCGAGCGCAGAACCGCCAGACGCTCCTCGAGGACCTCTTCGAGCTCCTCGCGGGTGCGCCGCTCCATCAGCATGTCCCAATGGGTACGTGCGGGCTTGGCCTTCTTCTCCTCAGGGCCGTCGCCGTCCACCAGGAGTGCCTGGGCGCCGCAGACCTTGCACTCCCACTCCGGCGGGATCTCCGCCTCGACCGAGAAGGGCATCTCAAAACGGTGCCCCTTCTCACATGCGTACTCCACGGCCTGGCGCGGGGCCAGGTCGATGCCGCGGTCCGTCTCGTAGCTGGTCACCACGAGGCGCGTACCGCGAAGAGCTCGCTCACTCATGAATCGTGCCTCCCGGGCTTGTCGCCCACAGGACAGGTGTCGCTGTCGTCGTCATCCGGTCAACGTCCGGTCGGCGGTAAAGATTCCCGTTCCGAGTCCCGTTCCGGGTCATGCGTCGCCGTCGTAGCCGCCCCTTGTTCTACCCACAGGCGCCCGGTTTGTCACATCTGCTAGCAGATGTCACCCAGCGTTTCGGCATCTTTGACGCGCAGTAACGGTACGCCTGGCAGGCCAAACGCGTACACTACCGCCCTTTCACGCCGAGTGCTAAATCGACGCTAGATCTTTTCCGGAACCGGGTTCCCCGCCTCGCGGATCGCCCGCCGTACCGGGACCCGTGCGAGCAGGGCGAAACCCAGGACGAAGAAGGCCACCAGGGAGAAGATCGCGGACCGGTAGCTTCCGGTCAGCTGGTAGGTGAGGCCGAACAGCAGCGGGCCGAGCCAGCTCATCCCGCGGTCGCTCATCTCGTACGCGGAGAAGTACTCGGCCTCCTTGCCCGGCGGCACGAGATGCGAGAACAGCGACCGGGACAGCGCCTGGCTGCCGCCGAGGACCAGGCCGATCCCGGCGGCCAGCGCGAAGAACCACACCGGCGCCCGCGCGGGCAGGAACCAGCCCGCCGCCAGCGTGAGCGTCCACGCCACCAGCGAGCCGAGGATCGTGCGCTGCGCGCCGTACGTCCGCGCCAGCCGGCCCATCACCAGCGCGCCCGCCACGGCCAGCACCTGCACCAGGAGCACGGCCCCGATGAGCGTCGACTGCCCGAGTCCCAGCTCCTTCGAGCCGTAGACCGAGGCCTGGGTGATCACCGTCTGGATGCCGTCGTTGTAGACGAGGTACGCCAGCAGGAACGCCAGGGTCAGCGGATGCCGGCGCATGTCCCGCACCGTCGCCGCCAGCTGCCGCGGCCCCGGAGCGGTGGCGTTCTCCCGCTCCGCGCGCGCGTGGCGGTCGCGCAGCCTGCGCAGGGGTACGAGGGTGAAGGCGCCCCACCACAGACCGGCCGAGGCCAGGCAGATACGGACCGCCGCCGTCTCGGAGAGGCCGAAGGAGTCGTGCGCCGAGTAGAGCACCAGGTCGGCGACGAGCACCAGGGAGCCCGCCGCGTAGCCGAAGGCCCAGCCCCGGGAGGAGACCGCGTCACGCTGCTCGGGCGGGGCGATCTGCGGCAGGTAGGAGTTGTAGAGCATCATCCCGACCGACTGCGCCGCGTTGGCCACGACGAGGAGCACCCCGCCGAGCAGATAGCGGTCGCCGTCCAGGAAGAACATCCCGGTGGTCGCCGCCGCGCCGGTGTACGCCGCCGCGGCGAGCAGCGGCTTCTTGCGGCCCGTGCGGTCGGCCACGCTGCCCACCAGCGGCATCAGGACGACCGCCACGATCACCGACAGGGACACCGAGTAGGCGAAGAAGGAGCCCGCGCGGACCGGGACGCCCAGCGGGTGCACATAGCCGTCGCCGTCCGCGGCCCGCTCGGCGACCGAGGTGAGGTAGGGGCCGAGGAACACCGTGAGGACGCTCGTCGAGTAGACCGAGCACGCCCAGTCGTAGACGTACCAGCCGCGCTGCTCGCGCCGGAGGCCGACGGCTTCGTCCGCCGCCCCGGTCCGCACGGTGTCGGTGCTCACCCGTGCCCTCGCTTCCCCGTGCTCCTGCGAAGGCTCGGTCCCGGCGGCAGGGCGGTCAGACCCAGACGCCGCGGTCCTCCATGACCTTGCGCAACATGTCGATGTGATCGGTCATGATGCCATCAACCCCGAGGTCCAGGAGCCGGTGCATCCGGTCCGCCTCGTTGACCGTCCACACGTGCACCTGCAGCCCGCGCGCGTGGGCGGCGCGGACGAAGCGGTGGTCGACCACGGGCACGCCCGACTGGGCCTCGGGCACCTGCGCGGCCACGGCCGAGCGGCGCACCGCGGCCGGCAGCCCCCAGGAGCGCAGCCGCAGGTTCAGCACCCCGCGCGTGCCGAACGAGGTGGCCAGCCGCGGCCCGGCCAGCCGCTGCGCCCGCAGCACACGCGCCTCGGAGAAGGAGCCCACGCAGACCCGGTCCCAGGCGTTCGTGCGCTCGATCAGCTCCAGCAGGGGCCGCAGCGCGGGCTCCGCCTTGATGTCGACGTTCCAGCGGGTCTCGGGGAACGTCTCCAGCAGCTCCTCGAACAGCGGCACCGGTTCCCGGCCGCCCACGCGCGCGTGCCGTATGTCCGCCCACGGCAGGTCGGCGATCCGGCCCGCGCCGTCGGTGACCCGGTCCAGGGTCTCGTCGTGGAACGCGACCAGCCGGCCGTCCGCCGAGGCGTGCACATCGGTCTCGATGTACCGGTAGCCCAGCTCCACCGCGCGCCGGAACTGGGCCACGGTGTTCTCCAGGCCGTCGGCGGCCCCGCCCCGGTGGGCGAAGGCGATCGGCCCCGGGTGGTCCAGGTACGGGTGGCGCAGGGGCGGTGTCGTGAGGGTCACGCACGCAGTATCGCTCGTTCGGGTGTCGCACCGGCAACGACCGTGCTGCCCGCCGATGCCGCCGGGACGGCGAACACCCGCAGGAACGTTTGCACCAGCGGGCCGATCGACACCGCGTACAGCACGGTGCCCACCCCGATGGTGCCGCCCAGGAGGACCCCGGTGATCACCACCGCCACCTCGACCGCCGTCCGTATCAGCCGGACGGACCGGCCGGTGCGCCGGTGCAGCCCCGTCATCAGCCCGTCGCGCGGACCCGGCCCGAACCGCGCCGCGATGTACAGGCCGGTCGCCACGCCGTTCAACACGATCCCCGCCAGCATCAGCGGGACGCGCACGGCGAGGGAACGGGCGTCCGGGAGCAGCGCGAGCGTGCCGTCCATGGCGAGGCCGATCACGACGACGTTGGAGACCGTGCCGAGCCCGGGTCGCTGGCGCAGCGGGACCCACAGCAGCAGCACCGCCGCGCCCACGACGATCAACACGGCCCCGATGCTCAGCCCGGTCAGCTCCGCGAGCCCCTGGTGCAGCACGTTCCACGGCTCCAGCCCGAGCCCGGCCGCCACGAGCAGCGCGGAACTGGCGCCGTAGAGGGTGAGTCCGGCGTACAGCTGGACCAGCCGGCGGGGGAGGTGGCGGCTGGGAGGGGAGACGCCCGAGACGCTGGGCGTGGAGGCGTCGGCGGTCTCGGGAGGGGAGGCGTCGGCTGTGGCGGTGTCGGGAGTGGACACGGGAATTCCCCCCTGGGTGGTGGCGGTGGCCTGACGCATGACACTCTGTGGCTTGGGATGAATCGCCATCCATGGCCAATTCGGGGAAGGTGGACTGATCTTCATGGCGCAGTGGACCTCGGCTGTGGGGGCCGCGCAGCTAGCCCGGCTCCTCAACTCCCAGCAGGACCGCCCGGCCGGCCCCGGCACCCGGCGTCCCCCCGCCTACCGCGCCCTCGCCGACGGCATCCGGCTGCTCGTGCTGGAGGGCCGCGTGCCGGTGGCCGCGCGCCTGCCCGCCGAACGCGAACTGGCCCTGGCCCTGTCCGTCAGCCGCACCACCGTCGCGGCGGCCTACGAGGCGCTGCGCGGCGAGGGCTTCCTGGAGTCCCGGCGCGGAGCCGGCAGCTGGACCGCCGTACCGGCCGGCAATCCGATCCCGGCCCGCGGCCTGGAACCCCTGCCCCCCGAGGCCCTCGGCTCGGTGATCGACCTGGGCTGCGCCTCGCTCCCGGCCCCCGAGCCGTGGCTGACCCGGGCCGTGCAGGGCGCGCTGGAGGAACTGCCGCCGTACGCCCACACCCACGGGGACTACCCGGCCGGACTGCCCGCGCTGCGCTCGATGATCGCCGAGCGCTACACCGCGCGCGGGATACCCACCATGCCGGAGCAGATCATGGTGACGACCGGTGCGATGGGCGCCATCGACGCGATCTGCCACCTCTTCGCGGGCCGCGGCGAGCGGATCGCCGTGGAGTCCCCGTCCTACGCCAACATCCTCCAGCTGATGCGCGAGGCGGGCGCCCGCCTGGTCCCCGTCGCGATGGCCGAGGGCCTGTCCGGCTGGGACATGGACCGCTGGCGCCAGGTGCTGCGCGAGGCCGCACCGCGGATGGCCTACGTGGTCGCCGACTTCCACAACCCCACCGGCGCGCTCGCCGACGAGGACCAGCGGCGCCGGCTGGTGGACGCGGCCCGTTCGGCCGGTACGGTGCTCGTCGCCGACGAGACGATGACCGAGCTGTGGCTGGACGAGGAGTTCCGCGACGGCGGCATGCCCCGGCCGGTGTGCGCCTTCGACCCGGCCGGCTCCACGGTGATCACGGTCGGTTCGGCCAGCAAGGCGTTCTGGGCGGGGATGCGGATCGGGTGGGTGCGGGCGGCGCCGGACGTCATCCGCAGCCTGGTCGCTGCCCGGGCCTACGCCGACCTGGGCACGCCGGTGCTGGAGCAGCTGGCCGTGAACTGGCTCTTCAGCACCGGGGGCTGGGAGCAGGCGGTCGAGCTGCGCCGGGCACAGGCCCTGGAGAACCGGGACGCGCTGGTGACCGCGATCCGGCGGGAGCTGCCGGACTGGGAGTTCGAGGTGCCGCAAGGGGGCCTGACCCTCTGGGTCCGCGCCGGCGGCCTCTCCGGCTCCCGCCTCGCGGAGGCGGGCGAACGGACCGGCGTCCGCGTCCCCTCCGGTCCCCGCTTCGGCGTCGACGGCGCCTTCGAAGGCTATGTCCGCCTTCCGTTCACCGTCGGGGGAGCGGTGGCGGAGGAAGCCGCGGTACGGCTCGCCGCCGCGGCTCGCCTGGTGGAGTCGGGGGCGACGGGGGGCACGGAGGCACCGCGCACGTTTGTGGCGTAGGCGGGGCGGGGGCGGGCGGGGGCGCCCGGGGTGTGTCTCCGGCCGCGGGTCCGTCGCGGCCGGTCGCGCAGTTCCCCGCGCCCCTGGGGAACGGCAGCGCCGTCGGCTGCGCCCCAGGGTGCCCGTTCAGCTCTCGGCTGCCACAGCCTCCGCGGCCACCGGATCCTTTTCCACTGTCGGCTTCGACAGATCCGTCGGCTCCGCTGCCACGGCAGTGGCCCGCGCCGGCAGCAGTTCCAGCACCGCCTGCCGGTCGGCATCGCTCGTGGCGTCGTCGTAGGGGTCAGGGGTCCGCGGTACCTGCAACCGGTGCACCGGACCGGACCCCAGCCGGGCGTACCCCCGTCCGGGCGGCACATGGGCCATCGGCGTCGTGTGCGGCGGCACGCCCAGTACCGTCTCCACCTGCTGCGGCGCCGCCGTCCCGAGCACGACACGCGCGCGCGTGTGCTGCCGTACCGCGTCGCTCAACGCCTCCGCGCTGTCGAACTGCTCCGCCACGACCACGGTCACGTTCGCCGCGCGGCCGTGCCGCAGCGGCACCTGGAGCAGCGCCTGAGGGTCCTTGCGGCCGTCCGTGGCCGCGAGGTGCGCGAAGACGCTGGGGCGGTCCAGCAGGATCCACAGCGGGCGCCGGGTGTCCTCGGGCGGCGGGTCGCCCGCCTGCCGCGCCAGGTTGATCGCGATGAGCCGCCGCTCGGTCTCCTGCGCGGCCCACTCCAGGCTGGCCAGCGCCCCGGGCAGGGCGCACTCCACGCCGAGGACGCCCTCCCGGCCGGTCAGACAGGCGTACTCGCCGGTGCCGCCGCCGTCGACGATCAGCACATCGCCGTACTGCAGGGTCTGCAGCGCGATGGACCGCAGCAGGGTGGACGTGCCGCTGCCGGGGTGGCCCATGGCCAGCAGGTGCGGCTCGGTGGAGCGGATACCGGTGCGCCAGACGACCGGCGGGACGTCGATCCGTTCCTCACCGTAGGAGAGGGGGAGCGTGCGCGGGACCTCGCTGGGGTCGGTGAAGCCGAGCACGGTCTCGCCGGGCGCGGTGACGAAGCGCTGGGCGGGGATGTCGGCTGGCAGCGGGGGGAGGACGGTGACGGTGAGCTGGTTGCCCTCCTCGTCCCACGCGAAGTGGTACTCACGGCTCCGCCCGGCCTTCGCGGCGAGCAACTGCTCGATCCGCGCGCGGGCCTGGGGCTCGCCGTCCGGGAAGTACGCGGGGTAGCGGATCACGAGGTGTCCGATGCGCCCGGCGTCGTCGAACTCGTGCGCCGCGAACGCCTTCTCCCACGCGCCGCCGTGCGCGTACAGCGGGGCCGGGTCGTCGGCACCGGAGAAGTACGGCACCAGGGCCTCGTACAGCGCCTGGAGCCGTTCGGTCTGGGACTCGTCGGGCCCTTCGGGCGCCGGCGGGGTGCGGTCGCGGCCGTGCCAGGCCGCTGCCGCCATCACGGTGATGACGGCGAGCAGCGGTCCGTACGGCATCAGGGCCACCAGCAGGAACACGGCGGCCACGAAGAACAGCAGCGGCCCGCGCTTGTCCTTGGGTGTGTCCGCCCACCTGCGCCGGCCGGCCGAGGCCAGCAGGCGCAGCCCGCGCGTGACGGTGATCAGCGGGTGGAGGACGTCGGTGGCGCTGTCGGCCGCCGTCCGGGCCAGCTCCCTGCTCCGGGCGATCTGCGTCCGGGCGATCTGGGCGCTGTCCTTGCTCAGAATGCGGGGGAGAGGGCGCCGGGCCACTGCTGACTCCTGTCGATGCGTGCGGGCGGGACGGGCAGGGTCAGAACTTGATGCCGCCCAGGAGGCTGGCCAGGCTCTCTCCTCCGGCTTTGATGCTCGGGGCGATGCCTGTGGTCGACAGGTAGAAGCCGAACAGGGCCGACACCGTGGCGTGCGAGCCCTTCAGTCCGTCCTTGCGGAAGAACAGGAAGACGACGATGCCGAGCAGCAGCACGCCTGAGAGGGAGAGGATCATTTCGGGCCTCCTGGTGTCGAAGGTGGGGGACAGTCACCATGAGTTCTTCCAGGATCACAGGATGTATCCATACGATTAAAGGTGCAACTGGGTGAAAATCGGTTGATTTCCCCCGCCCGGAGGAGCCGGTCAAGGCCCGGTTGACCAGGTGGGGTGCCTCGGGCGGGGGCTGCTGCTGATCTTTACCTCGGGCACATCGGGTCATGTGCCACGCGAGCCAGTACGCTGGCGATTCACTCGTACGAAGCAGTCCCCGAATCAGCATGGAGAGGCGGTCCGGCCGATGAGTGAAGCCCCCGACCCCGAGGTCGTGGAGCTGGCGACCAAGATCTTCGATCTGGCCCGGCAGGGTCAGACCGAGGCGCTCGTGGCGTACGTCGACGCGGGTGTTCCGGCCAACCTCACCAACGACCGCGGCGACTCCCTCGTGATGCTCGCCGCCTATCACGGCCACGCCGACGCGGTGCGCGCGCTGCTCGCCCGCGGCGCGGCGGCGGACCAGGTCAACGACCGGGGTCAGACCCCGCTCGCAGGTGCCGTCTTCAAGGGTGAGACGGACGTGATCAAGGCCCTCCTGGAGGGCGGAGCCGACCCTTCCGCAGGCACGCCGTCGGCCGTCGACACGGCCCGGATGTTCGGCAAGACGGAGCTTTTGGAACTGTTCGGCGTCCACTGACGCCGACGCGCTGACCAGGTACGACACGGAAAACGGGGGAGGCGGTACAGGGCCGCCGGAAATACGGTCGCGGCAGCTCACAGCGCGGGTCATCATGACGTCGTGATTCACGGACGCGCTGGCTGGGCAGGTGTTGCCGCACCGCGCGGGCCGTGATGCGGTCCGCATGGGCCACCGACGAGAGGCAGAGAGAGATGGTCTACAGCAAGCAAGAGACGGCGGGCGCTCCGACGTTGTGTCACGCGGCCAGGTAATGCGTGTTCCCCGGTTGCGTCGACGCTTGATGTGAGGCTGTTTCCCATGTTCGATCCGGTCATAGCGCCCAGCGGTACGCTGCTCGGCCTCCTGCAGAGGGGCCGCGGCGACGGCACGCTGCACGCGCTCACCGCCCCGCGCGCCGAAGCGCTCGCGGCCCTGAACCACTGTGTGCTGCGCGACCCCCGCCACGACTGGCAGGTGGAGAACCGCTCCCTGTACTACGCCCGGCTCTACCTCGACCTGAACGGCGAGCTGGACGCCGTGGAGGCGCACCTCTTCGACCCCGAGGACATCCTCGACACCGACGAGTCCCGCACCGGCCTGGCCCTGGCCGTCCTCGGCCACCTCGCCTCCTACGGCCGGCGGGACGCCCTGGAACTGCTGCGCAGGTACGCCGCGCACGGCTCCAACTGGGCCTGGGCCCTGGACGAGCTGGCCCTCCGGGACGACGACGCGGGCCTGCGCGCCCTCGCCGCCCCCGTCCTCGCCCGCTTCGGCACCGATCCCGAGGGCGAGGCCGAGCTGGCCGCCGCCGTACGCGACGCCTTCGAGCCACGGCCCTGGCGGCTGTGGGCCGAGGATCCGCGCGAATCGATCGCCACGCGTGTGCGTGCCGCGCAGGAGACCGGCTGCTTCGACCGCTGGCAGCGGCAGATGCGACCGACGGGGCCAAGGCCGGGGTGGAGCGTGGCCGCCGTCTTCGAGTGGGCCCAGCAGGGCATGGAGCGCGGTGCCGCCCTCCATGTGCCCGCCGCCCGCTGCCTGGCCGCCGTGGCCGGCCCCGAGGACCGGCCCGAAATCCTCCAGGCCGCCCGGACCGGCACCGACGGAGCCCGCTGCACCGCACTGCGCTACCTCGCCGACAGCAACGACCGGGACGCGCTCGACCTGATCGAGGCAGCGGTCAGCGACGGGACGGCGCCCGTCGTGGAGGCCGCTCTCGACGCCTTCGAACGGATGCGCAGTGTCGCCGCCGTCGACCGCGCGCGCGGCTGGGCCCAGCGTCCCGACGCGCTCGGCGCCGCCGCCGGCCGCATGCTCGCCTGCCGCGGCGGCACCCAGGACCGCGATCTCGTCCTCGGCGCCCTCCGCGAGGCCGTACGCGGCGAGGGGCCGGACGCGCCCACCCTGTGGACCCTCGTCGACGGCGCCGGACGCCTCGGCATCGCCTGTGCGGCCCCCGTCCTGCGCCACGTCTACCGCGAGACGGCCTCCTCCCACCTCCGCGGCCGTGCCGCCCGGGCACTGGCCGCCACCGACCCCTCCTTCGCCACCGGCTTCGCCGTCGAATGCCTGTGGGACTGCGAGGAGACCACCCGCGAACTCGCCGCCCGGCACGCCGAGACCGGTGACGCCCGGGTCGTGGAGCGCCTGCGCCGCCTGGCAGCCGATCCGGCCGAGGAGGACGAGGTGCAGACCGCGGTACGCAGCCGCTTCGGGCCCGACGCGGCCCTCGGCTGAGCCCCCCGGCCCGGCCCCTGCCCGGACATCCGTCCCGGCGGACGACCGCCCGCCGGGTGAACACCGGGTGACCCGCGGGTCAGGCGGCCATGACGGCCGTCCGACCCGCTCGGGTGTGCAGCCCAACGCTCATGGGACGTTCCCCGCGCCGAAAGATCGAAGTTGACGCGGGCACGTCCGGCGCGGCGACAACACCCGTATGCGTGTCGTCATCGTGACCGAATCCTTTCCCCCCGATGTGAACGGCGTGGCCCACTGCGCGCTCCAGACCGCCCGGCACCTCGTAGATCGCGGTCACCACCCGCTCGTCGTCGCCCCCGCTCCGGCGCCCGGCACCGGCCCGGACACGAACGCCCCGTGCCCGGTCGTCCGGATCCCCTCCCTCCCGCTCCCCGGCTACCCCCAGGTCCGCGTCGCGCTGCCCAGCCGGCGCCTCGCCGCGGCCCTCGTCTCCCACCGCCCCGACGTCGTCCACCTGGCCAGCCCCTTCGTCCTCGGCGTCCGCGGCATGGCCGCCGCCGCCCGGCTCGGCATCCCCGCCGTCGCCGTCTACCAGACCGACCTGGCCGGTTACGCCCGTACCTACATGGGCGCCGGAGAGGCCGCCGCCTGGCGGCGGATCCGCTCCGTGCACGCCGCCGCCGACCGCACCCTGGCCCCCTCCAGCGCCGCCCGGTCCGACCTGGAGCAGCACGGCGTACCGCGGGTACGGCTGTGGCCGCGCGGGGTGGACACCGTACGTTTCCGGCCAGAGCACCGGGACGAGGCGCTGCGCCGCGAACTCGCCCCGGACGGAGAACTGATCGTCGGCTACGTCGGCAGGCTCGCCCCCGAGAAGCACGTCGAACTCCTCGGCGGAGTCTGCGGGCTGGCCGGCGTGCGGGTCGTGGTCGTCGGCGACGGACCCAGCCGGGTCCACCTCACCGAGGCCCTGCCCGGCGCCGTCTTCCTCGGCCGCCGTACCGGCGCCGAACTGGCCCGCGTCTTCGCCTCGCTCGACCTGTTCGTGCACACCGGTCCCTTCGAAACGTTCTGCCAGACCGTCCAGGAGGCCATGGCCAGCGGTGTCCCGGTCGTCGCGCCCGCCGCCGGCGGCCCGCTCGACCTGGTCGACCACGGCCGCACCGGCCTGCTCGTCCCGCCGCGCGACGCCACCGCCGTACAGGAGGCCGTCCGCGCCCTGGCCGCCGATCCCGCGCGCCGGGCCGCGTACGGCGCCGCCGCCCGCGCGACGGTCGAGGGCCGCACCTGGGCCGCCGTGGGCGACCAGCTGCTCGTCCACTACGACGACGTCCTCGCGGACCGGACGACGGCGGTGGCGGCATGACCGGCCAGTCCCTGCGCATCGTCCGCCTCGCCAACTTCGTCGCCCCCGCCTCCGGCGGCCTGCGCACCGCCCTGCGCGAACTCGGCAAGGGCTTGCGGGCCGCGGGCCACGAACCGGTCCTGGTCGTGCCCGGCGAACGGCACACCGACCGCGACACCGAGCAGGGCCGGGTCATCACCCTGCCCGGCCCGCCGCTGCCCGGCACCGGCGGCTACCGCGTCCTCACCGACAAGCGGCGCGTGGCCGCCCTCCTGGAGGAGCTGGCCCCCGACCGGCTGGAGGTGTCCGACCGGACCACCCTGCGCTGGACCGGCCGCTGGGCCCGCCGCGCGCGCGTGCCCGCCGTGATGGTCTCCCACGAGACCACGGACGGCGTGCTGCGCACCTGGGGCCTGCCCGAGCAGCTCGCCCGGCGCGCCGCCGACTCCCTCAACACCCGGACCGCGCACGTCTACTCGCGGGTGGTGTGCACCACCGAGTTCGCCGAGCGCGAGTTCATACGCATCGGCGCGCGCAACGTCGTACGCGCCCCCCTGGGCGTCGACCTGATGGAACGCCACCCCACGCTGCGCGACCCCGGGCTGCGTGCCCGCCACGCGCGCGTGGACGAGGCGCTGCTCGTGATGGCCTCCCGGCTGTCCGTGGAGAAGCGCCCCGGAACGGCCCTGGACACCCTGGAGGCGTTGTTGCGGCGCGGGCGGCGGGCGGTGCTCGTGGTGGCGGGGGACGGGCCGCTGCGGGCCCGGCTGGAGCAGCGCGCGCGGGACCGCGGGCTCCCGGTGGCCTTCCTCGGGCACGTCTCCGACCGGATGGCCCTGGGTGCGCTCCAGGCGTCCGCCGACGTGTGCCTCGCGCCCGGGCCCGCCGAGACCTTCGGACTGGCCGCGCTGGAGGCCATGGCGTGCGGCACACCGGTGGTGGCGAGCGCGTCGTCCGCGCTCCCCGAGATCGTCGGGTCCGCCGGAGCCACCGCCGCCGACGGCGGAGAGGCCTTCGCGGACGCCGTGGAACTGCTCCTGGAGCGCGGCGAGCCCGCGCGGCGGGAAGCCGCACGCGCGCGTGCGGAGTGCTTCGGCTGGGGAACCGCTGTGGAGGCCTTCCTGGCGGCCCACGACGCGGAGGTGCTGCGCCCCGCCGGTACCCGGCCCGCCGTGCCGGGAGGCGTGGCATGAGAGCCGGTGCCGCACGACAGCGGAGCAGAGCCGTCCGCTTCGTCGCCCTCGGGGACTCGCTGACCGAGGGCGTGGGCGACCCGGTCGGTAGCGGGTGGCGGGGCTGGGCCGCGCTGCTGGCGGCCTCCCTCGCCGAGGAGGGCGAGCACGTGCGGTTCACCAACCTCGCGGTCAGCGGGGCGCAGACCCGGGACGTACTGGAGAAGCAGACGCCGGCCGCCCTGGAGCTGCGGCCCGACCTGGTGTCCGTGGTCATCGGCGTCAACGACACGCTGCGCCACACCTTCGACATCCACGCCGTGGCCGCCCGTCTCGACCAGGTCTACGCGTCCTTCGCCCGGCAGGGCGCCACCCTGCTCACCGCCTGTCTCCCCGACCCCGGCGCGATGCTCCGGCTCCCGGACGCCCTGGCCCGCCCGCTGGCCCGCCGGCAACGGGCGGTCAACACGGTCGTCCACGCGCTGTCCGACCGGTACGGCGCCGTCCACCTGCACGCCGCGGACGACGGCTGGATCACCGACCGGAGCCTGTGGAGCGCGGACCGGCTGCACCCGGCCGAGCGCGGCCACCGGCAGCTCGCCGTCCGCTGCCACGCCCTGCTCGCCGAGACCGGCCACGCCACCGGCCGGCCGCCCTCGCCCGAGCCGGAGTTCCCGGCGCCGACCCGCACGGCGAGCCTGTGGTGGCTGGCCACGGCCGGCACCGGCTGGGTACTCCGGCGCTGCAACGACCTGCTGCCACAGCTGCTGCGCCTCGCCGCCGACGAACTCCACCACCGCGCCCGGGGCGCCAGCACCCGCCTCGACCTGCGCGCGTCGGCGGAGGTCTCGTCCGCCTTGGCGTCTGTGGAACGCGCGGCCAGCGGCGACTGGGCGGAGGCGGCGGGGAGCCTTGAGGCGAGGACGACTGGGGCGGTCACGGCCGACGAGAGCGCGGCCGGCGGGGCGGTGGGCCGTACCGGGGCCGTTGCGGGTGTTGAGCCGGTGGGTGCTGCTGGGTCGGTGGCGGTTGTTGAGCCGGTGGGCCTGGCCGGCGCGGTGACGGGGGCTGACGCGGTGGGCCCGGTCGGTGGGGTGGGGGTCGATGCCGGCCGTGCTGGGTCGGTCGGGGCGGTGACGGCTGTTGAGGCTCTGTCGGGTGGGGCGGCCGTAGAGGCGGTTGGTGCTGTGGGGGTCGCCCCGGAGGCGTACCCCGGCCGGGGTACGCCTCCGGGCGGTGAGGCTCAGCGGCGTCGTACCGGTACGAACCGGACGGGGGTGCCCGGGAGTGCCTGGGCGGCGGCCGGTAGGTCGGCGGTGCGGACCACCGCGATCACCGGGTAGCCGCCGGTGGTCGGATGGTCCGCGAGGAAGACCACCGGGCGCCCGTCCGGCGGGACCTGCACCGCGCCGAGGACCATGCCCTCGCTGGGCAGTTCACCGGGCCGGGCCCGCTCCAGGGCGGGCCCCTCGGTGCGCAGGCCGATGCGGTTGCTCGCCGCGGACACCCGGTACGCGCGCGTGGCGAGGTCCCGGACCGCCCGCGCCGTGAACCAGTCGTCGCGTGGCCCCGGGGTCACCCGGAGGACGAGTTCGGCCGGCGGACGCGGCTGCGGCGCGCCGTCCACGCGCGCGGGAGGGCCGGCCGGGGCCCCCAGCGGCAGCACCATGCCGTCCGTCAGCGGGGCCGGGCCCAGGCCGGACAGCAGGTCGGTGGCGCGGCTGCCGAGGACCGGCTCGACGGCGATGCCGCCGCCGACGGCGAGGTAGCCGCGGACGCCGGCCGTGGCGGTACCCACCTCCAGCAGCTCGCCCGCCGGCACCACGACCGGAGCACCCCACGCGGCCGGGCGGCCGCCCACCGCCACCGGGCAGGGCGCACCGCCGACCGCGACGGTGACCGTCGAACGCGGGCGCAGCGCACAGCCGTTGAGCGTGGTCTCCAGTACGGCGGCGTCCGGCGGATTGCCGACGAGCCGGTTCACCAGCGCCGCAGCCGGCGGGTCGAGCGCGCCGGACCGGGGCACGCCCAGATGCGCGTACCCCGGCCGCCCGCGGTCCTGCACGGTGGTCAGCGCCCCGGCGCGCACCACGACGAGCGCACGATCGGTCATACGCCCACCCCGGGTACCGCGCTCCCCGCCGGTACGGCGCCCACGCGCGCGTAGGAGGCCCTCATGCGCCCTCCACAGGAACGAACCGGACGCGCGCCCCCGGCGCCAGCAGTGCGGCCGGTACGCGCGTGTGGTCCCACAGCACCGCGTCCGTCGTGCCGATCAGCTGCCAGCCGCCCGGCGAGGAGCGCGGGTACACACCGGTGTACGGCCCGGCCAGGGCCACCGCACCGGCGGGGACGGACGTGCGCGGGGTGGCGCGGCGCGGGACGTGGTAGCGGTCCGGAAGGCCGGTGAGATAGCCGAAGCCGGGCGCGAAACCGCAGAAGGCCACCGTGAACTCGGTGCCGGCGTGGATCCGGGCCGCCTCCCGCTCGGCCACCCCCCAGCGCTCGGCGACCGCCGCGAGGTCCGGGCCGTCGTACCGTACGGGCAGTTCGATCAGCTCGCGCGCGTGGGAGGGCACCGTCGGCACCCGCGCGGTGGTCAGCTCCGCCGCCCAGCGGGCCGGATCGGCCAGCCCGTCGAGCAGGACCGTACGGGCCGCCGGAACGATCTCGCGGACCGTCAGCGTGCCGTCCGCACGGCGCCGTACCAGCTCCGCGTGCAGGGCCTGGGCCTCCTCCCCCGAGGACACCTCGACCAGCAGTGCGTCGTCGCCGACGGGAAGCGCCCTCACGCGAACGCCTCCACCCGCACACCCGCCGCCACCAGCCGCTCGCGCACCCGGCGGGCCAGACCGACCGCGCCCGGAGTGTCGCCGTGCAGACACAGCGACCGGGCGCGCACCTGGATCCGCGCGCCCGAGTGGGCGATCACCGCGCCGGAGCGCGCGAGGCTCACCGAGCGCTCCACGACGGCGTCCGGGTCGGTCACCACGGCGCCGTCCCGGTCGCGCGGCACCAGCGTGCCCTCGTCGGTGTACGCGCGGTCCGCGAAGGCCTCGGTGACGGCCGGCAGGCCCGCCTCGGCGGCCAGCGCCAGCAGGCGCGAGCCGGGCAGGCCCAGCACCGGCAGCGAGCCGTCCGCCAGCCGCACGCCGTCGATCACCGCGCGGGCCTGCTCCTCGTCGTGCACGACCCGGTTGTAGAGCGCGCCGTGCGGTTTGACGTACGCCACGCGCGCCCCCGCGGCCCGTGCGAACACCTCAAGAGCGCCGATCTGGTAGGCCACCTCGGCCGCCAGTTCGGCGGGCGGCACATCCATCGCGCGCCGCCCGAAACCCGCCAGGTCCCGGTAGGAGACCTGCGCGCCGATCGTCACCCCGCGCTCGGCCGCCCGTTCGCACACCCGGCGCATGGTGGCCGCGTCCCCGGCGTGGAAGCCGCAGGCCACGTTGGCGCTGGTGACGACGGACAGCAGCTCTTCGTCGTCGGTCAGCCGCCAGCGGCCGAAGCCCTCGCCGAGGTCGGCGTTCAGATCGATCGCGGTCATGGTGTTCTCGTGTCTCCGGTTCTCGTGGAGTTTCCTTGTACGCGGGTTCCGGTACGGCCGGCCTCAGTCGATGCCGACCAGCCGGTACTGCTCGTCGCGGGCGTCGGTCAGGAACATCTGGCCCGGCGCGTGCGTGATCGCGAACGGCGGCCGGGAGGCCGTCACGGCCGCCTGGGGGGTCACCCCGCAGGCCCAGAACACCGGGATCTCGCCGTCGGCGACGGTCACCGGATCGCCGAAGTCGGGCCGGCCGAGGTCCTCGATGCCGAGAGCCGCGGGATCCCCGCAGTGCACCGGACCGCCGTGCACGGCCGGCAGCAGGCTGCTCTCCCGGATCGCCGCCCGCAGGTGTTCCGGCGGCACCGGCCGCATGGACACCACCATCGGCCCGCGCAGCCGGCCCGCCGCCCGGCACTCCCGGCCGGTCACGTACATCGGCACGTTCCGGCCCTCCTCGACGTGCCGGATCGGCACGCCCGCGCGGGCCAGCGCCCACTCGAAGGTGAAACTGCACCCGAGCAGGAACGACACCAGGTCGTCGCGCCAGTACGCGCGCGCGTCCGTGGGCTCGTCCACCAGCTCGCCGTCCTGCCACACCCGGTAGCGCGGCAGGTCGGTCCGCAGATCGGCGCCCTCGGCCAGGACGGTCGTCGGGGACCCCGCGTCCGTGACGTCGAGCACGGGACAGGGCCTGGGGTTGCGCTGGCAGAACAGCAGCATGTCGTAGGCCCAGTCGGCGGGCACGGCGATCAGGTTGGCCTGCGTGTGCCCCGCCGCCACTCCGGCGGTGGGTCCGGCCAGGCCCTCGCGGAAGCGGGCCCGCGCGGCTTTCGGGCTCCACGCGTGCGCGTGCGCGTCGACCGTGGTGACGGGACGGTCCCCGGTACGGTTCACCCGCGTCATGCCAGCTCCTTCCCGCGCGTCTCCGGCAGCCCGAGCAGCGCCAGTGCCGCGAGGCCGTAGCCGATCGCGCCGAAGACCAGCGCGCCGCCGACGCCCCAGCTGTCCGCGAGGAAGCCCACGAGGGTCGGGAACACCGCGCCCACCGCGCGGCCCGTGTTGTACGTGAAGCCCTGGCCGGTGCCGCGGACCGCCGTCGGGTACAGCTCGCTCAGATAGGAGCCGAAGCCGCTGAAGATGGCCGACATGCAGAAGCCGAGCGGGAAACCGAGCACCAGCAGCAGGGTGTTGGCGCCGGACGGGATGTTCGCGTACGCCAGGATGCACAGCGCCGACAGCAGAGCGAACAGCCAGATGTTGTTGCGCCGGCCGAGCCGGTCGGTCAGGTGGCCGCCGGTCAGATAGCCGAGGAAGGCGCCGGAGATCAGGAAGGTCAGATAGCCGCCGGTGCCGACGACCGACAGGCCCCGCTCGGACTTCAGGTACGTCGGCACCCAGGTCGCCAGCGTGTAGTAGCCGCCCTGCACGCCGGTGGACAGCAGGCCCGCGAAGACCGTGGTGCGCAGCAGGCCCGGGGCGCCGTCCCGGCCCGGCCGGAAGATCGCCCCGAAAGAGCCACGCCCCGGGTCCTGTTCGCGGGCCGCCGTCGCCGTGGGAGCGTCGTGCACCTTCCGTCGCAGCCACACCACGAGCAGCGCCGGCAGCGCGCCGGTCCAGAACATCACCCGCCAGGCCAGGTCGTCGCCGGCGAAGGAGAAGACCAGCGTGTAGACGATCGCCGCCAGTCCCCAGCCGACCGCCCAGGAGCTCTGGACCGCGCCGAGCGTACGGCCGCGGTGGCGCGCGCTCGCGTACTCGGCGACCAGGATCGCGCCGACCGCCCACTCGCCGCCGAAGCCCAGGCCCTGCAGGGCGCGGAAGACCAGCAGCGTCTCGTAGGTGGGCGCGAAGCCGCAGGCGACGGTGAAGACGGCGTACGTGAGCACCGTGATCATCAGGGCCCGGACCCGGCCCACGCGGTCCGCGATCACGCCCGCCGCGGCGCCGCCGACCGCCGAGACCACCAGCGTGACCGTGGTGAACAGGCCGGTCTGGCCGCTGTCGAGACCGAAGTACGCCGCGAGCGCCACCATGCTCAGCGGCAGGGTGAAGTAGTCGTAGGAGTCCAGGGCGTATCCGCCGAAAGCACCGGCGAAGGCGCGCCGGCCGCGCGGGCCGAGGGCGTGCAGCCAGCCGAACGCGCCGTCCTCGGCGGTGTGTTCGGCCGCTGCCGGGCGTACGCCGGCGGAGGGGGCGGACCGGGGCGGTGGAGTCGTGCTCATGGGCACCTCGCAGAGAGGGACGGAGGGTGCTGGGAAGTGAGCCGTGCGGAGCACCGTAGAGGATCGTTCAACGATCCTTCAATACCCGCGTTGTCTCGTCCTGGTGTCTGCGATTGAATTCCGGGCATGGCAGAGCAGCTGACGGGACTGGCCGGCGACCGGGTCCTCCTGGGCCGTACCAGCACCGCGGAACGGGTTTCGGACATCCTCAGGAGCCGCATCGCCGAGGGCTACTTCCCGCCCGGCACCCGACTGTCGGAGGACAGCATCGGCGGGGCGCTCGGCGTCTCCCGCAACACCCTGCGCGAGGCGTTCCGGCTGCTCACGCATGAGCGCCTGCTGATCCACGAACTCAACCGAGGCGTGTTCGTGCGGGTCCTGACCGTCGAGGACGTGGAGGACATCTACCGCACGCGTGCCCTCGTCGAGTGCGCCGTCGTCCGCGGGCTGGGCGGCCCCCCGTACCGGCTTGGCGGGCTCATCGCGGCGGTCGAGGAGGGGCGGACGGCGGCCGCGGAGAACGACTGGAAAGGGCTGGGTACGGCCAACATCCACTTCCACCGGGAACTCGTCTCCCTCGCCGGCAGCGAACGCACCGACGAGCTGATGCGCAGCGTCTTCGCCGAGCTGCGCCTCGCCTTCCACGTCGTGGACGACCCGCGCCGCCTGCACGAGCCGTACCTCGCCCGCAACGCCCAGATCCTGCAGGCGCTGCAGGCCGGGGACCGGCGCGGCGCGGAACGGATGCTGGAGACCTATCTCGCGGACTCGCTGGAGCGCGTGGTGGAGGTCTACCGGCGCAGGGTGGGCGAGGAAAGCGCCCCGTAGGGGCGCGGGGAACTGAGCGGCCCGCCCCGGACGGTCCGTGCCCGGACGACGACCCGCAGCCATGCCGGCCGAACCGGCGGAGCTGTCGTTTGGGACGATGTCAGACCCAGGACCTAGTCTGTGCACCGTGACTTCGCCTGCATCGACGGACCGTGTTCCGCCCCAGCTCAGCGCGGGGCCGCGCCCGGCTCCGGGCCCGGCCGCCGACGAGGGGCTGGCGCGCCGGCTGCGCGCGCTCGCCTGCACCGCGCCACTGCACGACCTGGACGCGCGCAAGGCCAACCTGGCCGGCGAGTACTCGGTGTACGGGATGGCCGAGGTGGCGCTGGCCGCCATCGACCTGGTCACGCTGAACATGGACTTCGACACCGGCGCCGACCACGAGCAGATCGTGGCCCGGCTGATCCCGCGCATCGCCGCCCAGGCCCCGCACCGGCCCGCCGCCGAGCACGAGCGCGTGGCCCGCTGGGTCCTGGAGAACCTGATCAACGTCGGCAGCGTGGACCGCGGCTTCCGCGCGGTCTACGGCACCTTCGCGCCGGACGGCACCTACGTCCGCCGTGACTACGACTTCAAGCTGATCGAGGAGGTCCCGGGCCCCGGCGGCACGGTCTACCTGCGGACCACGGACGAGGCGGTCAACGTCCTGGTCGGCGCCCTCGACACCGACGTCACCAGCGCCCAGATCGCCGCCGAGGTCAAGCTGGAGGTGCTGATCAACCGCGGCCGGCTCGCCGACGCCCAGCTCGCCGCCGAGCAGGCCCGCTACCGCACGGTGCAGTACTCCGAGACGCTCCGCCGTGCCCTGGACGCCACCCGGCGCAACGTCCGCGCGGTCGACTGGCTCCACTCCGTGCCCGACATGATCGCCGAGGCCCTGGACCACGTGGCCGAGCGCTACCGCCACGAGAACGCCATCCTCACCAACATCCGCAAGGCCCGCGACGAGACCGAGGAGCCCGAGCACAAGCGCCGCGCCGCCGAACTGGTCGACATCGTCAAGGACTGCATCCGCCGCCACACCCAGCTCCAGTCGCGCCTGCTGGAGGCCGGCCCGCTGTTCCGCGCGGAACAGGACCGGCAGGCCTTCGCCGCACCGGCGGCCACGTCCGGGATAGACCTCTACGGCCATCTCGTCGCCCCCGTCCTGCCGCTGCCCCTGGAGCAGGCGATCCGGGTCACGGACGCGTTCTTCGCGCGCGGCACCGGCCTGCGCACACCGGTGTCCGTCCGAGTCGGGGACCTCGTCGACATACTGCTGACCCCGCCCGTCGAACGGGAGCACCTGGGCGCGGAGATGCCCGAACCCGACCTGATCGCGACGCCGGACGACAGCCGGTTCAGCGAGGAGCAGCTGGCCGCCGCGACGGAGCTGCTCGACCTGCCGGCCGACGCGCCGCGCAGACTCTCCGGACTGCTCGCCGAGGCCCGCCGGACCGGTGACCCGGACCTGGCGTACCTGGTGGCGCTGCTGGCGGTCCACGCGGCCAGCCCGGCCGTCGGCACCGCCTACCGGCAGGGCGAGGAGAAGCTGCTGTTCGCCGTGGACGACGGGACCGAACTGGACGATCCCGAGTTCGGCGGGGCGGACCTGATCGTGGGAACCGCCCTGCTCGACGCGGCCGGAATGGCCGCGGACCGGACGGAAGCAGCATGAGTGGACAAGAGCACGACAAGGAGCCGAACCCGTGACCGAGCACGTCGACCGGAGTGAACCCGAGCCTGCCGCCGCGCCGGCGGGCTCCGCCGTCACCCCCGCCGACGCCGCCGACGCGGCGCGGCTCGTCGCCTTCGGACTCCAGCCCAAGCTGGCGCCCGCACGCGACCAGGAGTACACCGACCTGCTGCGCCGCTACCGCGAGGACCCGGCGTTCGCCCGGCTCGCGGACGCCGTCGCCGCCGGTCTGGGCCTCGTCGTGCTGGAGGTGTCCCCGCGCGCGGGCATGGCCGTGACCGCCGCCGAGGACTCCGTCTTCGCCGTCCGCATGGGTGACTACGCGCGTCGCACCGCCGCCGACTCCGGCGACCGCTTCCTGCACGGACTCGCCCATCT
This sequence comes from Streptomyces sp. NPDC028928, assembly GCF_055564915.1. Taxonomy (NCBI): domain Bacteria; kingdom Bacillati; phylum Actinomycetota; class Actinomycetes; order Kitasatosporales; family Streptomycetaceae; genus Streptomyces; species Streptomyces sp. NPDC028928. Next base: position 89,780 of record NZ_JBVHVI010000021.1, read on the forward strand.
CGCGGTCGCCGCGCTGGCGTTCCCGCGCCCCGAGGACCTGTCCGACGACTCCTACATCGGCCGGGTCACCGTCAATGGCGTCGACGCCTTCGTCCGGCAGGCCTGCCGCCGCCTGGAGGAGCGCGCCGAGGAGCAGGGCGAGAACACCGACCCGGCGACCGGCGCGCCCGGCCTGGAGGCCGCCTGGCGGATCTGGGCCAGACGCAGCGCCACCGGCGCCACCAAGGACGCCCGCCGGCCGGCCGCCTCCACCACCGGCATCGTGGCGAAGGCCCTGGCCTTCCTCACCGACTCGGGCTTCCTGCAGCGCACCGGCGACGACAACGGCGGCACCTACCGCACCACCGCCCGCTACCAGCTCCAGGTCCGCGACATGGCCGGCAGCGCCGCCCTGGCCGAACTGCTGGAGCTGGGCGTCGTCCCGATCACCGACGGCACGGCCACGCTGCTGCCCGCCGAGGACACCGACGACCTGGACCTGGTGGCCGACGCCGGGCTCCCGTTCCACTCCTGACGTCCTGAAGCTCCCGCAGCTCCAGGAACCCCCGAACCACCGCACCTTTCATCAGACTTACGAGAGTCCGCCATGTACGAGCTGTCCCGGGTCCGCCTCTACTCCATCGGTCCGGCCGGTGCGCGCTACGCCGACACCGTGCTGGACCTGCGGGGTGTCGGCGAGCCCGTGCCCGACCCGGCGCCCACGCAGGCGGAGTTCTTCGAGGAGGAGCCGTCCGGCCCGCCGCGCCGGCCCGCGCCCGCGGGCGTGCTGTTCCTGGAGAACGGCGGCGGCAAGTCCGTCCTGCTCAAGCTGATCTTCTCGGTGATGCTGCCGGGCCACCGCAACACCCTCGGCGGCGCCAGCTCCGGCGTGCTGCGCAAGTTCCTGCTCGCCGACGACTGCGGCCATGTGGCCCTGGAGTGGCAGCACGTGCAGACCGGCGAGTGCGTGGTCGTCGGCAAGGTCAGCGAGTGGCGCGGCCGGCAGGTCTCCAACGACCCGCGCAAGTTCGCCGAGGCCTGGTACTCCTTCCGGCCCGGCCCCGGCCTCAGCCTGGACAGCCTGCCCGTCGCCGAGGCCACCGCCGTACGGCCGCCCGCCGAGGGCACCTCCGGCGCGCACGGCCGCCGCCGCACCATGAAGGGCTTCCGCGACGCCCTCATGGAGGCCGGCAAGGCCTACCCGCACCTGGAGGTGCACTGGGAGGAGATCCACGACCGCTGGATCGAGCACCTCGGCGACCTCGGTCTCGACCCCGAACTCTTCCGCTACCAGCGCGAGATGAACGCCGACGAGGGCGAGGCGGCCGGCCTCTTCGCGGTCAAGAAGGACTCCGACTTCACCGACCTGCTGCTGCGCGCGGTCACCGACACCCGCGACACCGACGGCCTCGCCGACCTCGTCAGCGGCTTCGGCAACAAGCTCGGCCGGCGCGCCGAACTGATCGCCGAACGGGACTTCACCGCCGGCTCCGTCGACCTGCTCGGCCGGATCGTGGAGGCCGCCGAGGCACGTGCACGCGCGCGTGACGTCCACGCGGGCGCCGAGCGCCGCACCCGCACGCTGGCCCGGCGGCTGTCCGCGCGGGCCGTGCAGGAGCGGATCCGGGCCGCCGACCTCGCCCAGCGGGTGACGGCCGCCGCGTACGCCGTCACCCACTCCGAGGGCGCCCGCGAGCGCAGCGCCCTCATCGCCGCCGAACTCGCCTACCGGCACGCCTCGCTGGCGCTGGCCGCCGCCGAGAAGTCCGCCGCCGCGCAGAAGCGCGAGCTGGCCGACGCTCGCACCCTGCACTCCGCCTGGCAGGCCGCCGAGGCCGTGCTGCGCCACCGGGCCGCCGCCGACCGCGTCGCGCGCGTGTCCGCCGCCATCCAGGAGGCCGAACGGGACGCGGCCCCCGCCCTCGCCGCCCGTGCCAAGGCCGCCGTGGACCTCGTACGGGCCCTGCACGCCGCCGCCGAGAGCGCCGAAACCCTCGCCAACGAGGAGGAGGAGCGGTCCGCCGCCCTCCAGGAGGTCAGCGACTCCGCCTACCGCGACTCCACCACCGCCGCCACCGAGGCGCAGCGCGCCCGCAGCGAGGCCGGGCACCTGCGCCAGCGGCTCGCCGAGGTCGAGCAGGAGACCGCCGAGGCCGTCCGCGCGGGCTGGCTGGACGACAGCGCCCCGGACGCCGACCCGGCGCGGGCCGCGCTCGCCGCCAGCGACGCCGAGAAGACCGCCGTGGCCGCCTGGGACGCGGCCCGCGAGGCCGCCCGCAAGGCCACCGAGCAGGCGCGCGAGACCGCCTCCGCCGAGTCCCGCGCGGAGCTGACCGCGGCCCGCGCGGCGGACGCGGCGACCGCCGCCGAGCGGGCCTACGAGGCCGAGCGCCGGCTCGCCGAGTCGCTGGCCGCCGAGGAGCGGCTCGCGGAGCTGCTGAGCCTGCCGGGCGCGCCGACGGCGGCCCGCGCGGCCGTGCCCGGCCCCCGCAGCGGAGCGGACGACGCCGTCCCGGCCCCCCGTGCCGTCGGCGAGGGAACGCTCAGCCCCGAGGAACTCGACCGCTTCGCCGACGAGTTGCGCGCACTCCTCGACGACGCCGTGGCGACCGCCGAACGGCACCTGTTCGACCTGCGTACGGCCGCCGCCGACGACGCCCGCATCCTCGGCGCCCTCGGTGACGGCGGACTGCTGCCGCCCGGCCCGGACGTGCTGGCCACCGTCGAGTTCCTCGGCGAGCACGGCATCCCGGCGCTGCCCGGCTGGCGCTACCTCGCGCAGGCCGTCGACCCCGCCGACCACGCGCGCGTGCTCGCCGCCCGCCCCGAACTGGTCGACGGTGTGATCATCACCGACCCCGACACGCACGCGCGTGCCCGCGAGGCGCTCGGCGACGCCGCCCTGCTGCCCCGTTCCGCCGTCGCCGTCGGCACCGCGGCCGCCCTGCTCGCCCCGGCCCCCGCCGGCGACGCCGCCCCGGGCGACGTCTTCCTCGTGCCGCCGAACCCGGCCATGCACGACGAGCACGCCGCCGACGAGGAACGCCAGGCCCTGCGCGCCCGGGCCACCGAGCGCGACGAGGAGATCCGCGCCCTCGCCGCCCGCCTCGGCAAGGACCGCGAACTGGCCGCACGGCTCGCCTCCTGGCGCACCGGCTGCCCCGCCGGGCGCCTCACCGAGCTGGCCCGGACCGCCGAGGAGGCCCGCGCCTTCGCCGAGGAGGCCGAGGCCGAACTCGCCGAGGCGCGCACCGCGCGCGCGGAGGCCGAGGAGACCGCCGCCGAAGCCGTCCAGCTCCGCGACGAACGGCAGGAGGCCGCGCAGAAGGCCCGGCGCGCCGCCGACGCCCTCGCCGGACTCGCCTTCCGGCTCCGCGAGCGCGCCGGCTGGCAGGTGAAGCTGCGCGAACTCGCCGACGAGGCCGCCGAGTCCGAGGCCCGCGCCCAGGCCTGCCTGGAGCGCGCCCGCGCCGCCGACGAGGACCGCCGTGCCGCCCAGCGCGCCGCCGACGACGCCCGCCGCACCGCGCGCGCCCTGCGCGCCGAGCGCTCCGAGATCGCCGGCGCCCCCGACGACGTACCCGTCGAGGACGCGGACGCCCCGAAGGCGTCCCTGCCCGCCCTCCGCGAGGCCTACCGGGCCGCCTCCCAGGTGTACGAGAAGGTCGGCGTCGGCGCCGACCTGCGCGCCGAGCAGGCCCGCGCGGAGAGCGACGAGAGCGCCGCCCGTGCCGAACTCGACCGGCTCAGCAACAAGGTCCGCACCCGAGCCGAGCAGCTGCTGCAGTCTCCCGACGGCTCCGACGGGCCCTCCCGGCAGGCCGCCGCCGCGCGCGCGGAGGAGCTGGTGCAGCTCCTGGAGACCCGTATGTCGACCGCGAGCGAGCAGCTCGGCCGGCTGCGCGGCGAGGCCGAGCGGCACGCGCCCGAGGACGGCGAGGCGCACACCGAGCTGCCCGAGGAACTCGTCCCGCGCGACGCCGAGCACGCCCAGTCGCTGCTGCGCACCGCCACGGCCGAACTCGCCGCCCGCACCGAGGCGCTGGCCGAGGCCCGCGAGGCGCACGCGGAGCTGCTGGACGCCCACCGCGCAGCCGAGGACGCGGCCGGCGGCTTCGACGAGATCGCCGCGATGCTCCGCGACCTGCTGCGCGAACACACCGCCGAGGAGGAGCAGGAGGAGCCGGAGCCCTACCCGGGCACTCTGGAGGAGGCCCGGCACTCCGCCGCCGAGGCCCGCCGCTCGCTGCGGGGATGCGCCGCCGACCTGTCCGCCGCCGAGGCGGCCGTGCGCGAGGCGAGCGACGTCCTCGTCCGGCACGCCAACTCCACGCGCTACGAGCAGGTCCGCACCCCGGCCCGGCAGCAGATCCGCGAACTCCCCGCCTCCGCGCTGCCCGAGCACGCCCAGAAGTGGGCGGACGCGTTCGCGCCCCGGCTGCGCGTCCTGACGGACGAACTGGCCCAGCTGGAGCGCAACCGGGACTCGATCGTGGACCGGCTGCGCGGCCTCGTGGAGTCGGCCCTGGCGACCCTGCGGTCCGCCCAGCGGCTCTCCCGGCTGCCCGAGGGGCTCGGCGAGTGGTCCGGGCAGGAGTTCCTGCGCATCCGCTTCGAGGAGCCCGACCAGGCCACGCTCACCGAACGCCTGGGCGAGGTCATCGACGACGCCACGCGCGCGGCCGTCAAGAAGAACTCCGACCTGCGCCGCGACGGCATGTCGCTGCTGCTGCGGGGCGTCGCGGCGGCCCTGCAGCCGAAGGGCGTGGCCGTCGAGATCCTCAAACCCGACGCCGTCCTGCGCGCCGAGCGCGTCCCCGTCGGCCAGATGGGCGACGTGTTCTCGGGCGGTCAGCTGCTCACCGCGGCCATCGCCCTGTACTGCACGATGGCCGCGCTGCGCTCCAACGACCGGGGGCGGGACAAGCACCGGCACGCCGGCACGCTGTTCCTGGACAACCCGATCGGCCGTGCCAACGCGACCTACCTGCTGGAGCTCCAGCGGGCCGTCTCCGACGCGCTGGGCGTCCAGCTGCTGTACACCACCGGCCTGTTCGACACGACCGCGCTCGCCGAGTTCCCGCTGGTCATCCGCCTGCGCAACGACGCCGACCTCAGGGCGGGCCTGAAGTACATCAGCGTGGAGGAGCACCTCCGGCCTGGTCTTCCCCAGCCGCCCCAGGCCGGAGAGACGGTGCACAGCGAGATCACGGCGACGCGGATGTACAAGAAGCCGGCTTGATCAATGGGTTGACCGACCCATTGATCAGGCGTCCTCCTTGATCAAGTCGGCGCATTTCTCGCCGATCATCATCGTCGTGATGCACGGGTTGACCGCGATCAGGTCCGGCATCACCGAACCGTCGGCGACCCGCAGCCCCTCGACCCCCTTGACCCGCAGCCGCGCGTCGAGCGGGGCCGAGGGATCGTCGTCGGCGCCCATCTTCACCGTGCAGGACGGGTGGTAGACGGTGTTGTGCGTCTTGTGGATGTAGTCCAGCAGCTCGTCGTCCGTCCGCACGTCCGGCCCCGGCGCCAGCTCGGCGCCCGCCCAGCCGCTCAGCGCCGGCTGGGCGGCGATCCGGCGGGCCAGCCTCAGCCCGTACGTCATCACCCGCACGTCGTGCTCGTGCGTGAAGTACCGCGGATCCACCTTCGGCTTGTCCCGGTGGTCCCGCGTCCGCAGCCGTACCGTGCCGCGCGACTTCGCCTTGGTCACATTGGGGGTCAGGCAGAACGCGTTCTCCGAGGTCGGGTAGCCCCAGCGCACGGTGTTCATGTCGAACGGCACCGAGCCGTAGTGGAACATCAGGTCGGGCCGGTCCAGGCCGGGCTCGGTGTCGTAGAAGACGCCCGCCTCCCACCACTGGCTGGACGTGGTGGTCATCGGCTGCTTCGCCTCCCACATGATCACGCCCTCGGGGTGGTCCTGGAGGTTCTCGCCGACGCCGGGGGAGTCCACCAGCACCTCGACGCCGACCTCGCGCAGGTGCCCGGCCGGGCCGATGCCGGACAGCATGAGCAGCTTCGGTGAGTCGATCGAGCCGCACGAGACGATCACCTCGCGGCGGGCCCGTACCGTGCGCGTGTGCACCAGGTCGGGGTCCAGGTACTGCGCCCCCACGCACCGCCGCCCCTCCAGCACCAGCTTCTTGGCCCGCACCCCGGTCCGGACGGCGAGGTTCGGGCGCTTGCCCAGGACCGGGTGGAGATAGGCCACGGACGAGGACTGGCGGATGTTGTTCTCGTCGGAGTTGATCTGGAACCAGTTGGCCCCGCGCACCACCGTCTTCCCGGTGTTGAACGGGACCGTCGGTATGCCGGCCTGCGCACACGCCTCCAGCAGGGCGGCGCCGCACGGGTCCCCGCCCTTCAGCGTGCGCAGCTTCACCGGGCCGGTGCGGCCGTGGTGGTCGCCGGGCGCGTCGTTGTTCTCCAGCCGCCGGTAGAGCGGGAACAGGTCGGCCGCGCTCCAGCCCGTACAGCCCCGGGCCGCCCAGTCGTCCAGGTCCTCCGCGGGCGCCCAGAAGGCGATACAGGAGTTGTGCGACGAACAGCCGCCCAGCACCTTCGCGCGCGCGTGCCGCATGAAGCTGTTGCCGCTGGTCTGCGGCTCGACCGGGTAGTCCCAGTCGTAACCGGACTCCAGCAGCCCCATCCAGCGCTCCAGTTTCAGGACGTCGTCGTCACCGACGTCGCTGGGGCCCGCCTCCAGCACGCACACCGTCACCGAGGGGTCCTCGGAGAGCCGCGCGGCCACCACGTTGCCCGCGGTGCCGCCGCCGACCACGACGTAGTCGAACTCATCGAAGCTCATGTGACCTCCTGGCCAGTCCGGATCAGTCGGGATCAGTCGTGATCAGGGGAATCACTCGGCCGTCGGGGCGGCGAGGGGAGCGGTCGGGGCGGTGGTCGCGGCGTCCAGACGGTGCTCGGCGAGCACCCCGGTGCGGTGCCGCTGGACGAACCAGTAGTAGGCGAAGCCCCCGCCCGCGATGACCGCGACGAAGAGGACCGCGCCCCAGCGCAGGTACCAGTGGTACGGCGCGGACGCGTTGTAGACCGAGGCGCGCGGCCAGATCAGGTTGACCGTCATGGCCACGCCCCACACCACCGCGACGAGGTTGACGAGCAGTCCCCAGCGGCCCAGCGAGAACCTGCCCTCGCCCGCCGGCTGCCACTTTCCGCGCAGCCGGGCCACCAGCATCGGCACGGTGACGCCCAGGTAGGCGAGGTAGATCATGACGATGCCGATGCTGGTGACGACCGTGATGATCTGCGGCTGGCGGATGTTGACCACGAGGATCGCCAGCGCCAGCACGCCGATGATCACGGCCGGCAGGACCGGGGTCTGGAAACGGGGGCTGACCCGGGCCAGCAGCGAGGACGCCGGCAGGTTGTTGTCCCGGGCCATCGCGAACGCCAGCCGGATCGCCGCCGTGTGCACGGCGAGGGCGCACACCGTGACCGCGATCAGCACGCACCACAGCATGGCCTTGCCGGCCGTCGGACCGAGCACGTCGAGCACGACGTACTGCAGGCCGTCGGTGGACAGCTTGTCGCCCTTGAGGCTGGACACGCTCATGAGCGCCAGCAGCAGCACCAGGCCGCCCAGGACGAACGAGGCGACGATCGCGCGGATGATCGCGCGCGGGGCGTTCCGGGACGGGTCCAGGCACTCCTCGCCGAGGGAGGAGGCGGTGTCGAAGCCGTACATGACGTACGCGGACGCCAGCGAGGCCACCAGGAAGGCGCCGAGGTAACCCGTTGAGTATCCCGATCCCGTGTGGTTCGTCTGCACGACGACTTGAGGGCCCCGGGTGATGTGGACGGCGAAGAGGATGATCAATACAACGGTCGCGATCAACTCGATGAAGACGCCCGCCGTGTTGATCGTGGCCATCAGCTTGACGCCGAACGCATTGATCAACGTGGTGAAGAGGATCAACACGGCGGCGAGGACGACCGCGTTGGTCGCCACGTCGTACGTGCCCGTGCCGTCTCCCACGAGCTGGAACGCCGACGAGATCTGCGGCAGCGTCAGCTGATAGGCCAGCGCGACCGCCGAGACGGACACGATGGACGCGATCAGCATCAGCCACCCGGCGAGCCAGCCGACATGCGGATTGCCGATCTTCTTCGACCAGTTGTAGACCGAGCCGGCCACCGGGTAGCGGGCGGCCAGTTCGGCGAAGCACAGGGCCACCGTGAACTGGCCGGCGAACACCATCGGCCACGACCACCAGTAGGCCGGACCGCCGCTGCCGTAGCCGAAGTAGAAGAGCTGGAAGGTGCCGGTCAGGATCGAGATGTAGCTGATCCCGGCGGCGAAGGTGTGGAAGTTGCCCAGGGTGCGCTTGAGTTCGGGCCGGTAGCCGAACTCGGCGAGTTCGGCGTCGTCGTGGTGGTGGGGGCCTGGCGATTGCTCGGTGGTCGTCATGAGCGGACTCCTCTGGCTGTCAGTCGAACCAGCCCTGCGGTGCCGGCGCGGTGTTGCGCCAGACGTGCTTGGTCTCGCGGTACTCGGCGAGTCCCGCCGGTCCGAGTTCGCGCCCGGAACCGGACTGCTTGTAACCACCCCACTCGGCCTGTGGCACGTACGGGTGGTAGTCGTTGATCCAGACCGTGCCGAGCCGCAGCCGTGCGGCGACCCGCGCGGCCCTGGCCTCGTCGCCGGTCCACACGGCGCCCGCGAGGCCGTAGACCGTGTCGTTGGCGAGCCGGACGGCCTCCTCCTCGGTGGTGAACCGCTCGACGGTCAGCACCGGGCCGAAGGACTCCTCCCGGACGACGGACATGCCGCTCGCGCACTCGTCCAGGACGGTCGGCAGATAGTAGAAGCCCTCGTCGTAGCCGGGGCCGGAGGGCCGGGCGCCGCCGCAGCGCAGCACCGCGCCCTCCGCCAGCCCCCGCGCGACGTACGCCTCGACCTTGGCCCGGTGCGCGGCCGAGATCAGCGGCCCGGTCCGCGCCCGCTCGTCGAACGGCCCGCCGAGCCGGATCCGCCGGGCCCGCCGGACGACCTCGGCCACGAACCGGTCGTGCAGCGCGTCCTCGACCAGCAGCCGGGCCCCGGCCGAGCAGACCTGCCCGGAGTGCAGGAAGACGGCGGTCAGCGCCATGTCGACGGCCGCCTCGAAGCCGGCGTCCGCGAAGACGATGTTGGGGTTCTTGCCGCCCAGTTCGAGCGCGACCTTCTTCACCGTGCCGGCCGCCGCCGCCATCAGCCGGCGGCCGGTCTGCAGGCCGCCGGTGAAGGAGACCAGGTCGACGTCCGGGTGGTCGGCGAGCGGGGCGCCCGCCTCCGGTCCGGCGCCCAGCACCAGGTTGGCCACGCCCGGCGGGAGACCCGCCTCCGCCAGCAGCCGGACCAGGTGGATCGCGGTGTGCGGGGTCAGTTCGCTGGGTTTGAGGACGAAGGTGTTGCCGGCCGCGAGCGCGGGGGCGACCTTCCACGCGGTCTGCAGCAGCGGGTAGTTCCAGGGTGTGATCAGGGCGCAGACGCCGACCGGCTCGTACACCACCCGGCTGTCCACGTCCGCCCGCCCGGTGTCGATCACCCGGCCGGTCTCGCTCGCGGCCAGCCGCCCGAAGTAGCGGAAGCAGTCGACGACATCGTCGATGTCGTACGCGCTCTCCACCAGCCGCTTGCCCGTGTCCAGGGACTCGGCGCGGGCCAGGGCGTCCTTGTCCCGGGCGAGGAGGCCGGCGACCCGCAGCAGCAGGTCACCGCGCTCGGCGGCCGGCGTACCCGGCCAGGGGCCGGTGTCGAAGGCGCGGCGGGCCGCCGCGACGGCCTCCACGGTGTCCTTTCCGCCGGCCTCGTCCACGACCCCGACCAGGGAGCCGTCGGCGGGACAGCGGATCTCCCGGGTGCGTCCGTCCAGCGCGCCCCGCCACTCACCGTCGATGAACAGGTCAGGCACGGTCGTCCCCCAGACGGTCCAGCAGCCAGTCGTGGAAGAGGCCGATGTGGTGCTCGTTCGGCACCAGCACCCCGCCCCTGCGGTACGCGCGCGAGGACATCGCCGGCTGGGTGCGCTCGCACGCCTCGAAGTCCTGGACGTTGACGCGGTGGAACAGCTCCACGGACTTCGACACGTCCGCGCCCGAGGCCACCACCTCCGGCGCGTACAGCCAGTCGCACTCCACCGCCGTGCGGTCCTCGGCCAGCGGGAACATGCGGTGCAGGATCACGTGGTCGGGGACGAGGTTGACGAACACGGTCGGCTTGACCGTGATGGCGTAGTAGCGGCGGTCCTGGTCGGCGGTCACCTCGGGGAGCCTGCCGAAGCCCGCGCTGCCGTCCACCGTGAAGCCCTTGATCTCCGCGCCGAACTCCGCGCCGTGGCCGACGTAGTACTGGGCCGCGTAGCCGTCGGCGAACTCCGGGAGCACCTCGGTGAGTTCGGGGTGGATCGTCGCGCAGTGGTAGCACTCCATGAAGTTCTCGACGATCAGCTTCCAGTTGGCCCGCACGTCGTAGGTGACGCGCCTGCCGAGCGCCAGCCGCTCGGTGCCGTAGTGCTCGATGGCGGCGGCGTCGCCGAGCCGTTCCACGGCCGCGTGCATCACCGTGTCCTCGAAGGAGGGCGGTTCGTCGGCGAGGCACACCCAGGCGTAGCCGAGCCACTCGCGCAGAGCCACCTTGATCAACCCGTACTCGACCCGGTCGACATCGGGCATCTTGATCAAGTTGGGCGCTGCGATCAATGTGCCGTCAAGGTCGTACGTCCATGCGTGGTACGGGCACTGGAGGGTGCGCCGCACCTCGCCGGACTGCTCGGTGCACAGCCGCGCTCCCCGGTGCCGGCACACGTTGAGGAAGGCGCGCAGCTCGCCGGCGCGGTTCCGGGTGATGATGACGTTCTCGCGGCCCACCTGGACCGTGCGGAACGCACCCGGCTTGTCCAGATCGGCGCTGCGCACCGCGCAGAACCACAGGGACTCGAAGATCCTTTCCTGTTCCTGCCGGAACACCTCCGGGTCGGTGTAGTAGTGGCCCGGCAGGGTCGCGATGAGGCTCGGGGAGATCGGGCTCCGGGAGATGGGGGTCGTCGTCACGGGCGGACTCCTCAGGCGGGCGTGGCGGCGGAGAGGCGGGCGGGGTCCAAAGACGGTGACACGGCGCCTCCTAGCGGCGGATGCGGGTCATCTCCCGGTCGAACAGCGGCTCGTCGGCCACGGTCGCCGGAACCTTCTCGCCGAAGTACTCGATGTGCACGCCGGTACCGGTGGCGAGCCCGGCCGGCAGCCAGGCGTAGGCGACACAGCGGCCCAGCGTGTAGCCGTACGACGCGCTGGTCACATAGCCGGCCGGCGAACCGTCGACGAACACGGGTTCCTTGCCGAGGACCACGGCGGCGGGGTCGTCCAGGAGCAGCGGGGTGAGCCGGCGCGCGGGCTCCCCGGCCCGCTGGAGCGCCGCCTTGCCGACGAAGTCCTCCTTGTCCATGCGGACGGCGAAGCCGAGGCCCGCCTCGAAGGGGGTGTGCTCGTCGGTCATGTCGGTGCCCCAGGCCCGGTACCCCTTCTCCAGCCGCAGGGAGTTGAAGGCGGAGCGGCCCGCGGCGACCACGCCCAGCTCCTGCCCGGCCTCCCACAGTGTGTCCCAGAGCCTGAGGCCGAGGTCGGCCGTGGTGTACAGCTCCCAGCCCAGTTCGCCGACGTAGCTCAGACGCATCGCCGTCACCGGCACATGTCCGAGGTACGTCTGCTTGGCCCGGAAGTAGCCGAAGCCCTCGTGGGAGAAGTCGTCGCTGGTCAGGGGCTGGACGAGGGCGCGGGCGAGGGGGCCCCAGACACCGATGCAGCAGGTGCCGGAGGTGATGTCCCGGATCTGGACGCCGTCGGGTGCGTGGCGGAGGAGCCAGTCGAGGTCGGCGGGGGAGTTGGCGCCGACCTGGAAGCGGTCGGGGGTGAGGCGGGCGACAGTGAGATCGGAGCGGATGCCTCCGGTCTCGTCCAGGAGCAGGGTGTAGGTGACCGCGCCGGGCTTCTTGCGGAGGTTGTTGCTGGTCATGCGGTCGAGGAAGGCGAGGGCGCCGGGGCCGGTGACCTCCAGGCGGCGCAGCGGGGTCATGTCGTACAGGGCGACCTTCTCGCGGGTGGCCCTGGCCTCGGCGGCGGCGACGGGGGACCAGTAGCGGGCCGACCAGGCGTCGCGTTCGGGGAGGTCGCCGAGGGCGTCCACGAGCGGGGCGTTCGCCTCGTACCAGTGCGGGCGCTCCCAGCCGGTGCCCTCCAGGAAGAAGGCGCCGAGCTGCTGCTGACGGGCGTAGAAGGGGCTGACGCGGAGGGGGCGGGGCTGCTCCATCGGCTGGAGCGGGTGGAGAACGTCGTACACCTCCACGAACTGCTGTGAACCGCGTTCACGGACATACGACGGTGAACGCTGCGCTTCCTCGAAGCGCGTGACGTCGCACTCGTGCACATCGGCGGACGGCCGCCCGTTCACCATCCACTCGGCCACCGCCCTGGCGACACCCGCGGAATGGGTCACCCAGACCGCCTCGGCCAGCCAGAAGCCCCGCAGCCGCCGCGACTCCCCGAGCACCGGCATACCGTCCGGCGTGAAGGAGAACACCCCGTTGAACCCGGTCTCGATCTCGGACGCGCGCAGCGCGGGCAGCAGCCGCCGGCAGTCCTCCCAGCTCGGCGCCCAGTCCTCGGCGGTGAAGGGGTACGAGGACGGCATCTCCATGTTCCGGGCGCGTGCCGCGTCGTACGCCGGGACCGCGAACGGGTCCACCGGCATCGGCCGGTGCGCGTACGAGCCGATCCCGATGCGGTCGGCGTGCTCACGGAAGTACAGGTCACGGTCCTGGAAGCGGAGGATGGGCCGCGTGGCCTCGGCCGTGGCACCGCTCAGCTCCGGCAGCGGCCCGGTCTTCGCGTACTGGTGCGCGAGGGGCTGCAGCGGTACGTCGATGCCCGCCATGCGGCCGATCACCGGGCCCCAGAAACCGGCCGCCGAGACGACGCGGTCGGCCGGGAAGACACCCCGGTCGGTGACGACCGCGGTGACCCGGCCGCCCTGCCGCTCGATGCCGGTGACCGTGTGCCGGTCGAGGAAGCGGGCGCCGCGCGCCGTGGCGCGGTCCATCTGGGCGCGGGCCGCGAGGAGGGCCCGGGCCAGGCCGTCGTCCGGGGTGTGGAAGCCGCCGAGGACCACCGACTCGTCCAGCAGGGGCCACAGTTCCTTGCACCGGGCCGTGCTCACGACCTCACCGCGGATGCCCCAGGAGGCGGCGTAGCCGGCCCGGCGGTGCAGCTCCGCCAGGCGTTCGGGGGTGGTGGCCAGTTCGAGGCCGCCGACCTGGTGGAAGCAGGAGACACCGTCGACCTCGAGGCCACGGAACTTCTCGACGGTGTACCGGGCGAACTCGGCGAGGGTCTTGGACGGGCTGGTCTGGAAGACGAGGCCGGGGGCGTGCGAGGTGGATCCGCCCGGGGCGGGCAGGGGGCCCTGTTCGAGGACGGTGACGTCCGTCCAGCCGCGGGTGGTCAGCTCGTCGGCGAGGGAGCAGCCGACGATGCCGGCGCCGATGACGACGACACGGGGTCCCTGGGACGGTTCTTCGGGTGTGCTGGACATGCCCCTCCTCGTGGTGGCGGGGATGGCGGGTGCGGGGGAGTCGCGTCGGGCGGGGGAGGCCGCGGGGTGCTCAGGCGGCGGGGACGTTCGGCCGCTCGGCGGCGATCGTCGTGTCCGGGCCGTGGCCGGTGTGGACGACGGTGAGACCCGGCAGGGTCAGCAGCCGGGCGCGGAGGGAGGCCTCGATGGCCGGGCGGTCGGAGTAGGAGCGGCCGGTGGCGCCGGGGCCGCCGCGGAAGAGGGTGTCGCCGGTGAAGACGGCGTTCAGGAAGGGCGCGTGGAGCGAGCAGCTGCCCCAGGTGTGACCGGGCGTGTGGATCACGTGCAGCTCGATGCCGGCCACCGTCAGGATCCGGCCGTCGGTCAGTTCGCCGTCCGGCTTGCGGCCGGGGTGGGTGAGCGACCACAACTCGGTGTCGTCGGGGTGCAGGAGTACGGGCGCGCCGGTCAGGACGGAGAGCGCGGGCGCCGCGTCGATGTGGTCGTCGTGGGCGTGGGTGCAGACGACGGCGGTGACCCGGCGGCCGGCGGTGGCACGGTGGATCGCCCCGGCGTCGTGCGCGGCGTCGACCACCAGCACCTCCTCGTCGTCGCCGACCAGCCAGACGTTGTTGTCGACGTCGAACGTCTCACCGTCCAGGCTGAACGTGCCGGAGGTGACCACCCGTTCGACGCGTACGGCCCCGCGCACGCTCACAGGACCACCACCGAGCGCAGCACCTCACCGCGGTGCATCTTGCCGAACGCCTCCTCCACCTGGTCCAGGGCGATCGTCTCGGACACGAACGCGTTGAGGTCGAGCAGGCCGTAGAGGTACTGGTCGATGAGGAACGGGAAGTCCCGGCTGGGCAGGCAGTCGCCGTACCAGGAGGACTTGATGGCGCCGCCGCGCGAGAAGACGTCGATCAGCGGGAGCTCGACCTTCATCCCGGGTGCGGGGACGCCGACCTGGACCAGCAGACCGGCGTGGTCGCGCATGTAGAAGGCCTGGAGGAACGTCTCGGGGCGGCCGACCGCGTCGATCGCGATGTCCACGCCGTGGCCGTCGGTCAGCTCCCGGACCGCCTCGACCGGGTCGGTGCCCCGGGAGTTGACGGTGTGCGTGGCGCCGAACTTCTCCGCCTGGTCCAGCTTCTTGTCGTCGATGTCGACGGCGATCACCTTCATGGCGCCGTTCAGGCAGGCGCCCGCGATGGCCGCGTTGCCGACGCCGCCGCAGCCGATGACGGCGACCGAGTCGCCGCGGCCGACGTTGCCGGTGTTGACCGCCGCGCCGTAACCGGCCATCACCCCGCAGCCGATGAGACCGGCCGCCTCGGGCCGCGCGGCCGGGTCGATCTTCACCGCCTGGCCCGCCGCGACCAGCGTCTTCTCGGCGAAGGCACCGATGCCGAGGGCGTTGGTGAGCGGGGTGCCGTCCAGCAGTGTCATGGGCTGTGCGGCGTTACGGGAGTCGAAGCAGTACCAGGGCCGGCCACGCCGGCAGGAACGGCAGCTGCCGCACGGCGCCCGCCAGGCCAGTACGACGTAGTCGCCGGGCTGCAGATCGGTGACCCCCGGACCGACCGACTCCACCGTGCCGGCCGCCTCGTGACCCAGCAGGAACGGGAAGTCGTCGGTGATCGCGCCCTCCCGGTAGTGGAGATCCGTGTGGCACACCCCGCAGGCCTGCACGTCGACGAGCACCTCACCGGGGCCCGGATCGGGGACGAGGATCGTCCGCACCTCCACGGGTGCGCCCTTCTTCACAGCGACTACGGCACGGACCTCGTGTGGCACGACAAGCTCCTCTGCTGTTGCGCATTGCACGATGGGTTGCGCGATGGGGAACATATTGAGAACGGCGTCACCGGGCCGTCAAGGGGTGCGCGTCAACCCTCGGCCAAAGGAACCCGGGGGGGCGAAACGTGTCGGACACACGACGGCGCGGGACCGGGAACTCCCCGGCCCCGCGCCGTGGTTCGCGCCGTGCGGGGTTTCCTGCGAGGCGGCGGTGCCGGAAGGGGGGACCGGCCTGTTCCGGCCGACTGGGATCCCCGGTCAGAAGCCGTACCCCATCCGCCGGGACAGCTCGGCGCCCGCCGCGACCGTCCGCTTGGCCACCTCCGGCAGCCGGTCCGCGTTGAGCCGGTACACCGGCCCCGACACGCTGATCGCCGCGATCACCTTGCCGTCGTGCGCGCGCACCGGCGCCGCGACGGCCGCGAGTCCCAGCTCCAGCTCCTCCATCGTGACGCCGTAGCCCTGCCCGACCACGGCCTCCAGCTCGGCGCGCAGCATCGCCGCGCCGGTGATCGTACGGTCCGTGAACCGCGGCAACGGCCGTGCCAGCAGGCCCTCGCGCAGGGTCGGCGGCATGTGCGCGAGGAGCACCTTGCCGCTGGAGGTGGCGTGCAGCGGGGTGCGTCTGCCGAGCCAGTTCTGCGCGGTCACGGACGCGGTGCCGCGGGCCTGCATGATGTTGACCGCCGCGTCGTCGTCGAGCACGGCGATGTTGACCGTCTCGCCCAGCTCGTCGGCGACCTCCCGGCAGACCGGGACGCCCTCCTGGGAGATGTCGAGACGCACTGCCGCCGCCCCCGCCAGGCGCAGTACGCCGGCCCCCAGGTAGTACTTCCCGCGGTCCTTGGCCTGGGCCACCAGGCCGCGGTTCTCCAGGACGCCGAGCAGCCGGAACGCCGTGGACTTGTGGACGTCCAGCTCCTCGGCGATCTCGGTGACGCCCGCCTCGCCGTGCCGGGCGAGGATCTCCAGCACGCTCACGGCGCGGTCCACCGACTGCACCGCGCCGGCCGCTCCGCGGCCGTTCTGCCTCTCCGGGGTCCCTGCGGTCGCCGTGGTCTCCTCGCTGCGGTCAGCCTGCTTGTGCGTGCGGGTCATGGCTCAACTCTCACCACCTGTCGGCCCGGTTCGGGCCGCATCTGCGGGAAGCCCTTGACGCGACGGTCGTCCCGCCCGGATTCTGTTGCGCATAGCGCTAGATCGTGCGCCATGCGAAACATCATGTTACCGAAGCGTCCGGATCCCGGAAGGGTCCCGGACCACCCGGACCGATGGCGGTCCGCCACTCCCTTGCCGCTTCACCGGGCCGGACCGACGTGGGTCCGGGCTCCCGGCAGCATCCCTGACGCCTGCATCGAGCAGGTCCCGGACCGAGTGTCCCGGACCGAGAGGGGGGCCCGTGATTTCCGTCTGCCGCCTCGAAGACCTCCCCGAGGGGGAGTGCGTCCGCGTCGCGACCACGCCGCCGATCGCCGTGTTCCGCACCGAGGACGGCGAGTTGTACGCCATCGACGACACCTGCACCCACCAGGACGCCGCCCTCTCCGAGGGCTGGCTGGAGGGCTGCCTGGTCGAGTGCCCGCTGCACGCGGCCTCCTTCGACCTGCGTACCGGCGAACCGACCTGCCTGCCGGCCCGGCGCCCCGTGCGCACCCATCGCGTCACGGTGGAGGACGGTGTCGTGCACGTCCACCTCGGCGCCGAGGAGGGTACGGCCGCATGACCACCCCCGGGCACCGTCACCTAGCCCCTGCCGGCCCCAGCCGTCCGCCCGCTGCCGCACCGGCTCACCTCCACCGCCCCGCGACCGACACCACCGATGCCAGGAGCCGTGCCGTATGAGGACCGTGACCATCGTCGGCGCCTCCCTCGCCGGGCTCTACGCCGCCCGTGAGCTACGCGCCCAGGGCTTCGACGGCCGACTGGTGATCGTCGGCGAGGAACCCCACCACCCCTATGACCGCCCTCCTCTCTCCAAGGACTTCCTGACCGGCCGTGCCGACGAGAGCCGGCTGTCCCTCGCCGACGCCGACGACACCGCCGGACTCGACGCCGAATGGCTGCTCGGCGTCCGCGCCCGCGGGCTCGACACCCGTGGCCGCACCGTCCTCCTCGGAGACGGTCGCACGGTGACCACCGACGGCGTCGTCATCGCCACCGGCGCCGCCGCCCGCCGACTGCCCGGCGACGGCCTCGCCGGCGTCCACACCCTGCGGACCCTGGACGACGCCCGCGCCCTGCGCGCCGACCTCACCCGGGGACCGCGCCGGGTCGTCGTCATCGGCGGCGGCTTCATCGGTGCCGAGACCGCCTCCTCGTGCGCCCGGCTCGGCCACGCGGTCACGGTGGTCGAAGCCGCACCGCTGCCGCTCCTGCCCCAACTCGGCGCCCGGATGGCCGCGGTGTGCGCCGCGCTGCACCGTCGCGGCGGCGTGGAACTCCTCACCGGCACCGGCGTGGCCGCGCTCCGGGGGACCGCCACCGTCACCGGGGTCGGCCTCACCGACGGCCGCACGCTGCCCGCCGACGTGGTGATCGTCGGCATCGGCGCCGTCCCGAACACCGCCTGGCTGGCGGGCTCGCCCCTCACTCTGCACGACGGCGTGCTGTGCGACGACGGCTGTGTGACCGCCCTGCCCCAGGTGGTCGCAGCCGGCGACGTCGCCCGCGTCGGAGGCACCCGGGCCGAGCACTGGACCTCCGCCACCGAGCAGCCCCGCGTCGCGGTGACCAACCTGCTGGCCGGCCACACCCTCGCCACCGCCCGCACGGTGCCGTACTTCTGGTCCGACCAGTACGACTCCTGGATCCAATTCGCGGGCCGGTACCGCGAGGGCGACACCGTCCACGTCACCGAGGGCGAGATCACCGACGACGGGCTGCCCGGCGACTCCGGCTTCCTCGCCCGCTATGAACGGGACGGCCGCACCGTCGCTGTGCTCGGAGTGGACCGGCCCCGCGCCTTCATGCGGGCCCGGCGAGAACTCCAGCGGACGGAAGGACAGCCGGGCGAGGGGCGGACGGTGGCGCCGGCGGCGCTGTGACGCGCCGGTCGTGCCGGTGGCCCCGTGACGCGCCGGTGCGTGCATGACCGCCCGTGCTCCATCGGTCGGGTCCCGCCGGCAGCCTGTGCTGCTCGGCACCCGGTTCCGGTGGTCCGGGTCCCGGCCCCCGGGATCAGGAGTGCGACAGCTGTCCGGCGCCGCCCCTGCGGCGTATCCGCTCCTGCTCCCGCAGGCTCGTCCGCTCCTGCCGCCGGCGGGCCCGCCGCTCCCGCCGGAGGGCCCGGGCCGTGCTGCTCGGCTCGGAGAGCACGCCGTTCCGCTGGTTCCACACCTGGCGGGTCACCCACACGTCGACCACGGCCCAGGTGGCCGCCACGGTGCTCACCACGCTGCTGATCACCATGGGGAACGCCAGCCAGGACCCGGCCAGCGTGCACAGGAACGCCACCATCGCCTGAACCAGCGTCACCGCTATGACCAGGACCGCCCGCACCGCCGCCTTGCGCACCGGATCGGGCATCGGGTGCCGGCGTGCCGGCTCCTCCACCCACAACGGCCGGTAATCCTCCCGGGGTTCACCGTCGACGGACTCCTCGGCGCGCCCGGGCGCCGGAATGCCGCGATCCGGTGCCCCCCGGCCCCGCCCCGCCTGTGAGCGCTCCGCCACGCTCTCCTCGGGCGCCCTGCGCTGCTCCGCCGTGCCCATCACCGTGTCACTCCCCACCGCCAGCAGACCGCTCGCCCCCGGCGTCCGAAGACCCCGACTCCCCAGTGGCTGCCCGGCTTGCGCTGTTTTACGCCGCCGGGGTGCGGGATACGGCTCCTGTGGCCCATTCCGCCCCCATTTCCCACAGAGAAGGACGAACGAGACCCCGCAAAGATTCCCAACTGGCGAAAAATTCCGGCCAACCGCCTGTCCGTGAGCCCGCCGTCGGGCCGGGCACGGGTGTGGGATCGCGGTGACAATCTCCCCCAATGCCCGGACAACTCGTCATCTCCCGCCCCGGTTGCGGAAGTTCACCCTCCGGACATGTCTTCGAGTTAACTGTGAGGCGGTAGTAGGCTCGCGCCGTTTGTAGATGGACATGAGCACCCCCGGCCGGCGGGGGTCGAGCTGGGGGAGGCCATGCGCTTTCGCGGGAAGTCGATCCGCCGGAAGATCGTGGCGCTGCTTCTCGTGCCGCTGGTGTCCCTGACCGCCATCTGGGGCTTCACCACGGTGCTGACGGGGCGCGAAGTCGCCCGGCTGTTCCGCGTGACCGACGTCGTCGAGGAGATCGGCTACCCCGCCGAGGATACCGTCCGCGTCCTGCAGCAGGAGCGCCGCCAGACCCTCGTCTACCTCGCCGACCCGCGCGCCTCCGAAGCCCTTTCGGGACTGCACCGCACCCGCACCGCCACCGACCGGACGATCAGCACGTTCCGCAAGAACGCCAAGGACCATGATCTCCGGGCCGGCCTGGACGCGGACGACAGCGAGCACCTCACCGCAGTCCTGGACGCCCTCAACGGTCTCGACTCGCTGCGCAGCGGCGTCGAGGACGGAACCGTCACCCGCGCGCAGGCGCTCAAGTTCTACAACCACCTCGTGGACCCCTGCTACGCGCTCCTCGCGTCCCTCGACGGCATCGACGACGTCGAGGTCGACAAGCAGGCCCGCGCCCTGGTCAACATCACCCGTGCCCGCGAGCTGCTCTCCCGTGAGGACGCCCTGCTCGGCTCCTCCCTCGTCGTCGGCCGGCTCACCCGCGACGAGGCCCGTGAGATCTCCGACCTCGTCGCCCAGCGCACCCTCCTGTACGACATCAGCCTTCCGCTGCTGCCCGACGCCGAGCGCGAACGCTACGAACACTTTTGGAACAACGCCACCACCGCCCCGCTGCGGAGGGCCGAACAGACCGTCGTCGCCACGGGCTCCGGCACCCCCGGCAGTGTCACGGCGAAGAGCTGGGACTCCGCCGCGGCAGCCGTCCTGGACGAACTCGGCACCCTGGACGACGGGGTGGGCGACCGCTTCCAGGACCGCGTGCGCCCCGTCGCCGTGAAGGTCATCGCGGAGGCGGCCGTCGCGGGCGTGGTCGGACTGGTCGCGCTCCTGCTCTCCGTCGTCCTGTCCGTCCGGGTCGGCCGCGCCCTCGTCCGCGACCTGCGCCAGCTGCGCCTGGAGGCGCACGAGGCGTCCGGTGTCCGGCTGCCCAGCGTGATGCGCCGGCTCTCCGCGGGTGAACAGGTCGACGTCGAGACCGAGGTACCGCGGCTGGAGTACGACAAGACCGAGATCGGCGAGGTCGGGCAGGCCCTCAACACGCTGCAGCGCGCGGCGGTCGAAGCCGCGGTCAAGCAGGCCGAACTGCGCGCCGGTGTCTCCGAGGTCTTCGTCAACCTCGCCCGCCGCAGCCAGGTGCTGCTGCACAAGCAGCTGACGCTCCTCGACAGCATGGAGCGCCGCACCGAGGACACCGACGAACTCGCCGACCTGTTCCGCCTGGACCACCTCACCACCCGTATGCGCCGGCACGCCGAGGGCCTGGTGATCCTCTCCGGCGCCGCGCCCTCCCGGCAGTGGCGCCGGCCCGTGCAGCTGATGGACGTCGTCCGCGCCGCGGTCGCCGAGGTCGAGGACTACGAGCGCATCGAGGTCCGGCGGCTGCCGCGGGTCGCCGTCACCGGTCCCGCCGTCGCCGACCTCACCCACCTCGTGGCCGAACTCCTGGAGAACGCCACCGTCTTCTCGCCCCCGCACACCGCCGTCCAGGTCGTCGGCGAGCGGGTCGCCAACGGGTTCACCCTGGAGATCCACGACCGGGGCCTCGGTATGACCGCCGAGGCACTGCTGGACGCCAATCTGCGCCTCGCCGAAACACCCGAGTTCGAACTCTCCGACACCGACCGGCTCGGCCTGTTCGTGGTCAGCCGCCTCGCCCAGCGCCAGAACGTCCGGGTCTCCCTCCAGCCGTCGCCGTACGGCGGCACCACCGCGGTGGTGTTCATCCCCGACGCGCTGCTGAGCGACGACGTCCCGGACACCAACGGCATCGGCTTCCGGCTCGACCGGGACCGTCCGGCGAAGGGCAGCGAGCAGGCGCTGGGCCGTACCGCCGGGCGGTCCCCGGCACCGCTGCAGCTGCCCGGTCTGCCGACCTCCCTGCTGGACGGCCCGGTCGAGCTGGAGGCGCCCGTCGATCTCGACGCGCTGGACGACTTCCCCGGCGCCCTCCCGGACGTGGACAGCGAGCGCGGTGGCCTGTTCCTCCCGCGCCGGTCCCGTCCGGACGGCGACGAGCAGCCGTCCGCCCCGCAGGCGGACCGGCCCTCCCGTGACGAGACCGGCGACCACGGGCCCGTACCTCTGCCCCGACGGCAGACCCCCAAGCTGGTGAGCTCGCACGGCGAGCCCGTCAGTGACCAGCGGCCCCGCCGAGGTGAACCGGGCCCCGGGTCCTCCACCGGTCCGCGTCGCTCCGACACGGGCGGACTGGCCCCGCTGCCCGCCCGCCGCCGAGGCACCGCCTCCCGGCGCCCCGCCGGGCCCACCGACCGGACGGAGGACCGCGCCGCGAGCCCGGCCGAGGACGCGGGCACGACGTCCGAGGCTCCGGCCCTGCCCCGGCGCACCCGGCCCAGGGCACCCGGCACCGGCGGCCCGGCGGACACGGCCGCGCCCCGCGGCGGCACAGCCGGCGACACGGGCCCCGAGCCGGGCGCCGGAGCGCTGCCCCGGCGCGTACGCCAGGCGAGCCTGGCCCCCCAGCTCAAGCACGACACCGAACGGCGCGCCGAGAGCGCGGCGCCGCCCGCCGACCGCGATGCCGACGAGGTCCGCAGCCGGATGGCCTCGCTCCAGCGAGGCTGGCAGCGCGGCCGGGAGGAGAACGCCGCGGGCGACGGGGCCCGGAACGGCACAGCACAAGGAACGACTAAGGGGGACGGTCGATGACCGCACCGAAGGCGACCGGCCACACGGCAACCGGCAAGGGGGAGCTGAACTGGCTCCTGGACGACCTGGTCGACCGGGTCGCCAGCATCCGCAAGGCCGTCATCCTGTCCGGCGACGGACTGCCGACGGGCGTTTCCAAGGACCTGACCAGGGAGGACAGCGAGCATCTGGCTGCCGTGGCGTCCGGCTTCCACAGCCTCGCCAAAGGCGTGGGCCGCCATTTCGACGCGGGCAGCGTCCGGCAGACGGTGGTCGAGCTGGACGACGCCTTCCTCTTCGTCACCGCCGCCGGGGACGGCAGCTGCCTCGCCGTCCTCTCGGACGCCGACTCGGACATCGGGCAGGTCGCCTACGAGATGACGCTCCTGGTCAAGCGGGTCGGCGTGCATCTGGGCACCGCCCCGCGCACCGATCTGCCCACAGGCGGGTAGTGGGATGGCATGAGCGCAGACGGTCAGGGAAGAAACCACTGGTTCGACGACGAGGCCGGGCCGGTCGTCCGTCCGTACGCCATGACGCGTGGCCGCACCACGAGTGCGGCCCAGCACCGCCTCGACCTGATCGCGGTGGTGGTCACGGAGCCCGGCACCGGCGACCCGGAATCGGACCCGACACTGTCCCCCGAACACGTGGAGATCGTCGGACTCTGCCGGGACGCACCGCAGTCGGTCGCCGAACTCGCCGCGGAACTCGATCTGCCCATCGGAGTCGTCCGCGTCCTCATCGGCGACCTGGTGCACGCGGAACTCGTCCATGTGAACCGCCCGGTCCCCCCGGCCGAGCTGCCGGACGAGAGTATTCTGCGCGACGTGATCAACGGCCTCCGGGCGCTGTGACCGGCGCGGAAGCGGGGTAGTGACGTGACTGGCTGGCAGTTCTGGGTCGACCGAGGCGGCACCTTCACCGACATCGTCGCGCGTCGCCCGGACGGCCGCCTGCTCACGCACAAACTGCTGTCCGACAACCCGGCCCGGTACGCCGACGCGGCCGTGGCCGGCGTGCGCGAACTCCTCGGTGCTTCCCCGGAGCCGGTCGAAGCCGTCCGCATGGGCACCACGGTCGCCACCAACGCCCTGCTGGAACGCAAGGGCGAACGCACCCTCCTCGTCGTCACCCGCGGCTTCCGCGACGCCCTGCGCATCGCCTACCAGAACCGCCCCCGCATCTTCGCCCGCCGCATCGAGCTGCCCGAGCTGCTCCACGAACGGGTCCTGGAGGTGGACGAACGCGTCGCCGCCGACGGCACCGTCCTGCGCGCCCCCGACCTGGACGCCCTGGCCGGCCCGCTCCGGGAGGCGTACGACGACGGGATCCGCGCGATCGCCGTCGTCTGCCTGCACAGCCACCTCCACCCCGGCCACGAACGCGCCGTCGGCGAACTCGCCGCCCGTGTCGGCTTCCCGCAGATCTCGCTGTCCAGCGAGGTCAGCCCGCTGATGAAGCTGGTCCCGCGCGGGGACACCGCCGTCGTGGACGCCTACCTCTCGCCCGTGCTGCGCCGCTACGTGCGGCACATCGCCGACGAACTGCGGGGCGTCCGGCTGATGTTCATGCAGTCCAACGGCGGGCTGACGGAGGCCGGACAGTTCCGTGGCAAGGACGCCGTCCTCTCCGGTCCGGCCGGCGGCATCGTCGGCATGGCCCGCATGTCGCAGCGCGCCGGCTTCGACCGTGTCATCGGCTTCGACATGGGCGGCACCTCCACCGACGTCTCCCACTTCGCCGGCGAGTACGAGCGGGTCTTCACCACGCAGATCGCGGGTGTCCGGCTGCGCGCCCCCATGCTCGACATCCACACCGTCGCCGCCGGCGGCGGCTCCGTCCTGCACTTCGACGGCTCCCGCTACCGGGTCGGCCCCGACTCGGCCGGCGCCGACCCCGGCCCCGCCTGCTACCGCGCCGGCGGCCCGCTCACCGTCACCGACGCCAACGTGATGCTCGGCCGCATCCAGCCCGCCCACTTTCCCGCCGTGTTCGGGCCCGACGGCGACCAGCCACTGGACGCCGGCCTCGTCCGTGACCGGTTCACCGCCCTCGCGCACGAGATCCACGAACGTACCGGCGACGACCGAACCCCGGAACAGGTGGCCGAGGGCTACCTGCAGATCGCCGTCGCCAACATCGCCAACGCCGTGAAGCGGATCTCCGTCCAGAAGGGTCACGACGTCACCCGCTACGCCCTGACCACGTTCGGCGGCGCGGGCGGCCAGCACGCCTGCCGGGTCGCCGAGTCGCTCGGGATCCGCACCGTCCTCGTACCCCCCATGGCCGGCCTGCTCTCCGCGCTCGGCATCGGCCTCGCCGACACCACGGCCATGCGCGAAAAGTCCGTGGAAGCACACCTGGAAGCCGCCGCCATGCCCGGCATCCGCAAGACGGCCGACGACCTGGAGGCCGCCGCACGCGCCGAACTCGTCGCCGAGGACGTCCCGGAGGACCGCGTCCAGGTCACCCGGCGCGCCCAGCTCCGCTACGACGGCACCGACACCACCCTCACCGTCGAACTGGCCGAGCCCGACGCCATGAGGCACGCCTTCGAAGAACGTCATCGCGCCACGTACTCCTTCACCCTCGACCGCCCGGTCGTCGTGGAAGCCCTCTCCGTCGAAGCCACCGGCCTCACCGCACCCCCCGATCTCTCCGCCCTCGCCCCGTACGAGGGCCGCTCCCTGGCACCCGGCACCGTCCCTCTCCACACTGGCGGCGCCTGGCGCGACGTACCCCTCCACCGCCGGGAGGCCCTTCCCCCCGGCGAGACCGTCACCGGCCCCGCGATCATCACGGAGCCCGGCGCCACGACCGTCGTCGACGACGGCTGGCGGGCCACCGCGACCGATGACGGGCATCTGCTCATGGAACGCACGGCGATTACGCAGAGTTCCGATCTCGACACGGAAGCCGATCCGGTTCTCCTTGAGGTCTTCAACAACCTCTTCATGTCCATCGCCGAACAGATGGGCGCACGCCTGGAGTCCACGGCCCAGTCCGTCAATATCAAGGAACGGCTGGACTTCTCCTGCGCCCTGTTCGACCCGGACGGGAACCTGGTGGCCAACGCCCCCCACATCCCCGTCCACCTGGGCTCCATGGGCACCAGCGTCAAAGAGGTCATCCGCCGCCGCGGCTCCGCCATGCGACCCGGCGACACCTACGCCGTCAACGACCCGTACCACGGCGGCACGCATCTGCCGGACGTCACCGTGATCACCCCCGTCTTCGACACCGACCGGGTCGCGGACACGCAGAGTGAGCCGCGGATCCTGTTCCACGTCGCCTCCCGCGGCCACCACGCGGAGATCGGCGGCATCGCCCCGGGCTCCATGCCGGCCCACAGCCGCACCATCGAGGAGGAGGGCGTCCTCTTCGACAACTGGCTCCTCGCCGAGAACGGCCGCTTCCGCGAGGAGGAGACCCGCCGCCTGCTCACCGAGGCGCCGTACCCGTCCCGCAACCCGCGCACCAACCTCGCCGACCTGCGCGCCCAGATCGCCGCCAACCAGAAGGGCGTCGACGAGGTCCGCCGCATGATCGAGGAGTTCGGCCTCGACGTCGTCCAGGCCTACATGCGGCACGTCCAGGACAACGCCGAGGAGGCCGTGCGCCGCGTCATCGACGCCCTGGACGACGGCGAGTACGCCTACGAGACCGACTCCGGTGCCGTCATCCGGGTCCGCGTCCGCGTCGACCGCACCGAGCGCCGGGCGACCATCGACTTCACCGGCACCTCCGCACAGCTCGCCACCAACTTCAACGCGCCCTTCGCGGTCGTCAACGCGGCCGTCCTGTACGTCTTCCGCACCCTGGTCGCCGACGACATCCCGCTCAACGACGGGTGCCTGCGCCCCCTGGACATCGTCGTGCCGGCCGGCTCCATGCTCGCTCCCGAACCGCCCGCCGCCGTCGTGGCGGGCAACGTGGAGACCTCGCAGGCCATCACCGGCGCCCTCTACGCCGCACTCGGCGTCCAGGCCGAGGGCTCCGGCACCATGAACAACGTCACCTTCGGCAACGACCGGCACCAGTACTACGAGACCGTCGCCTCCGGATCCGGCGCCGGCGACGGTTTCCCCGGTGCCGACGTGGTCCAGACCCACATGACCAACTCCCGGCTCACCGACCCGGAGATCCTGGAGTGGCGGCTGCCGGTCCGCCTGGAGGAGTTCGCCGTGCGGCGCGGCAGCGGCGGTGCCGGACGGTGGCGCGGCGGCGACGGCGCCGTCCGCCGCATCCGCTTCCTCGAACCGATGACCGTCTCCACGCTCTCCCAGCACCGCCGCGTGCCCCCGTACGGCATGGCCGGCGGCGCCCCCGGCGCGCTCGGCGCCAACCGGGTGGAGCGAGCCGACGGCACGGTCACCGACCTCGGCGGAAGCGGCTCGGCGGACGTCGGTCCCGGCGACGTACTCGTCATCCAAACCCCTGGCGGCGGCGGCTACGGCCGACCGTCGCCCGACCCCCGTCAAGCAGGAGAAGAGACCGATGATCCTCGGGCGTTCTGAGCGCGGCAAGCCCCCGGTCGAGCCCGTCACGCTCAAGATCCTTGTGGCCGGCGGATTCGGCGTGGGCAAGACCACCCTCGTCGGCGCGGTCAGCGAGATCAGGCCGCTGCGCACCGAGGAACTGCTCACCGAGGCCGGGCGCCCCGTCGACGACACCAGCGGTGTGGAGGGCAAGCGCACCACCACGGTGGCCATGGACTTCGGCCGCATCACCGTGCGCGAGGACCTGGTGCTCTACCTCTTCGGGACGCCCGGGCAGGAACGGTTCTGGTTCATGTGGGACGAGCTGTCCGAGGGCGCGCTCGGTGCCGTCGTCCTCGCCGACACGCGCCGCCTGGAGGACTGCTTCGCTGCCGTCGACTACTTCGAGCGGCGTTCCATACCCTTCCTCGTCGCCGTCAACTGCTTCGAGGGGGCCGCCCGTTACCCCGCCGAGTCCGTCCGCCAGGCTCTCGACCTGGACGACGACGTGCCCGTGCTGTTGTGCGACGCCCGTGACCGGGAGTCGGTCAAGGAGGTGCTCATCGGGCTCGTCCAGCACGCGATGGAGTACGCGGCCGACCACCGTCAGGCCGTGCCCGGCTGACCGGCAGGCACGGCCCGTACCCCCGCCGACCGGGGTACGGGCCGTGGTCCTGTGCGCCGGCCCACGCGCGCGTGCGGGGGGCTTCTACGCCTCTGCGTCCGCGTCCTCCGCCAGCCACCCCAAGCTCTTGTCCACGGCCCTGCGCCAGTTGCGGTACTCGCGGTCGCGGACCGCGTCCTCCATCGCCGGTGTCCACTCGGCGTCCTTCTGCCAGTGCGACTTCAGCTCGTCCAGGTCGTTCCACACGCCCGTGGCCAGCCCGGCCGCGTAGGCGGCGCCCAGGCACGTCGTCTCCGACACGCGGGGCCGGATCACCGGCACACCGAGGACGTCCGCCTGGTGCTGCATGAGGAGGTTGTTCTTCGTCATGCCGCCGTCCACCTTGAGGGCGGTGATCCGCACCCCGGAGTCCTGGTACATGGCGTCCACGACCTCGCGGGTCTGCCAGCTGGTCGCCTCCAGCACCGCGCGCGCGAGGTGGGCTTTCGTGACGTACCGGGTGAGGCCGGTGACGACTCCGCGCGCGTCGGAGCGCCAGTAGGGCGCGAACAGGCCGGAGAACGCCGGCACGATGTAGGCCCCGCCGTTGTCCTCGACGCTCGCCGCCAGCGTCTCGATCTCGTCGGCGCTGCGGATGATCCCGAGCTGGTCGCGGAACCACTGGACCAGCGCACCCGTTATCGCTATGGACCCCTCCAGGCAGTACACCGGCGCCTCCCCGCCGATCTTGTAGCCCATCGTCGTCAGCAGCCCGCTCTTGGACGGCACCGGACGGTTTCCGGTGTTCAGCAGCAGGAAACTGCCGGTGCCGTAGGTGTTCTTCGCGGTGCCCACGTCGTAGCAGGCCTGCCCGAACACGGCGGCCTGCTGGTCGCCCAGCGCCGAGGCCACCGGCACCCCGGACAGCTGCCCGACCGCGGTGCCGTACACCTCCGCGGAGGACCTGATCTCGGGCAGCACGGCCTCGGGCACGTTCATCGCGGACAGGATGGAGGGATCCCACTGGAGCGTGTCCAGATTCATCAGCATGGTGCGGCCCGCGTTCGTGACGTCGGTGACGTGCCGGCCGCCGTCGGTGCCGCCCGTGAGGTTCCAGATCAGCCAGGAGTCGATGGTTCCGAACGCGATCTCACCGCGTTCGGCCCGCTGCCGCAGACCGGGCACATGGTCCAGCAGCCAGGCCGCCTTGGGCCCGGAGAAATAGCTGGCCAGCGGCAGCCCGGTCTTCTCGCGGAAGCGGTCCTGGCCGTCCGTGCCGCCGAGTTCGGTGCACAGGGCCGCGGTGCGGGTGTCCTGCCAGACGATCGCGTTGTGCACCGGCTTGCCCGTGGTGCGGTCCCACAGGACCGTGGTCTCGCGCTGGTTGGTGATGCCGAGCGCGCTCAGCTGGTCGGGACGCAGCCCGGCCCTGGCGAGCGCACCGGCCACCACGGCCTGCACCTTGGACCAGATCTCGGTGGCGTCGTGCTCCACCCAGCCGGGTCTGGGAAAGATCTGCCGGTGCTCGCGCTGGTCGACGGCGACGATCGCGCCGCTGTGGTCGAAGACGATGCAGCGGCTGGACGTGGTGCCCTGGTCGATGGCGGCGACGTACGTGTCGGCGGTGTCCGTCATGGCTGTCCCTGGGTCGCTGGGTCGCTGGGTCGGATCGCTGGCCGCAAGGCCGTACGGGAATCGGCAGCCGGTGGATCAGAAGGCCGCGTTGTAGACGAGGCCGGCCAGCGCTCCGCCGATGAGCGGGCCGACGACCGGGATCCAGGCGTAACCCCAGTCGGAGGTGCCCTTGTGGGGGATCGGCAGGAAGGTGTGCACGATGCGCGGGCCGAGATCGCGGGCGGGGTTGATGGCGTAGCCGGTGGGCCCGCCGAGGGAGAGGCCGATGCCCACGACGAGCAAGGAGACGATCAGCACGGTGGTGCCGGATTCGCCGAGCCCCTCGGTGAGCCCGAAGGCGAGGACCGGCAGGACGAGCGCGACGGTCGCGATGATCTCGGTGACGAGGTTGGCGACCGGGTGCCTGATCTCCGGAACGGTGGAGAAGATGCCGAGGGTCGGCACGGGTTCACCGGCGGTGCCGTCCGTGGTGCCCTCCGTGCGGACGTTGGCCTGGAACTGGGCGAGGTACACCAGGTAGGCCAGTACGGCGCCGAGCATCGCGCCGACGATCTGCCCGAGCAGATACACCCAGACCCTGCCCCACTCGCCGGTGTCCACGGCGATGCCGATGGTGACCGCGGGATTGAGCTGGCCGCCGGAGAGGGGAGCGGCGGTGTACGCGCCCGCGAGCACGCCGAAGCCCCAGCCGAACGCGATCACGATCCAGCCCGAGGCCCGCGCCTTGGAG
Source organism: Streptomyces sp. NPDC028928 (assembly GCF_055564915.1). Classification (NCBI taxonomy): domain Bacteria; kingdom Bacillati; phylum Actinomycetota; class Actinomycetes; order Kitasatosporales; family Streptomycetaceae; genus Streptomyces; species Streptomyces sp. NPDC028928. Next base: position 119,509 of record NZ_JBVHVI010000021.1, read on the forward strand.
TGTCTGAGGGTGACGGCGGCGCAGACGCCCGCGCCGAACAGGATCAGAATCGCGGTGCCGATGACCTCGCCGACGAAAATGTCTCCGTTGCTCATGGCGGCTCCCTTGGCGCCGGTGGGGGCCGATCGGCCCCGGCCCTGTCGTGCAGGACGGTTCCCTCGGCGACTTCAGCCGAAGGCAGGCACGACCCCGCGCCCCGCCCGGCGTCCGTGACGAGCGTGCCGTCGCAGCCGGATCGCCCTGGAAGGCCGGGCCGTGGAGCAGGACAGACCCGTGCCGCAGTGCCTGATAACGCCGAGAATGTACGGCGATGTCGGCTGACACCGGGAAGTGTTCACCGGCGTCCCGGGGGCGTCAAGGTTGCCGGCAGCGACGGTGACACCGACCTTTTCACGGGCCCCGGCGCTCCCGGTTCACGGCAACGGACGTATACGGAACGGCCGTTTCACCAACCCGGTTCGGCGGCCGCGTATCCGGCCGGTGCCGGGGTCGGCCCCGGGCCGCCGCGCCGGACCTCGTGGCCGGGTAGCCCGGCGCGTCCGAGCACCCAGCTCGCGCCGTTCAGCGCCTTGGCGGCCTTCTTCAGCGGGGCGAGGTGGGCGGCGGCCTGGTGGTGGTCTCCCACACTTCCGGGGCCGCAGACGACGGTTGCCAGGGAGAGGGTGACCGGCTGTCCGCCCGCCGCCCAGGGAGCGTCCAGTACGGCCGCCACCAGTGGATCGAGCGCCTCCTCTTCGGCCAGCACCAGGAAGTCGTCTCCGCCGATGTGTCCCACGCGCGCGTGTCCCGCGACCGCCTGCTGGAGCGCGCGGCCCACCGCACGGATCAGCTCGTCGCCCGCGGCGAACCCGGCTCCGTCGTTGACCTGCTTGAAGTGGTCGATGTCCAGCCAGCTGAGGGCGAACGCCCGCCCGTCGGCGATCCGCCGGTCCACCTCGCTCACGATCGCGTCCGAACCGGGCAGCCGGGTCAGCGGGTTGAGCCCGGCGGCCTCCTCGACCCGGCTCTCGGCCAGCGCCCGCACCAGGTCCGCCAGCCGTACGACCCCCACGCACCGGCCCCGCTGGTCGACCACCGCCACGTCGTCCGAGGTCCGGTCCCGGCCGCCGACCGCCACCACGTCCAGCACCTCCCACGCCGTCGCGTCGACGCCGACCGTGCGGGGCGCGTCACCCAGTTTGAAGGCCGGCCGGTCGGCGTACAGGGCGTGTCCGTAGCGGCCGGACATCGACAGCAGGAAGCGCGAACGGTGCACCGACCGGACGGGCCGCCCGGCCTGGTCCACCAGCAGCACCCCCGAGACGTCCGGAGAACCGGTCAGCAGCGCCCGCACCTGCCCCGCCGAGGCCGTCAGCGGCAGTACGGCGGCGGGTCGCACGAACTCCCGCACCGACGGCCCGGAGCGGGGCACGTCCAGAGCACCGGCAGTCAGCGGCGGAACGTATACGTCCGCCGCGGGGATCCGGGCCGGCGGCGCGAACAGCTCTCCCTGGGCCAGCTGGGCACCGGCCGACAGGGCGGCCGCACACTGGAGCTCGGTCTCCACGCCCTCCACCGCCACCAGAGCGCCCAGTTCCTCGCACAGTGTCCGCATCGCCCGGACCGCGGCCGGCCGGGACAGCAGCGAGGCGTCGAGCTTGACCAGGTCGGGGGAGAGGTCGGTGAGCAGCCTGAGCGGTACGTCACCGTCGCCGATGCCGTCCGCGCTGATCCGGAACCCCTGTTCGCGCAGCGCGGCCACCGCCTCCAGCAGGGCCCGCTGCGGCACGTGCGTGTAGGGCGGGACGATGTCGAGCGTCACCTCCCAGGTCATGCGCCCCGCCGCGCGCACGGCGTCGTGCAGCGGTGTGAGCCCGCCGAGGTCGGCGAGCGTGGCCGCGAACACGTTCAGGTGCAGCGGCAGCAGCGTTTCCTTGCGGGCCGCCGCACGGAGCGCCAGCACGGTCAGCCTGCCGTCCAGTTCGGGGTTCCGGCGGGCCTCGGACAGGACGTCGCCGGTCTCCGGGCGGGCGAGTGTCTCCAGTGCGGCGACCGCGCCCGTCCTCAGGTTCACCACCGGCTGGAAGGCGAAGCGGAGATTATCCGTCCAGGAGTGCACGGGAGCATGATGGCGTTGCTCGCGCACGCCCAGGCGCAGTTCATGAGACGTTCACGCAGGATTCCGGGCTGATCACACAGCGTGGAAGCCTCCACGCCTCCGCGCGCGGCGCATCACGCCCCGGCCTGGCCCCGCTCACCGCACGACGACCACCGAGGAGCCGTGCCCGAAGAGTCCCTGGTTGGCGGTGATACCCACCCGCGCCCCGGCGACCTGACGGTCCCCCGCCGTGCCTCTCAACTGCCAGGTCAGCTCGCACACCTGGGCGATGGCCTGAGCCGGCACCGCCTCGCCGAAGGAGGCCAGCCCGCCACTGGTGTTCACGGGTATCCGGCCGCCCGGGGCGGTCGCGCCCTCCCGGAGCAGCTTCACCCCCTCGCCCTCGCCGCAGAGCCCGAGATCCTCGTACCACTGCAACTCCAGCGCGGTGGACAGGTCGTACACCTCGGCCAGGGACAGGTCCTCGGGGCCGATACCCGCCTCCTCGTAGGCGGCCCCGGCGATGGACGCCCGGAAGGTCTCCGCCGCGGGCGCCACCGCGACCGCGGAGTCCGTGGCGATGTCCGGCAGGTCCAGCACCGTGTTCGGGAAGCGGGGCGTCACCGTCGACACCGCCCGGATCCGCACCGGCCGGGCGACACCGTGCCGGTGCGCGAAGTCCAGGCCGGACAGCACCAGGGCGGCCCCGCCGTCGGAGGTGGCGCAGATGTCCAGCAGCCGCAGCGGATCCGCGACCACCGCGGAGGCGGCCACCTCCTCGGCGGTGACCCGCTTGCGGTACCGGGCGTACGGATTGAGCGCTCCGAACGCGGCGTTCTTCACCTTGACCCGTGCGAAGTCCTCCGGGGTGTCCCCGTGCACCGCCATCCGCCGCCGCGCGTACAGCCCGAAGTACGCCGGATTCGTCGCGCCCAGCAGGCGGAAACGCAGCCAGTCCGGATCGTCGGGGCGATCCCCGCCCGCGGGCCGGAAGAATCCCTTCGGTGCGGCGTCCGCGCCCACCACCAGGACGACGTCCGCGAGACCGGCGAGGATCTGGGCCCGCGCGGCGGCGATGGCCTGGGCCCCGGACGCGCACGCCGCGTACACACTGGTCACCCTGGCTCCCTGCCAGCCCAGGGCCTTGGCGAACGTAGCCCCCGCGACATGTCCCGGATACCCGCCGCGCACCGTGTCGGCGCCCACGACGGAGCCGATGTCCCGCCAGTCGAGACCGGCGTCCGCGAGTGCCGCGCGGGCCGCCGCCGTCCCGTACTCCACGAAGCCACGGCCCCACTTGCCCCAGGGGTGCATGCCCGCACCGAGCACCGCCACGTCGTCCGTCATGCCGCCACCCCCGTCGGCCGCCAGTGCCAGATCGTCCAGGTCGTCTCCGCGTCCCGATGGAGCACACCGGGGACGACCTCCACCTCCATGCCCACCGTCAGATCGGCGACGGTGACCCCGGGAGCCGCCTGCCCCAGCACCACGATCCGCTCGGCCTCCAGCTCCACCGCGATCAACGAGTACGGCTCCCACGGAAGTTCCGGATTGCTCACATAGGGTGACGGCGGGCGGTATCTGCTGTCGGTGTACGACCAGATTCGCCCCTTCCGTGACAGCGGGACCTCTTCCAGGCGGCCGCCCGCACAGTGCGGGTTGCGGCAGTGGACGTCCTCGCGCGGGAAGAAGACCGCGGCGCAGGCCGTGCAGCGGGTGCCCAGGAGCCGGAAGCCGTCACCCTCACCGGTGAACCAGCCGGCGACCGCCGGCTTGCGTGTGTGCGACAAGGGTCCTCCCCGGGAGCTGACCTGACGGATCGTCAGAAGTGTGCCACGAGCAATCTGAAATGTGCAGGCTGTTTCTGTGAACCGAACGGCACCCCACGGCGTCGTGGTACACGAGGGGTGGCCGGGACCGACGGGGGTGATTCCGGCCGCCCCTTCCTGTTGCGCCCGTTCCTGGCCCGTCACTGCCGGAACACGCCCCTCCCCTGATCGGATACAGTCCGCGCGTGTCCGAAACTCAGCACCCAACTGCCAATTCCGCGCCGGACTCCCACTGTTCGAGCTGCGGCGCGCCCTTTGGAGAGGGCGTTTCCGGCTGGCCCCGCACCTGCCCGTCCTGCGCAACCGTCGCCTACCGCAACCCGCTGCCGGTCGCGATCGCGCTCCAGCCCGTGTACGACACCAAGGGCACGGCCCTGGTCGTCATCACCCGGACCGTCGCGCCCGCGCGCGGGGGCACGGCCCTGCCCGGTGGTTACATCGACGACCGCGAGGACTGGAAGCAGGCCGTCGTACGCGAACTCAAGGAAGAGACCGGCATCGACGCAGCCGCCCGGGACGTGCGGCTCGTGGACGCCATGAGTTCGCCCGACGGGCACCTGCTGCTGTTCGGCCTGCTGCCGGAACGCCCGGCCGACGGACTGCCGCCCTCCGGACCCACGGACGAGACCGAGGGCTGGCAGCTGCTGCGCAGGCCGGAGGAGCTCGCCTTCCCGCTGCACACGGTGGCCGTCAGGGCGTGGTTCGAGGGCCGCTACGTATGAGCCCGGCCGTTCAGCCGAGCCCCCGCAGGCGCACCGGATAGGGCGGTTCGGCCACGCCGTCCTCCCGGTCCCGGGTGACCACCACCCGGCCGCCCTGCCGGCGGGCGACGTAGCGTTCGATCTCCGGTTCGTCCCAGCCGTCGCCCGGGTCCGGCACCACCAGCCCGGACCCGGTGCGTCCCCGCGCGGGTGCCCACACCTCCAGCTCCAGCCCGCCGCCGGCGCCGCGCACCGGCAGCACCGCCCCCGCGCGCGCGAGCACCGGTATCCGGGACAGCGGTGCCTCCACCAGGACCTGGCCCGGGCCCTCGTAGACCTTCTCCGTCACCGTGTCGTACCAGCGGCCCCGCGGCAGCTGCACCGCGCGCCGGTCCGTACCGGGATCCAGGACCGGGGCCACCAGAAGGCCGTCGCCCAGCAGAAACGTGTCCTCGCAGTCGCGCAGAGCCCGGTCCTCCGGAGCCCCCCACCACAGCGGCCGGACATAGGGGGCGCCGGTCCGCCGGGCCAGATGCGCGAGCGTCACGAAGTACGGCAGCAGCCTCCGGCGTTCCAGCAGCGCCACACGCGCGTGCTCCAGCACCTCGGCGCCGAACTCCCACGGCTCCCTGCGCCCGGCCCGCAGGCTCGCGTGGGTGCGGAACAGCGGCATATAGGCGCCCAGCTGGAACCACCGCAGATACAGCTCCGGCGACGGACTGCCGTCGAAACCGCCCACGTCCGGACCCGAGTACGGCACCCCGCACAACCCCAGCCCCAGCACCAGCGACAGCGACGCCCGCAGCCCCGGCCAGCCCGTCGCCACGTCCCCCGACCACGTGCCGCCGTACCGCTGCAGCCCCGCCCAGCCGGAACGGGAGAACAGGAAGGGCCGCTCCTCGGGCGCCAGCTCGCGCAGCCCCTCGTAGGCGGCCTGGGCCATGCACAGCGCGTACACGTTGTGCGCTTCCCTGTGGTCGCCGCCGCGCCCCTCCAGGGCGTGCCGCGCCGAACGCGGAAGGGTCGGCTCACCGAAGGCGCTGAACGACGTCGGCTCGTTCAGGTCGTGCCAGAACCCCGCGAAGCCCTGCCCCAGACGCTCCTCGTAGAGTCCGCCCCACCACGCACGCACGCGCGCGTGCGTGAAATCCGGGAAAACCGACTCGCCGGCCCACCCGACGCCCCGCACCTGGCGGCCCTGACCGTCCCGCACGAACGCGTCCACGGCCGAACCGCTCTCGTACACGGCGTCGCCCGGTTCCGCCCGCACCGCCGGATCGACGATCGACACCAGCCGGACACCGTCCCGGCGCAGCTCCTCCGCCAGCACCTCCAGCTTCGGGAAACGCTCCCGGTCGACCGTGAACACCCGGTGCTCGTCGTAGTGGTCGATGTCGAGGTGCACGGCGTCCAGCGGCAGCCCGTGCTCCTGGTAACCCGCGACGATCCGGCGCACCTCCTGCTCGCTGCCGAAACCCCAGCGCGCGTGGTGATGACCCAGCGCCCACGCGGGCGGCAGCGCGGGCGCCCCCGTCAGCGCGGCCCACGTGTGCAGCACGCGCGCGGGAGTCCCCACCGCCACCCAGCAGCGCAGCGGACCGCCGTCCATCCGGACCTCGCAGTGCCCCGCCCGGTCGTGCCCGGACCCGGCGCCCTCCTCACCCTCCCGCAGGACGACCGTGCCGTCCCAGGTGGTGTCGTGGAACACCAGGTGCGTGCCGGCGTCCGCCACCACCAGCTGCACCGGCATCGTCAGATACAGCGGATCGTCACCGGGCCCGAACGCACGGCCGGGATCGGTGTTCCACAGCCGGTATCCGCCGTCCCGCAGCCGGGGCCCGGACGCACGCCCGCCCAGTCCGAAGAACCGGGCGTCCGCCGCCACCTCCGACCGCAGCATCCACCGGCCCGCACCCCCCTCGACCGGCTCCCACCAGCGCGGCGGCAGCTCCCGCCGCAGCGTCACCCCGCCCGGCGTGCACACCTCCACCGCGCCGTGCCGCGACACCACGACCGTCACCCGCTCGGCCACCACCCGCCAGCCGCCGTCCTTGTCCGGCTCCAGCACCGCCCGCGGATCCGGCTCGGGACCACTTCCCGCCAGCGCGTACGACGGCTGCGGACCCGCCCCGTCCCACCCCCAGAAGACCGCCCCGTTCACCGCCACGACGATGCGCAGCTCGGAGCGGCTGAACCGGATCAGACCGCCCCCGGGACCCGGCTCCACGTCCCGCACCTGTCCCGGCACCCGGGCCCGCTCGGGCCCCCGCCTCGGCAGCCCGGCGGCGTCGAGACGCCTCCTGCGCCACGAGGCCCGCACGGTACGCAACCCCAGAGCCGCCCTTCCCGAACCGACCACACTCACCGAACGCACCAGGTCACGACCGTCCATGCTGCTCACCCTGCCACTGAGCGCCCCACGCGCGCGTGTCGTTCAACTGCCGTTCACCCGTGCCCGGGCCACATCTTCATGACATGGACTATGTGGGGCGCACCCTGGTGTAGAAGTCGATCACATGGCATCGTCCCTGTCAGCCGCGTCACGCGCACACCCCAGCCCGTGCGCGGACCGACGCACACGACGCGCACAGCCCGGGAGCCGCTTCAATGTCGACCGCGAACCCCCAGCCGCTCTGGCAGCCCGATCCCCAGCGGATCGCCCAGGCCCGCATCACCCGGTTCCAGGCATGGGCCGCCGACCACCACGGCGCCCCGGCCGAGGGCGGGTACCCGGCCCTGCACCGGTGGTCCATCGACCAGCTGGACACCTTCTGGAAAGCCGTCACGGAGTGGTTCGACGTACGGTTCTCGACCCCCTACGCGCGCGTGCTCGGCGACCGCGCCATGCCCGGCGCCCAGTGGTTCCCCGGGGCCACCCTCAACTACGCCGAACACGCCCTGCGCGCCGCGGCCGACCGCGCGGACGAACCCGCCCTCCTGTACGTGGACGAGACGCACGAACCGCGCCCGGTGACCTGGTCCGAGCTGCGCCGCCAGGTGGGGTCCCTCGCCGCCGAACTCCGCGCCCTGGGCGTACGCCCCGGCGACCGAATCAGCGGCTACCTCCCCAACATCCCCCAATCCGTCGTCGCTCTCCTGGCCACGGCCGCCGTGGGCGCCGTCTGGACCTCCTGCGCCCCCGACTTCGGCGCCCGCAGCGTCCTCGACCGCTTCCAGCAGGTCGAACCCGTCGTCCTGTTCACCGTCGACGGCTACCGCTACGGCGGCAAGGAGCACGACCGCCGCGAGATCGTCGCCGAGCTGCGCCGCGAGCTGCCCACCCTGCGCGCCGTCGTCCACATCCCGCTGCTGGGGACCGAGGCCCCCGAGGGCGCCCTGGAGTGGTCGGCGCTGACGGCGGGGGACACCGAGCCGGTCTTCGAGCAGGTCCCGTTCGACCACCCGCTGTGGGTGCTGTACTCCTCCGGCACGACCGGCCTGCCCAAGGCCATCGTGCAGTCGCAGGGCGGCATTCTGGTCGAGCACCTCAAGCAGCTCGGCCTGCACTGCGACCTCGGCCCCGAGGACCGTTTCTTCTGGTACACCTCGACCGGCTGGATGATGTGGAACTTCCTCGTCTCCGGCCTGCTCACGGGCACCACGATCGTTCTGTACGACGGGAGCCCCGGCTACCCGGACACCGGAGCCCAGTGGCGGGTCGCCGAGCGCACCGGAGCCACCCTCTACGGCACCTCCGCCGCCTACGTCATGGCCTGCCGCAAGGCCGGCGTCCACCCCGCCCGCGACTACGACCTGTCCCAGGTCAAATGCGTCGCCACCACCGGCTCCCCACTGCCGCCCGACGGCTTCCGCTGGCTGCACGACGAGGTCCGCGACGACCTGTGGATCGCCTCCGTCAGCGGCGGCACGGACGTCTGCTCCTGCTTCGCCGGCGCCGTACCCACCCTCCCGGTGTACACCGGCGAACTCCAGGCCCCCGGCCTCGGCACCGACCTGCAGTCCTGGGACCCGAGCGGCAAACCCCTCGTGGACGAGGTCGGCGAGCTGGTCGTCACCCAGCCCATGCCGTCCATGCCGATCCACTTCTGGAACGATCCCGAGGGCAGCCGCTACCACGACAGCTACTTCGACACCTACCCCGGAGTCTGGCGCCACGGCGACTGGATCACCGTCACCTCCCGCGGAAGCGTGATCATCCACGGCCGCTCCGACTCCACCCTCAACCGGCAGGGCGTGCGCATGGGCTCGGCCGACATCTACGAGGTCGTCGAGCGCCTGCCCGAGATCAAGGAATCCCTCGTCATCGGCATCGAACAGCCCGACGGCGGCTACTGGATGCCGCTGTTCGTGCACCTCGCACCGGGTGCCGTCCTGGACGAGGCACTCCTCGACCGCGTCAAGCAGGCCATCCGGGAACAGCTCTCGCCGCGCCACGTCCCCGACGAGATCATCGAGGTGCCCGGCATCCCGCACACCCTCACCGGCAAACGCATCGAGGTCCCGGTCAAGCGCCTGCTGCAGGGCACCCCCCTGGACAAAGCGGTGAACCCCGGCTCCATCGACAACCTCGCCCTGCTCGGCTTCTACGAGGAACTCGCCCGCAAGCGCGCCTGATCCCGACGGAGCATCACCCTCCGCATCCGCCCCCCACAGCGGACCAAGCGCTTTGACCTGCGCAGACGTCCCCGTCACCCGGTCCACGACCACCGGCGGCACTGGCATTGTCAGTGCCGCCGGTTACGGTGAGTGAGCACTGATCGACTGCGCATTGGGGGAATCATGGCGCACACCGACCACCAGACCATGCGACGCGTCCTGCGCCGCGAGATCGCCGGCACCATCGGCGTCCTCACCGACGACCACGACTTCCGCGCCATGCGGCGCTACCGAAGCTTCACCTTCGACGACCACACGACCTACCTCCGGCAGCTGGAGGCCGTGCTCAAGGCCCGCGCCGCAGAAGGCACCCACACCACCCTCGCCCTGTTCGACCCCGAGGACTACGCCGCGTACTGCGCGGACACCGGCCTCGACCCGGAGGCCCCGGCCAGCCGGACCCGGTTCACCGCGGAACTCGCGGCCACCGGCCCCACCATCCCCTACGACGGCCGCCCGCTCGCCGACCTCCTCCCCGCGCTCGTGGACGAAGCCGTCCGCCAGGCCACCTGGGAGTACGCCACCACCCTCCTCACCCGCCTCGGCCCCTGCCCGACCTGCGGCGAGGACATCGGCAGGGCAGCCTTCACCCGCGCCTCCGAACTCCTGCTCCGCATCCTCGACACCGCACCACCCGGCGACCGGCACCTCGTCTGCACCGTCTCCGGACCACCGGACACCCTGGTCTCCGTCCTGCACGCCGACCAGGACCCCCACGGCGCGACCCGCCTGGACGAGGCCGAGGCCCTGGAATTCACCAGCGTCCTCGCCCTGGGCCTCGCGACCCGCAGCCCCGGGGGACTCGTCATGCGCACCAGCGCCACGGGCACGGCCGACCGCGTCTACGGCTGGCGACTGCGCGGCGGCGCCCTGGAACCCCTGACGGCATCCGAGGTGTTCGACGCCTACTGCACGGACGTCGAGTCCGGCGACCTCATCCCCCCGGAGTCCGGCGTCGACTACCGCGAGCCCCCCGCCCTCGGAGAGGAGAGCACGGCACCGGACCACCGCCACTGAGGGGCAGGACCGCGACAGGAACACAGCAGGGGCGTCCCGCCCGAAGGCAGGACGCCCCTGAACCCGGCACCCCGAAGGCGCCGGTACGGCCTACTCGCCGGACAGCACCGCCTGAGCCGCGCTGCGCGCCTCCTCGGCGCTGTCGGCCGCACGCGCCGCGGCGGCGGCCCGCTCGCACTGCGCCAGCGTGTACTTCGCCAGCGTGGCGCGGACGTACGGAATCGACGCCGAACCCATGGACAGGGAGGTGACACCCAGACCGGTCAGCACACAGGCCAGCAGCGGATCGGACGCGGCCTCACCGCACACCCCGCAGCTCTTGCCCTCGGCCTTGGCCGCCTCGGCGGACAGCGCCACCAGGTCGAGCAGCGCCGGCTGCCACGGGTCCTGCAGCCGCGACACCGCACCCACCTGCCGGTCCGCGGCGAACGTGTACTGCGCGAGGTCGTTGGTTCCCAGCGACAGGAACTCCACCTCCTGCAGGATCGAGCGTGCACGCAGCGCGGCCGACGGGATCTCCACCATCGCGCCGAACTTGGCCTGCAGCCCCGCCTCACGGCAGGCGTCCGCGAAGGCCTTCGCGTCCCTGCGGTCCGCCACCATGGGCGCCATGACCTCAAGGTAGACGGGCAGACCCTCGGCGGCCTTCGCCAGCGCCGTCAGCTGGGTGCGCAGCACCTCGGGGTGGTCGAGCAGCGTCCGCAGCCCCCGCACGCCCAGCGCCGGGTTCGGCTCGTCCGCCGGCGTCAGGAAGTCCAGCGGTTTGTCCGCACCCGCGTCCAGCACACGCACGACCACACGGCCCTCGGGGAACGCCTCCAGCACCTGCCGGTAGGCCTCCACCTGCTTCTCCTCGGAAGGAGCGTTCTTGCTGTCGTCAAGGAACAGGAACTCGGTACGGAACAGACCGACACCCTCGGCCCCGGCCTCCACGGCTGCCGGCACATCCGCCGGACCGCCCACATTGGCCAGCAGCGGCACCTTGTGCCCGTCCGCCGTCACACCGGGACCCGTCGAAGCGGCCAGCGCGGCCTTGCGCTCGGCGGCCGCGGCCTCCAGCTCCGCCTTCTTCTCCTCGCTCGGGTTCACGAAGACATCACCGGTGCTGCCGTCGACAGCGATCACCGTGCCCTCGGCCAGCTCACCGGCACCCGGCAGAGCCACCACGGCCGGCACACCCAGCGCCCTCGCCAGGATGGCGCTGTGACTGGTGGGACCGCCTTCCTCGGTCACGAAACCGAGCACCAGAGACGGGTCCAGCAGAGCCGTGTCGGCCGGAGCCAGATCCCGCGCCACCAGTACATAGGGCTGGTCACTGTCCGGGACACCCGGCATCGGAACGCCCAGCAGCCGGGCGACGATACGATTCCGCACGTCATCGAGGTCGGCCACGCGTCCGGCGAGGTACTCCCCGGCACCGGCCAGCAGCTCCCGGTACGCCGCGAACGCGTCGTACACGGCACGCTCGGCAGTGCTGCCGACGGCGATCCGCCGGTCCACGTCCGCCATCAGCTCGGGGTCCTGGGCCATCATGGCCTGCGCCTCAAGCACCGCCTGGGCCTCGCCCCCGGCCAGGTTGCCGCGCGCCATCAGGTCGGCGGCCACGGCATCCACAGCCTGACGGGCGCGCCCCTGCTCCCGCTCCGCGTCCTCGGCGGGAATCTGCTTCGCCGGCGGCTCCAGCACCGCTGTACCCATGTGCCGAACCTCGCCGATCGCCACGCCATGGCTCACGCCGACGCCTCGCAGCGTTGTCTCCATCTCACCCGTCTCCGATAGTGCGGCGGGTCCCGCCGCCGCGATGGTTGTCCTGTTTCGCCGCCCTAGGACGGCACTGCTGTCAGTTCCAGGAGAAGAGGCTGTCGCCGGCCTTCACGTCACCGCTGTCACGCAGCTCGGTGAGGGACTCGGCCGTGGCCTCCAGCGCGACGATCGGGCACACCGGGGACTTGCCGGCGGCCTCGACGGCAGCGGGGTCCCAGCGCACGACGGCCTGGCCCCGGGTCACGGTGTCGCCCTTGTTGACGAGCAGCTCGAAGCCCTCGCCATTGAGCTGAACGGTGTCGATACCGAGGTGGGTGAGCACACCATGACCGCTCTCGTCGACGACGACGAACGCGTGCGGGTGCAGGGAGACGATGACGCCGTCCACGGGCGCCACGGCCTCGGAGGCCTCACGCACGGGGTCGATGGCGGTGCCCGGGCCGACCATGGCCCCGGAGAAGACCGGATCCGGCACTGCGGCCAGTCCGATGGCACGCCCGGCAATAGGGGACGTCACGGTGGTCATGGGAAGCCTCCCAAGGAGTGGAGCTGTTCACGGGCCGTCACTGGCTGTCCCGGACGGCGCACTGAGCAGCAGCGTATGTCATGTGAAGTGGCGGTTCCGGATGGAAGCTACCAGCTAGTGGTCTAGACCACCAGCCCGACGGATTTGCACCGCCTTCAAGGCTCCGTGTACAGTCGTACTCCTGCTGGGGGCAACGAGGCGTGCGACAAGCGCCCTCCGCTCTGGCAGCACCCAAACTCGTCAGATCCTATCTCTGGATCTCCTTCTGCATGTTCGCAGGAGGGTGGTCAGAGAGACGGAAAAACCCTGATAGAGTTTGAAACACCGAAGGGAAGCCCGGAGGAAAGCCCGAGAGGGTGAGTACAAAGGAAGCGACCGTTCCTTGAGAACTCAACAGCGTGCCAAAAGTCAAC
>NZ_JBVHVI010000022.1:0-61602 GCF_055564915.1 Streptomyces sp. NPDC028928
GGCACCACCCTCTGCGAACAAACGACGACATCCGCCGCCCTCCCCCACCCGGTCACCCTCACCTGGGACCACCAAGGCCTACGCCCCCTCACCCAAACGGAACGCATCACCGCAGCGGAAGCCCCCCAGCAGGAAATCGACTCCCGCTTCTTCGCCATCGTCACCGACCTCGTCGGCACACCGAACGAACTGGTGGACGAGCAGGGGGAGATCGCGTGGCACACCCGCAGCACCCTATGGGGAACAACAGCGTGGGCAACGGACAGCACGACCTACACACCACTACGCTTCCCAGGCCAGTACTACGACCCCGAAACCGGCCTCCACTACAACTACTTCCGCCACTACGACCCCGAAACCGCCCGCTATGCGTCTCCTGATCCGCTAGGCCTCAATCCAGCTCCCAACCCTCTTGCCTACGTCATCAGTCCGCACACCTGGAGCGACCCACTTGGCCTCGGACCCTATCGAGATTTCGCGCATGGAACATCTGAGAAGTTCGCAAAGAACATCGTCGACAACGGCCTGAGCGCGGATGCCGGACGGACCGCCACACATGGAGGGTCAATGAGCAGACCCGGGCACTTTTTTACACACGAAGTGTCCGGCATGCATTCGCCCGGGTTTCAATCGGCGTACGAATGGGGACTACGAGTGGATCGACAATCTCCATCGAGTGTGATTATCATGCGCCTAACGGATGAGACGTACCAAAGACTCGTAAGTCATGGCCACGTCACAATTCGCGAGGTCGGCGAGGGGGTACCGGACGAAACAATTTTTCACCCGGAGGCATTTGAGACGATCAACGGCGAGGCGCAATGGATAGGCCCGATCACTCCTCGATGACACCCGACGAAGAGCCATACCCCGCATCAGCCCTACGCAAGACGGAGTGGGGAGAAGTTCGACAGATGAACGATGGCACTTGGGAAACAATCTGGACCATAGGCGTGACAGACGAACACGCCAGCGAAACTGTTGAGGTATTCCGGAATGACTCCATCGGATTCACCTCAACCATCACCTTCCTAGGGCTACACGATGCAGAATTGCGTTGCCATACCAGAACACAGGCAATGTCTGCAGAGAATTACCCAGCAACGTATACATCATTCAGAATCGTAAATGATGAACTAGCCGAGATCGAGACAATTCAAGGCTTGCCAAGGGACTGGTACCCGCCGTTCCGGTGAGCATCCCGGCGGGCGGTGAACTTTGTCTGGCCACCACCCCTCACCGGGATGTCACGCCAGTCGGGCGGACGCAGAATCTGGTCTTCGGCCGGGGCTCCCACAGCCTCACATGGTCACACGAAGGCAGAGACTGGCAGACTGACATTCTGGCCGCAGCCCCGCCCACCGGCCGAGCGCCCACAGTGCTCGGCCGTCCCTCCACCATCCACAGCCACCGAGCGCACCCGGCGTGCTGGCGAGGCGTGATGGCGTTCCTCCGTCGATGTGTGTGTCCGGCCGAACCCAACGGTCAACGCCAGTGAGGGCCATCGCCGAAAGGGGACGCGAAGCGCCCTTTTACGGCCACTCGCTCACTCACTGCCAAGGGACCCAGCCGTCGGCATCGTCACGTTCCCGGCCGGGTCCTTCGCTCTTTTCATCGAGGCTCTGAAGAAGCCGAAGAAGGCGTGCAGCCCTCGCTCACCGCAACAAAACCCCCGCCCCCTCCACCACCTCCTCCGAAGGCACCGCCACCAGCCCCATCTCCGCGCCGGAGGCGAGCAAGCGGTGCGCCGGGAGGATGCGGACCGTGTAGCCGTAGGGGCCGGTGCGGTCCAGGGAGAGGGGGCCCTCGTACAGGAGGCGGCCCTCCAGGTCCGGGGTGCCTGTCGGCTTCAGGGGGACCACTGTCGCGTCCGTGATGCGGTCCTCCGCGTCCACCCGGCCCGACACCGCCTGGACCTCCACGTCGTCCGGGGTCAGCGAACCCAGGGCGACCCTGACCCGCAGGCCCACCATCGAGCCCAGCTCCGCCGTCGCGCTCGTCGCCGTCGTCTCCACGTGGTCCACGCTCACCCCGGACCAGGCCGACCGCACCCGGGTCTTCCAGGCGGCCAGGTCCCGAGCCGTGTCCGGGGTCAGGGCGCGGTGGGTCTGGGCGGCGGGGGCGTAGAGGCGGTCCACGTACTCGCGGACCATGCGGCCGGCCAGTACCTTCGGGCCGAGCAGACTCAACGTCTCGCGGACCATCGCGATCCAGCGGTCCGGCAATCCGCCCCGGCCCCGCTCATAGAAGCGCGGCGCGACCCGCTGTTCCAACAGGTCGTAGAGCGCGGAGGCCTCGATGTCGTCGCGGCGGTCCGGGTCGGTGCACGGCCCGTCCGCCGTCGGGATGGCCCAGCCGAAGTCCGGCTGGAACCATTCGTCCCACCAGCCGTCCAGGACGGAGAGGTTGAGGCAGCCGTTCAGGGCCGCCTTCATGCCCGACGTGCCGCACGCCTCCAGGGGGCGGAGAGGGTTGTTCAGCCAGACGTCGCAGCCGGGGTAGAGCTTCTGCGCCATCGCCATGCCGTAGTCGGGGAGGAAGACGATCCGGTGGCGGACCCTGGGGTCGTCGGCGAAGCGGACCAGTTCCTGGACCAGGCGTTTGCCGCCGTCGTCCGCCGGGTGCGCCTTGCCCGCGACCACGATCTGGATCGGGTGGTCCGGATGCAGGAGCAGGTCCATCAGGCGGTCCCGGTCCCGCAGCATCAGCGTCAGGCGCTTGTACGACGGCACCCGGCGCGCGAAGCCGATCGTCAGGACGTCCGGGTCCAGGACGCCCTCGATCCAGCCCAGTTCCGCGTCGCCGGCACCCCGTTGCCGCCATGACGCGCGCAGGCGCTCCCGTACCTCCTGCACCAGCCGTTCGCGCAGGGTGCGGCGCAGTTCCCAGATCTCCTGGTCGTCGATCTCCGCGACCGAGTCCCAGCGCTCGGAGCCGCCGACGGTCAGCGCGTCCTCGGCCCGCTCCGAGCCGACCTGCCGGGCGCCGAGGCGCAGCACCTCCGGGGCCACCCAGGTCGGCGCGTGCACCCCGTTGGTCACAGAGGTGATCGGCACCTCCTCGGGGTCGAATCCCGGCCACAGACCCGCGAACATCTCCCGGCTGACCTGGCCGTGCAGCAGGGAGACGCCGTTCGCCCGCTGGGCCAGCCGGAGGCCCATCACCGCCATGTTGAACAGGTTGGGCTCGCCGCCGGGGTAGGTCTCCATGCCCAGCGCCAGGATCCGCTGCACGTCGATGCCGGGGAGTTCGGCGTCCGGGCCGAAGTGCCGGCCGACCAGCTCCCGGTCGAAGCGGTCGATGCCGGCCGGGACGGGGGTGTGGGTGGTGAAGACCGTGCCGCCGCGTACCGCCTCCAGGGAGGAATCGAAGTCCAGGCCGGCCGCGCAGAGTTCGGCGATCCGTTCCAGGCCGAGGAAGCCCGCGTGGCCCTCGTTGGTGTGGAACACCTCGGGCTGCGGGTGGCCGGTGAGGCGGCAGTACGTCCGTACCGCCCGGACACCTCCTATGCCGAGCAGCATCTCCTGCAGCAGCCGGTGTTCGCTGCCGCCGCCGTAGAGCCGGTCGGTCACCCCGCGCTCGCCGAAGTCGTTCTCCTCCACGTCCGAGTCCAGGAGCAGCAGGGGCACCCTGCCCACCTGCGCCAGCCAGATCCGGGCGCGCAGCGCCTTGCCGCCGGGCAGGGCGAGGGAGATCTGGGCGGGGGTGCCGTCGGGTTCCTCCAGCTGGGTGAGCGGCAGTTCGTTGGGGTCCAGGACCGGATAGTGCTCCTGCTGCCAGCCGTCCCGGGAGAGGGTCTGCCGGAAGTATCCGTGCCGGTAGAGGAGGCCGACACCGATCAGGGGCACCCCGAGGTCGCTGGCCGCCTTCAGATGGTCGCCGGCGAGGATGCCGAGGCCGCCGGAGTACTGCGGGAGCGCGGCCGTGATGCCGAACTCCGGGGAGAAGTAGGCGACGGCGGCGGGCAGGCCGTCCGACTGGGTCTGGTACCAGCGGTCGCCGGTCAGATAGTCGTCCAAGTCGTCGGCGGCGGCGGTGAGGCGGCGCAGGAACCGCCGGTCCGCGGCCAGTTCGGCCAGCCGGGCCGGCCGCACACTGCCCAGCAGCCGTACCGGGTCGCCGCCGGCCGAGGCCCAGGCCTCGGGGTCGACGGACTGGAACAGGTCGCGCGTTTCCGCATGCCAGGACCAGCGCAGGTTGCGCGCCAGGTCGCTCAGCGGCCGGAGGGGGTCGGGGAGAACGGGACGGACGGTGAACCGACGGATCGCCTTCACATTCCACCTCGGGACGCGTTGCGGGGTGAGACGTACGGCGTCGTACGTCTCGTCGTCGTCTTCGACGGTAGTGGTTACCGCGCGGTCGGTGGGGACGTACCGGTCGGGGTGTCGGGGCGTCAAGAAGCGGTAGGGGGGCACCCGAAGAGGAGAGACCGGTCTTGTGCGTAGACATACGCGTGAGTAGTTAACAAAGTGCCGGATTGCCCACCCGAACCGGGTGGGAAGGCTCCTCCGGTACACACCCCACAGGCGCACCACAGCACCTCCGCAGGACCCACCTCCCCATGTCCATCCGCCCACACCCACGTTGAAGCGGACAGGAGCGGTCATGCCCGCCAAGCACCAACCGTCAGCACCCCCGACAAGCACCAGCAGCAGGACCAAGGCAGCAGGGAAGAAGACCACCACGACGACGGGGACGGGGAGGAAGGGCGTGACGCCCGCCGGCGCCGCCGGCCCGGCCGCCCCCGCCCCCTCCGTCGCCGGGGAACGGTCCTCCCCCGCCGCCACCGTCCTCGGCCGCATCCCCGTCCTGGACGTACGCCCCGTGGTCCAGCACGGTCGCAGGCCCGCCAAGGCCGTGACCGGGGAGTCCTTCGAGGTGTCGGCCACCGTGTTCCGGGAGGGCCACGACGCCGTCGCGGCGAACGTGGTGCTCAGGGACCCGGCGGGCCGCGCCGGCCCCTGGACGCCGATGCGGGAACTCGCCCCGGGCACCGACCGCTGGGGCGCCACCGTCACCGCGGGCGAACCCGGCCGCTGGACCTACACGGTGGAGGCCTGGTCGGACCCGCTCGGTACCTGGCGGCACACGGCGCGGATCAAGATCCCGGCCGGCATCGACACCGATCTGGTGCTGGCGGAGGGTGCCGAACTGTACGAGCGGGCCGCCGCGGGGGTCCCGGAAGCCGACCGGCGGCCCGTGCTGGACGCGGTGGCGGCGCTGCGGAACGAGAACCGGCCGGCCTCCTGGCGCCTCGCGGCGGCGCTGGCCCCGGAGGTGCAGGCGGTCCTGGACCGGCATCCGCTGCGGGAGCTGGTCACCGCGTCCGATCCGATGCCGCTGCTGGTGGAACGCGAACGCGCCCTGTACGGCTCCTGGTACGAGTTCTTCCCCCGCTCGGAGGGCACCGCCGAGCAGCCGCACGGCACGTTCCGTACGGCCGCCCGCCGGCTGAAGCCGATCGCGGACATGGGCTTCGACGTCGTCTACCTGCCGCCGATCCACCCCATCGGTACGACCTTCCGCAAGGGCCCCAACAACTCCCTCACCGCCGGTCCGGACGACGTCGGCGTGCCCTGGGCGATCGGCTCGCCCGAGGGCGGCCACGACGCCGTCCACCCCGATCTCGGCACGATCGAGGACTTCGACTTCTTCGTGCGGGAGGCGGAGAAGCTGGGGCTGGAGATCGCCCTGGACTTCGCCCTGCAGTGCTCGCCGGATCATCCCTGGGTGCAGAAGCACCCCGAGTGGTTCCACCACCGTCCGGACGGGACGATCGCGTACGCCGAGAACCCGCCGAAGAAGTACCAGGACATCTACCCGATCGCCTTCGACGCCGACATGGACGGGCTGGTCGCGGAGACCGTCCGGATCCTGCGGTACTGGATGGGGCACGGGGTGCGGATCTTCCGGGTCGACAACCCGCACACCAAGCCGGTCGTGTTCTGGGAGCGGGTCATCGCGGAGGTCAACGGCAAGGACCCGGACGTGATCTTCCTGGCGGAGGCGTTCACCCGGCCCGCGATGATGCACACCCTCGCCCAGATCGGTTTCCAGCAGTCGTACACGTACTTCACCTGGCGCAACAGCAAGCAGGAGCTGACCGAGTACCTGACCGAGCTGTCGGGTGAGGCGGCGGCCTACATGCGGCCCAACTTCTTCGCCAACACCCCGGACATCCTGCACGCCTACCTCCAGCACGGGGGGCGGCCCGCGTTCGAGGTCCGGGCCGTGCTGGCCGCCACCCTCTCCCCCGCGTGGGGCATCTACAGCGGCTACGAGCTGTGCGAGAACACCCCGCTGCGCCAGGGCAGCGAGGAGTACCTCGACTCCGAGAAGTACCAACTCAGGCCCCGGGACTGGGCGGCCGCCGAGCGTGAGGGCCGTACCATCGCGCCGCTCATCACCCGGCTCAACGACATCCGGCGCCACAGCCCCGCCCTCCGCCGGCTGCGCGATCTGCACTTCCACCACTCCGACAAGGAGGCGGTGATCGCCTACTCGAAGCGGAGCGGGTCGAACACGGTTCTGGTGGTCGCCAACCTCGACGCCCATCACACCCAGGAGGCAACGGTCTCGTTGGACATGCCGCAACTCGGCCTGGACTGGCACGAGTCGGTGCCGGTGCGCGACGAGCTCACCGGCGAGACCTACTACTGGGGCAGGGCCAACTATGTGCGCCTCGAACCGGGTCATAGGCCCGCGCATGTCTTCACCGTCCTGCGACCGTCCACCCCGCAGATCGGAGGGTCACCCACAATATGATCGTCAATGAGCCCGTTCCGGACACCTTCGAGGACACTCCCGCCAAGGACCGGGACCCGGAGTGGTTCAAACGCGCCGTCTTCTACGAGGTCCTGGTCCGCTCCTTCCAGGACAGCAACGGCGACGGCATCGGCGACCTGAAGGGCCTGACCGCCAAGCTCGACTATCTCCAGTGGCTGGGAGTCGACTGCCTGTGGCTGCCGCCGTTCTTCAAGTCGCCCCTGCGGGACGGCGGTTACGACGTCTCCGACTACACCGCCGTCCTCGCGGAGTTCGGTGACCTCGCCGACTTCGTGGAGTTCGTGGACGCCGCCCACCAGCGCGGCATGCGGGTCATCATCGACTTCGTCATGAACCACACCAGCGACCAGCACCCGTGGTTCCAGGAGTCGAGGCGGGACCCGGACGGTCCGTACGGGGACTACTACGTCTGGGCCGACGACGACAAGCAGTTCCAGGACGCGCGGATCATCTTCGTCGACACCGAGGCCTCCAACTGGACGTACGACCCGGTACGCAAGCAGTACTACTGGCATCGCTTCTTCTCGCACCAGCCGGATCTGAACTACGAGAACCCGGCCGTGCAGGAGGAGATGATCTCCGCGCTGAAGTTCTGGCTGGATCTCGGCATCGACGGGTTCCGGCTGGACGCGGTGCCGTACCTGTACCAGCAGGAGGGCACCAACTGCGAGAACCTGCCGGCGACCCACGAGTTCCTGAAGCGGGTGCGCAAGGAGATCGACGCCCAGTACCCCGACAAGGTGCTCCTCGCCGAGGCCAACCAGTGGCCCGAGGACGTGGTCGACTACTTCGGTGACTTCCGCACCGGCGGCGACGAGTGCCACATGGCGTTCCACTTCCCGGTGATGCCGCGCATCTTCATGGCCGTGCGGCGGGAATCCCGCTATCCGGTCTCCGAGATCCTCGCCAAGACCCCCGCGATCCCGTCCGGCTGCCAGTGGGGCATCTTCCTGCGCAACCACGACGAGCTGACCCTCGAAATGGTCACCGACGAGGAACGCGACTACATGTGGGCCGAGTACGCCAAGGACCCGCGGATGCGCGCGAACATCGGCATCCGCCGGCGCCTGGCGCCCCTGCTCGACAACGACCGCAACCAGATCGAGCTGTTCACGGCCCTGCTGCTGTCCCTGCCCGGCTCGCCGATCCTCTACTACGGCGACGAGATCGGCATGGGCGACAACATCTGGCTCGGCGACCGCGACGCCGTCCGCACCCCCATGCAGTGGACGCCCGACCGCAACGCCGGCTTCTCGTCCTGCGACCCGGGACGCCTCTTCCTGCCCACGATCATGGACCCGGTCTACGGCTACCAGGTGACGAACGTCGAGGCGTCGATGTCCTCGCCCTCGTCGCTGCTGCACTGGACCCGCCGCATGATCGAGATCCGCAAGCAGAATCCTGCCTTCGGACTGGGGTCCTACACCGAGCTGCCGTCGTCGAACCCGGCGGTCCTCGCCTTCCTGCGCGAGTACGAGGACGACCTCGTGCTGTGCGTCCACAACTTCTCCCGTTTCGCCCAGCCGACGGAGCTGGACCTGAGCCGGTTCGGCGGGCGGCACCCCGTCGAGCTGTTCGGCGGGGTCCGGTTCCCGGCGGTCGGCGAGCTGCCGTACCTGCTCACCCTCGCGGGGCACGGCTTCTACTGGTTCCGGCTGCGCCGGGACGCCGTGTAACGCGGGCCCCGTGGGGCGGTGCGGCGTTTCCACCGCCCCACCCGGGGCACGCATCAGTAACACCCCGACGACCCCCGGGGAAAGGACTGACGCCCATGGCGGAAACGGTCATCTCTTCCGGTACCACCAGTTCACTCCTCGCCTCGCTCGATCCCCTGCTGCGCGCCTGGCTGCCCCGGCAGCGCTGGTTCGCGGGCAAGGGGCGCCCGGTCACCGGGTTCAGCCCCGTGTCCGTCACCGAACTGCTGCCGCCCGACGGCCGGCTCGGCCTGTACCACCTGCTGCTGCGCGTCCACCAGCCCTCCGTGCCGGGCGCGCCGTCGCACCCCGGCGACTGCTACCAGCTCCTCATAGGCGTGCGCGAGGCGCTGCCGCCCCGGCTGGCGCCCGCGCTGATCGGACATGTGACGGAGGGGCCGCTCGCCGGACGCACGGTGTACGAGGCCCTGTACGACCCCCGGCCCGCCGAGGTCCTGCTGGAGGCCCTGCGCACCCGGGCCCGCATCGGCGGGCTGCGCTTCGAGCGCGACCCGGGGCAGGACATCCGGGCGGGCCTGGTGGCCCGGCTGATGACCGCCGAGCAGTCCAACTCGTCGGTCGTCTACGGAGATACGTTCATTCTGAAGCTGTTGCGCCGGGTCGTGCCCGGTGTCAACCCCGACCTGGAGATACCCCTCGCCCTGGCCCGCGAGGGCTGCTCCCGGGTTCCCGCGCCGACGGCCTGGCTGAACGCCGAGGTGGACGGGGAGTCGTACGTCCTGGCGGTGCTGCAGCCGTTCGTGAGCGGTGCCGCCGACGGCTGGGAGCTGGCGCTGCGCGAGCTGGCCAAGGGCGAGGACTTCGCCGCGGAGGCCCGGGCGCTGGGCCGGGCCACCGCCGAGGTGCACACCGCGCTCGCCCGCGCCCTGCCGACGGTCACCCTCGGCCGCGCCCAGCTGGAGTCGCTGGTGGACGGCATGGCCGAGCGGCTGGCGGCGGCCGTGCAGGCGGTGCCGGCGCTGCGGCCGTACGAGCGCGGGCTGCGCTCGGCGTACCAGGCGCTCGGCACGCTCGCCGCCGAGGGCCGCACCTGGACCGCCCAGCGGGTGCACGGCGATCTGCACCTGGGGCAGTGCCTGCGCTCGCCGTCCGGGGACTGGTCGCTGATCGACTTCGAGGGCGAGCCGGCCCGGCCGCTGGCCGAGCGGCGCATGCCGCAGCCGCCGGTGCGGGACATCGCGGGGATGCTCCGCTCCTTCGACTACGCGGCCCACTCGGCGACCCCGCCCGCCCCGGACTGGGCGCGCGTCTGCCGGGCCGCCTACTGCTCCGGGTACGCGGAGGTGGCCGGCCGCGATCCGCGTACCGACCCGGTGCTGCTGCGGGCCTTCGAGACCGACAAGGCGGTCTACGAGGTCGTCTACGAGGCCCGGCACCGCCCCGACTGGCTGCCCGTGCCGCTGAGCGCGGTGCGCCGCCTCTCCCTGCCCGACCAGGAGGCTCGTCCGTGACCCCCAAGGCCCCCAAGGAATCCAAGGCCAAGAAGGAATCCGCGGCCCGGAAGAAGACCGCCGCCCGGCAGGTACCCGCGCAGGCACCGGCGCCCGTCGTGGAGGCCGCCGTGTCCCCGGCCCTCGACACCGGCGACCGCGAACGGCTGCTGCACGGCACCCACCACGACCCGCACGCCGTCCTGGGCGCGCACCCGGTCCCGGGCGGGGTCGCCTTCCGCGCGTTCCGCCCCTACGCGCAGGCGGTCACCGTGGTCTCCGACGGGCTGCGGGCGGAGCTGCACGACGACGGCGACGGCTTCTTCTCCGGCCTGCTCCCGCTCGGCGAGGTCCCCGTCTACCGGCTGCTGGTGACGTACGACGGCACGGTGCACGAGACCGAGGACGCCTACCGCTTCCTGCCCACCCTCGGCGAACTGGACCTGCACCTGATCGGCGAGGGCCGGCACGAGCAGCTGTGGCAGGCGCTCGGCGCGCACGTCACCACCCACCAGGGCGTCACCGGGACCCGGTTCGCGGTCTGGGCGCCGAACGCCCGGGGCGTGCGGGTCACGGGCGGGTTCAACTTCTGGGACGGCACCGGCTTCCCGATGCGCTCGCTCGGCGGCACCGGGGTCTGGGAACTGTTCGTGCCGGGGATCGGCGAGGGCGAGCTGTACAAGTTCGAGATCACCCGCCCGGACGGCTCGCGCACCCTGCGCGCCGACCCGCTGGCCCGCCGTACCGAGGTCCCGCCCGCCACCTCCTCGATCGTGCACGCCTCGCACCACGAGTGGGGCGACGCCCAGTGGCTGGCGCACCGGGCGGACACCCCGGTGCACGAGGCGCCCTTCTCGGTCTACGAGGTGCACCTGCCGTCCTGGCGGCCCGGGCTGACGTACCGGCAGCTCGCCGAGGAGCTTCCCGCGTACGTGCGCGAGCTGGGCTTCACCCACGTGGAGCTGATGCCGGTCGCCGAGCACCCCTTCGGCGGCTCCTGGGGCTACCAGGTCACCGGCTTCTACGCCCCGACGGCCCGGCTCGGTACCCCCGACGACTTCAAGTACCTGGTCGACAAGCTGCATCAGGCCGGTATCGGCGTGCTGATGGACTGGGTGCCGGCGCACTTCCCGCGCGACGACTGGGCGCTGGCGGAGTTCGACGGGCGTCCGCTGTACGAGCACCACGACCCGCTGCGGGCCGCCCACCCCGACTGGGGCACGCTGGAGTTCGACTTCGGGCGGCGCGAGGTGCGCAACTTCCTCGTCGCCAACGCGGTGTACTGGTGCGAGGAGTTCCACATCGACGGGCTGCGGGTGGACGCGGTCGCCTCGATGCTCTACCTGGACTACTCGCGTGAACCGGGCCAGTGGTCGCCGAACGAGCACGGCGGCCGGGAGAACCTGGACGCGGTCGCCTTCCTGCAGGAGATGAACGCCACCGTGTACCGGCGCTGCCCGGGCGTGGTCACCATCGCCGAGGAGTCCACGGCCTGGGACGGCGTCACCCGGCCCACCCACCACAGGGGCCCGAGCGGTTTCGGCGGGCTCGGCTTCGGGCTGAAGTGGAACATGGGCTGGATGCACGACTCGCTCCAGTACATGAGCCACGACCCCGTGCACCGCAGGTACCACCACCACGAGATGACGTTCTCGATGGTGTACGCGTACAGCGAGAACTACGTCCTGCCGATCTCCCACGACGAGGTCGTGCACGGCAAGCGGTCCCTCGTCTCGAAGATGCCCGGCGACTGGTGGCAGCAGCGCGCCAACCACCGCGCCTACCTGGCCTTCATGTGGGCCCACCCGGGCAAGCAACTCCTCTTCATGGGCCAGGAGTTCGCGCAGGGCGCCGAGTGGTCCGAGGCGCGCGGCCCGGACTGGTGGCTGCTCGACCCGGAGTACGGCGCCGAGGCGGACCACCGGGGCGTGCGGGACCTCGTCCGGGACCTGAACGCGGTGTACCGGTCGACCCCGGCGCTGTGGCAGCGGGACACCGACCCGGCGGGCTTCGAGTGGATCGTGGGGGACGCGGCGGACGACAACGTCCTCGCATTCCTGCGCCACGACGCCGAGGGCACCCCGCTGCTCGCGGTCTCCCACCTGGCTCCGGTGGTCCGCCACGACTACCGGCTCGGGATCCCGGACGACATCCCGGCCTGGGTGGAGGTCCTCAACACCGACGAGGCCCGCTACGGCGGCAGTGACGTCAGCCACCCGGACGTCGTCAAACCCGAGCCGCACCCCTGGCACGGCCGCCCGGCGAGCATCCGGCTGACCCTGCCCCCGCTGGCGACGGTGTGGCTGCGCCCCGCCTGACCTGCCCTTTGCCTTCCGCCCCGCCTGGGCCTAGGCTCGGGCGCCCGGTGGGGCGGAGGGGGAGGACATGCGGCGGATCGTCGTGGCTCTGGGGACGGTGGCGGCTGCGCTGACGGCCTGTACGCCGGGCAGGGCGTGCACCCTGATGGACATGGATTCGGGCGTCGGCGTGGTGTGGCGGCCGGCGGACTTCGGGAAGCAGCGGGACGCGGTGACGATCCGGCTGTGCGTGGACGGCAGGTGTGTGCAGCGGCCGTCCGGCGATCCCGGCGATCCGGTCCGGACGCTGTCGGTACGGCTCCGGGACGACGTCGGCGCCGGCCCGGTCCCGGTGAAGCTCACGGTGACCGCGGGGAACGAAGGCCGGGTCGTCGTCCGGGACAGCCGGCGGGCGCGGCTCACCGAGGAGCACCCCAACGGCCGCTCCTGCCCGCCGACGGCCTGGACGGCGGCCTTCCGGGTGCATCCGGAGAAGGGGCTGGCGTCCCCGAAGGGCATGAAGCTCCAGGGGTCCGAGGAGTAGGGGGGTCTGAGAGCGGCTGCCCTCAGACCCCTCGCGGTCACTCCCGGTCGGCCAGCCCCGGCGGCAGCGCGCCCGTGTGCAGGACGCCGAGCCGCTGGGTGGCCCGGGTCAGGGCCACGTACAGGTCGCTCGTGCCGTAGGCGCCCGGCTCGACCACCAGGACGGAGTCGAATTCCAGGCCCTTGGACTGGCGGGGGTCGAGCAGGACGACCGTCCGGGTCAGGTCGGGTTCGGCGCCGGCCGTGACGCCGTCCAGGTGGGCGGCCAGGGAGCGGTGCAGGGCGCGCGGGGCGATCACCGCGAGCCGGCCCTCCGCCGGGGTGAGTTCGGCGACGGCCTTGGCGACCGCGCCGGGCAGGTCGTCGGTCACCCGCCGCACCCAGGGGCGTTCGCCGGTGGAGCGGACGGAGCTGGGCGGTTCGAAGTGCGGGTTCCGGGCGCGCACCACGGCCGCCGCCAGGTCCATGATCTCCGCCGGGGTGCGGTAGTTGACGCCGAGGCGGGTGTGCTCCCAGCGGTCCTCGACATAGGGGGCGAGGATGCCGGACCAGGAGCCGACGCCGGCCGCCTCCGCCGTCTGGGCGGGGTCGCCGACCAGGGTCATCGAACGGGTCGGGCAGCGCCGCATCAGCAGCCGCCAGGCCATCGGCGACAGCTCCTGCGCCTCGTCCACGATGATGTGCCCGAACGCCCAGGTGCGGTCGGCGGCGGCCCGCTCGGCGGCGCTGCGGTGGTCGGCCTCCTCCTGCCGCTCGGCGAACCGCTCGGCGTCGATGATGTCGTGCGCGGACAGGACCTCGCTGTCCTCGTCCTCCTTGTCCTCGAACTCGTAGGTCCGGGAGGCGTAGGAGACGTCCAGCACGCCCTGCGCGTAGGCGACCTGGGTCTCGCGTTCGCGTTCGGCGCGGGCCCTGGCCATCCGGTCGTCCTCGCCGAGGAGTTCGGCCGCCTCGTCCAGCAGGGGCACGTCGGAGACGGTCCAGGCGCGGGTCACCGGGCGGCGGATCGCGTCGGCGTCCTCCTTCGGCAGGTAGCCGTCGGGCTCGGCGAGGAAGTCGGCGACCAGCCGCTGCGGGGTGATCCGGGGCCACAGCTGGTCGATGGCGTCCCAGACCTCGGGGTTCTCGGCGAGTTCGTCGCGGATCTGGGTGATGTCGGAGGGGTCGAGCAGGCTGCTGCCGTCGTAGGGGTCGGTGCCGACGCGCTCGGCGTACAGCTCGGTGAGCGTGTTGAGGATGTGTCCCTCGAAGTGCTCGCGGGCGGCGTTGTGCGGCAGCTTGGCGGCGCGGGTGCGCTCGCGGGCGACGCCGACGAGGCCGTCGTCCAGCATGAGCACCTCGCGGTCGTGCTCGATCGCGATGACCGGGTCGGGCAGCGCCTGCCGGTCGCGTACGACGGCGGCGAGCACGTCGGCCATGCCGGCGCGGCCCTTGACGGCGGCGGCCTCGGGGGTGTCGGCGGCGGTGGCCTTCACGCCCGGGAACAGCTCGCCGACGGTGGCCAGCAGGACGCCGGTCTCGCCGAGGGAGGGCAGCACCTCGCCGATGTAGCCGAGGAAGGCCGGGTTCGGGCCGACGATGAGGACCGCGCGGCGGGCCAGCAGCTCCCGGTGCTCGTACAGCAGGTAGGCCGCGCGGTGCAGGGCGACCGCCGTCTTGCCGGTGCCGGGGCCGCCCTCCACGACCAGCACCCCCCGGTGGGGCGCCCGGATGATGCGGTCCTGGTCGGCCTGGATGGTCTGCACGATGTCGCTCATCCGGCCGGTGCGGGCCGAGTTCAGCGCGGCGAGCAGCACGGCGTCGCCGTTGTGGTCCTCGTGCCCCGTGCGGGTGGCGTCGCCGAGATCGAGGATCTCGTCGTGCAGGGAGGTGACGGTACGGCCCTCGGTGGCGATGTGCCGGCGGCGGCGCAGGCCCATCGGGGTGTGGCCGGTGGCCAGGTAGAAGGGGCGGGCGACATCGGCCCGCCAGTCGATGAGGACCGGGGTGCGCTCGGTGTCGTCCTCGCGCAGCCCGATCCGGCCGATGTGGTGCTTCGTGCCGTCGGCGTGGTCGATCCGGCCGAAGCAGAGCGAGCCGTCCACGGCGTTCAGCGCGGCGAGCAGTCCGGAGCGCTCGGCGACCAGGATGTCCCGCTCCAGCCGGGCCTGCATGGGCTTGTCGCCCTGGGCGAGCGCGTCCGCGACGGAGGTCTCGGTCTCGCCGCGCAGCACGTCCACGCGCGCGTACAGTCCGTCGACGAATTCCTGCTCGTGCCGGATTTCATCGTCTGGAAATTCGGTGTTTGACAATTCCGCTCCCGCCCGGATATACTGTGCTCAGTAAACGTCATTCGTGGTTCATCGAAATGAAGTCACGAATCATTGAATATACGCACAGGAATCCCCCGGACGCAATTGCCCGGGGGATTCTTTGCGAGCGGGGCCGCTTTACAGCACGTCGGCCAGCTCCTCCAGCAGGCGCCGCTTGGGCCGCGCCCCCACCATCGACTTCACGGGCTCACCGCCCTGGAACACCATGAACGTCGGCATCGACAGCACCTTGTACGCGTTCGTGGTCTCCGGGTTGTGGTCCACGTCCAGCTGGACGACCTTGAGCCGCTCCCCCTCCTCCGCGGCGAGGGCGCTGAGCACCGGCGCCATCTGCCGGCACGGCGGACACCAGTCCGCCGTGAACTCCACCAGCACCGGCAGTTCCGATGCCAGTACCTCCTTCTCGAAGTCCGCGTCCCCCACCTCGGGCACACCCGCCGCCTTCGTCACCGCTCCTGCCCTCCCAGTTCGCACAGCGGCTCCGGACCTCCCGGAACCAGCGCCTCGACGGCCAGTTCGTCCCGCGCCCGCTCGGCCCGCGCCAACTGCCCCGCGACCGTCTCGCGCACCGCCGTCAGCTGCCCGATGAGCGCGTCCAGCTCGGCCAGCTTGCGCCGGTAGACCACGAGCGCGGCCGGACAGGAGTCGCCCTCCGCGTGCCCGGCCCGCAGGCACTCCACGAACGGCCGGGTCTCCTCCAGGTCGAACCCGAAGTCCTGCAGCGTGCGGATCTGCCGCAGCAGCCGGAGGTCGCTCTCGTCGTACGTACGGTGTCCGTTGCCGTCCCGCCGGGCCGGCAGCAGCCCCCGCGCCTCGTAGTACCGCAGGGTGCGTGTCGTGGTCCCGGCCCGCGCGGCCAGCTCGCCGATTCGCATGAACACGACGGTAGGGCTTGACGTCGACGTCAAGGCAAGACCGCCGGGCCGCCAGGAGCGGACGGGTCCTAGGCGTGCACCAGACCCGCCGACTCCTCGACCTCCATCAGGGAGGCGCTGCGCCGCTCCTCCTCGAACCTGCGGCGGCCGCCGCGCAGGCCGAACAGGCGCTTGGTGAGGGCGATGTAGAGGACCGCGAGGATGTTCAGCACCAGGGTGGCGATCTTCAGCCAGCTGACGTGCTCGGTGAGTTCGTAGATCTCCAGCGGGAGGAAGGCGGCCGTGGCGACCACCGTCAGGTACTCCGCCCAGCGCTTGGCGTACCAGAGGCCGACGGCCTCGATGATCTCGACCAGCGCGTAGGCCAGCAGCAGGGCGGCCACCAGGAGCAGGGTGGAGCGCTGGTAGCCGAAGACCTTCTGGACGGAGCCGACGACCGGGGAGTGGTCGAGGTCGTAGTGGAAGTGCCGGAAGACCGGGCGGAACACGTCGAGGTACTCCTCGAACAGGCGGCGCACCGCGTCCCGGCTGTTGCTGAACTTCCACACCGCGACCGCGACCAGCACGATGAACACCCCGCGCACGGCCCGCTCGACGGCGAGGAAGCGCAGGACGAACAGGTCCCGGAGCACCTTGCCGCGCGGCACCAGCGGGGCGTCGGCGGCCGGTCCGGAGCCGTGCGGCTCGCCGAGCACGAAGTCACCGCAGCGCAGACACCGCCAGACGTCCCCGAGTACGGTCCGGGCGTGCAGCCGGACGCGCAGCCGGGGATCGTCGGGCGCGTAGGTCACATGGCCCTTGCGCGCGCAGGTCCGCCGGTCCCAGTCGATCTTCATCCCCCGTGCCTCCACGTGTTCGTTGATCCACATGTACTGACGCCGGACTCGAACGTGCCGTTCCGGTTGATCGGTACGGCACGTTACTGCGGCGGCGCCGCGCCGAGGACTCCGGCCGTGGGCGCGACAGCCCCTGTGCGCCGGCCAGGTGCTCGACCGGGTCGGCCCGGGTCGCGGCGAGCACGGCGTGTGCCAGTCCGCGTAGTGGTCGGGGCGGTAGGGGCGCCGGTGCCGATCTCCTCCAGGACCGGGGCGAGGCGGTGGCGGTCCAACTTGAAGCAGAGCACGGGCGTCGAGCAGCGCCGGCAGGCACACCAGCGGCGGTGTGGCGGGCCCGGCCCATCCCCGACGGCGCCGAGGACCGCACCACCGACACCGTCCAACACCTCACCGGCCCCCCACCGCGCACCTTCCGCACGGCGGCCGAACGGGCGCTGACCGGGGCCCCGGGCGCAGCGCGACGGGTCGCGGGCCGTCCGGGCTCGTGGACCGGGCGGGTCGCGACCCGTGCGGGAGGGTGGGGAGGCGTCAGCCGGCGGTGGTGTCCACCAGTTCGCGCTCCTCCGCCTTCGGCTCCGGCGTCGCGGCCTCGCGGCGCGGCAGCAGGACCGCCACCAGAACCGTGCCGATGCCGAGGACCACCGCGCCGACCAGGCTGGTGTGGGCGACCGCGTCGGAGAAGGCGGAGCCCACCGCGTCGGCCATCTGCCGGGCGCCGGCGGCCAGCTCGGTCGCCTGCTGCTTGAGCTGCGCGGCCTGCTGCGGGTCGCCCGCCTGCTGGGCCTGCGCGGCGACCTGCTGCGCCTTCTCGCCGATGCCCTGCGCGACGGCGTACCCGGCGCCGACCGAGTCCTGCGCGGTGTCCAGGGCGCTCGCCGGGAGCTTGCTGCCGGCGGTGGCGTCGGAGAGGTGGTCGCCGTAGGAGGTGGCGAGCAGCGAGCCGAGGATGGCGATGCCGAGCGAGCCGCCCAGCTCCAGCGAGGTGTCGTTGACGGCGCCGCCGACGCCCAGCTCGGACTCCGGGAACGCGCCCATGATCGCGTCGGTGCAGGGCGAGAGGGCGAGACCGATGGCGAGGCCGAGGATGATCAGGGGCGCCACGAAGTCGCCGTACGTGGAACCCGCGTCCACCCGGGTGAGCAGGGCGAGGGCGGCCGTACCGCCGACCATGCCCGCGCTGACGGTCCACTTCATGCCGACGCGCGGGGTGAGCCAGCCGGTCAGCGCCGAGCCCACGAAGACGGCACCGGCGAGCGGCAGCATGCGCACACCGGTCTCCAGGGCGTCGTAGCCGAGGACGAACTGCAGGTGCTGGGTGAGGTAGTAGAAGGCGCCGAAGACGGCGAGGAAGAACAGGGCGACGGCGAGGTTGGAGCCGGCGAACCGGCGGCCGGTGAAGCGGCGCACGTCCAGGATCGGGCGCGGGTGGCGCAGCTCCCACAGCACGAAGGCGACGAGGCCCACGCCCGCGACGACGGCCGCGCCGACGGCCTTGGCACCCCAGCCGAAGTGCGGCCCCTCGATGATCATGTAGACGAGCGCGCCGGTCCAGATCACCGACAGCAGTCCGCCGACGTAGTCGATGCGGTCGTGGTGGCCGGCCTTGGACGGCGGGACGAGGACGAAGGCGCCGACGATGGCGACGGCCGCGATGGGCACGTTGATCAGGAAGGTCGAGGACCAGCCGTGGTCGCGCAGCAGGGCGCCGGCGACCACCGGTCCGGCGGCGATGGCGAGCCCGGCGGTGGCGGTCCACAGTGTGATCGCCTTGGCCCGCTCGGCGCGCGGGAAGGTCGCGGCGAGCAGCGACAGCGTGGCCGGCATGATCAGCGCCGCGCCGACGCCCATCACGGCGCGGGCCGCGATGACGGTCGTGGAGCTGTCGGCGAGGTAACCGAAGACGGCCCCGCCGCCGAACACCAGCAGGCCGAGGACGAGCGCTCCGCGCCGGCTGTACTTGTCGCCGATCGCGCCGAGCAGCAGCATCAGCGCCGCGTACGGGACGGTGTAGCCGTCGATCACCCACTGGAGGTCGGCGCTGGAGAGCCCGAGGTCCTTGGTCATGTCGGGGGCCGCGACCGTGAGGGCGGTGTTCGCCATCACGATGATCAGCAGGCTCAGGCACAGCACCAGCAGCGCCCACCAGCGCCGGGCGTAGGGCCGGTCCGTCCTCTCGACCGGTTCGGTCATGACGAGTCGCATGGCAGGGGTCGCCTTCCTCGGTACGCGACAGAACTTGCACAGTGGCGTGCAATTGCACAACCATGTGCAATGTACGTCCGTTGCACACCCTTGTGCAAGTCGACCGGGATCGCCCGGAAGGGCGTCGAGGAGACCTCGGGAAGGCAGAATGACCGCCATGACCACGGGTAACACCAGCCGCGCCGACGCCAACCGGCGCCGCATCCTCGACGTCGCCCTCGCCGAACTGCTACGCGATCCCGACGCCTCCATGGACCAGATCGCGCGCGCCGCGGGCGTCGTACGACGGACGGTCTACGGCCACTTCCCCAACCGGGAAGCGCTGATCAGCACCCTGGTCGACGGGGCCGTGGAGGCACTGGCGGACGCCGACACGCGCGCCCGCGCCGGCGTGACCGACCCGGCGGAGGCGCTGGCCCGCTCGGTGCTCGCCCTGTGGCCGGTCGCCGACCGCTACCGGCTGCTGATCGCCCTGGCCCAGCGCACGGTCACCGTCCAGGGCATCCGCGACCGCCTCGCCCCGCTGCGCGACGACAAGGTCCGCCTCCTCAAGCGCGGACTGGACGAGGGCGCCTTCGTCTCCCCGCTGCCCGCCCCGGCCCTGGCGTACGTGGTCGAGCAGATGCTGTTCGCGGTGACGGAGGCGGTGAACGACGGCCTCCTGGCAGCAGAAGAGGCGGGCCGCTCCGCCACGGTCGCCGTACTGACCGCGGCGGGCGTACCCGCCTCACGGGCCACCGAGCTGGTGGCCGAGGTGTCGTAGCAGAAGCAGGAGCCGGGCGGCTGAGTTACGGGGGAGCCTCAGCCGCCCGGCGGCGGTACCGGACGCCCGGCCCGGGTTCAGGCGGGGCCGGACGTCCGGAACTTTCGGTGGATCAGGCCTTGGCCAGTGCCCCTTCCCTCGGCTCGGGAGCCGCGGCGACAGTGTCCCGGCCCTCGTCCACCAACGTGGTCTCGTCGAACGGCAGCTCCCCGGCCAGCACCCTCCGCACCTGGACCTTGTCGATCTCCTTGGTCCACGTGCCCACGAGCACCGTCGCCACCGCGTTGCCCGCGAAGTTCGTCAGCGCCCGGGCCTCGCTCATGAACCGGTCGATGCCGACGATCAGCCCGACCCCGTCGACCAGCGCCGGCTTGTGCGACTGCAGACCGCCGGCCAGGGTGGCGAGCCCCGCGCCGCTGACGCCGGCCGCGCCCTTGGACGCCAGCAGCAGGAAGAGCAGCAGCGGGATCTGCTCGCCGATGGACATCGGCGTACCCAGCGCGTCCGCGATGTACAGCGACGCCATGGTCATGTAGATCATCGTGCCGTCGAGGTTGAAGGAGTACCCGGTCGGCACGGTGATGCCGACGACCGGCCGGCTGACGCCCAGGTGCTCCATCTTCGCGATCAGCCGGGGCAGCGCGGACTCCGACGACGAGGTCGACAGGATCAGCAGGAACTCCCGGCCGAGGTACTTGAACAGGGAGAAGACGTTCAGACCCGCGACGACCCGGAGCAGCGCGCCGAGGACGATGAAGACGAACAGGAAGCAGGTGACGTAGAAGCCGAGCATCAGCACGGCGAGGCTCTTGAGCGCGTCGATACCGGCCGAACCGACCACCGCCGCGATGGCACCGAACGCACCGACCGGCGCGGCCCACATCACCATGGACAGGATGCGGAAGACCAGCCGCTGGATGTGCTCGATGCCGCGCAGTACCGGCTCCCCGGTCGGGCCCATGGCCTGGAGCGCGAACCCGGCGAGCAGGGCCACCAGCAGCGTCTGGAGCACCTGCTGCTGGGTGAAGGCGGACAGGAACGTGGTCGGGATGATCGACAGGACGAAGTCGACGGGCGGCAGCGCTTCGGCGGACACCTGCTCGTGCCCGGACGCCTTGATGGCGTTGGTGATGTGCAGCCCGTCACCGGGGTGCAGCACGTTGCCGACGACGAGGCCGATGGCGAGCGCGACGAGCGACATCACGAGGAAGTAGCCGAGGGCGATTCCGCCGACGGCGCCGACCTTGGCGGCCTTCCGTACGGAACCGATGCCGAGCACGATCGTGCAGAAGATGATCGGCGAGATCATCATCTTGATCAGGTTCACGAATCCGGTGCCCAGCGGCTTCAGCTCCACCGCGGCGTCGGGCCAGATCAGGCCCACGGCGATGCCGAGCGCGACCGCCACGATGACGGCGATGTACAGGTAATGAGTCCGGTCCCGCTTCACGCGGGGTGCGGCAGGTGCCGTATCGGCAGTGCTGGCGGCCACGACTGCCCTCCTTGACGTCTTCGTCGGCGAACAACCGGCGTGCGGCTCACGTCCGGGCGTTGTTTGGGGAATGCCGTGACTATCTCCCGCCCTGTGAGGGCGGTCACCCTTCCGTTCATTTAGTTCACACTTGACCGCAGAGGCACACTGCTGACATGCGCGTCCCCGCCTTCCCGAGAGCCCGCAGCCTGGCCGGCCAGCTGTTCGCCATGCAGGCCGTGCTGATCGCGGTGGTGGTGGCCGGGTACGCCCTGTTCACCTACGTCAGCGACCAGCGGCAGGCCGAGGACGCCGCCGCCCGGCAGGCCACGGCGGTGGCCCGGTCGATCGCCGACTCCCCCTCGGTCCGCGCGGCCATCCGCACCCCGGACCCCACGGCCCGGCTGGAGCCGTACGCCCTCCAGGTCGTCCGGGACGCGAACGTCGACTTCGTCACGATCATGAACCCGTCCGGCATCCGCTGGACCCACCCCGACCGCAACCAGATCGGCAAACGCTTCCTCGGCAACATCGGCCCCGCCCTGCACGGCCACACCTTCACCGAGACCTACACCGGCACGCTCGGCCCGTCCGTCCGCGCGGTGACCCCCATCACCGACAACGGCCGGATCGTCGGCCTGGTCAGCGCCGGCATCAAGGTCGAGACGATCAGCGCCCGGGCGCAGGACCAGCTCACGGCCCTGCTCGGGGTGGCCGGTGTGGCGCTGCTGCTGGGCGCGGTCGGCACCTACGTGATCAACGCCCGGCTGCGCCGCCACACCCACGGCATGAACGCCACCGAGCTGAGCCGGATGCACGACTACCACCAGGCGGCGCTGCACGCGGTCCGGGAAGGGCTGCTGATGCTGGACGGCCAGTACCGGGTGGCGCTGATCAACGACGGCGGCCGGGAGCTGCTGGGGGTGGGCCCGGAGGAGGAGGTGGTCGGCCGCTCGGTGGCCGACCTGGGCCTGCCGGCCCCGCTGACCGGCGCCCTGCTCTCCTCGGAGCCCCGGGTGGACGAGGTGCACCTGACGGCGTCCCGGGTCCTGGTGGTGAACACCTCCCCGGTGTCGGGAGGCGAACGCCGGGGCACGATCGCAACGCTCCGCGACGTAACCGAACTCCAGTCCCTGATGGGCGAGCTGGACTCGGAACGGGGCTTCACCCAGGCGCTGCGCTCACAGGCGCACGAGGCCGCGAACCGCCTCCACACGGTGGTCTCCCTGATCGAGCTGGGCCGGGCCGAGGAGGCGGTGGAGTTCGCCACGGCCGAGCTGGAGCTGGCGCAGGCCCTGACCGACCAGGTGGTGGCGGCGGTGAGCGAGCCGGTGCTGGCCGCGCTGCTGCTCGGCAAGACCGCCCAGGCGAACGAGCGGGGCGTGGAGCTGGTGGTCTCGCCGGACAGCCGCCTGGACGACGGCCTGCTGCCGTACGACCTGTCCGCCCGCGACCTGGTGACCATCCTCGGCAACCTGATCGACAACGCGGTGGACGCGGCACAGGGCAGCGCCCGGGCACGGGTGACGGTGACGGCGTACGCTACGGCCGCCGAGGTGGTGCTGCGGGTCTCGGACACCGGTCCGGGGGTCGACCCGGCCCATGCCGACCTGGTATTCCAGCGGGGGTTCTCCACCAAGCCGGCCGGGCCCGGCGGGCGGGGACTCGGGCTGGCCCTGGTCCGGCAGGCGGTGACCCGCCACGAGGGCACGTTGACGGTGACGGAGTCCGGTGAGGACGGCGAGGGCGGAGCGGTGTTCGAGGTGCGGTTGCCGTTGCGCACATCCACGGGTGGCGGCAGATGACGAGCGAGCAGCAGCCCATTCGCGTCCTCGTGGTCGAGGACGACCCGGTCGCCGCCGACGCGCACGTGATGTACGTCGGCCGGGTCCCGGGATTCGTCGCGGTCGGGAAGGCGCACACGGGGGCGGAGGCGCGGCGGATCCTGGACCGCACGGCGGTGGACCTGCTGCTGCTCGATCTTCATCTGCCGGATGTGCACGGCCTGCAACTGGCCCGGTCACTGCGGGCCGCCGGTCATCACGCCGACGTGATAGCGGTGACGTCGGCGCGGGACCTGGCGGTGGTCCGGGAAGGCGTCTCCCTGGGCGTCGTCCAGTACGTCCTGAAACCGTTCACTTTCGCGACGCTGAGGGACCGGCTGGTGCGGTACGCCGAGTTCCACGCGACGGTGGGCGAGGCGAGCGGGCAGGACGAGGTGGACCGGGCGCTCGCGACCCTGCGGGCGCCGTCGCCGGCGGCGCTGCCGAAGGGGCTCAGCGGGCCGACGCTGGAGCGGGTGACGGCTGTGTTGCGGGAGGCCGCATCGGAGGGGCTCACGGCGGCCGGGGTGGCCGAGGCGGTGGGGATCTCGCGGATCACCGCAAGGCGGTATCTGGAGCATCTGGTGGATGCGGGGAGGGCGGGGCGGAGTCCGTTGTACGGGCAGGTGGGGAGGCCTGAGCTGGTGTATCGGTGGGTGCCGCAGGGGCGGTGAGGGCGTCGGCTCGGGCGCGGACTCGGGCGGCTTCTGCGGGGGCGCTCGCGCGGGCGTAGGCATCAGCGGCCTGAAGGTAGTGGGCGCGGGCTTCGGCTGGACGGTGGGTCTCCGTGTACTCGATTCCCAGGTTTTCCAGGGTCTGCCCGGCTCCGTACCAGTCCTCGAACTCCTGCCGGACGGCCAGAGCCTTGCCGTAGGCCTCCGTGGCGTCGTCCGTCTGCCCCAGCTCTGACAGAGCGATGCCGAGGTTGTTCCACGCCGACGACGTGCTGTAGCGGTCACCGAGAGCTTGGTGCAGGTCGCGCGCGCGAATGAAGGCGTTGACGGCCTCCTCGACCCGGTCCGCATCCACCAGGGCGTTGCCGAGGTTATTCCACGCCTGCGCCTCACCGGTCCGGTTGCCGACGTCCTGATTCAGGTCGCGTGCGCGAAGGAAGGCATCGATGGCCTCCTCGATGCGGTCCGCATCCGCCAGGGCGCTGCCGAGATTGTTCCACGCCAGCGCCTCACCATTGCGGTCCCCGAGTTCCTGACAGAGGTCGCGGTCGCGGATGTGAGCATCGAGCGCCTTCTTGGGGTGGCCCGTCTCGCGCAGGGCAATCCCAAGGTTGTTCGACGCCATAGCCTCACCCTCACGATCACCACTGACACGGGCAGCCTGTCGGGCAGTACTGGTAACCGCGATCATGTCGTCGAAGTGCCGACGCCAAAGAAGGTATTCACACAAAGACAGAGCCAGCCGCACAGCCGTATACCGATACCGCTCCTCCTGCCCCCACTGCACCGCAGCCACCAAACCCGCGCGCTCCCGGTCCAGCCAGGCCAGCGCATCGGCCCGCGTTGCGAAGCGCTCCGGCTCCGGCTCCCCCGGGAACCACCTCAACCGGTCATCGGCCGCGTCCGCCCACCAGTAGTAGTGCATGAGCAACCGGTGCCGAGCCTCCGCGTCCCCGGCCGAAACAGCCGCACCGAACGCACGCACCAGGTCGTGCATCCGCCAGCATCCAGGCCCGTTGCCCCGCTCCACCAGATGTGCGCGCGCCAGAGCCCTGAGGTCCCGCAGCGGAGCCTCCTCCGTCCCAGCCAGCACGGCGGCCACCTCTTCGCTGACCTCCGGCCCCGGCGCAAGAGCGAGCAAGCTCAGTAGACGTGCCTGGTCAGTCGGGAGCCTCCGGTACGACAGGTCGAACGCGGCACGCACACTGCGGTCGCCGTCATCAAGCGCGGCGAGCCTGTCGTACGACGTGCCCAGCTCGTCCGCGAGTTCCGCGACCGACTTGCCGGGATCCTCCGCCAGCAAGGCCACCGCGATCTGCAGAGCCAGCGGCAGATACCCGCACAGCTGCGCCAGCTGCGCCGCCGCCTCCCTCTCCTCCACGACCCGACCGTCCTCCGGGTCGGCGATACGGAGCGCCCGGTCGAGGAGTTCGTACGCGGCTCCAGGCATCAGCTGATCCAACGGCACCATGCGCGCAGCCAGTTGAGGCAACCGGTCCCGGGAAGTGACCAGCACCCGATGTCGTCTCCCACCCCCCGGCAGCAACGGCCGTACCTGCTCTGGCGACGACGCGTTGTCGGCGACGATCAGCACCGCCTGCCGCTCGGCCAGCACCGAGCGATACAGCCCGGCTCGCTCGTCCGCCGTAGCCGGAATATGCTCAGGTTCCACACCAAGCGCCCGCAGCAACGACTGCAACGCCTGGTCCGCAGTGACCGGAACGTCGTCGTAGCCGTGCAGGTCCACGAAGAGCACGCCGCCCGG
Organism: Streptomyces sp. NPDC028928; assembly: GCF_055564915.1. Lineage (NCBI taxonomy): Bacteria > Bacillati > Actinomycetota > Actinomycetes > Kitasatosporales > Streptomycetaceae > Streptomyces > Streptomyces sp. NPDC028928. The sequence goes on from NZ_JBVHVI010000022.1 coordinate 25,493, forward strand.
GAACCACCCGGCCTTCCGCGCCGCGTACGCCGCCTGCACAGCGAGTGCCGTCTTGCCGATGCCGCCGAGTCCGGAGACGGCGGTGACGAGGACAGCCTGTTCCTCACCGGAGCCGGCCGGGTCCAGGGCCGCTCGCAACCGCCCCAACTCCTCGTCTCGCCCGGTGAATCCGGCAGCCGGCGGAGGCAGCGCGTCCAATGCCGTGGGCGCTGGTGCCTGCTGCCGGTACTCCGCCTTGCCGATGACGGTCCCGCGGAAGTCCCCGCCCCGGAACTCGACGTGATCGCTCACCCAGCCCCGCCCCCCACCCCGAACGGCACGGCGTACTGCACGACGCACACCCCCAGCCCCACGACCGCGACCGCCTCCAGCACGGACACCACCGCCAGCCCGGCCGAGACACCACCCCCCACCCAGTAGACGACGAGCGCGCTCAACGGCACGACACAGAAGGCGAGCAGGTCCACCACGCACTGCACGACCTTGCGGGAGACGCGCCGGGCGTCCCCCCGGTGCGCGGTCTCCCAGCGGAAGACCTCACCCCCCTCGGCCTGGGCCAGCGCGGCGAGCCGGGGCCCCAACTCGCCCCGCACGTACGCCCCGATCGCGGAGATCTTCTGGTCGTTGACCAGGTACGTCCAGCCCAGCACGACACACACCGGCGGCAGCGCGAGCAGCATCGCCGTCTGCTTGGCCTGCGCCGCGGCGGCGATGACGGCGGCCACGACGGTCAGGGTGACGTACAGCAGGTTGTCCCGGAACCCGATCCGTGTCTTCTGCTCGTCCTTGACGGTCTGGTACTCGGTGAGCAGCAACTGCCCCACGGTGACGTCTCGTTCCGGCACGCGAACCCCTTCCCCCGGCAGTACCTTATGAGTGTGCCGGAGACTCAACCCACCGTTCTGGTCCTGACCGCGCTCCCGCTGGAGTACGCGGCTGTACGGACGTACATCGAGGACCGTGAGGAACGGCCTCACCCCGACAACGGGACCTACGTGGAGGAGGGCCGCCTGCGAGGTACGTCTTGGCGGGTGGCCGCCGCCGAGCTGGGTGAGGGCTCCCGCAACACCGCCGCGCTCACCTCCTCCCTCATAGGCTGGCTGCGCCCCCAGGCGGTCCTGTTCGTCGGCGTGGCCGGCGGTCTCAAGGAGGACATCGGCCTGGGGGACGTGGTGGTGGGCACGAAGGTGTACGGCATCCACGGGGGCAAGGTCACCCCCGAGGGGCTGCTGGACCGGCCCGAGGCCTGGTACGGCTCCCACGCCCTGCTCTCCGCCGCACGTGCCGCCGTACGGGACATGCCCGACGTACGGACCCACTTCAAGCCGATCGCCACCGGAGACGTGGTCCTCGCCGACGCGGAGTCCGAGGTCGCCCGGCACGTCCGCGAGCGGTACAACGACGCCGCCGCGTTCGAGATGGAGGGCTCGGGGGCGGCCCACGCGGCCCACCTGGAGGGCCGGGACGCCCTTGTCATCCGGGGCATCAGCGACCACGCGGACGCCGGGAAAGCAGCGGCCGACAAGGGCGGCTCCCAGGAGCGGGCGGCAGCTCAGGCCGCCGCCGTCGCGGTCGCGGTGCTGCACAAGTACCGGCCCAGGGGCGGGGTCTCCGGCGACTCCGAGGAGGGACCCCAAGCACGCCACGGGGACGGCGACCACATCGACTTCAGGGGCGGGACCTACTACGGAACGGTCATCGGCAAGCAGGTCGGAGGCCGGTAAGGGCACGGCCCACGGCCCGGTCCCGCGCGCGACCTCCACCCTGCCACCCCGCCCCCTCGGCTTCACCGGCCGCTCGGCGGAGCTGGACCGCCTGCTCCCCCACCTGGCACCTGCCGAGGACGACACGACGGCACTTCCGCTGCTCATCTTCGCCGTCACCGGTATGGGCGGCATCGGCAAGACGGCGCTGGCGGTGGAGGCGGCGCACCGGGCGCGCGCGGAGGGCTGGTTCCCGGGCGGGACGCTCTTCGTGGACCTGCGTGGGTACGACGACGACCCGGTCACGGCCGATCAGGCGGTCCTGGCCCTGCTCGACGCGCTCGGCGTACGGGACCGGGACCTGCCGCCGACGACCGAGCGCCAGTACGACGCGTACCGTGCACTCCTCGCCGAACGGCGGGACCGGATGCTGCTGATCCTGGACAACGCCTCGGACCCGTCCCAGTACGTGCCACTCCTGCCCGGTACGGACCGGCACCGGGTGCTCATCACCTCCCGGGACCGTCCCGACGCCCTTCCGGTACGGCTGATCGACCTGGAGACACTCGATCCGGATGATTCGGTCGCCTTGGTCACCAGCGCCCTGCACGGCACCGACGAACGTGACGACCGCCCGGCAAGGGAACCCGCCGCACTGCGTGAACTGACCGAACTGTGCGGCCACCTGCCCCTGGCGTTGCAGATCGCGGCGGGCATGCTGCGCCGGCGGCGCCATCGGGACATCGCGTCCGTGGTGGCCGAGATCCGGGACGCCGGAGATGCGGCCACCGTCCTCGACCACGGCAGTCCTGGAGCGGACCTGTACGGACGCTCGCTCGTCCTGCGTCCCGTACTGGAGACCTCCTATCGCAGACTGCCACCCGACCAGGCTCGCCTGCTGCGCCTGCTCTGTCTGGCTCCTGGCGTGGAGACCGGGACGGAGGCGGTCGCGGCCCTCGCGGGCCTCGGCAGGGAGTCCGTGCTGCCGCTGCTGGAGGATCTGGCCGCCACACATCTCGTCGCGCCGGTGCGGGGCGGGAATGGGACGGCTTCCGTGGTGCGGTGGCGGTTGCATGACTTGGTGCGGGGGTTCGGGGCCGGGGTGGTGGCGGGGGACGCGGAATTGCGTGAGGAGGGGGAGACGGCGCGGGAACGGGTGCTGGTGTTCTACCTGCGGTGGGTCGCGGCGGCCGATGACCGGTTGCGGTGGCTGCCGGGAAGGGAGGAACCGGAGCGGTTCGGGGAGCGGGGGCAGGCGTTGGCGTGGCTGGACGGGGAGCGCGCGGGTCTGGTGGCTGCGGTGGAGTGGGGGCGGGAGGAGCGATTCGCGCCCCCGGCTGTGGCACTGGCCGCATCTCTGGGGGAATACCTGGCCTGGCGGCGGTATTTCGACGACTGGATCACTGTTGCGGAGGCGGCACGGGACGCCGCCCGCCTCGCTAGGGACCGGCTGGGCGAGGCCATCGCCTGGGACCACCTCGGCCTCGCCCTGCGGGAGGCGGGCCGGGCGGAAGACGCCATCGACGCCCACACCCGGGCACGCGAGCTTTACCAGACCGCCGAGGACCGCCACAGCGAGGCCATCGCGTGGAACAACCTCGGCCTCGCCCTGCGGGAGGCGGGCCGGGCGGAAGACGCCATCGACGCCCACACCCGGGCACGCGACCTGTTCCAGACCGCCGAGGACCGCCACAGCGAGGCCAGGGCATGGAACAACCTCGGCCTCGCCCTGGAGGAGGCGGGCCGGGCGGAAGACGCCATCGACGCCCACACCCGGGCACGCGAGCTTTACCAGACCGCCGGGGACCGCCACGGCGAGGCCATCGCGTGGAACAACCTAGGGCTCGCCTTCCATGTGGCCGGACGGCTGGAAGACGCGATCGAGGCGTACGACAAGTCCCTGGAGCGCCGCCAGGAGTTCGAGGACTGGTACGGCGAGGGACAGACCCTGCACAGTCTGGCCCTCGCCCACGAGTCCGCCCACCGCCCCGCCGAGGCCCGCACCGCCTACCTCCAGGCTGCCGACGCCTTCACCCTCGCCAACGCACCTGACCGAGCCGCCCAAGCTCGCGCCTCGGCCACCGAACTACCGGACTGACCTCCCTCACCCCGCCCCCGCATACCCCCGAGCCCCCGCCAAGGCACCACCGCCCACATCCGCGTCCCACCCCCGGGCTCCCGTGCCTCCCCGAACCCCCACTCCCCCTCACACGCCCGCACCACGCACCCGAGCACCCGCAGCGACGCCCGGCCTCCGCGTGTCGCAGGCCGCAGCCAGCCGGGGGTGTCCGTCGTAGACGATCACGCGTACGTCGCCGTCCCGGTACCGCAAGGACACGTAGACCTCGCTGTCGGCGGTGAACTTCCAGGCGCAGGCGACGAGTTCGGCGATCACCTGAACCCCCGCGTCCGTCATCTCGGCCAGACCGTGCGTCTTCAGGGCGACTTCGGCGGCCGCACGGGCAACGCGGGAACTGGTCGGCCCGGCAGGCAGCGTGAGGCTGTAGGCGAGTGCGGCGGGGGACGGTGGCGGTGCCTGCGGCTCGCCGGTGGAGAGCGGACAGGCCGAGACGGTGACGGGTGCGGGCACGACGACTCCTTCGACAGGTACAGGTGAGAGGGTTCCGAATGAGCCGACGACTCGACCGGCGGCCGGTGGCCTGTCTCCCTGACGCGGGCCCACCCCTCCCAGGGAAGGAGAACGCGGGCAGGCTCGCGCGATGCGCTTCCGACGGCGTCGGGCTGTAAGCGGCCCATCACGCGGCAAACTGTCCCCGTCACACGGCCGAACGGGAGGACGGATGCCACCGAGCAGCGCTCCTACGGAGCGTCAGCGCCGGCTCGGTGCCGAGTTGCGCAGGTTGCGTGTCGCAGCCGGGATCAGGCTGCGCGGACCAGGCCCTGGTCGAGGCCCTTGCCTCCAAGGCCGCGGGGCGACAGAAAGGGTGGTGGGAGGCATACCGGGGGCAACTCCGAGACGCCTTCCTGGACATCGCCGAGATGGAGTGGCACGCCACCTGCCTACGCATCGCCGTCACCGTGCACCTGCCAGGGCGGCACAGGTCCGAGCGCGAGACCGTGACCCTGCGGGTCATCCCGTTCAAGGCGGGCGGCTTCCCGGGGGCTGGGCAGTCCGTCGTCTACGCCGAAGCCGCCGTATCCCGCCTCGACACCGTGGAACTCGACAGCACGCATGGCCCGGAGTTCATCGACTCGGAAGCCCAATTGGACAAGTACCGAGCCCAACTGGACGCGGCGCAAGCCGTGGCGCTCACGCCGCACGCCTCACGTGACTTCATCCACGCCCTGGCCCACGACCTCTAGGAGAGCCACCATGACCGACATCAACTGGGAAGAACCCTTCTGCGCCGAAGGCAACAACTGCTTCCGCATAGGCACCGACCCCCAAGGCAACGCCTACATCGCCGTCGCCGGCCAAGAGGACCACTACCTCACCGACTCCCGCGAAGCCCTCCGCGCCCTCATCCACGCCATCAAAGCCGGCAAGGCGGACCACCTCCTGTAGCCCACAGGGCTCAATACCGCGCACGCGCATTGACCTGACTAGACCACTCCTCTTACCTTCACACGGCAGCAATCTCCGCGCCACCCCCACGTGTGCTCAGGAGGTCATGCCCGTGCGCCCCGCCGCCGCCACCCTCACCGTCCTCGCTCTCGCCGCCACCGCCCTCACCGCCTGCGGCAGCGGATCCGGCAGCAGTCCGGACACGATCAAGGTGTCGTACAAGCAGTCCACCGACAACTCCGTCAAGGTGATGGACACCTACCTCGCCGGGATCAAGAAGCAGTTCGAGCACGAACACCCCGGCAAGAAAGTACAGTTCGTGCCGATCAAGGCGCCGGACGCCGAGTACTACACCAAGCTCCAGCAGATGCTCCGCTCCCCGCGCACCGCGCCGGACCTGGTCTACGAGGACACCTTCCTCATCAACTCCGACATCACCAGCGGGTATCTGAAGCCGCTCGATTCGTATCTCGCGAAGTGGCCGGACTGGGGCCAGTTCATCGACACGGCGAAGGCGGCAGCCAAGGGCGAGGACGGGAAGACGTACGGCGTTCCGGACGGGACCGACACCCGAGGGCTCTGGTTCGACAAGCGGGTGTTCGCCAAGGCCGGGCTTCCCACCGACTGGCAGCCGAAGACCTGGGACGATGTCCTCGACGCCGCCCGGACGATCAAGGAGAAGGTCCCCGGTGTCGTCCCGCTCAACGTCTACACCGGCAAGCCGGCCGGTGAGCGGGCCACGATGCAGGGCTTCGAGATGCTCCTGTACGGCACGGGGGACGGCACTCAGGACCCCCTGTACGACAGCGGCAGCAAGAAGTGGATCACGGGGTCGCAGGCCTTCAAGGACTCCCTCGGCTTCATCGAGACCGTCTACAAGGACAAACTCGGTCCCGACGTCTCCGACGCCCTCGACCCGAACTTCAACACCACCGTCAACGGCGAGCTGCTCCCCGAGGGCAAGCTCGGCATCGCACTCGACGGGTCCTGGCTGCCGCAGGCCTGGCTGCCGGGCAGCGGACACGAGTGGCCCGAGTGGTCGAAGCAGCTGGGGCTCGCCGCCATGCCCACCCAGCACGGGCAGGCCCCGGGCAAGGTGAGCATGTCCGGCGGCTGGACCTGGTCCGTCCCGGCCAAGGCGGGCAACCCCGACCTCGCCTTCGCGTTCGTCCGGACGATGCAGACGAAGGACAACGCCCGGAAGTGGTACATCGCCAACTCCGGGATCGCCGTGCGGAAGGACGTCGCCGCCGATCCGGCCTACGCCCGCGCCCAGCCCGGCATCAAATTCTTCACCGATCTCGTGGCGAGCACGCACTACCGGCCCGCGTTCCCGGCGTACCCGAAGGTGTCGACCGCCGTGCAGGAGGCCATGGAGGGGGTCACGACCGGTGATCTGTCCGTGGAGGAGGCGGCGAGCGCGTACGACGCCACGGTCAAGGACGTCACCGGCGGCCGAGTGGTCGAGAAGTGAGGCGCGGACACCGGGCCGTCCGGACCCTTCCCCTCGCCCCCGCCCTGGTCCTGCTGCTCCTCTTCCTCGCCGGGCCGATCGCCTACTGCGTCTGGATCGCCTTCACCGACCTCCAGCTGACCGGGCAGGCCCATTCCTCCTTCGTGGGCTTCGCCAACTTCCGCCGGGCCTTCCAGGACGAGGCGTTCCTGAACGCCGTCTGGCTGACCCTGGTGTTCACGGTGCTGTCCTCGCTGGTCGGGCAGAACACGCTGGGGCTGGCCCTCGCCGCGCTGATGAAGCGTGCCTCGAAGCCCGTCCGCACCCTCACCGGCGCCGTCGTCGCCACCGCGTGGGTGCTGCCGGAGGTCGTGGCCGGGTTCCTGCTGTACGCGTTCTTCCGGCGCGAGGGCACCCTGAACGCGATCCTGGACTGGTTGCATCTGCCGCGGCAGAACTGGCTGTTCACGCTGCCGATCCTCGCCGTGTCCTTCGCCAACGTCTGGCGCGGGACGGCGTTCTCGATGCTCGTGTACTCCGCCGCGCTGGACGAGATCCCGGCCGAGATCACGGAGGCCGCCGAGGTGGACGGGGCCGGCGGGTGGCGGCGGCTGTGGCACATCACGCTGCCGATGATCCGGCGTTCCATCGGCACCAACCTCATGCTCAACACCCTGCAGACGCTGTCCGTGTTCGGGCTGATCTGGGTGATGACGCGGGGCGGGCCCGGTGACCGGAGCCAGACGCTGCCGCTGTTCATGTACGAGACGGCCTTCCAGAACAGCATGATCGGGTACGGCACCGCGGTCGCCCTGCTCCTGCTGGTTGTCGGCTCCCTGTTCTCGGTCGTCTATCTGCGGCTGCTGCGGACGGAGGTCTGATGGCAAGGAAGCGCTCCGCCCGGCGGCTCGCCGCCGATGTCTCGCTGCTGGCCGTGGCCGTCACCTTCGCGCTGCCGCTGGCCTGGGTGCTGCTGTCGGCCGTGGACCCGCACGCCGGGCTCAGGGTCGAGGTTCCGGACGGCGTCACCCTGGACAACTTCCGGGCGATCCTCACCCCGGACATCACCTACACGCCGCTGCTGAACAGCCTGGTGCTGTGCGGGGGTGCCACGGCGCTGACCGTCGGCTGCGCCGCCCTCGCCGCGTATCCGCTGTCCCGGTTCCGGTCCCGGCTGAACCGGCCGTTCCTGCTGACGATCCTGTTCGCGACGAGCCTGCCCATCACGGCGATCATGGTGCCGGTGTACGCCCTGTTCGTCCGGGTGAACCTCATCGACACCCTCCAGGGCACGGTCCTCTTCTTCGCCGCCTCCCAGCTGCCGTTCGCGATCTGGCTGACGAAGAACTTCATGGACGGCGTGCCGAGGGAGCTGGAGGAGGCGGCCTGGACGGACGGGGCCTCGGCCCTGCAGTCCCTGGTGCGGATCGTGCTGCCGCTGATGGGTCCGGGGCTCGCCGTGGTGACCGTGTTCTCGTTCGTGATGATGTGGGGGAACTTCTTCGTCCCGTTCATGCTGCTGCTCACCCCGGACCAGATGCCGGCCTCGGTCAGCATCAACGACTTCTTCGGCAACCGGGGCATGGTGGCGTACGGCCAGCTCGCCGCGTTCTCCGTGATCTACTCGACGCCGGTGGTCCTTTTGTATGTTCTGGTGGCACGGCGGCTGGGCGGGGGGTTCGCGCTGGGTGGCGCGGTGAAGGGGTGACCGGAAGTAACACCAGGTCACAGCGGGTGACACTGAGTGTCACCTCATTTCACGCGATCAACCCGTACGTTCCTACGATCCGTGATACTGGCCGAACGGACCGTAGCCATCCTGCCTGGGCCGCCCTAGCTTGTGCCGGGTGCGCCAACCCTCAGCTCCTCCGTTCAACGCCCCGGCGGCCCGCCGGCTGCGCGCCGCGCTCGGCATGGGCCCCGAGCACGTCGCCTACGGCCTGCGGGCCTCGTACGGGCTGCCGTATGTCACACCCGATCTGGTCATCGCCTGGGAACGCGGTGTCGCCGCCCCGAGCAATCCCGAACTGACCGCTCTCGCGGGCGTGTTGTGGTGTTCTCCGGGCGAACTCCTCGGCCGCCCGCAGACCCTGCGCGAACACCGCATCGCCCGTGCCGTCGCGCCCGAGGACGTCGCCCACGCCGTCGGCATGGACCTGCGCACGTATCTGCGGGCGGAGGAGAGCGGGCAGTGGAAGGGCAACGAGCGCCAGTCGGCCGCGCTCGCGCGGATCCTGGACCTGGCGCTGCCCGACTTCGTCGCCGTCACCGGCCGTGAGGCGAAGCTGGCGGAGCTGCTGCACAGCGCGGTGACCACCCGCTGGCAGGCCTATGTGCGGCCGGTGCGGAAGCTGGCCCCGGTGGACACGGGCGTCCTCGAAGGGGTGCTCCAGGAACTGCACCAGGACTACCAGGGGCACATGGCCGCCACCCTCAGCTGGGGCGGCGGCAACAGGAGTGCCAGCCGGTCCGGCCAGGAGTTCCTCGACCGGATCGTGGAGAACTTCTGGGTGGCGGTGGAGAAGCGGACCTGACGGATACGGCCTAGAAGACCGACTCGGCCTCGTCCATCCGGTCCTTCGGTACCGTCTTCAGCTCGGTGACCGCCTCCGCGAGCGGCACCATCACGATGTCGGTGCCGCGCAGCGCGGTCATCCTGCCGAACTCGCCGCGGTGCGCGGCCTCGACGGCGTGCCAGCCGAAACGGGTCGCCAGGACGCGGTCGTAGGGGGTGGGGACGCCGCCGCGCTGGACGTGTCCGAGGATGACCGGCTTCGCCTCCTTGCCGAGGCGCCGCTCCAGCTCGTAGGCGAGGGCGGTGCCGATGCCCTGGAAGCGCTCGTGGCCGTACTGGTCGATCTTGCCCTTGCCGTAGTCCATGGTGCCCTCGGCGGGGTGGGCGCCCTCGGCGACGCAGATGACGGCGAACTTCTTGCCGCGGGCGAAGCGCTCCTCGACCATCTTGACCAGGTCGGCGGGGTCGAAGGGGCGCTCGGGCAGGCAGATGCCGTGGGCGCCGGCGGCCATGCCGGACTCCAGCGCGATCCAGCCGGCGTGCCGGCCCATGACCTCCACGACCATCACCCGCTGGTGGGACTCGGCGGTGGTCTTCAGGCGGTCCATGGCCTCCGTGGCCACGCCGACGGCGGTGTCGAAGCCGAAGGTGCGGTCGGTGGAGGAGATGTCGTTGTCGATGGTCTTGGGGACACCGACGACCGGCAGACCCGCGTCGCTCAGCATGCGCGCGGCCGTCAGCGTGCCCTCGCCGCCGATCGGGATCAGCGCGTCGATGCCGAACTCCTCGACCATGTCGGCCGCGCCCTCACAGGCTTCGCGCAGCCGGTCCCGCTCCAGGCGGGAGGAGCCGAGGATGGTGCCGCCGCGGGCCAGGATGCCGCTGACCGCGTCCAGGTCGAGGGTGCGGTAGTGGCGGTCCAGCAGACCCCGGTAGCCGTCCTCGAAGCCGATGACCTCGTCGCCGTACTGGGCGACCGCCCGGTGCACGACCGACCGGATCACGGCGTTCAGGCCGGGGCAGTCGCCGCCTGCGGTGAGAACTCCGATGCGCATCGTGCTGTGTCTCCTGCTCGCTGTCGTGTACCGGTGAGCCGGTGTCGATTCTTTCACGTCCGCCGGACCGGTGAAGCCTTGACGGGCGCCTTATCCGTCGGCGGGGGTATTGTCAAGAGGGTTCCGCTCACCTCGGTGAGTGATTTTTATGCCGAAGACGCGACAGAAGCGACAGAGCGACATCGATATGAGGAACGGAGTGGACACGTGACGCGCAGCGTGTACGTCACCGGGATCGACCGCGGTGACGGCCGCCAGGTCGTGGAACTGGGGGTCATGGAACTCCTGACCCGGCAGGTCGACCGGGTGGGTGTGTTCCGTCCGCTCGTCCACGACGGCCCCGATCGGCTGTTCGAGCTACTGCGGGCGCGTTACCGCCTCTCGCAGGACCCGGCGACCGTCTACGGCATGGACTACCACGAGGCGTCCGCGCTCCAGGCCGAACAGGGCACCGACGAGCTGGTCTCCGCCCTGGTCGACCGCTTCCACCTGGTGGCCCGGGACTACGACGTCGTCCTGGTCCTCGGCACCGACTACGCCGGCACCCAGCTGCCGGACGAGCTGTCCCTGAACGCGCGGCTCGCCAACGAGTTCGGCGCCTCCGTGATCCCGGTGGTCGGGGGCCGCAAGCAGTCCACCGAGTCCGTGCTGGCCGAGACCCGCAACGCCTACCGCGCCTACGACGGCCTCGGCTGCGACGTGCTCGCCATGGTCGCCAACCGGGTGGCCCGCGAGGACCGCGACGAGATCGCCGAGCGGCTCGCCAGCCGGCTGCCGGTGCCGACGTACGTCCTGCCCGACGAGCCCGCCCTGTCCGCGCCGACGGTCGCCCAGATCGCCCAGACCCTCGGCGCCAAGGTGCTGCTCGGCGACGACTCCGGGCTCGCCCGGGACGCCCTCGGCTTCGTCTTCGGCGGCGCGATGCTGCCGAACCTCCTCGGCGCCCTGACCCCGGGCTGCCTGGTCATCACCCCCGGCGACCGCGCCGACCTGGTCGTGGGCTCGCTGGCCGCGCACAGCGCCGGCACCCCGCCGATAGCCGGCGTACTGCTCACCCTGAACGAGGTGCCGAGCGAGGAGATCCTCACCCTCGCCGCCCGCCTCGCCCCGGGCACCCCGGTGATCTCGGTGTCCGGCAACAGCTTCCCCACCGCCGAGCAGCTCTTCTCCCTGGAGGGGAAGATGACCGCGGCCACCCCGCGCAAGGCGGAGACCGCGCTCGGCCTGTTCGAGCGGTACGCCGACACCGCCGACCTGGCCCGCCGGGTCTCCGCGCCGAGCAGCGACCGGGTGACCCCGATGATGTTCGAGCACAAGCTGCTGGAGCAGGCCCGCTCCGACAGGCGGCGGGTCGTCCTGCCCGAGGGCACCGAGGAGCGGGTGCTGCACGCGGCCGAGGTGCTGCTGCGCCGGGGCGTGTGCGACCTGACCCTGCTGGGCCCGGCCGACCAGATCCGCAAGAAGGCCGCCGACCTGGGCATCGACCTCGGCGACACCCAGCTGATCGACCCGGCCACCTCCGAGCTGCGCGACGCCTTCGCGGAGAAGTACGCGGCCCTGCGCGCCCACAAGGGCGTCACGGTCGAGCTGGCCTACGACGTCGTCTCCGACGTGAACTACTTCGGCACCCTGATGGTCCAGGAGGGCCTGGCCGACGGCATGGTGTCCGGCTCGGTGCACTCCACGGCGGCCACCATCCGGCCCGCCTTCGAGATCATCAAGACCAAGCCCGAGTCGTCCATCGTCTCGTCGGTGTTCTTCATGTGCCTGGCCGACAAGGTGCTGGTCTACGGCGACTGCGCGGTCAACCCGGACCCGAACGCCGAGCAGCTCGCGGACATCGCCATCCAGTCGGCGGGCACGGCCGCGCAGTTCGGCGTGGAGCCGCGGATCGCGATGCTGTCGTACTCCACGGGTACGTCCGGTTCGGGCGCCGACGTGGACAAGGTGCGCCAGGCCACCGAGCTGGCCCGCTCGCGCCGGCCGGACCTGAAGATCGAGGGCCCGATCCAGTACGACGCGGCCGTGGAGCCGTCCGTCGCGGCCACCAAGCTGCCCGGCTCCGAGGTCGCCGGGCAGGCCAGCGTGCTGATCTTCCCGGACCTCAACACCGGCAACAACACCTACAAGGCCGTGCAGCGCTCGGCCGGCGCGATCGCCGTCGGCCCGGTCCTGCAGGGTCTGCGCAAGCCGGTCAACGACCTGTCCCGGGGCGCCCTCGTCCAGGACATCGTCAACACCGTCGCCATCACGGCGATCCAGGCCCAGAACCCCACCGAGAAGGCAGCCCAGCAGTGACCTCCCCCACCCGTGTCCTCGTCCTCAACTCCGGCTCCTCGTCGGTGAAGTACCAGCTGCTGGACATGCGGGACAGCAGCCGGCTCGCGGCAGGCCTGGTCGAGCGCATCGGCGAGCAGACCTCCCGGATCGAGCACACCTGCCTCACCAGCGGCGACACCCGTGAGCACACCGGTCCGATCGCCGACCACGACGCCGCCCTCAAGGCGGTCGCCGAGGAGCTGAGCCGGGACGGCCTGGGCCTGGACTCACCCGAGCTGGCCGCGATCGGCCACCGCGTGGTGCACGGCGGGATGTTCTTCACCGAGCCCACCGTCATCGACGACGAGGTGCTCACCGAGATCGAGCGGCTGATCCCGGTCGCCCCGCTGCACAACCCGGCCAACCTGACCGGCATCCGCACCGCTCAGGGGCTGCGCCCGGACCTGCCCCAGGTCGCCGTCTTCGACACCGCGTTCCACACGACGATGCCGGAGTCCGCGGCGCGCTACGCGATCGACCCGAAGATCGCCGACCGGCACCGGATCCGCCGCTACGGCTTCCACGGCACCTCGCACGCCTACGTCTCGCGGGAGACCGCGCGGCTGCTGGGCAAGGACCCGTCCGAGGTCAACGTGATCGTGCTGCACCTGGGCAACGGCGCCTCGGCGTCCGCGGTCGAGAAGGGCCGGTGCGTGGACACCTCCATGGGGCTGACGCCTTTGGAGGGGCTCGTGATGGGTACGCGCTCCGGTGATGTGGACCCCGCCGTCATCTTCCATTTGGCCCGGGTTGGGGATATGTCCATGGACGAGATCGACACTCTTCTCAACAAGAGGAGCGGCCTGTTCGGTCTGTGCGGGGACAACGACATGCGGGAGATCCGCCGCCGGATCGACGAGGGTGACGAAGAGGCCGCACTCGCCTTCGACATTTACATTCACCGGCTCAGGAAGTACATCGGCGCCTATTACGCGGTGCTGGGCACCGTGGACGCGGTGGCCTTCACCGCCGGGGTCGGCGAGAACGCGGCTCCGGTGCGGGAGGCGGCGATCGCGGGCCTGGAGGGGCTGGGCCTGGCGGTCGACCCGGAGCGCAACGCCGTACGCGGCGGCGAGCCGCGGCTGATTTCGCCGGAGTCCGCCCGGGTCGCGGTCGCCGTGGTGCCGACGGATGAAGAACTGGAGATCGCGACGCAGACCTACGCACTGGTCGGAAAGAACAACTGAATAGCACCTGAGCGGTGTGGCACTCATTTGTATCTTCCGCCAGACGGAATATTCCGTAGCGAAACAAACCGATAGGATCGCCCCATGCGCCGTTCGAAAATCGTCTGTACTCTCGGCCCCGCGGTCGACTCCCACGAGATGCTCGTCGCCATGATCGAGGCGGGCATGAACGTAGCCCGGTTCAACTTCAGCCACGGCACCCACGCCGAGCACCAGGCGCGGTACGACCGCGTCCGGGCCGCCTCCAAGGAGACCGGCCGTCCCATCGGCGTCCTCGCCGACCTGCAGGGCCCGAAGATCCGTCTGGAGACCTTCGCCGAGGGTCCGGTCGAGCTGGAGCGCGGTGACGAGTTCGTCATCACGACCGAGGACGTGCCGGGTGACAAGTACATCTGCGGCACGACGTACAAGGGGCTGCCGGGCGACGTCTCGCGCGGCGACCAGGTCCTGATCAACGACGGCAACGTCGAGCTGAAGGTCCTGGACGTCGAGGGCCCGCGGGTGAGGACGATCGTCATCGAGGGCGGTGTCGTCTCCGACCACAAGGGCATCAACCTGCCCGGCGCGGCCGTCAACGTGCCCGCGCTGAGCGAGAAGGACGTCGAGGACCTGCGCTTCGCCCTCCGCATGGGCTGCGACATGGTCGCGCTGTCCTTCGTCCGGGACGCCAAGGACGTGCAGGACGTCCACCGCGTGATGGACGAGGAGGGCCGCCGGGTCCCGGTGATCGCCAAGGTGGAGAAGCCGCAGGCGGTCGACAACATGGAGGACGTCGTCCTGGCGTTCGACGGCGTGATGGTCGCCCGCGGTGACCTCGCCGTCGAGTACCCGCTGGAGAAGGTCCCCATGGTGCAGAAGCGCCTGGTGGAGATGTGCCGGCGCAACGCCAAGCCGGTGATCGTCGCGACCCAGATGATGGAGTCGATGATCACCAACTCCCGCCCGACCCGCGCCGAGGCCTCCGACGTCGCCAACGCGATCCTGGACGGCGCGGACGCGGTCATGCTGTCGGCCGAGTCCAGCGTGGGCGCCTATCCGGTCGAGACGGTCAAGACCATGTCGAAGATCGTCTCCGCGGCCGAGCAGGAGCTGCTCGCCAAGGGCCTGCAGCCGCTGGTGCCGGGCAAGAAGCCGCGCACGCAGGGCGGTTCGGTGGCCCGCGCGGCCGCCGAGATCGCCGACTTCCTCGGCGGCAAGGGCCTGATCGCCTTCACGCAGTCCGGTGACACCGCGCGCCGGCTGTCCCGCTACCGCGCGATCCAGCCGATCATCGCGTTCACCACGGACGAGGGCACCCGTAACCAGCTCACCCTCAGCTGGGGCGTGGAGTCGCACGTCGTGCCGTTCGTGAACACCACGGACGAGATGGTCGACCTGGTGGACCAGGAGATCGCCCGGCTCGGCCGCTTCAGCCCGGGCGACACCGTCATCATCACCGCCGGCTCGCCCCCCGGGGTCCCCGGCACCACCAACATGCTCCGCGTCCACCACCTGGGCGGCCAGAGCAGCTGACCCGTCCCGCACGGACCGTGTACGGCACTGAGGGCGCCCCCTGCGACAGGGGGCGCCCTCAGTGGTGTGCGGCTCCCGAACCGGCTTGTACGACCGCTCAGTCGGTCGTGTACACGTGCATGCCGGGCACGTGCAGGTTGCCGCCGAACTGGGCCGCCTGGGTCACCTTGACGTTGGTGAAGTAGATCAGCGGGATGTTCAGCGGGGGCGGGCTGTCGGGGCTGAACGTCACCGGGATCAGCCCGAACAGGTTGCCCGAGATGCTCTCGGTGTACATCACCGTGTCGCCGCCGGTGATGGTGGACGTCGAGCCCTTGGCCGCCTGGACGTGGTAGGTCTTGTTCGCCTGCTTGTCCTTCACCGTCTGGTGCAGGTCGCCGATGTCGGTGCCGCCGGAGATGACGTACTTCAGCACCTTCTTGGTGGTGCCGTTGGCCGTCTTCACCTCGACGATGCCCTGGTAGTCGGCGCTCTTGAGGAGCAGGGAGCTGGCGTTCAGGTACCAGGGGTCGTCCGCCACCGGCACCTTGTTGTCGACGCCGCCCTCGTCGTCCGTGGCCACCGGGCAGTCCTCGGCGGAGGCGGACTCGCTCGCGGACGGGCTCGGCGTGGCCGACGCGGTCGCGTCCCCGGCCGTCCTGGTGGCCTCCTCGGCCGTCTTGGAGACGGTCCCGGTGGTGTCCTTGACCGTGTCCTTGACCGTGTCCGTGGCCTTCTTCGCCGTGTCCTTCACGGTGTCGGAGGCGCTGCCGCCCGAGTCCTCGCCGGCGCCGGACGAGATGTCCGTCGAAGAGGACGAGGACGAGGACGAGGTCTGGGAGGCGGACGGTGCCGGGGCCGGGGTCTGCGTCGACGTACCGGAGTCCGTGTCCGTGCCACCGCCGCCGGTGAGGAGGTCACCGAGCGTGTCGCCAATGGTGTCCAGGACGTTCCCGCCGCCGCTCCCGGTCTGCGACGGCGACGGCGTGGCCGTGTCACCGCCGGAGCCCGAACCCGAGCCGGACGTACCCGAGTCGGACCCGGACGAACCCGAGTCGGAGCCGGAGGAACCGGAGTCGGAGCCGGAGGAACCGGAGTCGGAGCCGGACGAACCGGAGTCCGAGGTGGCGGTCGGCTCGGGCGTGCCCTTGTCGCCGGAGCCGTCGGAACCCGAACCCGACGAAGAGGAGCCGCTCTCCTCCGTCCCGCCGCTCTCGGCGGTCTGCGACGGCGAGGCCGACGTGCTCGGCGACGCGGACGGCGACGGCGAGGCCGAGGCGTCCTTGTCGTCGTCCAGCGCCTTGACGCAGTCCTTGTACTCGTCGGCCGTCAGGCTCTTCGCCGACGTCGACGGGGAGGGGCTGCCGTTGTTGTCGGCGAGGGCGAGCGTGGACGTGAAGCCCATGCCCATGAGCACCGCCGTGGGCATCGCCACGGAGGCTATGGCCTTGCCGGCCGGCATGTGGAACCTGGTGAACAGCGGCTTTCTGGGGGCCGCGTGGCGGGGCCCGGTTCTCGCGCGGGACCCGTCCACATCGGTCCCGCGGGTCACCTCGTCAGCCGGCACTGTGCCTCCCGTTCGCCCCGTTGGCCGGGTTCGTTCCTGACAGGTCGTTCGGCTCGTCCAGTCCGTACACGCGCTGCTCCGGCAGGGGTGCGGCGGCGGGGGAACCGCCCTGGTCCGGTGCCGCCCCGGCCGGCGGCTGCGGCTGCGGGGGCGCGCCCGGCGCCCAGGCCACGGCCATCGCCCCGCCGGTCAGCGCGCACAGGAAGCCGACGATGAAACCGCCGATGTTGGACAGCGGAATGGACACCAGCGCCAGCAGGATCGCCGCGACGCCCCCGAACACCCGGATGTGCTGCTGGAACCAGAGGATGATCCCGAGGACGAAGAGCAGTCCACCGATGATCAGGGAACTGGAGCCGCCGGGGGTCCCCATCGTCATCGTGAGGTGGCCCAGCTGCAGGTGGGCGTACGGGAAGTACAGGATGAGAAAGCCGCCGAGCATGACGAACAGACCGGCCCAGAACGGACGTGTGCCCCGCCAGGCGCGGAACTGCTGCCTCCGGCGGGTGAACTGGCCGGGCTCGGCGGCAGGGGTCTCGGCGCTCATGGAAAACAGCTCCCTGGTGCGGCGTTGCTGTGGTGGTGATGTGTGCCGCGTGTGAGGACGCGGCCGGAGTGTGGACGGGCGGGGGCGCCACCGGCTCCCCCGCCCGTCAGCGAGTGCTTAGTAGCACTCCTTGACACCCGTCGACAGCGACATCTTCAGGCCGCTGAGCTTGAAGGTGCCGGCGGTGGTCGCCCACGCCGTCTGCTTCACGTTCTTCAGCGTGGCCTTGTCGGCCTGCTGCGCGAAGCCGAAGGGGTTGGCCTGCTCGCCGCCGCCCTTCATGCCCGGACCCTTGGAGGCGTCCTTGGCGGCCACGCCGATGTCGATGTTGTCGAACGTCGCGTCGGCAGCGAGGTCGGCAACGTCGATGTAGATGTTCTCGGCCTGGACCTTCTCGGCACCCTCGCCGCCGGCCCGCAGGATCAGGCTGACGTTGCCGAAGATCGGCACGTCGGGTGTGACCACGGACTGGCAGAGGTTGGTGATCTCCGCGTGCTTGAACGCCGAGACGGCCACCGGGTGAGCCGTCTTCTTGCCGTCCATCGTGTAGCCGCTGTCGATGGCGCCGTACTGCGAGAAGCCGGTACCGACCAGCTGGTCCGCCGACACCTTGAACGACTGACCCGAAACGCTGAACGAGGCGGCGAGAGCACCCTGAGCGAGGGCGACACCTATCGCGGCCGTAGCGGCGACGCTGGGCACCATGACCACAGCGAACCGCTTCCATCTGGTCCCGCCACGCACCTGGGACTCCATATTTCCTCCTTCTCGGACGTACATCTCCTGGCCCGGACTCGCCCCGAGTCGGCGGCTGAACCGGGCAGGGATGGGAGAAGTGCTACGTCCTCGGGAAGGAGAGCGCCTGCGCTCGGCGGCGCGAACCGCGCCCGAATCACCGGCGATCACCCCCGAGCGACAACCACTGGTCGCGCCTGACACGCATCACGCACAACCTTGCTGGACAGGCTTCACCGGCCGGCGAAGACCCCCCTGCCCTAGACCCGGCGCCACTGCCGCCGGCTCTGCTCGGTGGGGACCCAGAGTCTCCCGTCGACCCGACCGGCTGCCGGGGTAGGGGAATGGACCGAGCGTCGCCGATCGTGGTGCATTCTCGGCGCGGGCACAAGGGGGTTCGTTACTGGCTAGTAACGGCCGGATAACCGGAGGACGACCGACCGGTCTCGGAGTGCGACGCTCGGTGGCGTCGGGGGGCAGAGCAAAGCCGTTGATCCCTGGACGAATCCAGACAGACCAACGGCCTCGATTTACTCGGAGTAACAGTGACCGCGATTACCAAGATTTGGTAAAGCGCGGTCACCGTGACGCCTCGGCGGCAAACCTTTCACCCCGGCACCACATGCCGTGGCGTTTAGCGACTGGTCAGAACAGGGCGCGCGCGAGCGCCCTGCGTGCGCCCACCACCCGCGGGTCCTCCGGTCCCACGACCTCGAACAGCTCCAGCAACCGGAGCCGTACGGCGTCCCGGTCGTCACCCGCCGTGCGCTGCACGGTGTCGATGAGCCGCCCGAAGGCGTCCTCGACGTGCCCGCCCACCAGGTCCAGGTCGGCGGCGGCGATCTGCGCCGTGATGTCCTTCGGCTTCTCGGCGGCCTCCTGGCGCACCTTCTGCGGGTCCATGCCCTGCACCCGCTGGAGCAACTCGGCCTGCGCCAGGCCCAGCTTGGCCTCCGGGTGGGCCGGGTCGTCGGCCAGCACGTTCTTGTACGCCTGGACGGCCCCGGCGAGGTCGCCGGCGTCCAGCGCCTGCGCGGCGGCGTTCAGCAACGCGTCGTACGGCCCCTCGGCCGCCGCGGCCGTCGGGGCACCGCCCGGCTCGGCGTCCGGGTCGACGGTCAGGCCGGTCAGCCCGAAGCGCTGCTCGGCGACCTGCACCAGCTGGTCCAGGGTCTGCCGGATCTGCTGCTCGGGGGCCGCCCCCTGGAAGAGCGGCAGGGCCTGTCCCGCCACGACGGCGAACACGGCCGGGACACCCTGGATCCCGAACTGCTGCATCAGCATCGGGTTGGCGTCGACATCGATCTTGGCGAGGAGGAAGCGCCCGTTGTACTCGACGGCCAGCCGCTCCAGGACCGGGCTCAGCTGCTTGCAGGGCTGACACCACTCGGCCCAGAAGTCGATGACGACGGGGACTTCGGCGGAGCGCTGCAGGATCTCCCGCTCGAACCCCGCCTCATCGACGTCGATGACGAGATCGGCCGGGGAGACGGCCCCCGTCCCGCCCTGCCGGGCGGCTTCGGCGCGCGCCTGCTCGGCCTTGGCCTTGGCCTCCTGGGCCGCCTTGACCGCGGCGAGGTCGACGACACCGCTCATGGACATGTTCCGTGGCTGCATGCGTCTATCCTCCCCCGATCCCGCGCCTGAATGAAAAAAAGCGATGTGCGGCGCCGGGTCCCCACCCACGCCGTATGGTCGTCGCCCGTGTACGTCCCTCACGAGCTTTCGCTACGACCCGTAGCGTAATACCAGGAGGGCACCGCGCGACACCACACCCCGGTGATCTCCCTCACGACCGCACAGATCCCGCCGGTTATGGTCATGGAATGCAGAGCCGCACCCCCGCCAGCCGTACCGGGCGCCCGCGCAGCGCCGCCGCGGACACCGCGATCCTGGCCGCGACCCGCGAGGCTCTGGTCGAACTCGGCTGGTCGAAACTCACCCTGGGAGACGTCGCCACCCGGGCCGGGGTTGCGAAAACCACGCTCTACCGGCGCTGGGCCGGCAAGAACGAGCTGGTCGTGGACGCGGTCGCGGAACTCTTCGACGAGCTGGAACTCCCCGACCGGGGCAGCCTCGCCGCCGACATCGAGGGCGTCGTGCTGCAGTTCGCGGCCATCCTGGCCCGCCCGGAGGCCAAGAGCGGGCTGATGGCGGTGGTCGCCGAGGCCACCCGCGACGACGCGCTGCGCGAACGCATCCGCGCCTCCATCGTGGACCGTCAGATGCGCCTGGTCCTGGCGGGCCGCGCCCGGGCCCAGCGGCGCGGCGAACTTCCGCCGGAACCGGACCCCGCCGAGGCCGCCCGCACGGGCGACCTCATCTTCGACGTGGTGGCGGGCGCGGTGGTCCACCGCACCCTGGTCAGCGGCAAACCGGCGGACGAGGAGTGGGTGCGCAGTTTCACCCGGGTCCTGCTGCTGGGCCTGACCTCGTCCGCCGGAACCGTCTAGAAACCGGCGGGCTCGGTGTACACCCCCCACTCGTCCCGCAGCACCCCGCAGATCTCGCCCAGCGTCGCCTCGGCCCGCACGGCGTCCAGCATCGGCTCGATCATGTTGGCCCCGGACCGCGCGGCGGCGAGCATCCCGTCCAGCGCCGCCCGCACCGCCGCCTCGTCCCGCGCCGCCTTCCGATCGGCGAGCACCCGCACCTGCTCCCGCTCCACCTCGTGGCTGACCCGCAGGATCTCCAGGTCACCGGTGACGGACCCGGTGTGGACATTGACGCCGACGACCCGCTTCTCGCCCTTCTCCAGGGCCTGCTGGTACCGGAAGGCGGATTCCGCGATCTCCCCGGTGAACCATCCGTCCTCGATCCCGCGCAGGATCCCGGACGTGATGGGCCCGATCGGGTGCCGCCCGTCCGGGTGAGCCCTGAGGCCCCGCTCCTTGATCTGCTCGAAGATCTTCTCCGCGTCGGCCTCGATCCGGTCCGTCAGCTGCTCGACGTACCAGGACCCGCCCAGCGGGTCGGCCACGTTGGCGACCCCGGTCTCCTCCATCAGCACCTGCTGCGTGCGCAGCGCGATCTCCGCGGCCTGCTCGGAGGGCAGTGCCAGGGTCTCGTCCAGGGCGTTGGTGTGCAGCGAGTTGGTCCCGCCGAGCACGGCGGCCAGCGCCTCCACGGCCGTGCGCACCACGTTGTTGTACGGCTGCTGCGCGGTCAGCGAGACACCCGCGGTCTGCGTGTGGAACCGCAGCCACTGCGCCTTCTCGGACCGCGCGCCGTACACGTCCCGCATCCACCGCGCCCAGATCCTGCGCGCGGCCCGGAACTTGGCGATCTCCTCGAAGAAATCGACGTGCGCGTCGAAGAAGAAGGACAGTCCCGGTGCGAAGACGTCGACGTCGAGACCGCGGCTGAGCCCCAGCTCGACGTACCCGAACCCGTCCGCGAGCGTGTACGCCAGCTCCTGCGCGGCCGTGGCCCCGGCCTCCCGGATGTGGTACCCGGAGACGGACAGCGGCTTGTACGCGGGGATGCCCGCCGCGCAGTACTCCATCAGGTCGCCGATCAGCCGCAGATGGGGCTCGGGCTGGAAGAGCCACTCCTTCTGGGCGATGTACTCCTTGAAGATGTCGGTCTGGAGGGTCCCGTTGAGCACCCCCGGATCGACGCCCTGCCGCTCGGCGGCGACCAGGTACATGCAGAAGACGGGCACGGCCGGCCCGCTGATGGTCATGGAGGTGGTGACGTCCCCCAGCGGGATGTCCTTGAACAGCACCTCCATGTCGGCGGCCGAGTCGATGGCGACCCCGCAGTGCCCGACCTCGCCGAGCGAACGGGGATCGTCGGAGTCGCGCCCCATGAGCGTCGGCATGTCGAAGGCGACGGACAGACCCCCGCCGCCGGCGGCGAGGATCATCTTGTACCGCTCGTTGGTCTGCTCGGCGTTGCCGAACCCGGCGAACTGGCGGATCGTCCAGGTACGGCCGCGGTAGCCGGTCGGATGGAGCCCGCGCGTGAAGGGGTACTCCCCGGGCCAGCCGATCCGCTCGAATCCCTCGTACGTGTCGCCCGGTCGGGGCCCGTACACCGGCTCCACGGGATCGCCGGAGAGCGTGGTGAAGTCCGCGTCGCGCTTGCGCGCGGCGTCGTAGCGGGCCTGCCAGCGTCGGCGGCCCTCCTCGATGGCGTGAGCGTCCATACCTTCGAATTTACTTGGACGTCCTAGTAAATGTCGATGGCAGACCGCCGCACGGCATCCGTACGGCGGTGTCCGCTACGCCTTGGCGACGGCCGGCGCCTCGTCGGCGACCCGGGCCTCCAGCTCACGGCTGATCTTCCGCTCCACGAAGAACGCGGCGGTGGGAATCGTCCCCGCGAGCAGCACCCACAGCTGGCGGCCGACCGGCATCCTGGCCTTGGAGCCCAGGTCGAAGGCGAAGATCAGGTAGAGGACGTACAGCCAGCCGTGGGCGATGGCGACGACCCGGGTGAAGTCGGCGGCACCGTCGACGTCCAGCCCGTACTTCGCGATCATGCTCAGGCAGAGCAGCACCAGCAGCACGCCGGTGGTGTAGGCCATGACGCGGTAGCGGGTCAGCACGCTTTTTTTCATGGAGTCGAGCGTAACCACCCGTTCCGGGAGATCTTGCCCCGGGTCACTGCTCCTCGAAGTCGTGTGCCGCGATCCGCAGCGGACGGAGCATGGCGAAGATCTCCTGGCACTCCTCCGCGTCGTACACCCCGAGTCCGAAGTCCATGGCCATCAGGTCGCGCGTGGCCGCGTCCACCACCTCCCGGCCCTTGTCGGTGATGACGGCGAGCGTGCCGCGCCCGTCGTTGGGATTGGGCCGCTTGGCCACGAGACCCGACTTCACCAGCCGGTCCACCGTGTTCGTCACGGACGTGGGATGCACCATCAGCCGCTCACCGATCTTGGACATCGGCAGCTCACCGGCCTTGGAGAAGGTGAGCAGCACCAGCGCCTCGTAGCGGGCGAACGTCAGCCCGTACGGCTTGACCACCGCGTCCACCTCGGCGAGCAGGATCTGCTGGGCCCGCATGATCGAGGTGATCGCGGCCATGGACGGCACGTTTCCCCAGCGCTGCTTCCAGAGCTCGTCGGCACGGGCGATGGGGTCGAACGGAAGGCTGAGAGGCTTCGGCACGTCATCAGACCCTACCGGCCGGTCATATGCCGGTCAGCTCCGTCTCGCCTTTCGGTCCCCGGCCGGTCACGAGCGCGCGCCGACGGTTCCGCCCCGGGCTGGTCAGGGGCGTCCGCGCCGGCGCAGGTGATGGCGGACGGCCCGCTGGGCGACCGGTCCCAGCGACTCCACCGCGGCCACCAGCGCCCCCAGCTGTTCCAGCGCGTCCAGCGCCGCGTGCGCCCCCGCCTCGTCCACCCCCTCGTACAGCTCGATCCCCACGAAGGACGCCGCCACGGCCCGCGCCAGCCCCGCCGGATCGGCGAACTCCCCGAAGGGCGTCGCCGCGAGCACCCGCCTGAGCACCTGCTCGATCTCGGTGATCCACAGGTCGAGCCCGGCCGCCGTGGCCGGCCCCAGCGCCGGATGGGTCGGTGCGCCGGCCAGCAGCTGCCCGAGCAGCGCGACATGCCCCCCGGCCCGCTCCCGCTCGTGGATCTCGCGCCCGACGGCGAGGAGTTCGGAGAGCGAACCCACCGCGGCGAGCCGCTCCCGGTACCGGCCCACGGCCTTCTCCGCGCCGTACCGGCAGGCCGCCGCCAGGAGCTCGTCCACCGATCCGAAGTGGTAGAAGACCAGCGCCTGGTTGACGCCGGCCGCCGCCGCCACCGTACGGGCCGACGTCTTGGCGATGCCCTGTTCGGTGAGCGTCCGCAGGGCGCCCTCCAGCAGCTTGGCCTTGGTCTCCTGCGCCTTCGCGGTCTCCGGGCTCATGCGCGCGCCTCCTCCCGCACCGGCCGCAGCCCGGGCCGCACCCCGCACGCGCGGAGGTCGGTGTACGACGCGGTGAAGGAGCCCTCGTAGCCGAAGAGCGGCCCGAAGTACCGGTTCACCACCCGCACCCGGATGCGGAAGCGCCCGGCGCGCTCGTCGTAGGCCTCCCGCACCTCGGCCGTGGCGCCGATCAGCTCGGGGACGCGGACGTCCACCGGCCCTTCCCGGAACCGGTGTGTGCCGGAGCGGATGAGCAGGGAGCCGTCGGGCTCGGCGTGGAAGTGCAGGTCGCTCGCGAGGTGCTGGTGGGTGCCCAGGTAGTCGAGGATGCGGTCGCCCCGGGGGCCGAGCACCATCTGCGCGTCGAAGCGGCGGGCGCCGCCGGGGAGGTCGAAGGTGCGCACGAAGCTCACCGTCTCACGGCCGAAGGTGTCGGCGTACGGCACGTTCTCGATCACGAAGGGGATGGCGCGGCCGGCCCGGGGAACCAGGATGTTCCGGGTGCCGCCGAGGGCGAGGAACGGCTTCACGAACGCCGGTCCGTGCCAGATCCGGTCCATCACGCCCCGGCCGGTGCAGGCCTCGCCGCTGTCCAGGCCCACCGAGAAGCGGCGCCGCAGGGCCGGGTGGAGGCGGTGGAAGTCGGGGCCCATCGCGGTCTGGAAGATCGAGGTCATCCGTTGTTCTCCAGGGTTTCCAGGGGCTCCGGGGTCTGCAGCGTCCTCAGGAGGCCGGGGGCGCGGGTGCGGTCGGCGGGGGCGCGCAGGCAGCGGCGGGCGGCCGGGGTGCCGGCGAGCGGCGCCTTGCACAGGGCGAGCCAGACGCCGACCACGAGCAGCAGTGGGCAGAGGTAGGCGGTGGCGTCGGCGAGGGGGCCGAGCAGGCCGGGGAGGGAGCCGCGCAGGAGCCCGGCCAGGCAGCCGGCGAGCAGCAGCGCGCGGACCGTGAGTTCGGCGAGCCAGTTGGCCAGGGCCCGCTCGGGGGTGATGCCCCGCTCCAGCCAGAGCCGGAGCCGGTCGAAGGACCAGGCGGTCGCCCAGCCCATCAGCGGGCGCAGCAGCAGGCGGTCGGCGAGGGCGCCGAGGGCTCCCCAGCGGGGGCGGTAGTCGTAGCCGGTGAGGAAGCGGACGCCGTGGGCGTCGGGGACGTAGCGCCAGTAGCCGCTGCCCTCGGCGATCAGGGAGAGGGGGTGCGGGGAGGCGAAGCGCAGGGCGGAGGTGCGGGTGCCGTCGGGGCGCTCCTTCTCGCCGGCTGCGACGCCGGTGCCGGAGACCGTGAGGAACGGCAGCACGCGCGTGGCGTACCGGAACCGCTGGGGCTCGTCCTCCGCGCGCGGGAGGTAGTCGATCTCGGTGAAGCGCAGGTCCCAGCGCTGGTGGCGGGCCGGGTCCTGGGTGCGGGCCCATAGCTCCTCGAGGTCGGCGCGGATGTGTGTCTCTATGTAGAGACCCATGTGTTCCCCCACGTCAGCACGGTGTTTGAGCGACTGCTCAAATCATCTGGCGCCGAAGGTACACCTCTTTGAGCGATCGCTCAAACCCCGGGGACGGGAAAACCCCGGCCCAGAGGACCGGGGTTCCGCGGGCGGGCCGCGCTACTGGGCGAGGTGCCGCTCGACGGTCTCCACCTTCGACGTGAGTCCGTCCGTCACGCCGGGCCGGATGTCGGCCTTGAGAACGAGCGACACGCGCGGGGCACGCGCCTCCACGGCGGCGACGGCTCGCTTCACGACGTCCATGACCTCGTCCCACTCGCCCTCGATCGAGGTGAACATGGCGTCGGTACGGTTGGGCAGGCCCGACTCGCGGACCACGCGCACGGCGTCGGCGACGTACTCCCCCACGTCCTCGCCGACGCCGAGGGGCGTCACGGAGAAGGCGACGATCATGCGTTCACGACTCCTTCCTTGCGGGCGCGGGCCGCGATGACGGCGTCCTCGGCCTCACGGCGCAGCTTGCGCTCCGCGATGAAACCGCCGCCGGGGATGATCGAGTAGGCGAAGTAGAGGGCGGCCTTCCCGCCGTTCCACTTGGTGCGGTTCCAGGCGTCCAGCCAGAACAGCACGTACAGGATGAACAGCACGCCGTGGATCGGCCCGAGCACCGGGGCGACATCGAAGCCCGACGCGACCGTGTACTTGATGATCGTGCAGGCCGCGAGGACGATCCAGGAGATGCCCTCCGGCACGGAGATCAGGCGGAGGCGGCGGATGGCGGAGGCTGTCTTGAGGTCCACGGGTCACCTTCGGTCGTGGGCGTACTGCGGTTTGTGAACGGAAGCACAAGCGTTCGCCCATTGTGGCAAACCGTCCCCGTAGGGGTCCGCTCAGGGTGGGTATCCACCCACGGGCCCTGTTCCGTCCACCCGTCCGGCGGCTACTTTCGCAGCGTGGCGATGTTCCGACTCCAAGGGAGCAAGGTGCTCGCCGTCGACATGACCGGGGACGCCGTCAAGGCGAAGAACGGCTCGATGGTCGCGTACGACGGGCAGATGGCCTTCAAGAAGCTGAGCGGTGGCGGCGAGGGGCTGCGCGGGATGGTGACCCGGCGGCTCACCGGCGAGCAGATGACGGTGATGGAGGTGAAAGGGCACGGGACCTGCTGGTTCGCTGACCGCGCGTCCGAGATCAACCTGGTCAGCCTCCAGGGCGACAAGCTCTACGTCGAGGCGGGCAACCTGCTGGCGACGGACGCGGGGCTCAGAACGGGCACGACGTTCACGGGACTGCGCGGGGCCTCGCAGGGCAACGGCCTGTTCACGACGACCGTGGAGGGCCACGGCCAGGCGGCGATCATCTCCGACGGTCCGGCGGTCGTCCTCCGGGTCAGCCCGCAGTACCCGCTGATCGTGGACCCGGGCGCCTATGTGGCCCACCAGGGCGACGTCCGGCAGTCCTTCCAGTCCGGTGTGACCTTCCGCACCCTCCTCGGGGAGGGCGGCGGCGAGGCGTTCCAGATCCGCTTCGAGGGCGACGGGCTGGTGTACGTACAGCCGAGCGAGCGGAACACGATCGCGGGGGACCTGTGAGATGACCTTCCGAGAGATCAACTCCAAGATGGTCGAGGCGACCGTGGCGCCGGGGCAGCGGCTGTTCAGCCAGCGCGGGGCGATGCTCGCCTACCAGGGCGAGGTGTCCTTCACGCCCAACGTCCAGGGCGGCCAGGGCGGGCTGATGTCCATGATCGGGCGCCGGGTGGCCGGCGAGGCGGCCCCGCTGATGACCGTGGAGGGCAGCGGCACGGTCTTCTTCGGGCACGGCGGCCACCACGTCCATGTGATCACCCTCTCCGGCGACACCCTCTATGTGGAAGCGGACCGGCTGCTCGCCTTCGAGGGCACGCTGCGGCAGGGCACGATGTTCCTGGGCTCGCAGGGCGGGGTCATGGGCATGGTGCGGGGCCAGGTGACGGGGCAGGGCCTGTTCACCACCACCCTCCAGGGGCACGGCGCGGTGGCCGTGATGGCGCACGGCGGCGTCTTCGAGATCCCGATCAGCCCGCAGCGCCCGGTCCATGTCGACCCCCAGGCCTACGTCGCCCACCACGGCGAGGTGCGCAACAAGCTGTCCACCGCGCTCGGCTGGCGCGACATGGTCGGCCGGGGCTCCGGCGAGGCCTTCCAGCTGGAGCTGAGCGGCAACGGCACGGTCTACGTCCAGGCGTCGGAGGAGAAGCTGTGAGCACCTACGGAACTCCGGGCGCCGGGCCGGTCGTGTACGACCCGATGACGCTGCCCGCCGACGACAACGTGAACACCTACACCTTCTGCGTGGAGCTGAAGGGCGGGCAGTGGTTCCTGCAGAAGGGGAAGATGATCGCCTACTACGGGGCGATCGAGTTCAACGGCATCGGGCACGGGCGACTCGACCGACTTGTCCGTAGCTCCTTCCATTCGCCACTGCACGCGAGCGACTGGGTGGTGGCGGAGGGCTCCGGCAAGATGCTGCTGGCCGACCGGGCCTTCGACGTCAACTCCTACGACCTGGACGACGGGAACTTGACCATTCGCGCGGGCAATCTGCTCGCTTTTCAGCCAAGTCTCGCGCTCAAGCAATCGATCGTGCCGGGTTTTCTGACCCTTATCGGAACCGGAAAGTTTGTGGCCGCATCTAACGGTCCGGTGGTGTTCATGGAACCTCCGATCCGGGTCGACCCTCAGGCGCTCGTCGGGTGGGCCGACTGCCCGTCCCCGTGCCATCACTACGACCATGGGTACATGGCGGGTGTACTGGGCGGTCTACGTGCGATGACGGGCTTCGGCGGGGTCTCCGGCGAGGAGCACCAGTTCGAGTTCGTGGGCGCCGGGACGGTCCTGCTGCAGTCGACGGAGACCCTCATGGCCGAGGCCGCGACGGGGGCGGTTCCGTCCGAACCGGGGGTCCCCGGAGGTGGCGGAACGGCACCGGTCGGACACGGTCCGCAATCGTCGGGCGCACCGCGCCTTCCCGGACAGCTGGGAGACCTCCAGCGTCGCTTCGGGCTGTGAGCGGTAGTCTGCGGAGTGTGACGTCGAACGCGTGCGCACAGTCACACCACCCGAAGTAGTTCGTCATTCAACTTCTTAGGTAGACTTCATTCATGGAGACCGAGACGGCCACGCGCTGGCTGACCGATGCGGAGCAGTGCGCCTGGCGCACCCACCTGGAGGTCAACAGGCTGTTGACGTACCAGCTCGAAAAGGATCTGCAGCCGTTCGGCCTGACAATGAACGACTACGAGATCCTCGTGAACCTGTCCGAGTCGGACGACGTGCGGATGCGGATGAGCGACCTCGCCTCCGCGACCCTCCAGTCCAAGAGCCGGCTCTCGCACCAGATCACGCGCATGGAGAACGCGAACCTGGTACGCCGGGAGAACTGCGAGTCCGACCGGCGGGGGCTGTACGCCGTGCTCACCGAGCACGGCATGGAGACGATGCGGAAGGTCGCGCCACACCATGTGGCGTCGGTCCGGCGGCACTTCATCGATCTGCTGTCGGCCGACGCGCTGATGGAACTGGACAAGGCGCTCAAGCCGATCGCCGAGCACCTGAGGGGGCAGCGGGGGCGTCCATGAGCCGGGCTTGCCGGCTCAGGGTGCTGTAGCCGGGCGGGGGTGGGGTCGCTTACCGGCGCGCGCCGGGCGCAGCGACGACCGCGGCCACCACGGCCACCCCGCCCGCCAGCAGGAAGCACACCTCCAGCGGTACCCGCCCGATCAGCAGCCCCGCTGCCATCGCCCCGCCCGAGCTTCCCGTGTTCACCGCCATGTTCACCCAGGCCCCGGCCCGGGTCCGGGCGCTCTCGGCCACTGACTCGTCGGCCAGGAGGTAGGCCGTGGTCAGCGCGGGAGCGACGAACGCGCCCGCGAGGGCCATCACCCCGGTGAGGGTCCACAGGCCGGGGGCCAGGGCCGCTGCCGCCAGGGTCAGCCCCAGGGCCGTGGCGAACCGGTACAGGCGGGTGCCTGCGGTCGTACGCCAGCGCAGTGCCCCGCCCGCCAGGCCGCCCAGCGCGCTGCCCGCCGAGAGCGCGCCCAGGACCCAGGGGACCAGGGCGGTGTCGTAGGAACGTTCCGTGACGAAGGCCGTCACCAGCAGCTCCACGGAGCTGAGGGCCAGCCCCACGCCCAGGGCGACCGCGACCGGCGGCAGCAGGCCCCGGACCAGGGCCGGCTGCCGTTCGCCGTGGGACGCGGGGCGTGGGCCGGTCATCGCCGGGGAGGTGACGAAGGCACAGGTGCCGGCCACGTTCAGGGCCGCGCTCAGCAGGATGCCGGCGGCCGGCGGGGCGACGGCCATGAGCCCGCCGACCAGGGCCGGACCGGAGACGTACAGCAGTTCCTCGGCGACGCCGTCCAGGCTGTAGGCGCGCTGCAACAGCGCGCGGTCCGGGACCAGTTCGGACCACAGGGTGCGCATGACCGGGCCCAGCGGGGGCGCGCAGCAGCCCGCGAGCGCGGCCGCGCCGGCGACGGCCGCCGCCGGTGCCCCGGGACGCCAGGTCAGGACGGCGAGGACGGTCAGCAGGGCGCCGTAGAGCACGGACATGGGCAGCAGGGCCCGGCGTGGGCCATGGCCGTCGATCAGGGCGGCCCGCAGCGGCATCAGGAAGACCGTCGTCGCCCCGAACAGGGACAGCACGAGCCCGGAGACGGCCCAGGAGCCGGTGGCTTGGGTGACGGACAGCAGGACGGCGAGGGAGACCGTGCCGTAGGACAGGCGGGCCGCCAGGGCGGCGGTGAAGGTGCGGCGCGCATGGGGAACGCGCAGGACGGCGGCGTACGAGGGCCGCGAAAGGTGCGTGGACACGCGGAAGTTCCTCTGGAAGAGGCGGAAGAGGGACACCGAAGGGCGCGGTGGCCGCTTCTCCGGCCCCGCGATCCCGGGTGCGCTCTACGCCAGGGAGAGGAACATGGCGCTCAAGTTAGCAGTACGTCTGCCGGGCTGACCAGTGGTCAGCCCTGCGTCAGGCCCGTGACCAGCTCGTCGGCCGCGCGGTACGGGTCGAGTTCGCCGGCGACGATCCGCTCGGCGAGGGCGCTGAGGCGGCGGTCGCCGTGCAGGTCGCCGATGCGTTCGCGCAGCGCGGTGACGGCGATGGTCTCCACCTCGCGGGCCGCGCGGGCCCTGCGGCGCTCGGCGAGGACGCCGCGCTCCTCCATCCAGGCCCGGTGCTTCTCCAGGGCCTCCACCACCTCGTCGACGCCCTCGGCGCGGGCCGCGACGGTCTTCACGATCGGCGGGCGCCAGTCGCCGGGGCCGCGGGACTCGCCCAGGCCCAGCATGTGGTTCAGCTCGCGGGCGGTGGCGTCGGCGCCGTCCCGGTCGGCCTTGTTGACGACGTAGACGTCGCCGATCTCCAGGATGCCGGCCTTCGCCGCCTGGATGCCGTCGCCCATGCCGGGGGCCAGGAGGACCACGCTGGTGTCGGCCTGGGATGCGATCTCCACCTCCGACTGGCCCACGCCGACGGTCTCGACCAGGATCACGTCGCAGCCCGCCGCGTCCAGTACCCGGATGGCCTGGGGGGCCGCCCAGGCCAGGCCGCCGAGGTGGCCGCGGGTGGCCATCGAGCGGATGTAGACGCCGGGGTCGGAGGCGTGCTCCGACATCCGGACCCGGTCGCCGAGCAGGGCGCCGCCGGAGAACGGGGACGAGGGGTCGACGGCCAGGACGCCGACCCGCTTGCCCTGCTTGCGGTACGCGGTGACGAGCGCGGAGGTGGAGGTGGACTTGCCGACGCCGGGCGAGCCGGTCAGGCCGACCACATAGGCGTTGCCGGTCAGCGGCGCGAGCGCCGCCATCACCTCCCTGAGCTGCGGGGACGCCCCCTCCACGAGGGAGATCAGCCGGGCCACGGCCCGCGGCCGGCCTTCCCTGGCCTGGGCCACCAGAGAGGAGACGTCCTGCATCAAACAGCTCCGTTCACTTCGCCGACGTAAACCGGTTCTCAGGCCTTCGGTACCCGCACGATCAGGGCGTCACCCTGGCCGCCGCCACCGCACAGCGCGGCCGCGCCGACGCCGCCGCCGCGCCGCTTCAGCTCCAGCGCCAAGTGGAGCACGATCCGGGCGCCGGACATGCCGATCGGGTGGCCCAGCGCGATCGCGCCGCCGTTGACGTTCACCTTTTCCGTGGACACGCCGAGGTCCTTCATTGACTGCACGGCGACGGCGGCGAAGGCCTCGTTGATCTCGATGAGGTCGAGGTCGGAGACCTCCAGGCCCTCCTTCTTGAGGGCGTGCTGGATGGCGTTGGACGGCTGGGACTGCAGCGAGTTGTCCGGGCCGGCCACATTGCCGTGCGCGCCGATCTCGGCGAGCCAGGTCAGGCCCAGCTCCTCGGCCTTGGCCTTGCTCATCACGACGACCGCGGCGGCGCCGTCGGAGATCTGCGAGGAGGTGCCGGCGGTGATGGTGCCGTCCTTGGCGAAGGCCGGGCGGAGCTTGGCCAGGGACTCCACGGTGGTGTCGCCGCGGATGCCCTCGTCCTTGCTGAACAGCACCGGGTCGCCCTTGCGCTGCGGGATCTCCACCGGGGTGATCTCGGCCTCGAACAGGCCGTTCTTCTGGGCGGCGGCGGCCCGCTGGTGCGACAGGGCGGCGATCTCGTCCTGCTCGGGGCGCTTGATGCCGAGGCGGGTGTTGTGCTTCTCGGTGGACTCGCCCATGGCGATGCCCTCGAAGGAGTCGGTCAGGCCGTCGTGGGCCATCGCGTCGAGCATCTCGACCGCGCCGTACTTGTAGCCGTCGCGGGACTTCGGGAGCAGGTGCGGGGCGTTGGTCATGGACTCCTGGCCGCCCGCGACGATGATGTCGAACTCGCCGGCGCGGATCAGCTGGTCCGCGAGGGCGATGGCGTCGAGGCCGGAGAGGCACACCTTGTTGATGGTGAGCGCCGGGACGTTCATCGGGATGCCGGCCTTGACGGCGGCCTGGCGGGCCGGGATCTGGCCCGCGCCGGCCTGCAGGACCTGGCCCATGATCACGTACTGCACCTGGTCGCCGCCGATCCCCGCACGGTCGAGGGCGGCCTTGATCGCGAAGCCGCCCAGGTCGGCTCCGGAGAAGGACTTCAGCGAGCCCAGCAGCCGCCCCATGGGCGTCCGGGCGCCCGCGACGATCACCGAGCTGGTCGTTCCAGAAGACATGAGGTGCGATCCCCTTACCGGCCTGCACAGCCGAGGAGTGAACGAGGGTTTACTTCGAATGTACTGAGCGGTTGGACACGGCGTCACCGGCCTGTCGGTGTGATCGCGCGCACGTTGCGTAACCACCCCGGGAGCGCTGCACTGAATCCATGCTGACGCGAATCGACCACATCGGGATCGCCTGCCACGACCTCGACGCGACCGTCGAGTTCTACCGGGCCACGTACGGCTTCGAGGTGTTCCACACCGAGATCAACGAGGAGCAGGGCGTGCGCGAGGCCATGCTCAAGATCAACGAGACCTCGGACGGCGGTGCCTCCTACCTCCAGCTGCTGGAACCGATCCGTGAGGACTCCACGGTCGCCAAGTGGCTCGCGAAGAACGGGGAGGGCGTGCACCACATCGCCTTCGGCACGGCGGACGTCGACGGGGACTCCGAGGAGATCCGCGGCAAGGGCGTCCGGGTGCTGTACGAGGAGCCTCGGAGGGGCTCCATGGGGTCGCGGATCACCTTCCTGCACCCCAAGGACTGCCACGGTGTTCTGACAGAACTGGTCACTTCGGCCCCTGTTGAGTCACCTGAGCACTGACCCCCGTACATAAGGGCCGGTAGGGTTGGGGGCGATCGTCCCTGAAACGGGGACGATCGCATGCCGGGGTCCGGGTTTCGGGGGACGTGCGTCGGGGCAGCAGCCCGTGCTCCGCCGTTGATCTGACACCATTCCCCGGGGGCCCCGTTCGGCGGAGGACGAGGCTCGTTGGAGAAGCTGACCAGGGGACGGATGGGACCGCGCAGTGCGGGGCTACGAGAGCCAGGAGCGAGAGCCGGCGGCTGACGTCGACCACCTCTCTCGGTTCGAGGCCGAGATGAAGCGGCTGAGGACCGAGCGCGAGAAGGCGATCCAGCACGCCGAGGACCTCGGCTACCAGGTCGAGGTGCTGCGCGCCAAGCTGCACGAGGCGCGGCGCACCCTCATGACCCGGCCCGCCTACGACGCGGGTGACATCGGCTACCAGGCCGAGCAGTTGCTCCGCAACGCCCAGATGCAGGCCGAGCAGCTGCGCCAGGACGCCGAGCGGGAGCTGAGCCAGGCCCGCGCGCAGACCCAGCGCATCCTCCAGGAGCACGCCGAGCAGGCCGCCCGGCTCCAGGCCGAGCTGCACCAGGAGGCGGTGACCCGGCGCCAGCAGCTCGACCAGGAGCTGGCCGAGCGCCGCGCCACCGTCGAGTCGCACGTCAACGAGAACGTCGCCTGGGCGGAGCAGCTGCGCGCCCGTACGGAGCAGCAGGCCCGCCGGCTGCTGGAGGAGTCCCGCGCGGAGGCCGAGCAGGCGATGGCCGCCGCCCGCGCGGAGGCCGAGCGGCTGACCCGGGAAGCCCGGGAGCGGCTGCAGAGCGAGGCCGAGTCGGCGCGCGCGGAGGCCGAGCAGATCCTGCGCCGGGCCCGCACGGACGCCGAGCGGCTGCTGAACGCCGCGTCCACGCAGGCGCAGGAGGCCACCGAGCACGCCGAGCAGCTGCGTACGGCGACGGTCACCGAGTCGGACGCCGCCCGCCGGCAGGCCGCCGAGCTGAGCCGGGCCGCCGAGGAGCGGATGGCCGCGGCCGAGGAGGCGCTGCGCAAGGCGCAGGCCGAGGCCGAGAAGGTGGTCACCGAGGCGAAGGAGGCCGCCGCCAAGGCCCTCGCGAGTGCGGAGGCCGCCAACGAGACGCGCACGCGCACCGCCAAGGAGCAGGTCGCCCGGCTGGTCGAGGAGGCCACCAAGGAGGCCGAGCACACGAAGTCCGAGGCCGAGCAGCTGGTCGCGGACGCCCGGGCCGAGGCCGAGAAGATCGTCGCCGAGGCCGCCGAGAAGGCCCGCACGATCACCGCCGAGGAGACGGCCACCCAGCTGTCCAAGGCGGCCAGGACCGCCGAGGAGGTCCTGAACAAGGCGTCCGAGGACGCCCAGAAGACCACCAGGGCCGCCGCGGAGGAGGCCGAGCGGATCCGCTCGGAGGCCGAGGCGGAGGCGGACCGGCTGCGCGCCGAGGCGCACGACATCGCCGAGCAGCTCAAGGGCGCGGCGAAGGACGACACCAAGGAGTACCGCGCCAAGACGGTCGAGCTGCAGGAGGAGGCCCGCCGGCTGCGCGGCGAGGCCGAGCAGCTGCGCGCCGACGCGGTCGCCGAGGGCGAGTCGATCCGTGCCGAGGCCCGCCGGGAGGCGGTGGCGCAGATCGAGGAGGCGGCCAAGTCCGCCGAGGAGCTGCTGGCGAAGGCCAAGGCGGACGCCGACGAGCTGCGGCAGACCGCGACCGCCGACAGCGAGAAGGTCCGCACCGAGGCCATCGAGCGCGCCACGAGCCTGCGCCGGCAGGCCGAGGAGACCCTGGAGCGCACCCGCAAGGAGGCCGAGCGGCTGCGCGCCGAGGCCGCCGAGCAGGCCGAGACGGTCGCCGCGGACGCCGAGAAGGCCGCGCGGGAGCTGCGCGAGGAGACCGAGAAGGCCGTCGAGGCCCGCCGTACCGAGGCCGCCGAGGAGCTGACGCGGCTCCAGACGGAGGCGCAGGAGCGGCTGGCGTCGGCCGAGCAGGCGCTGACCGACGCCCGTGAGGAAGCCTCCCGGATCCGTAAGGAGGCCGCCGAGGAGACCGAGCGGCTGCGCGCGGAGGCCGCCGAGCGGATCCGTACGCTCCAGCAGCAGGCCGAGGCCGAGGCCGAGCGGCTGCGCACCGAGGCCGCGTCCGACGCGTCCGCCTCCCGTGCCGAGGGCGAGGCCGTCGCCGTACGGCTGCGCAGCGAGGCCGCCGCCGAGGCCGAGCGGCTGAAGACCGAGGCCCAGGACTCCGCCGACCGGGTGCGCGCGGAGGCGCAGGCCGCCGCCGAGCGGCTCGGCACCGAGGCGTCCGAGACGCTGGCCGCCGCGCAGGAGGAGGCCGCCCGGCGCCGTCGCGAGGCCGAGGAACTCCTCGGCGCGGCCCGTGAGGAGGCCGACCAGGAGCGGCAGCGGGCCCGTCAGCAGAGCGAGGAGCTGCTGGCCTCCGCCCGCAAGCGGGTCGAGGAGGCGCAGGCCGAGGCGACCCGGCTGGTGGAGGAGGCCGACCGGCGGGCGACCGAGATGGTCGCCGCCGCCGAGCAGCACGCGCAGCAGGTCCGGGACTCCGTCGCCGGGCTGCACGAGCAGGCGCAGGAGGAGATCGCCGGGCTGCGTTCGGCCGCCGAGCACGCGGCGGAGCGTACGAAGCGGGAGGCCGAGGAGGAGGCGGACCGGGTCCGCGCCGACGCCTACGCCGAGCGGGAGCGGGCCAGCGAGGACGCGTCCCGGATCCGGCGCGAGGCGAACGAGGAGTCGGAGGCCGCCAAGGCGCTGGCCGAGCGGACGATGGCGGAGGCCATCGCGGAGGCCGAGCGGCTGCGCGCGGACGCCGGCGACTACGCCCAGCGGGTGCGCACCGAGGCGTCGGACGCGCTGGCCGAGGCGGACCAGGCGGCGGCCCGTACCCGGGCGGACGCCCGCGAGGACGCCAAC
>NZ_JBVHVI010000022.1:61697-118096 GCF_055564915.1 Streptomyces sp. NPDC028928
CCAACCGCATCCGCTCCGACGCGGCCACCCAGGCCGACACCCTCATCACCGAGGCCCGCAACGAGGCCGAACGGCTCCAGAACGAGACCGCCGCCGAAGCCGACCGGGTGCGCACGGAGGCGCTCACGGAGGCGGAGCGGCTCCAGGCGGAGACGGCCGCCGAGGCGGAGCGGATCCGCACGGAGGCGTCGGAGACGCTCACCGAGGCCAACGAGGCGGCGACGCGTGCCCGCGCGGAGGCCCGCGAGGACGCCAACCGCATCCGCTCCGACGCGGCCACCCAGGCCGACACCCTCATCACCGAGGCCCGCAACGAGGCCGAACGGCTCCAGAACGAGACCGCCGCCGAGGCCGAGCGCGTGCGCGCCGAGGCGCTGGCGGGTGCCGAGCAGCTGCTCGCGGAGGCCACCGACGAGGCCGAGCGGCTGCGCGCGGAGGCCGCGGAGACGGTCGGTTCCGCCCAGGCGCACGCCGAGCGGCTGCGGGCCGAGGCGGCGCGCGTGAAGGCGGACGCGGAGGCGGAGGCCGAGCGGCTCGTCGGCTCCGCGCGCGAGGAGGCCGAGCGGACCCTGGACGAGGCCCGCAAGGACGCCAACAAGCGGCGTTCGGAGGCGGCCGAGCAGGTCGACAAGCTCATCACGGAGACCACGGCGGAGGCCGACAAGCTGCTCACGGAGGCGCAGCAGCAGGCGCTGAAGACCACCGCGGACGCCGAGTCGCAGGCCGACACGATGGTCGGCGCGGCCCGCAGCGAGGCCGAGCGGATCGTCTCCGAGGCGACCATCGAGGGCAACTCGCTGGTGGAGAAGGCCCGGACGGACGCGGACGAGCTGCTGGTCGGCGCCCGCCGGGACGCCACCGCGATAAGGCAGCGCGCGGAGGAGCTGCGGGACCGCATCACCAGCGAGATCGAGGAGCTGCACGAGCGGGCCCGCCGCGAGGCCGCCGAGACGATGAAGTCCACCGGCGACCGCTGCGACGCGCTCATCAAGGCCGCCGAGGAGCAGCTGGCGAAGGCCGAGGCGAAGGCCAAGGAGCTGGTCTCGGACGCCAGCTCCGAGGCGGGCAAGGTGCGGATCGCCGCGGTGAAGAAGGCGGAGGGGCTGCTCAAGGAGGCCGAGCAGAAGAAGGCCAGCCTGATCAAGGAGGCCGAGGAGCTGAAGGCGGAGGCGATCCGCGAGGCCCGGCGCACCGTCGAGGAGGGCAAGCGGGAGCTGGAGATCCTGATGCGCCGGCGCGAGGACATCAACGCCGAGATCTCCCGGGTCCAGGACGTCCTGGAGGCGCTGGAGTCCTTCGAGGCGCCCGCGTCCGGCAAGGACGGCGGGGTCAAGGCGGGCGCCACGGTGGGCGCCCCCCGTTCGGGTGGCAAGTCGTCAGACAGCTAGCCTGAGGGGTAGGTTCCGGTGTCTTCTGGGGGCTTTGCCCGACTCCTTGGCAAGCCGTCCGACGGTCAGCCACTCAAAAGGGGTGCCATTCTCCAGATCAAAACCGTATCTGCTCGATGACACACCGCTTCGGCCCCTAGGATTCCCCTTATCACCTCACTCACCGGTCTCATTCGACAGGAACCCCATGAGCGACACTTCCCCCTACGGCTTCGAGCTTGTGCGGCGTGGATACGACCGCGCTCAGGTGGACGAACGTATCTCCAAGCTCGTCTCCGACCGTGACAGCGCTCTCGCCCGCATCACCGCCCTGGAGAAGCGCATCGAGGAGCTCCACCTCGAAACGCAGAACGCGCAGGCCCAGATCACGGACGCCGAGCCGTCGTACGCGGGTCTCGGCGCGCGGGTCGAGAAGATCCTGCGGCTGGCCGAGGAAGAGGCCAAGGAGCTGCGTGAGGAGGCCCGGCGGGCGGCCGAGCAGCACCGGGACCTCGCCGAGTCGGCGGCCCAGCAGGTCCGCAACGACGCCGAGGCGTACGCGGCCGAGCGCAAGGCCAAGGCCGAGGACGAGGGCGTCCGGATCGTCGAGAAGGCCAAGTCGGACGCGGCCCAGCTGCGCGCCGAGGCGCAGAAGGACGCGCAGTCCAAGCGCGAGGAGGCGGACGCCCTCTTCGAGGAGACCCGCGCCAAGGCCGCGCAGGCCGCCGCCGACTTCGAGACCAACCTGGCCAAGCGCCGCGAGCAGTCCGAGCGTGACCTGGCCTCGCGTCAGCAGAAGGCCGAGAAGCGGCTCGCCGAGATCGAGCACCGGGCCGAGCAGCTGCGCCTGGAGGCGGAGAAGCTGCGCACCGACGCCGAGCGCCGCGCCCGCCAGACGGTGGAGACCGCCCAGCGCCAGGCCGAGGACATCGTGGCCGACGCCAACGCCAAGGCCGACCGCATCCGCTCGGAATCCGAGCGTGAGCTGGCGGCGCTCACCAACCGCCGCGACTCCATCAACGCCCAGCTGACGAACGTCCGCGAGATGCTGGCCACGCTGACCGGCGCCGCTGTGGCCGCCGCCGGCACCACGAGCGACGACGAGCCCATCTCTCGTGGGGTGCCGGCGCAGCAGTCCCGGTAACCGCGGGTCGTGGTGAACCGCGCGCCCGTTGTGGTGGTCGCGCAGTTCCGCGCCCCTTCGGGGGCGCTATGGAGCCCCCTGCCTTCAAGTGGCGGGGGGCTTTGCCCCGTTTTAGCGTGGCCGCATGATCGAGCTGGAGGGGCTGACCAAGCGGTACGGCGACAAGGTGGCGGTCGACCATCTGACCTTCACCGTCAGACCGGGCGTCGTGACGGGGTTTCTCGGGCCCAACGGCGCCGGGAAGTCCACCACCATGCGGATGATCCTCGGGCTCGACCACCCCACCGCCGGTGATGTCCGCATCGACGGCACGCACTACAACCGGCTCAAGGACCCGCTGACGTACATCGGCGCGCTGCTGGACGCCAAGGCCGTGCACGGCGGCCGGAGCGCCTGGAACCATCTGCTCTGTCTCGCGCAGAGCAACGGCATCCCGAGCAGCCGGGTCGCCGAGGTACTGGATACCGTCGGGCTCACCGCCGTGGCGCGGAAGAAGGCCAAGGGCTTCTCGTACGGCATGGGACAGCGGCTCGGGATCGCGGCCGCGCTGCTCGGGGATCCGCGGATCGTGATGTTCGACGAGCCGGTGAACGGGCTGGACCCCGAGGGCATCCACTGGATCCGGAACCTGATGAAATCGCTGGCCGCGCAGGGCCGGACCGTGTTCGTGTCGAGCCACTTGATGAGCGAGATGGCGCTGACGGCCGATCACCTGGTGGTCATCGGGCAGGGGCGGCTGCTCGCGGACACCTCGATGGCCGACTTCATCCGGGCGAACTCGCGGTCGTACGTGCGGATCCGCTCCCCGCAGCGTGAGCGGCTGCTCGACGTGCTGCACCAGGCGGGGATCACCGTCGTGGAGGCGGGCGGCGAGGCGCTCGAGGTGGAGGGCGGCAAGGCCGGGCAGATCGGTGAGCTGGCCGCGCGGTACGGGCTCGTGCTGCACGAGCTGAGTCCCCAGCAGGCCTCGCTGGAGGAGGCGTTCATGCAGCTGACGGCCGAGGCCGTGGAGTACCACGCGCACGCCGGACCCGCCGCCGTCCCGCAGGGCTGGGGCGCCGGCTGGAAGGGGGCCTGAGAACCATGGCGGCCGTACAGGTCATCCGGTCCGAGTGGACCAAGATCCGGTCGGTGGCGTCCACGGTGTGGACGCTGTCGCTGGCCGCGGTGGTCACCATCGCCCTGGGGATGCTGATCTCCGCGCTCTCCAACAGTCAGTACGAGAACATGCCCGTGCGGGAACGGCTCTCCTTCGATCCCACGGTGATCAGTTTCGCGGGCATGACCCTCGGCCAGCTCGCGATGATCGTGTTCGGGGTGCTGGTCGTCTCCAACGAGTACAGCACCGGCATGATCCGGGTCTCCCTGGCCGCCGTACCGCAGCGCGGCACCTTCCTGTTCGGCAAGGTCGCGGTGGCCACGGCGCTCGCGCTCGCCGTCGGCATGGTGACGAGCTTCGCCGCGTTCTTCCTCGGCCAGGCGATGCTCGGCTCCCACCGCGCCGCCATCGGCGACCCCGGGGTGCTGCGGGCGGTCGTCGGCGGCGGGCTGTACATGGCCCTCATCGCGGTGTTCTCCATGGGCGTCGCGGTGATGCTGCGCTCGCCGATGCTCTCGCTCGGCATCCTGATGCCGTTCTTCTTCCTCGTCTCGAACATTCTCGGCAACGTCGACGCCACGAAGAAGATCGGCCGGTATCTTCCGGACCAGGCCGGCCGGCGGATCATGCAGGTGCTGCCGAGAGCCGGCGACGACACGCCCTACGGCCCCTGGGGCGGACTCGGGATCATGGCGCTGTGGGTGACCGCGGTGCTCGTCGGGGGTTACGCGCTGCTCAAGAAGCGCGACGCATAGCTTTACTTTCTCTTGGGCGGAACCGTCAGCGCCTCGATATCCTCCTAACCCTTACGGGGGCGTGTGCCCCGCTGTCCTGAACCTTTCGATGGGTGCGGAGCATGATCGAGGCTGTCGGCCTGACCAAGCGCTACGGCGACAAGACCGCCGTGTACAACCTTTCCTTCCAGGTGCGGCCAGGGGCCGTGACCGGCTTCCTCGGGCCGAACGGCTCGGGCAAGTCCACGACGATGCGGATGATCCTCGGGCTGGACAACCCCACGTCCGGGTCGGTCACCATCGGCGGCTACCCGTACCGCAAGCTGCCCAACGCCCCCCGGCAGGTCGGCGCGCTGCTGGACGCCAAGGCCGTGCACGGCGGCCGGACCGCCCGCAACCACCTGCTGAGCCTCGCCCAGCTGTCGGGCATCCCGGCCCGGCGCGTGGACGAGGTGCTCGGCGTCGTCGGCCTCCAGGGTGTGGCCAGAAAGCGCTCCAAGGGCTTCTCCCTCGGCATGGGCCAGCGGCTCGGCATCGCCGCCGCGCTGCTCGGCGACCCGCAGGTGCTGCTCTTCGACGAACCGGTCAACGGCCTCGACCCCGAGGGCATCCTCTGGGTCCGCAACCTGATGAAGGCCCTCGCGGCCGAGGGCCGTACGGTCTTCGTCTCGTCCCACCTGATGAGCGAGATGGCGCTGACCGCCGACCACCTCATCGTCATCGGGCGCGGACAGCTGCTCGCCGACATGAGCGTGAAGGACTTCATCTCGGCCAACTCGGCCGACTTCGCGCGCGTGCGCACCCCCGACACCGAGCCGCAGCTGCGCGAGAAGCTGACCTCCGCGCTCACCGAGGCCGGCGGGCACGTGCTGCCCGAGCAGGACGGCGCGCTCCGGGTCACCGGGCTGCCGCTGCCCCGCATCAGCGACCTCGCGCACGAGGCGGACGTCCGGCTGTGGGAGCTGTCCCCGCACCAGGCCTCGCTGGAGGAGGCGTACATGCGGATGACGCAGGGCGCCGTGGACTACCGCTCGACGGTCGACCAGAAGGCGGGCCTCCAGCAGCCGCTGCCGCCCGGCGCCCAGCCGCCCATGCCGGTCCCCGGCCAGGGCCAGCCCGGCTGGTACGCCCCGCCGCCGCCCCAGCAGGGCGGCCAGCCCTTCACTCCGCCCGCGGGGCCGTACGGCGGCGCTCCGGGCACGGCCCCGGGTACGGCACCCGCTGGACCGGCGGGTACGGCCAACCCGTACGCACAGCCCGGCCCCGAGGGCCGGCCGACGGCACCGGCCCAGCCCGCGCAGGCCCCCTCCGCCGCCCCGGCGCCGCAGGACCAGCCGCCGGCCCTGACCAAGGAGACCCCGGCCGCCCCGCAGGCCCCGGCGGCCCCGCCCGCGCCGGCCGCCGCCCCCGCCGCCCCCGCCTCCTCCCCTGCCGACCCGACGACCCAGCCCGAGGACGCCCGATGAGCACCCACCAGCCCCCCATGCCGCAGGCCCCGGCAGCCGCGCCCGGTGGGCCGTACCCCGGCTACACCTCGCCCATCCCGGTCGTGCGCACCCATCTCGGGCACGCGCTGGCCTCCGAGTGGACGAAGATCAAGTCGGTGCGCTCCACGATGTGGACGCTCGGCGTGTTCGTGCTGCTCGTCGTCGGCATCGGCCTGCTGGCCGGTGCCCTGGTCGAGGCCAACGCCGGCTCCGAGGGCCTGTCCGGCGAGAACCCGCTGTCGTTCGGCTTCTTCGGTCTGCTCCTCGGCAGCATCTGCATCATCACGCTCGGCGTGCTGACCACGGCCTCGGAGTACGGCACCGGCATGATCCGTACGACGATGACCGCGTGCCCCAGCCGGGCCCGGGTGCTCGCCGCCAAGTCGATCGTGTTCTTCACCGTCGCCTTCGTCTTCACCCTGGTCACGTCCGGCTTCGTGGCCATGGTCCAGGCGTCGATGCTGGAGAGCACCGGCGCCCGTACGCCGACCGGTGAGGACTGGCTGAAGGCCACCGTCGGCATCAGCCTCTACATCGCGCTGCTCGGCCTGCTCTCGCTGCTCGTCGGCTCGGTCATCCGGCACTCCGCGGGCGCCATCACCATCATGATCGGCGTGCTCCTCGCGCCGCTGGTGCTCGCGCTGTTCATGGTGTCGGAGTCGCTGAACAAGCTCCGTGAGTGGCTGTTCGAATACTCGATCCCGAACCAGCTGAGCGTCTTCTACACCAACTCCCTGACCCAGTCCGGCCCCTCCGGCTGGGACCCGCTGTGGATCATGGCCGGTGTGACGGCGGCGGTGTACGCGGGCGCGTACGCGCTGCTGCAGAGCCGGGACGTGTAGCCGTACGGCCCCAAAGCTCAGAACCTCGGCGCGTTACGGGACCGCTGCACCCGCGTGGTGCGGCGGTCCTTCGCGTTCCAGCAGGCCTTGTGCCAGTGCCGGCGGTCGTCGACGCCCGCGTGCTCCGGCCACGCCACCACGTGCGGGACGCCGGACGCGATCAGCTGGTCGCAGCCCGGGCAGCGGTAGGTCTTGCCCTCCGCGCTGGCCCCGGC
Organism: Streptomyces sp. NPDC028928; assembly: GCF_055564915.1. Taxonomy (NCBI): domain Bacteria; kingdom Bacillati; phylum Actinomycetota; class Actinomycetes; order Kitasatosporales; family Streptomycetaceae; genus Streptomyces; species Streptomyces sp. NPDC028928. The sequence goes on from NZ_JBVHVI010000022.1 coordinate 68,586, forward strand.
GACATGGCGTACGCTCCAGTCCTCGCCCTGCCAGCTCTCCGTGGACTGCCAGCCGCCGTACCGGCCGGCGCGGTCGTCCTCGGCGCTGCGGCCCGATGATCCGGCTGCCTTCGGTCGGTTGCGACGCGGGGACACGGGACACCTCTCGGGGCTGTACAGGGAGCACGGGCTCCATCCAGCCTACGCGCCGCCGTGAGGGGTACGCGTCGGGTACGCGTAAGGAACCAACCCGCCCAAGTCCCCCTCCACGGCGATCCATTCGGCAGACAATCCGCAAATCTTTCCGGCCAGGCCGTGTCCTGGGCACGTGTCAGGCGGTTATGCCGGGTGGGGGAGCTCCGGGTCGGAGCCAAGGAAGCAGGAAATGCGATGCACGTAGGAAGTTTTGTGCTGGCGGCCCAGTTCCCGGGCCAGGGCCCCGGGGAGGCCCTGCACCGGGCGGTCCGCTCGGCGGAGGTCGCCGAGCAGTCCGGGCTGGACGCCGTCTGGCTCGCCGAGCACCACTTCGTGCCGTACGGCACATGCCCGTCCGCGGTGACCCTGGCCGCGCTGCTGCTCGGCCGCACCCGCCGCATCCGGGTGGGTACGGCGGTCAGCGTACTGCCCACGGCCCATCCGGTGGCCCTCGGCGAGCAGGCCGCACTGCTCCACATCACCAGCGGCGGCCGGTTCACGCTGGGCGTCGGGCGGGGCGGCCCCTGGGTGGACCTGGAGGTGTTCGGCGCGGGACTGGAGGCGTACGAACACGGGTTCCCCGAGTCACTCGATCTGCTGCTGCGCTGGCTCGGCGAGCCGTCGGTGGCGGCCTCCGGCGAGCGGTTCTCCTTCCGCGAGGTGCCGGTCGTCCCCCGCCCCTCGGAGGCCCTGACGGAGACCCCCGGGCCCGAGGTCGTCCTCGCCTGCACCTCACCGGCGAGCGTACGGCTGGCGGCCGAGCGCGGGCTGCCGATGCTGCTCGGCATGCACGTCGGGGACGAGGAGAAGGCCGAGATGGTCGCCATGTGGCGGCAGTGCGCGCGGGCGGCGGGCCGGCCGGCCGAGGAGATCGAGGGCGCGGCCCATGTCTCGGCCGGGGTCTGCCAGCTCGCCGACCGGCGCACGGACGCGGTGGAGACACTGACGAAGGCGATGCCGGGCTGGCTGCGGCAGGGACTCGGGGCCCATGTGACGGTGGACGGACGGGCGCGCTCGATGCGCGACCCGTACGCCTACACCGAACTGCTCTGCGGACTGCACCCGGTGGGCACCCCGCGGCTGGCCGCCGACCGGCTCGCGGCCACCTCGGAGCGCACCGGCATCACCCGCTTCGCCCTCCTCACGGAGGGCTCGGGCGACCTCGCGGCCACGGAGGAGAACCTGCGGCGACTGGGCGCCGAGGTGCTGCCCCAGCTACGCTGACCGGCCTGTCACGCAAGCCACCTGGGGGGCTTGCCGCCCCGGTCCTGAATGCACCTCCCCCACGGTGGAGCGGCAAGCCGGCGGCTGTCCGTCCCGGCCGTACTCGGCCGTGCCCGGCCGTACCGGAACCGCGCGTCAGCAGTCCCGAAGCTCCGGCGACTGGTTCAGCAACTGGCTGCGCACCGAGGTGAAGCGGGCCAACGTCTCGTCCACCGAGGCGTCCAGCGGGAACACCGCCACGCGGTGGCAGTTCTGGAAGGCCAGCCGCACACCGAAGTGCCGCTGCAGCGCGCCGCGAATGGCGTCGCTCGCGAGCGCACGCAGCAGCTGACCGCGCGCCTGCTCGTCCGGCGGGGGCGTCTGGTTGTCGGCGAAGGGTCCGCCGTCCACCTTCAGCTGGGCCACCAGGGAGCTGATCATCTCCCATGCGTAGGGCAGGGAGGTCCGGACGCAGTCGACGAAGTCTGCTTCGTCGACCTCGCCTCGCTCGGCCTGTTCGAGTAGGGCCGGTGAGACGTCGAGCGACATGGGTTCTCCTCTCGCACCCCCGAGGCGCAGGGGTTGCCGGACAGGTAAGGGAGTTCGCGATTTCGAACACGCTCGGTACAGGAGCCGCAACCTCCCGTTCTCTACGGTAGGCAACGGTCGGTGACCACACCAGCAGAATGCGTATATGGAACGGTCCCGTTACGCCCACAATCGGCCAGGGATGAACAAGAGTTTCAAGGGACAAATGGGGCGATCCACAGGCAGCGGGGCGGGCGGATCGCGAGCACCGGGGGGTGTCGAGTAGCGTTGCCGACCATGCGTCTCGTCATTGCCCGCTGCTCGGTCGACTACGCCGGCCGGCTCACCGCCCACCTGCCCTCGGCGCCGCGACTGATCCTGGTCAAGGCGGACGGCAGCGTCTCCATCCACGCCGACGACAGGGCCTACAAGCCGCTCAACTGGATGTCGCCGCCCTGCACGCTGAAGGAGGGGACGGGCGAGGACGAGGGGGTCTGGACCGTCGTCAACAAGGCGGGCGAGAAACTGATCATCACGATGGAGGAGATCCTCCACGACTCCTCGCACGAACTGGGCGTGGACCCGGGTCTGATCAAGGACGGCGTGGAGGCGCACCTCCAGGAACTCCTGGCCGACCGCATCGAGACCCTGGGCGAGGGGTACACCCTCATCCGCCGCGAGTACATGACCGCGATCGGCCCCGTGGACATCCTGTGCCGGGACGCCGAGGGGCAGACGGTCGCGGTGGAGATCAAGCGCCGGGGTGAGATCGACGGCGTCGAGCAACTCACCCGCTACCTCGATCTGTTGAACCGCGACCCCCATCTGGCGCCGGTCCGCGGCATCTTCGCCGCCCAGGAGATCAAGCCCCAGGCCCGCGTCCTCGCCACCGACCGCGGCATCAACTGCCAGATCCTGGACTACGACGCCCTGCGCGGCATCGAGGACGACAAGCTCCGCCTGTTCTAGCCGACGGTCCCGGCCGGACCGGCGGTGCCGGACCGACCCGAGGCCGGCCGGGCACCGTCGCGCATCACGCCGACGCGCTGCTCGACGTTCCCCCGGCGGAGCCGTCCGTGCCGCCGGTCGTCGTGCCGTCGGTGGTACCGCCCGTGGTTCCGTCCGTCGTGCCGCCGCTCGTCGTGCCGTCCGTGGAGCCGCCGGTCGCCGTGCCGCCGCTGGTCGTACCGTCGCTGGTGCCGCCCGTCGTCGTGGTGGAGCCGCCGCTGGTGCTTCCACCCGTCGTCGTGGTGGAGCCACCGGCGCCCCCGCCGTCCGTGGAACCGCCGGTGCTGGTACCCCCGGTCGAGCCACCCGTCGTACCGCCCGTACTGCCGCCCGTGCTGCCGCCCGTCGAACCGCCCGGAGACGTCGGTGACTTCGACGGTGAGCCGGAGGGCGTGGTGGGGTCGGAGGGCTTGACGCTCTCCGAGGGGCGGGAGGGGACGGCGGGCGGCAGCGGGTCGTCCGCCGTGCCGTACGTACCGTCGGGGCCCGGTGAGGTGGGACGGCTGTCGGCCGAGCCGGTGTCGCCCGTGTCGGTCGGGTCCGAGGTCAGGCCGCCGTCGTCCAGTCCCTGGGTCGCCGACGGGTTCACCTCGACCTTGCCCGCCGGGTTGCGGTCGCCGTTCGGGTCGGACGTCATGCCGAGCGTGACGACCGTGCCGAGCACCGCGGCGAGCAGCGCGCCGGAGCCGGCCGCCACCAGGTTGCGCCGGGCCAGCCGCCGGATGCCGGCACCGCGCACCGTCGGCTGCGGAACCTGCTGGGTGACCAGGGTGCCCTCGTGCGGCACCGGCGCCGGCACCGGCTCCTCGGACCGTGTCTCCAGCGGCACCGGCAGCCCTGGCGCCTCGCCCGCCCGGTCGGTGAGCAGGGCCAGCGCGCGGCGGCCGGCGACCGTGCCGCGCTTGTCGGCGAGGGCGCCGCGCAGCGCGCCCGAGGCCTCCAGTTCGGCCCGGGCCCGGTCGAGCTGTCCGGAGCAGAGCGCGAGGATTCCCAACTCGTGGTGGAAATAGGCTTGTTCAGGCACATCGCCGGCCAGCCGCGAGGCTTCCGCACCGGACCGCAGGGCCCGTTCCCAGGCGCTCCAGTGGAGTCCGGCGGCGAAGGCGGGCGCGGCCGTGCGGGCGAGCCGTACGGCGCTGCTCTCCTCGCCGTCGGGGGCCGGGGCCGTCCGCGGCACGACGGCGGCGAGCGCGGCCAGGACCGCGTCGGCCTCCGCGCACACCCGTTCGGGGGTGACCGAGGGATGTCCGGCCCACCAGGCGTAGTGCTGAGCGACGGTACGGGCCCTGTCGTCGGCGTCATCGGCGTATCCGGCCGCCTCCAGCTGGGTCTGCACGCCGGCCGCGAGCCGGTAGCGGGGGCCGACCGGGGAGACCAGGCCGCAGCCGGCCAGCTCGCCGAGGGCGGCGTCCGCGTGGGTGTCGCCGACCAGCGCGGGCAGGTGGGCCTGGTGGGGCAGCTCGCCGCCGAGGGCGACCGCGAAGCGGAGGGCGGCCCGGGCGGAGGCGCTGAGCCGGGAGGCGAGCAGCGGCGCGGGGGCCGCGGCCTCGCCGAGCGAGGGCAGCGGGACGTCGTCCGCCGGCTCCACGGGCGGATCCGCCGGCGGGCGTACGTCCTCGAAGACGCCGTACTCGTCCACCGCGCCCGCGCCGGCCCGCAGCTCGTCGCGCTGCCGGAGCAGGGCGCCGGCCTGGACGAACCGCAGGGGCAGCCCCTCGGACTCGAACCAGAGGTCGCCGGCCCAGTTGGCCTCCTCCTCGGTGAGCACCCGGCCGACGGTCCGCTCCAGGATCTCCACGCCGGCGGCTCGGTCGAGGCCGGCCAGGAAGACCTCCTCCACCTCCGCTCCGACGGAGGGCGCGGGCACGTCGGGGGTGGCGGCGAACAGGAACGCGCACTCGGGGGTGGCGTCGCGCAGTTCGTCCAGGGCGGCGCCGCCGAACTCCAGGTCGTCCAGGACGACGACCGCGCCGATCTCCCGGACCCAGGCGAGCAGTTCGTCCCGGTCGGGGCGGTGGTGGGAGGCGTCGTAGACGGCGTGGAACAGATCGTGCAGGAGGTCGCCGGCCGTGCGGTGGTGGCCGCTGAGGCGGACCACGCCGTCGGGGGCGAGGTCCAGGCAGTCCTCGGCGACCAGGTCGAGCAGGGCGGTGCGGCCGGAGCCGGCCGGGCCGGTGAGGCGGACCGAGCGGCCCTGGGCGAGGAGGCGGACCAGGCGTTCGCGTTCGTCCTGGCGTTCCAGCAGGGAGAGCGTCGGCTGGGCGGGGCCGGGCGGGACGGGCGGCCGGGCGGCGCGTTCGGTCTCGGCGCGCTCGGCGGCGGTGCGCTTGCGGGGCCTGCCGGGGCGTTCGGCCGGCGGGCAGGGTTCTATCTCGCTGCCGTCGACGGGGTTGACGGTCAGCTGGAGGTCGCCGACGACGAGCTGGGCCATGCGGGCGGGCGCGGCCGTGCCCGGGGCGAAGTCGGAGGTGAGGGAGTCCCGGGGCGGGCGGCGGCCGTGCGGCGTGCCGTGCTCCTCGGGTCCCGTGTTGATCGGGTCGATCGGCTCGATCGGATCCATGGGTTCAAGCCCCCCAAAAGCGTCGTGTGCCCGTGTTCCGGCCCCTCCCGGCCTTGTCGCACACCGCGCTGTCGCTTCTGGTCCGGGCCCGCTCGGTCGAGGGTTGCGAGGCAGCGGGCGACCGCACCCTAAACCGTGGCTCAGTATCTCCGACAGGGCGGGGTGCCGTACGGTCCGAGACGTCACGGTCTTGTGAGGATTTCGGCCGGTTCACCTGCGTACACGAGCCTCAGGGCCGTACCCGGCGCACCGCTGTCGCACGCGTCTCACACCCGGGGCAGCGACTCCACCCCGATGCCGCCCTCGATGGCGAGGATGCGGTGCAGCCGGGTGGCGACCAGCAGGCGCTGCATCTGCGGGGGCACGCCCCGCAGCACCAGGCGGCGCCCGCAGCGGCCGGCCCGCCGGTGGGCACCCATGATCACCCCGAGTCCGGTGGCATCCCAGGAGTCCAGTTCGGACAGGTCGAGCACCAGGTCGCCGACTCCGGTGTCGACGGCCGAGTGCAGGGCCGTACGGGCGTCCGCCGCGCTGCGGACGTCGAGGCGGCCCCCGACGACCAGCTCGGCGTGGTCGCCCCTGATGTACATATGCGCTCCCCGTTGAGTGCGGTTGGCGTACTCGGTGACGGTGCTGTGCAACGTCTGACTGTGCGGGTGGCGGTCCGGTTGCTGCTTGTAAGCGAACCGATACCGAATTCACCCCCGGGAGTGATACTCCCGGGGTGTTCGTGCCTGGACAGGTGACCTAGTACTTGTAGAAGCCCTGCCCGCTCTTGCGGCCGATGTCACCGGCGTCCACCATCCGGCGCATCAGCTCCGGCGGGGCGAACTTCTCGTCCTGGGACTCGGTGTAGATGTTGCTCGTGGCGTGCAGCAGGATGTCCACGCCGGTGAGGTCGGCGGTGGCGAGCGGGCCCATGGCGTGGCCGAAGCCCAGCTTGCAGGCGAGGTCGATGTCCTCGGCGGTCGCCACGCCGGACTCGTAGAGCTTGGTCGCCTCGACCACGAGGGCGGAGATGAGCCGGGTGGTGACGAAGCCGGCGACGTCCCGGTTGACGACGATGCAGGTCTTGCCGACGGACTCGGCGAACTCCCGGGCGGTGGCGAGGGTTTCGTCGCTGGTCTTGTAGCCGCGGACCAGCTCGACGAGCTGCATCATCGGCACCGGCGAGAAGAAGTGCACGCCGACGACCCGCTCGGGGTGCTCGGTGGCCGCCGCGATCTTGGTGATCGGGATGGCGGAGGTGTTGGAGGCGAGCACGGTGTCCTCGCGCACGATCTTGTCGAGCGCGCGGAAGATCTCGTGCTTGACCTCCAGCTTCTCGAAGACGGCCTCCACCACGACGTCCGCGTCGGCGGCGGCGTCCAGGTCGGTGGTCGGGGTGATGCGCGCGAGGGCGGCCTCCGCGTCCTCGGCCGCCAGCTTGCCCTTGCCGACGAACTTGTCGTACGAGGCCTTGATGCCGTCGGTGCCGCGCTTCAGTGCCTCGTCGGTGACGTCCCGCAGGACGACGTCCCAGCCCGCCTGCGCGGCGACCTGAGCGATACCGGATCCCATGAGACCGGCCCCGATGACGGCGAGCTTCCGTGCCACTCCGACTCCCTATGAACGCGGTGAAAGGTCTGCCTCTCGGCGGACCATAGCGCTCCGGCGCCGCTGTGTGACCGGTAAGTAACGCGCGTCACGTCTCATTTGACGGACATCACACCGCCAGGGGTCAGGGCGCGCCCCGGACGGCGTAGTTGAGCACCTTTTCGCTCAACAGGTCCTCGATGTCGTCCAGGAGGACGAGTACCTCTCGTGACACTTCGGCCGGTTTGCGCCCGGCGAGCATCTCGCGGCCGATGGTGACGAAGACGGCCTGGTGGATCCAGCAGATCTGACCGGCCATCAGGTCGGGCAGCGGGTCGTCGGCGGCGGCGCCGGTCTCCTCGCGCAGGGTCGTCTCCAGGGCGTCGTGGATCTCCTGCTGGAGACTCCACAGCCGGGAGCGCAGCGGCGGCGCCTCGTGGATGACCCGCATGAAGCGGTCGTAGCCCTCCATCAGGCCGATGCGGGGCGAGACGGCCTCGACCTCTGCGCGCAGCTCGCGCAGGACGGCGCGGGCGGCGGACTCCCCGCTGTCCCGGCCCCGGACCCACCGGGCGAGCCGGTCGGCCACGCCGGCCGAGCGGTCGAAGAAGAGGTCCTCCTTGGCGGGGAAGTAGTTGTAGACGGTGTTGACCGAGACGTTCGCCGCCTCGGCGATCTCCGCGACGGTCACCGCCTCGAACCCGCGCTCCAGGAACAGCCCCGTGGCGACGTCCGAGATGTACTGCCGGGTCTGCCTCTTCTTCCGCTCCCTGAGTCCCTCAGCCATGCCCGCATCCTAGCTTCGCTGGGCCTTCTGAAAACTTGGGGTCATTGCAAAATTTCAGGGACTCTGTTTTTCTGGGGGCATGTCAGCAGTCATCAGTACGGCGGGCCTCGCCCGCACCTTCCGGACGAAGGCCGGCCCCGTGGACGCCGTCCGGGGCGTCGACCTCACCGTCCGCGAGGGGGAGATCCTCGGCTTCCTCGGCCCCAACGGCGCCGGCAAGACGACCACCCTGCGGATGCTCACCACCCTGCTGAAGCCGACCGGAGGCGCGGCCACCGTCGCGGGGTGCGATCTCGCGACCGATCCGGCCGGGGTGCGCCGGGCCAGCGGCTACGTCGCCCAGTCCGGCGGTGTCGATCCGCAGATCACCGTGCGGGAGGAGCTGGTCACCCAGGGCCGGCTGTACCGCCTGCCGAAGGCGGAGGCGGCCGACCGCGCCGCGGAACTGGCCGAGGAGCTGGACCTCACCGGGTTCCTGGACCGGAGGACCGGGGCGCTCTCGGGGGGCCAGCGCCGGCGCCTGGACATCGCGATGGCGCTCACCCACCGCCCGAAGGTGCTGTTCCTGGACGAGCCCACGACCGGCCTGGACCCCGCCAGCCGCGCCGACCTGTGGGAACTGGTCCGCCGGCTGCGGGACGAGAACGGTACGACCGTCTTCCTGACCACCCACTACCTGGACGAGGCCGACGCCCTCGCCGACCGTCTGGTGATCGTCGACCGGGGCACGGTCGCCGCCGAGGGCACCCCGAGCGCGCTCAGGCTCCGCTACGGCGGCTCGCTCGACGCCACCCTCCAGGACACCTTCCTCGCCATCACCGGCCGCGGCCCCGCCCCGGCCGACCCCGCCCCCGTCGCCGTATAAGGCCTACCGACCTTCAGGATCCGCCCGATGCTGCTTCACGACACGGCCCTCATCTACGGCCGCTACCTCCGCCAGTCCCTGCGCTCCCGCTTCGCCCTGCTCTTCGGCGTGCTGACGCCCCTGCTCTACCTGCTCTTCTTCGGCCCGCTGCTCACGGATCTGCCGCTGGGCGGGCAGGGCAGTTCCTGGCAGGTGCTGGTGCCCGGGCTGCTGCTCCAGCTCGGCCTGTTCGGGGCGCTGTTCGCCGGGTTCACGGTCATCATCGAGAAGGGGCAGGGGGTGGTGGAGCGGATGCGGGTGACCCCGGTCAGCCGGCTCGCCCTGCTGCTCGGCCGGGTGCTGCGGGACGCCACGGTGTTCGTCTTCCAGGCGGTGCTGCTGGTGCTGGCCGCGCTGGTGATGGGCCTGCGCGCGCCGCTGGCCGGCGTCCTGATCGGCTTCGCCTTCGTCGCGCTGCTCACGCTGTCGCTGGCCTCGCTGTCGTACGCCCTCGGCATGAAGGTCCGCACCCCGCAGGAGTTCGGTCCGCTGATCAACATGGTGTCGATGCCGTCGATGCTGCTGTCCGGCCTGATGCTCCCGATGACCCTCGCCCCCGCCTGGCTGGACGTACTGTCCCACTTCGTGCCGTTCCGCTACCTGGTGGACGCCGTCCGGGACGCGTACGTCGGCCACTACACGACCACCCACATGCTCTACGGCGCCCTGGTCGCCCTCGCCTTCACCGCGCTGTCCGTGACGGTGGGCACACGGGTGTTCCGGACGGCCGGGGCGTGACGCCTGGCCGGCGGATCAGGACGACGGAAGGCACACGGCAGCCGGCGGCCGACACCGGTCGGCCACCCCGGACGGCGCCGAGCGTGCGAGACAGGGACGGCGACGCCGCGGACACACGTGCTCGCCGTCACCGCGCTGTCCGTGACGGTGGGCACACGGGTGTTCCGGACGGCCGGGGCGTAACTACGCTGGCCGTATGGTCAATCTGACGCGTATCTACACCAGGACCGGCGACCAGGGCACCACGAGTCTCGGCGACATGAGCCGGGTGCCCAAGACGGATCTCAGGATCTCCGCCTACGCGGATGCCAACGAGGCCAACGCGGTGATCGGCACCGCCATCGCGCTGGGCGGTCTGGAGGAGGAGATCGTCGCGGTCCTCACCCGCGTCCAGAACGACCTGTTCGACGTGGGTGCGGACCTGTCGACGCCCGTGGTGGAGAACCCTGAGTTCCCGCCGCTCAGGGTGGAGCAGTTCTACATCGACCGGCTGGAGGCGGACTGCGACCGCTTCAACGAGCGGCTGGAGAAACTGCGCTCCTTCATCCTGCCCGGCGGCACCCCGGGCGCCGCCCTGCTGCACCAGGCGTGCACGGTCGTACGCCGGGCCGAGCGCTCCACCTGGGCGGCGCTGGAGGTGCACGGCGAGACGATGAACCCGCTCACCGCGACCTACCTCAACCGCCTCTCCGACCTGTTGTTCATCCTGGCCCGCAGCGCCAACCGGGAGACCGGCGACGTGCTGTGGGTGCCGGGCGGGGAACGCTAGGCCCGCGGCGGACCGGTCAGGCGCCGGTCCGGCCGTCGGTCAGCTCGCGCAGGATGTCGAGGTGTCCGTTGTGCCGGGCCGTCTCCTCGATGAGGTGGAGCAGGATCCAGCGCAGGTCGACCGGGCTGCCGTCCTTCCGCTTCCGCTGCGCCCTGGTGTCCAGGTCGTGCGCGGCGATCAGCTCGTCGTACCGGGCGCAGTCCGCGGCGTACTCCTCCAGCAGCCGGGACAGCGGGATGTCGAGCGCGATCCGCATCTCGCGGTCGGGGTCCTCCTCCGTCCACGGGCCCTCGTCCTCCTCCCCCAGGAAGACGACCCGGAACCACCAGTACTCGACCCAGCGCAGATGGTTGATCAGCCCGCTCGGGGTCATCAGCGGCGAACCGGGCAGGTGCGCCTTACGGGCGTCCTCGTCGGACAGGCCCTCGCACTTGGCGCGCGCGGTGGCGCGGACGTAGCCGAGGAAGGTGGTCAGCTGAGTGCGCTCGTCCCAGGCGGGAGGCGTGTCGGTACGTGTCATCGCCGTGATGATGTCCCCGTGCCCGCCCCGCTGTCGACAGACTTTTCGACAGACTCTTCGACGGACTTTCCGGCCGACGTCTCGTCCGGCTTCTCGCCGGACCGCTGCTCCTGCTTGGGGAACAGCGTGTAACTCGCCGCGATCACCACGTTGATGCCGATCACCCAGAGCATGCGCACCTGCCACGCCCGCAGCGAGCCGGTGTCCCCCGCGTCGCCGACGTACCAGACCGCGCCCTGGAGCAGCGCGAGGGAGACGACCGAGGCCAGGATCCAGCGGCCGGCGACCCTCCACTCGTGCACGGCGCGGGCGGTGCCGTACGTGGGCGGTTTCACGGGAGGCGGGCCGCCGGCGAAGCGGTGGGCCACCCGGGCGTCCGCCCACCTGATGGTGGAGTGGCCGAGGCCGACCGTGAAGCCGATGTAGACCGCGGCGAGTCCGTGCCGCCAGTCGGGTTCGGCGCCGTTCCTCAGGTCGACCGCGGTGACGGCGAACAGCACGATCTCCAGGAGCGGCTCGCACAGCAGCAGGGCCAGGCCGGTACGCGGCATCCGGAACGCGTACCGGAAGGCCAGCCCGGCCGCCAGCAGCACCCAGAACGCCACCTCACAGGCGATGATCAGTCCGACGATCACGCTTCGCTCCCCTCGTTCACCCTTCAAGGCTCCCGGCCCGGGCCGGACGTGTCGTCGTCGGCGCAGAGGAAACCGGCGTAAACGAAAGTCGCAGTACGGCACCCTTCCCGGGGTGCAGGAAAGCCGCCCCGGCGCCGTGTTGGATAGGGGCATGGCCCGCACGACAGGGAGCACGGCCCGCCCGCTCCTCCGCCCGCACCGCGACGACTGGTACATCGCCGTGGGCGGACTGCTCGGCGGGGTGCTGCTGTGGGTGCCCGGCATCCACGCGCGCGTGTCGTCGGACGAACTGGTGCTGTGGCACGCGGTCTGGGCGCCGCTGGTGCCCCTCGTGGTGATCGCGGCCTGTGAGCCGCTGCGCCGCATCCGGCCCCGCCTCGGCCTGCTGATCGGCACGGCCGCGCTGACCCTGGACACGGTGACCCTCGGCAGCCTGGCCACCGTCGTGCTGTACACCGACCTGGTGTACGCGGCGGTGCTGTACGGCACCCCCGCCTCGGCCCGCCGCATCCCCTGGATCGCCGGATTCCTGACCGTGCTCGGCGGGGTCGTACCGGCCGCCCTGTGGCGGGATCCGCGGGGTCTGCTGATCGGGGTCGGGGTCGGTGTGGTGGCGCTGGCCCCCGCCGCCACCGGCGCGCTGGTGCGCGACCACCGTGACGCCGCCGAGGCCGCCCGGCTGCGTGCCGAACAGACGGCGCTGCTGGCCGAGATGGACCGCACGCAGGCGGTGACGGCCGAACGGGCGCGGGTGGCACGGGAGTTGCACGACATGGTCGCCAACCACCTGTCCGCGATCGCCATCCACTCCACGGCCGCGCTCTCCCTGGACGATCCGAAGACGTCCCGGGACGCACTGGCCGTCATCCGGGAGAACAGCGTCGAGGGACTGGCCGAGATGCGCCGGCTGATCGGGATCCTGCGCAGCAGCGGCGGTGACCGGGAGCCCTCCGCCACCCCCACCCTGGACGGGCTCACCGCCCTGGTCGAGGGCGCCCGCGTCAACGGTCTGGACGTCACCCTGGACGCCGACCACGGCCGCGTGCCCGCGCCGGTCGAGCTGGCCGCGTACCGGATCGTGCAGGAGTCGCTGACCAACGCGCTCAAACACGGGGCGGACGGGCCCGTCCGGGTCAGTCTGCGGCAGGCCGACGGCTCGCTGCGGGTGCGGGTGACCAGCCCGTACCGGCCCGGTGACCGGCCGCGTGCCCCGGGTTCGGGTGCCGGGCTCGCCGGGATGCGGGAGCGGGCCGCGCTGCTCGGCGGACGGTTCGAGGCCGGTCCCGAGGCCGGCCTGTGGTCCGTACGTGCCGAACTTCCGCTCACCGAAGGAGACTGAAGAGCATGATCCGGGTCCTGGTCGCCGAGGACCAGTCCGCCGTCCGCGCCGGTCTGGTGCTGATCCTGGGCAGCGCGCCCGACATCGAGGTGGCCGGGGAGGCCGCGGACGGGCAGCGGGCGGTGGAGCTGGCCCGGGAGCTGCGGCCCGACGTGGTGCTGATGGACGTGCAGATGCCGCTGCTGGACGGGGTGTCGGCGACCCGGCGGATCGTCACCGAGCGGCTCGCGGACGTGCTGGTGCTGACCACCTTCGACCTGGACGAGTACGTGTTCGGGGCGCTCCGGGCGGGCGCGGCCGGGTTCCTGCTGAAGAACACCGAGGCACGGGATCTGCTGGACGCGGTGCGGACGGTGGCGCGCGGGGAGGGGATCGTCGCGCCGGCCGTGACCCGGCGGCTGATCGCCGAGTTCGCCGCGGCCCCGGCGCGGGGCGCGGAGGCCGATCCGGCCGTACTGGAGGGCCTGACCCGGCGGGAGCGGGAGGTGCTGGGCTGTATCGGCGAGGGCCTGTCGAACGCGCAGATCGCGGCCCGGCTGGACATGGCGGAGGGCACGGTGAAGACGCACGTCAGCCGGTTGCTGGCCAAGCTGGAGCTGCGCAGCCGAGTGCAAGCGGCGGTCCTCGCCCGGGAGTTGGGGCTCTAGCGCCGGACACCCCACCGCTCGCCCCAGAGTGGTCCAGACCTATTGACCTGTGGTCCAGACCTTTCTACCCTCGCAGCACCGTGGGCATGAAGGCTCAGTCATGCCCCTGACACCCCCGATGACGAGGGAGGCGCAGCATGCGCTTCAGACACAGAGCCGCGGCAGGGTTCGCGACCCTGTTGCTCCCCCTGGCCGGCCTGGTCGGTCTCGCGAGCCCCGCCCAGGCGGCGGCGAACACGACGGCGAGCTTCACCAAGACGAGCGACTGGGGCACCGGCTTCGGCGGCCAGTGGACCATCAAGAACACCGGCACCAGCAGCATCAGCTCCTGGACCGTCGAGTGGGACTTCCCCTCCGGTACGTCCGTCACCTCCGCCTGGGACGCGGACGTCACCAGCTCCGGCACCCACTGGACGGCGAAGAACAAGTCCTACAACGGCACCATCGCCCCCGGCGCCTCCGTCTCCTTCGGCTTCAACGGCTCGGGCTCCGGCTCCCCGTCCAACTGCAAGCTCAACGGCGACAGCTGCGACGGTACGACGGTCCCCGGTGACGCGGCCCCCTCCGCCCCCGGCACCCCCACCGCCTCCTCGATCACCGACACCTCGGTGAAGCTCGGCTGGAGCGCGGCCACCGACGACAAGGGCATCAAGAACTACGACGTGCTGCGCGACGGCACCAAGGTCGCCACGGTCACCACCACGTCGTACACCGACACCGGCCTCACCGCCGGCACCGACTACTCCTACACCGTGCAGGCCCGCGACACCGCCGACCAGACCGGACCGGTCAGCGGCGCGGTCAAGGTGCACACCACCGGCGGCGGCACCACTCCCCCGCCCACCGGCGACAAGGTCAAGCTCGGCTACTTCACCGAGTGGGGCATCTACGGCCGGAACTACAACGTCAAGAACCTGGTGACGTCCGGCTCCGCCGCCAAGATCACGCACATCAACTACGCCTTCGGCAACGTCACCGGCGGCAAGTGCGCGATCGGCGACTCCTACGCCGACTACGACAAGGCCTTCACCGCCGACCAGTCCGTCAGCGGCGTCGCCGACACCTGGGACCAGCCGCTGCGCGGCAACTTCAACCAGCTGCGCCAGCTGAAGGCCAAGTACCCGCACATCAAGGTGCTGTGGTCCTTCGGCGGCTGGACCTGGTCCGGCGGCTTCGCGGACGCGGCGAAGAACCCGGCCGCCTTCGCCCAGTCCTGCTACGACCTGGTCGAGGACCCGCGCTGGGCCGACGTCTTCGACGGCATCGACATCGACTGGGAGTACCCGAACGCCTGCGGTCTGACCTGTGACACCTCCGGCGCCGCGGCCTACAAGAACCTGATGTCCGCGCTGCGCGCCAAGTTCGGCTCGAACAACCTGGTCACCGCCGCCGTCACCGCCGACGGCTCGGCCGGGGGCAAGATCGAGGCCGCGGACTACGCGGGCGCCGCCGCCTCCGTCGACTGGTACAACGTGATGACGTACGACTTCTTCGGCGCCTGGGACGCCAAGGGCCCGACCGCCCCGCACTCCCCGCTCACCTCGTACACCGGCATCCCGAAGGCGGGCTTCACCACCGCCGACGCGATGGCCAAGTTCAAGGCGATCGGCGTGCCCGCGAAGAAGCTCCTCATCGGCATCGGCTTCTACGGCCGCGGCTGGACCGGCGTCACCCAGGACGCCCCGGGCGGCACGGCCACGGGCCCGGCGGCCGGCACCTACGAGCAGGGCATCGAGGACTACAAGGTCCTGAAGTCGTCCTGTCCGGCCACCGGCACCGTCGCGGGCACGGCGTACGCGCACTGCGGCAGCAACTGGTGGTCGTACGACACTCCCGCCACCATCAAGTCGAAGATGGCCTGGGCCAACACCCAGGGCCTCGGCGGCGCCTTCTTCTGGGAGTTCAGCGGCGACACCAGCAACGGCGAGCTGGTGAGCGCGATCAGCGACAACCTGTAAGAACCTGCGGGAGAACGCCTAAGCGACGTTGACGCGCTGACCGGGCGGGGCTGCTTCCAGCCACGCGAGGAATCCGGTCAGCGCGTCTTCGCTCATGGCGAGTTCGAGGCGGATGCCCCGATGGGTACAGGCGAGGACCACCGCGTCGGACAGCAGCGCCAGCTCCTCCTCGCCCTCGGGCAACCGGCGGCCGGCCACCTCGATCTGCGCCCGTTCCAGGGTGCGGCGGGGGCGGGGGGCGTAGGAGAAGACCCGGTACCACTCGATGCGGTCGCCGTTGTAGCGGGCGACGCCGTAGGACCAGCCCTTGCCGCCCGTGTCCGGTTTCTCGGGCAGGTCCCAGCGCAGCGAGCAGTCGAAGGTACCGCCGGAACGCTGGATCAGCCTGCGGCGCAGACCGAACAGGAAAAGCCCCACCACTACGAGCGCCACCACGATCCCGCACACAGTCAGAGCGAGGACCATCGGCACCGACCTCCTCGTCTCCTAGGTAACGGAACGTAAAAAACACCCACATTTGCCTCAGCCGCGGCTGGGTCCGGATGGCTCCGGTCCCAGCCGCGGCTGAGGATTGTCAACGCACGGCGCGCAGTGTCTAGCGCGCCGCCGCGGCACGCAGTCGAACGTCCGCGCGACGCTCGGCGGCGGCGTCGCCCTCCGCCTTCGCGCGCTCCAGCTCCCGCTCCGTGCGCTGGACATCGATCTCGTCCGACAGCTCGGCGATCTCGGCCAGCAGCGAGAGCTTGTTGTCCGCGAACGAGATGAAACCGCCGTGCACCGCGGCGACGACCGTTCCACCTTCACTCGTACGGATGGTCACCGGGCCCGACTCCAGCACACCGAGCAGCGGCTGGTGACCGGGCATGACGCCGATGTCGCCGGACGTGGTGCGCGCGACGACCAGGGTGGCCTCGCCGGACCAGACCTGGCGGTCGGCGGCGACCAGCTCGACGTGCAGCTCAGCAGCCAAGGGTGGCTCCTCGGGTCACCACCCGGCGGGGGTGCCGGGTGTTGGGGTCAATTCTAGTGGGCGTGAGTGAGGGGGCGGGACGCACCCGCCCCCTCACACGAGCACGGGGCTCAGGAGACGCCCAGCTCCTTCGCGTTCTTCTTGAGGTCCTCGAGACCACCGCACATGAAGAACGCCTGCTCCGGGAAGTGGTCGTACTCACCGTCGCAGATCGCGTTGAACGCGGCGATCGACTCGTCCAGCGGCACGTCCGAACCGTCCACGCCGGTGAACTGCTTGGCGACGTGGGTGTTCTGGGACAGGAAGCGCTCCACACGACGGGCACGGTGGACGACGAGCTTGTCCTCCTCGCCCAGCTCGTCGATACCGAGGATCGCGATGATGTCCTGGAGGTCCTTGTACTTCTGCAGGATCGTCTTCACGCGCATGGCCGCGTTGTAGTGGTCCTGCGAGATGTAGCGCGGGTCCAGGATCCGGGACGTGGAGTCCAGCGGGTCCACGGCCGGGTAGATGCCCTTCTCGGAGATCGGACGGGACAGAACCGTCGTCGCGTCGAGGTGGGCGAAGGTGGTGGCCGGGGCCGGGTCGGTCAGGTCGTCGGCGGGGACGTAGATCGCCTGCATCGAGGTGATCGAGTGACCGCGGGTCGACGTGATGCGCTCCTGGAGGAGGCCCATCTCGTCGGCCAGGTTCGGCTGGTAACCCACCGCGGACGGCATACGGCCGAGCAGGGTGGAGACCTCGGAACCGGCCTGGGTGAAGCGGAAGATGTTGTCGATGAAGAACAGCACGTCCTGCTTCTGGACGTCACGGAAGTACTCGGCCATGGTCAGGCCGGCCAGCGCGACGCGCAGACGGGTGCCCGGGGGCTCGTCCATCTGACCGAAGACCAGCGCGGTCTTGTCGATGACGCCCGAGTCGGACATCTCCTCGATCAGGTCGTTGCCCTCACGGGTGCGCTCACCGACACCGGCGAACACGGAGACACCGTCGTGGTTGTTGGCGACACGGTAGATCATCTCCTGGATGAGCACCGTCTTGCCGACGCCGGCGCCGCCGAACAGACCGATCTTGCCGCCCTTGACGTACGGGGTCAGCAGGTCGATGACCTTGACACCGGTCTCGAACATCTCGGTCTTCGACTCGAGCTCGTCGAAGTTCGGGGCCTTGCGGTGGATGGACCAGCGCTCGCCCTCGTAACGCTCGTCGACGTTGAGCACCTCACCGAGGGTGTTGAACACCTTGCCCTTGGTGAAGTCGCCGACCGGGACGGTGATGCCGTCGCCGGTGTCGACGACCGGGGCCTGGCGGACCAGACCGTCGGTCGGCTGCATGGAGATGGTGCGGACCAGGCCGTCACCCAGGTGCTGGGCGACCTCCAGGGTCAGCGTCTTCTTCTCGCCCGCGTTGGCCGGGTCGGCGACCTCGACGTGGAGGGCGTTGTAGATGTCCGGCATCGCGTCGACGGGGAACTCCACGTCGACGACCGGGCCGATGACCCGGGCGACGCGGCCCGTAGCCGTCGCGGTCTCAACAGTGGTGGTCATTATCGGTCACTCCCCGCGGTCGCGTCGGCCAGGGCGCTCGCGCCACCGACGATCTCGCTGATTTCCTGGGTGATTTCGGCCTGGCGGGCCGCGTTGGCAAGACGGGAGAGCGTGTTGATCAGCTCGCCCGCGTTGTCGGTGGCCGACTTCATCGCGCGCCGCGTGGCGGCGTGCTTCGAAGCGGCCGACTGGAGCAGCGCGTTGTAGATACGGCTCTCCACGTAGCGCGGCAGCAGGGCGTCGAGGACGTCCTCCGCCGAGGGCTCGAAGTCGTACAGCGGGAGGATCTCGCCCTTCGGGTGAGCCTCCTCGGCGACCTCTTCGAGGCGCAGCGGCAGCAGCCGGGCGTCGAGCGCCGTCTGCGTCATCATCGAGACGAACTCGGTGAAGACGATGTGCAGCTCGTCCACGCCGCCGTCGGCGGTGTCCTTCTCGATCGCCTCGATCAGCGGCGCCGCCACCTTCTTGGCGTCCGCGTACGTCGGCTCGTCGGTGAAGCCGGTCCACGACTCCGCGATCTTGCGCTCACGGAAGTTGTAGTGGGCGACACCGCGCCGGCCGACGATGTACGTGTCGACCTGCTTGCCCTCGCGCTCCAGGCGCTCGGTCAGCTGCTCCGCCGCCTTGATGGCGTTGGAGTTGAAGGCGCCGGCCAGACCGCGGTCGCTCGTGAGGAGCAGGACCGCGGCACGGGTCGGGTTCTCCGCCTCGGTGGTGAGCGGGTGCTTGGTGTTCGAACCCGTGCCCACCGCCGTGACCGCGCGCGTCAGCTCGGTCGCGTACGGCGTGGAGGCCGCCACCTTGCGCTGCGCCTTGACGACGCGCGAGGCGGCGATCATCTCCATCGCCTTGGTGATCTTCTTGGTCGCGCTGACGGATCGGATGCGACGCTTGTAGACCCGGAGCTGGGCTCCCATGAGTCAGGTCCCTTCCTTACGTCACTTGGAAGCAGCGGCAGGAGTGTCCTCGCCGAGCAGCTTGCCGTCCGAGGTCTCGAACTGCTTCTTGAACTCCGCCACCGCGTCGTCGATCGCCTGGATCGTGTCGTCCGACATCTTGGCGCCCTCGCGGATGGAGGTCATGAGGCCCTGCTCCTTGCGGTGCAGGTAGTCCAGCAGCTCCTTCTCGAAGCGGCGGATGTCGGCGACCGGGACGTCGTCCATGCGGCCGTTGGTGCCGGCCCACACGGAGACGACCTGGTCCTCGGTGGCCATCGGCTGGTACTGGTCCTGCTTCAGCAGCTCGACCATGCGCTGACCGCGCTCCAGCTGGGCCTTGGAGGCCGCGTCCAGGTCGGAACCGAAGGCGGCGAACGCCTCCAGCTCACGGAACTGGGCGAGGTCCACACGGAGGCGGCCGGAGACCTGGCGCATCGCCTTGTGCTGGGCGGAACCACCGACTCGGGAGACGGAGATACCGACGTTCAGCGCGGGACGCTGACCGGCGTTGAACAGGTCCGACTCCAGGAAGCACTGGCCGTCGGTGATGGAGATGACGTTGGTCGGGATGAACGCCGAGACGTCGTTGGCCTTGGTCTCCACGATCGGCAGACCGGTCATCGAGCCGGCACCCATGTCGTCGGAGAGCTTGGCGCAGCGCTCCAGCAGCCGGGAGTGCAGGTAGAAGACGTCACCCGGGTAGGCCTCACGGCCCGGCGGGCGGCGCAGCAGCAGCGACACGGCGCGGTAGGCGTCGGCCTGCTTCGACAGGTCGTCGAAGATGATCAGGACGTGCTTGCCCTGGTACATCCAGTGCTGGCCGATGGCAGAACCGGTGTACGGCGCCAGGTACTTGAAGCCGGCCGGGTCGGACGCCGGGGCGGCGACGATGGTCGTGTACTCCAGCGCGCCGTTCTCCTCCAGCGCGCGGCGCACGCCGGCGATGGTGGAGCCCTTCTGGCCGATGGCGACGTAGATGCAGCGGACCTGCTTCTTCGGGTCGCCCGAGCGCCAGTTGTCGCGCTGGTTGATGATCGTGTCGACGGCCAGGGCGGTCTTGCCGGTCTGGCGGTCACCGATGATCAGCTGACGCTGACCACGGCCGATCGGGGTCATCGCGTCGACGGCCTTGTAGCCCGTCTCCATCGGCTCGTGCACCGACTTGCGCTGCATGACCGTGGGGGCCTGCAGCTCGAGGGCGCGGCGGCCGTCGGTCTCGATCTCGCCGAGGCCGTCGATCGGGTTGCCGAGCGGGTCGACGACACGGCCGAGGTAGCCCTCGCCGACCGCGACGGAGAGGACCTCACCGGTGCGGGTGACCGGCTGACCCTCCTCGATGCCGCTGAACTCACCGAGGACGATGGCACCGATCTCGCGCTCTTCCAGGTTCAGCGCGAGGCCGAGGGTGCCGTCCTCGAACTTCAGCAGTTCGTTGGCCATGGCCGAGGGCAGGCCCTCGACCTTCGCGATGCCGTCGCCGGCAAGGGTGACCGTACCGACCTCCTCGCGCGAGGCCGCGTCCGGCTTGTACGACTGGACGAAGTTCTCCAGCGCGTCCCGGATCTCCTCCGGCCGGATCGTGAGCTCCGCCATCTGGGTTCCCTGCTCTCCTTGTTGGGCCCGAAGTTTCACTTTGGGGGTCTGGGGGCGACCCCCAGGAATCCTCTGCACGGCCCAACCAGGGCCGTAAGTACGTACTGCGTCTCCCGGGGTTTCCCGGAAGACCGATCTATCGAGTTGCTGCTAGCTCGCCATGCGGCGGGCGGCCTCGTCCAGCCGGTCCGCGAGGGAGCCGTTGATGACCTCGTCACCGACCTGCACCCGGATGCCGCCGACGACCTCGGGGTCGACGTCGAGGTTGAGGTGCATCCGACGCCCGTAGAGCTTGGTCAGGGCGGCGCCGAGGCGCTGCTTCTGGCCGTCGCTCAGCGGCACCGCCGAGGTGACGACGGCGACCATGCGGTCCCGGCGCTCGGCGGCGAGCTTGGACAGGGACTCCAGTCCCGTCTCCAGGCTACGTCCACGCGGCGCGGTGGCGAGGCGCGTCACCAGACGCTCGGTGGTCGGCTTGGCCCGCCCGCCGAGGAGCCGGTTCAGCAGCTCGGTCTTGGCCGAGGTGCCGGCGGCACGGTCGGTGAGCGCGGCGCGCAGCTCGGTGCTGGAGGAGACGATCCGGCCGAACCGGAACAGCTCGTCCTCGACGTCGTCCAGGGTGCCGGTCTTCTCCGCCGCCGTCAGGTCGGCGATGTCCGCCAGCACCTCCAGCGCGTCCACCAGGTCGCGGGGCTGCGACCAGCGGGACCGGGCCAGCCCGGACACCAGGTCGGCGGTGGTCCCGCTGACCTGGCCGCCGATCAGGCGCTGCACCAGCTGGGCCTTCGCCTCTCCGGGCTGCGCCGGGTCGGTGAGGACCCGGCGCAGGCCGACCTCGCGGTCGAGCAGCGCGGTGACGGCCGCCAGCTCGTCGGCGAGCTGCGCGGCGTCCACGGACGTGGAGTCCGTCAGCGCGTCGAGACGCTCACGTGCGGCTGCCAGGGCCTCGCGGCTCGCTCCGTTCATCGCGTGGCCTCGGCCTTCTCCTCAAGCTCGTCGAGGAAGCGGTCGATCACACGGCTCTGCCGGGCGTGGTCCTCGAGGGACTCGCCGACGAGCTTGCCGGCCAGTTCCGTGGCGAGCCTGCCGACGTCCTGGCGCAGCGCCGCCGCGGCGACCTTGCGGTCGGCCTCGATCTGGGCGTGACCGGCGGCCACGATCTCCTCGCGCTGACGCTGGCCCTCGGCCCGCATCTCCGCGATGAGCGCGGCGCCCTGCTCCTGAGCCTCCTGGCGCAGGCGCGCGGCCTCGTGCCGGGCCTCGGCGAGCTGGGCCTTGTACTGCTCAAGGACGCTCTGGGCCTCGGTCCGCGCGGCCTCGGCCTCCTCGATGCCTCCCTCGATGGCCTCGCGACGCTGCTCCAGAACCTTGTTGATGTTCGGAAGGAGCTTCTTGCCCAGGACGAAGAAGACGATCGCGAAGGCGATCAGGCCGATGACAAGCTCGGGGATCTCGGGGATGAGAGGGTTCTGCGCCTCTTCCTCGGCCGCCAGCTGTACCAGGGGCGAGATCACATCAGTTCCTTCCGTCGAAGTTTCTCGTCGGCCAGGACCGGATCAGGAAGGAACCGGGTAGACGAAGCCCATGACCAGACCGATCAGGGCGAGCGCCTCACAGAGCACGAAGCCGAGGATCTGGTTCTGGCGGATGAGGCCGGCGGCCTCGGGCTGCCGGGCCAGGGCCTGCGTACCGTTACCGAAGATGACGCCCACGCCGATGCCCGGGCCGATGGCGGCCAGGCCGTAGCCGATCGCGGCGAAGTTGCCCTGGATGTTGGTCGCAGCGAGGGTCTGGAGAGCGGACATGCCGTTTCTTCCTTCTTATATTCACGGGCCGGTGGGGGTTGGCCACCGGGCGTACGGGGGATGGTTCGTGTGGCTCAGTGGTGCTCGGCGAGCGCGCCCTGGATGTAAGCACAGGACAGGAGGATGAAGACGTAGGCCTGGAGCGCCTGGATGAAGAGCTCGAAGACCGTCATCACGAGGACCATGATGAACGAGACCGCCGAGTACGCGATGCCGATGCCGTTGAGCAGGTACCAGGTACCGACCGTGAAGATCAGCAGCAGCACGTGGCCCGCGAACATGTTGGCGAACAGTCGCACCGCGTGCGTGAACGGGCGGATGAAAACGTTCGACAGGAACTCGAAGAACATGACCATCGGGAACACCGGGCCGAGCGACTTGTCGTAGCCCGTGATGTTCTTGAAGCCGCCGACGAAGCCGTGACGCTTGAAGGTCAGGCTCACCCAGAGGATGTACACCATGGCGGCGAGGCCGGCCGGGAAGGCGATGACCGCGGTGGCCGGGAACTGGGCGACCGGGATGATCGACCAGAGGTTCATGATCCAGATGAAGAAGAACATCGAGACCATGAGCGGGACGTACTTCTCGCCCTCCCGCTTGCCGATCATCTCGTAGACGACGCCGCGCCGTACGAAGTCGTAGCCGGCCTCACCGATCATCTGGAGCTTGCCGGGCACGATCTTCGGGTTACGGAAGGCCGCCCAGAAGAAGCCGATGACGACCACCGTGCTCAGCAGCGACAGCAGGATCGGCTTGTTGAACTCGATGCCGCCGACGGTGAACATCGGCTCGAAGAGGAAGGAGTGCAGTCCGGGGGTCGGGAAACCGCACCCTGAGAAAATATGACAATCTGTCTCGAAGGCGAGCGTCTTGGCGTTACTCACCGCGAGCTCCTTCTGCGTGGCGCATGGGTACGGCAACCTCGATGTGTCGGCGCGGCGGGCAGCCGCGGGACGGCACTGGACTGGACTTGCGGATATGGGGGCGGCGACTGGGCTCCGAGCCGTGAGGCTTCACAGGCACGACTGCCGCCCGCGCCAGCTCTGCCGCAGTAGTGGCGAGACCATAGCAAATGAGCGGAAGCCTCTTTACACCGGCCCTACAGGTCACGACGGTGTCCGGCTCGGATCCGGCTCCACGTACAGGACCTTGGCCTTCATATGGGAACGCACCTGGGCCGCGATCCAGACGAGCGTGGCGGCGAGCAGCGTGAAGGCGAAGCACTTCGGGTTGAACGCGGACGTGTTCCGCAGCACGGTCAGAACGACCATCAGCAGCAGGATCTGCGTCGTATAGACCAGCAGGCCCATCATCTGGAACAGATGGGGCAGTGAGCGGGCGGTCCGCTGGAGCACCACCAGCCCGCTGGTCATGAACAGCACGACGAGCAGAGAGCCGAAGGCGGCGCCCAGCGCACCCTTGCCGCCGGCCACGGCGGCACTGACTGCGACGCCCACGACGCCCGCGGCGACGGTGGGCACTGAGCAGTGCAGGAGCGTTCGAACGTCGTGGGACTGCATGGTGGCAGCTCCTCCGGCGAAGTCTGAGGGGGATGGTGCGGTCATCGAAGGACGACCCTAGCCCGAGAATCACAGGGTGCTTCCCACCCGGGCGACCTGTCGATCCCGGCCGCCCAACTGTGTCCCCGGGGTTCTCGTGAACCGTATCACAAACTATTTGATGCGGTCTTTACCAAGTGGGTGTGCCTGCTGTCACACATGAGAGTGACAGTGCGCGTCTGCGCAAAAACCGAGCCCACTTGTCTGCTATAGGGCGCTTTGCTCCCCCACGACTTGGCAATGCTCTAGTCAGATTCTTACCCTGACGTCGAAGCGATCTTCGCCCGGTTCGTCGTATGTGCGCCGTATGTACGAAAGGTCCCTGAGGAGGTCGGCCGAGGTGAACCGCCGGCCGCGGGGCCGCCGCGGTGCGTCGATGGGCAGCGCGCCCGTCGCCTCCCAGCACAGGCGTCCCTCGGCGTCGATGTAGCTGCGGGTCTGTCCCCTGTTGTCCGGGTGCAGGCAGTAGGGGATGTCGAGGTACCCCTTGCGGAACGCCAGCAGCAGGGCGCGCCCGACGTCCGGGTCGAGCTCCAGCACGGCGCCGACCAGGGCCGCGGCCTCGGCGTAGACCGCGGAACCGGTGACGGTGCCGGTGTCGGTGTCGGTGCGAGGGACGGCGGCGGGGACCCGCGGTGTCCGCCGGGCCGCCCAGGCCGCGTACTCCAGGGCACGGACGTTGACGTCGATGCTGGGGATGCGCTGTGACTCCGCGGCCGTCTTGACGATCAGCCGCTGCGCGCCGCCGTCGACGGCGAGTTCGGCCGCCTGTCCGAGCAGGCGGTAGGCGCCGTCGTGCGTCTGCGGGTACAGACCCATGTACGCGTAGACGACGACGTGCCAGTCGGACACCGGCAGCAGCTCCCGGCACAGCCGCCGCAGCGCCGCGAGCGCCTCGCGGTCCTGCCCCGGATGGGTCTGCTGGGCGTAGCTGACGGAGATGCTGCGGATGCCGTGCTGGGCGAAGAAGAGGGCCTCCAGCACGCTGATGGCCACGAGCTGGCCGGGCGGGCACAACTGCCCCAGCATGCAGCCGCCGAAGGTCTCCAGGTGCGGCTCCAGCCCCTGGTCGCGGAGCCGGGTGAGCAGTTCGCAGCCGCGTGCCCAGTTGTCGACGGACTCCGCGAGCGGCGTACGGCCGTAGGGCAGGCAGTAGGAGACCGGCCCGCCCTCGGTGGCGCCCAGGCCCACGGCGAGCATGGCGCGGAAGATGCCGAGGGGGTCCGCCGAACCGTGGCGCACCTGGACGGGGAAGTCCGGGCCGTGGAGGCCGGCCAGCACCTCGGCGGTCGTCGCCGCGGGGTGGGTGACCAGGGGATAGCCGTTGAGGGCGACGCCGTCGCGCAGCGCGCTCTCGACGGCGGCCAGGTGCCCCACCCGGGTGTGGGCGTCGACCGTGATCGTGCCGACCGTACGGGCGGCCGCGGCCCGGGTGGCCGCGAGCCCGGCGCGCATGGTCCCCGGATCCCCGAACCCCATCCGCGGCTGGACGACGAGCCGGCCGGCCTCGGCCTCCGCCCTGACGTACGCGCCGAAGTCGGCGGTCTGCCCCTCGCTCATCGGGCGGCGGGGAGCGTGACCGGGAGCCGGCCCGGCGCCTCGGCCCGGGGAAGCGAGGCGGCGAAGGCCGCCAGGGCGGTGGCCGGGTCCGTCTCCTCCTCGAAGACCTCGTCGAAGCCGGCCGCCCTCAGCTCCCGCGCGCGGGCGGAGTCCTGGCCGGCGACGCCGAGCTTGCCGCCGATGACCACGGGGGTGGCGGCCAGGTCCGGGTGGGCGCGGAACGTGCCGATGACGCGCAGCCCGTCCTGGTGGCCGTGGCCGTTGACGCTGCTGACCACGACGAACGCCGGGCGCAGCTCGGCACAGCGGGAGACCAGCAGATCGTCGGGGACACAGGGGCCGAGGTTGACGACGTCGTAGCCGAGTTCCTCCAGGAGCAGCTGGAGGAACACCAGGTTCCAGGTGTGGGAGTCGGAGGCCATCGAGGTGACGACGACGGTCTGCCGCACCGTGCCGTGCGCGTCAGTCATGTTCCCGTTCCACCTTCCGGTAGGTCCGTACGTGTTCGATACGGGAGACGGAAACCACGTCGCCGGCGCGGACCACGGCCTCGGCCGGGGCGGGCCTGCCCAGGAACATCAGGAGGCTGGCGGTGGGGCCGTAGGCTCCGGTGTTCGGGATGGCGACGAGGTCGCCGGGGCCGAGGCCGGCGGGCACCTCGACGTCCCGGCCGAGGGTGTCGCCGGGGGTGCACAGCGGACCGGCGAGGGTCACCCGCTGCGTCTGCCCGGCGTCGGGGTCCGCGTCGGGTGCCGGGGCCGCGTCGAGGCGGACGGACACCGGGAGGATGCGGCCGAGGCCGGACAGTCCGCCGAAGGTGTTGATGCCCGCGTCGAGGACGACGAAGGTCCGGCCGCGGCCGGTCTTGACGTTGCTGACGGACGCCAGCAGGGTTCCGCAGTCGCCCACGAGGTAGCGACCCGACTCGACGGCGAGCCGGGGGGCGCCCTGCCGCCAGCGCGGGAAGTGCGCGTCGAGGGCGGTTTCGAGCGCGGCGCGCAGGGCGGGGTAGGCCGTGCGCTCGCCGTGCTGTCCGTACGGCGACGCGAAGCCGCCGCCGATGTCGAGCAGGCGCAGCGGCACGCCGAGTTCCCGCTCGATGCGGGCGGCGGTGTCGATGGTGTGCCGGAACTCGGCGATCAGGGCGTCCTCGTCGGCGGCGTTGCTCTGCGTGAAGAGGTGCAGACCGGCCAGGGAGGTGCCCGGCACCGCGCGCAGCCGGGGCGCGAGTCCGGCGATGGTCTCGCTGTCGAAGCCGAACTGGGTGGGCCGGCCGGTCATCCGGACACCGGTGGCCGCCCGGGCGGTCTCGTCGTTGATGCGCAGCAGGCAGTCGGCGACCGTGTCATGGGCCAGCGCGGCCTCGCCGATGTGTTCGAGGTCGGTGAGCGACTCGGCGGAGAAGAGCCGGACGCCCTGCCCGATCGCCTCGTGCAGTTCGCCGGGGGTCTTGCCGGGCCCGGTGTAGAGGATGTCCGCGGGGTCGTGGCCGGCCTGGAGGGCCGCGGCGAGTTCGCCGGTGGAGCTGATCTCGGCGCGGCAGCCGGGGCCGTCGCCCTCGCGCAGGGCCTGGACGAGATCGACGTGCGGGTTGGCCTTCAGGGCGTAGAAGACGTCGAACTCCTCGGGCAGCCAGGCGAACAGGTCGCGCCGGGCGGCGTCGAGGCGGTCGAGGTCGTAGACGTACAGCGGGGTGCCGTACGCGTCGGCCAGTGCGCGCAGTCGGGTGCGGTCGGTCATGCGTCGTTCCCCTCCAGCAGGGCCGCGAGCTCGCGGCGGGCGTTCTTGCCGTGCAGGGTGAGCGGGAACTCCTTCAGGACCCGGCAGACGGTGGGCACCTTCGGCAGTTCGAGGCGCTTGGTGAGTTCGGTGATGACCTGGTGGGCGTCGAGGTCGCTCTCCACGAACAGGGCGAGCCCGTGTCCGTCACCGGGCGGCAGCGCGGCGGCGGCCCGCACGCCGGGGATGTCCATGGCCGCGCTCTCGATCTCGAGGGTGCTCATGCGGAAGCCCTTGTGCTTGAACATGTCGTCGCGGCGGCCCTGGAAGTAGAGGTATCCGTCCTCGTCCAGCCAGCCGTAGTCGCCGGTGTGCAGCAGGGGCTCCCCGGTGTGCGGGTCGCGGCGGAAGGCGCGGGCGGTGTCCTCGGGGTTGCGCCAGTAGCCGGCCATCACATGGGGGCCGGCGGCGACGATCTCGCCCACCTCGCCGGCGGGCAGCGGGCTGCCGTCGTCGTCCAGGATCAGCACGCGGGTGCCGGGCAGCGGCAGGCCGACGGAGTCGGGGCGTTCCCGGTCGGCCTCGGGCGGCATGACCGTGATGCGCTTGGCCTCGGTCTGGCCGTACTGCCGGACCACGCGGGCGCCGGGGAAACGGGCGCGCAGGGCGTCGATGGTGCTCTGGGGCAGCGCGGCGCCGGTGTTGGTGAACATGCGCACGGGCGGCACGGGCCCGGTGTCCCGGCCGGCCAGGCGGACGATCATCGTGGCGAGGGACGGCACGATCGGTACGACCGTCACGCCGGTCTCCCGCATGCGCCGCAGCAGCAGCAGGTCGGACTCGCCGTCGGCGAGGACGATCTCGCAGCGGGCGACGCAGGTCATCAGGACCTTGCACAGGCCGTAGTCCCAGGACATGGGGAAGCGGCAGAAGACGACGTCGTCCGGGCGGTAGCCCAGCACCTCGGTCAGGGCGCGGCAGGCGAAGGTCACCTGGGCGTGGGGGCACATGACCGCCTTGGGGGCGGCGGTGCTGCCCGAGGTGTAGATCAGCACGGCCAGGTCGTCGGGGGCGACCGCCTCCGGCTCACCGGGGTCCTCGCCGGCCGGGGCGAGGTCCGGCCGTACGTCGGCGATGTCGTGCACCGGCGCGATGCTGACGCGGCGCAGCACCGGGGCGCCCGCGGCGTCGGTGAGGACCAGTTTCGGTTCCGCGTTGCCGACGACGGACCGCAGGTGGAACTCCTTCATCGCCGGGTTGAGCGGCACGAAGACGGCACCGACGCGGGAGGTGCCGTAGAACATCGCGGCCAGTTCCCGGCTGGTCGGCAGCTGGACGACGACGCGGTCACCGCGGCCGATGCCCTGGCCGCGCAGCCAGCGGGCGAACGCCCCGGCGGCGGCGGCCAGTTCGCGGTAGGTCCAGCGGCCGGTGGCGTCCCGGATCGCCGGGGCGTCGGGCGCCTCCTGGACTGCGGCGTCGAGCAGGGAGTGGATGGTCTGGCCGTTCAAGCGTGTTTCCCCCGGTTTCAGCGTGCGCGGGCGGTCGTGAGCATGTCCCGCAGGGCGCGGCGGTCGGTCTTTCCGTTGGCGTTCAGCGGCAGGTCCGCCAGCACGGTGAGGGTGCTGGGGATCATGTATTCGGGCAGGCGGGCGCGGAGGGAGGCGAGGACGTCGGCGGGATCGACGCCCTCTCCCGTGCACACGGCCGCGAGGCGCGTCTCGCCGCCCGGACCGGGCAGGGTGAGCGCGACGGCGTCACGGACGTGCGGGTGGGCGCGCAGTTCGCTCGCCACCTCCCCGAGTTCCAGGCGGTAGCCGCGCACCTTGACCTGGTCGTCCAGGCGGCCGAGGTGGGTGAGGCCGTCCTCGCCGAGGCGCACCCGGTCGCCGGTGCGGTACCAGAGCCGGTCGTCCGGGTCCGCCACGGCGTCCACGGCCGTGGCGCGGTCGTCGCCGGGTTCGTACCGCAGGAAGCGGCCGGCGTTGTCGGCGGGGTCGAGGTAGCCGGGGAAGCGCTGGACGCCCCGGACGCACAGCTCGCCCTCGGCGGCGGGGCGGCCGTCGTCGTCCACGACGAGCTGGTCCAGGCCGGGGTAGAGCCGCCCGATCGGGACCGTGTCGTGTGCGGGCGGTTCGGCCGGGGTGTCCGCCAGCCGGTGCTGGGTGCAGCTCAGGGTCAGTTCGGTCGGGCCGTAGAGGTTCTCCAGCACGCTGCCGGGGGCGGCCGCCCGCCAGGCCTCGGCCTGGGCGGTGGTCAGCGGTTCGCCGCAGAACAGGCTCCAGCGCAGCGTGGGCATGGAGCCGGGGGTCAGGCCGCGCAGCCGCCGGGCGAGGGAGATCACCGAGGGCACGGAGAACCAGTGGGTGATGCGTTCCCTGGCGACGAACCGGGCGGGCGCGAGCAGGTCGCCGCGGCCGGGCACGACGACCGTGGCACCGCTGCTCCAGGCCGCGAACAGGTCGAAGACGGAGAGGTCGAAGGTGAGGTCGAAGGTCTGGGAGAGCCGGTCGCCGACACCGATGCCGTAGCGGTCGGTCACGTGGTCCAGGAAGGCCGTGACGTTGCGGTGCCGGATCGGCACGCCCTTCGGGGTGCCGGTGGAGCCTGAGGTGAAGAGGATGTAGCAGATGTCGTCCGGTCCGGCGGGCCGCGTCTCGCTCAGGGGGGCCGGGTCGGCGGCCGTGACGTCGGGTGCGAGCACCGGTACCGGCAGTTCGGCGCCCGCGCGGTCGGGGTCGGTCAGCACGCAGTCCAGCGCGGCCGCCTTCGTCGTCGCCGCCGTGCGCGGGAGCGGGAAGTCGGGGTGCAGCGGGACCACGGTGGCACCGAGGCGCTGTACGGCGAGATAGCCGGCGTAGGCGGTCAGCGTGCGCAGGGCGAGCAGGCCCACCCGGCGGGGGCCGGGGCCGTCCGTGCCGGCGACCAGGGCGGCGGCCAGGCGTGCGGCGAGGGCGTCCAGTTCGGCGTAGGTGTACGCGGTGCCGTCGAGTTCGAGGGCCACGGCGTCCGGGTGCTTGCGGGCCGACGCGGCGAACCGCCCGTAGAGGGTGTCCTGGTGGGTCATCGGCCGGTGTCCTCCCCCTGCTCGCTCTCCAGGCGCTCCACGGTGCCGGTCAGTTGCTCGAAGGCCTGCCGTACGACGCCCTCCCGGTACCGGCCGCGCTCGGCCGAGGCGATGCCGAAGCGGACGGCCTGCGGGAGGGCTCCCCACGCGGCCGCCGCCTCCGCGGCGCCCGCCGCCCCGGGGCGGGAGGCCAGCCGGAAACGCTGGTGGCGGGAGGCGGTCCAGATGTCGTCGGCGTAGCGGGCGAGGGCGTCGGGGTCGGCGCACACCGTGTCGGCCACGAGCCGCAGCGCGGGCAGCAGCCCGTCCACCCAGGTACCTTCAGGGGCGGGCGTGTCCGGCGTGTCGCCGAGTTCCAGCCAGCGGTAGCCGGTGTACGGCGCCAGTTCGGTGGCCTCGCCGAGGGCGTGGCGGTCGCGGCTGACGGCCTGGGCGGTCGTGCCGGTCAGCGGTGTGAGGAGGGTCTGGAGTCCGGCGTCGTCCAGGAGGCCCTCGTACGCGGTCTGGGGGCCGTGCGGGGTGAGGGCGTCGAAGTCGTCCCGTACCTGCCACTTGTCGTCGCCGTGCCGGCGGAGTACCACCCAGTGCGAGGTCTCCGCGCCGCCGTACGACGGGGACCAGGGGATGTGGCGGGTGTTGCCGACGGCGAGCACGGCGCCGTGCCGGGACAGTTCGGCGTCGAGCGCGGCGCGGGCGGCTGCCCAGTCGCCGGCGCCGCGGTACACGAGGCCGCCCCGGCCGTCGGTGTCGACGCGGGCGTGGTGCGAGAAGGCCAGTCCGCCGTCGGGCGGATCGGTGCGCACCCGCAGGCGGACGGCGGCCGCGAGCCGGTCCCGGATGTCGGGGACCCGGGGTTCCAGGTAGGCCACCAGACCCGCCGTGTAGCAGCTCAGCTCGGCCGGGGGCTCACTCACTGTCGTTCTCCAGGGGGCGTTCGGTGGTCGGGGTCGGTGCGGAAAGCGGCGTGTAGGCGCAGCTGAGCGGGACGGGCGACTGCTCGCGCAGGCTGACCCACCGGTGCCGGTCCGAGGCGCCGTGCCGGGTGTACGGGGCGATGTCGGCGGTCCACAACCCGCCCGCGAGGCCGGTGCCGTCGGCCTTGACGATGGCCTCGCGTACGGTCCACAGCCAGGCGAACTCCCGGGCCCGCGCGGCCATGGGCAGCCGGGCGAGCCGCTCGGTGTGCGTCTTGGCGCAGCGGCGCAGCATGGCGTCGGACACGGTCTCCGGCGGGTGCTGGAGGTCGACGCCGACGGCGTGGTCCAGGGCGGCACAGGCGGCGACGGACTCGCCGTCGTGGCTGACGCTGATGCCGATGCGGGGCCAGTCCGCGAGGCGGGGGGCGCCGCGGTCGGTGTAGGTGACGGGAGCGTGCCGGGCCTGGGGGAAGTGGGCGGCCAGCAGCGCGCGCAGGGCCCGGCGCGCGCCGAGGAGTTCGCGGGCGCGCCACTTCGGCAGGTGCTCGGCGTCGGCCAGGTCGTGCGGGGTGAGCCCGGCCGGGTCGTCGGCGGGGCTGCCGACCGGTTCCACGGTGACCCAGACGCCGGGGGCCGCCTCGGTGTGCAGGCGGGTCCCGGTGGCGCCGGAGGCGGTGACGACGGTGGCGGCGGTCATGGCGTCAGCCCGTCCAGGACCTGGTCGAGGCGTTCGGCGACGGTGTCGAGGACGACCTCGGTGGCGCCGCCGCCGATGCCGAACACGGCGGCCTCGGAACGCAGCCGCTGCACTCCTCCCCGGTCGAAGCCGTCGGCTCCCTGGAGCTGGCCGCACACGGTGAGGACGTGTTCGACGGTCATGCCGGACACCGCCTTGAGCGTGGCGGCGGCGGTGGCGTCGTAGTGGTGCGCGATGCGCTCGGCGGACCCGGTCCACAGCGCGTCGAGGGCGCTGAGGCGTACCGCGCAGTCCGCGAGCCGCTGGCGTACGGACGACGACCGGCGCAGGGGGGTGCCGTCGACGGACCGGGCCTGGAGCCGGTGGGCCGTGTCGGCGACGGTCCTGCGGCACAGCGCCACCGCCCAGGCCGCGGAGGCCAGGCGTTCCACGCCCACGTGCCGGGCGAACAGGGCGAGGCCCCGGCCGGGGCGGCCGAGGACGTGCTCGCGGGGCAGGCGAACGGAGTGGAAGCGGAGGTGGCCGAGGCCCGCGCCGTCGAAGAGGTCGGTGTCGGCCGCTTCCACGGTCACTCCGGGGGCGGTCAGCGGGACCAGGACCCAGGTGAAGCTGGTGAAGTGGCGGCCGGGGCGGTGCCGGGCCAGGACCAGCGCGTGGCCGGCGGTCAGGGCGGAGGTGACCCAGCGCTTGCCGCCGTCGAGGACGATGTCCCCGTCGGTGCCGGAGAGGTCGACGGTGGTGCCGAGCGCGGCGAGGTCGGAGCCCGGGGCTGCCGTGTCGGTGGCGGCGAGGGCGAGCAGTTCGTCGCCTTCGAGGGCCGCGCGCAGGGTGTGCGACGCCACGGGCCCGCCGGCCATCTCGGCGAGCAGCGGTGTGGCGCTGGCGAGCTGGACGAGCAGTGCGAGGACGGTGCCCGTCGGGCTCTGTGCGTCGGCCTCGGCGAGGATGCGGCGCAGCAGCAGCGGGTCGAGACGACCGGTGGGCTCCTTGCCGTAGAGCTCGGTGAGCGTGCCGGAGGCGGCGAGGGCCGAAAGGATCCCGGCCGTGTCGCCGGCGGGCAGCCCGAGGGGCCGGTCAGGCAAAGGACACCTCCGCATCCAGCAGGGCGAGCCTGCCGTCGGCGAGGTGGAGCCGGTCGTTGCTGTAGTTGAGCGCGGCGGACCTGAGGTCGCGCAGGGCGCGTTCGAGTCCGGTGGGCGAGCTCTTGAGGTAGCCGTGGCGCAGGCCGACGGCGTCGACCAGGTCCTCGACGGTGCGGTGGCACTCCTCGGACGCGGTGATCTTGAGGGCGTTGACCAGCAGTTGGTACTTGGGCCGGGAGAGGTCGTCGCCGGCGTCGGCGGCCTGGGAGAGGGTGGCGGCCGTGTGCCTCAGCAGGGCGTGCACGGTGTCCAGGCGCTGCCGGGCGCGGGAGAGCCGGGTGAGCAGCAGCTCGGAGTCGAGGTTGGCGCTCTTGCGGCCGGCCGGGCTGCGCAGGGTGCGCAGCACCCGGGACAGGGCGCCGGCGGCGGTGCCCAGCCAGGTCGCGGCCCAGCCGAGGTGGGCCAGCGGGCCGAAGGTGTCCAGGACGACCTTGCGGAACTGGCCGTGCTCGCCGACGACCTGGTGGCCGGGGACCTGGCCGGTGAGTTTCAGGGCCACGCTGTGGCTGGCCCGCATGCCGAGCGGGTCCCAGTCGCCGGAGACGCCGATGTCGAGCTGGTCGCGGTGGGCGTAGACGAGGGAGACCTCGTGCGGGGAGCGGGCCGTGGGGCTGAGCATGGTGATCAGGAAGCCGTCGGCGTGGGCGCCGCCGGTGACGATCGGTGCGACCCGGTCGATGACCAGCCGGTCGTCCTCCGTGGCGAGTTCGGCGGCGGAGGTGAGCAGGTGACCGCCCTTGCCGGCCTCGGTGGTGACGGAGGCCAGGTAGAGGCGTCCCGCGGCGATCTCCGGGAGGAGTTCGGCGGCGAGCCGGGGTGCCGCGTGCCGGACGATGCCGGCGACCTGCTGGCAGTGCATGGTGAAGATCATGGCGACGGACATGTCGACGCGGCCGAGGGCGATGCCGGCGTCCAGGACGTCGTCCACGCCGCCGCCCATCCCGCCGTGGGCGGTGGGCACCATCAGGCCGAGCAGTCCGGTCCGGCGCATCTCCTCCAGGGCCGCGAGCGGGAACTCGGCGGCCTCGTCGCAGGACGCGGCGTGCTCCCGGGCCGTCTCGCACACCCGGCGGACGGCGTCCGCGGTGGCCTGTGCGTCGAAGCCGGTGCGGTCGAAGCCCCTCATATCGCGTCCGCCGTGCCGGCGGGCATCGCGGCGACAGCCGCGTTCCACAGGCTGCCCGCGGTGGCGAAGGTGCTCTCGGTGAGGGCGTCGTCGGGCAGTTGCACGCCGAAGGTGTCCTCCAGCGTGAACATCAACTCGATGGCCTGCATGGAGTCCAGTCCGAGTTCCCGCAGCGGGGTGTCGGCGGTGATGGGCTCCTCGCCGAGGAAGGGCAGAAACGGCTTGAGCATCTCGGTAAAGCGGGCGTCCACGGAAGAGCTTTCCCTTCGATGTAACTGGCTTCTATTCATGGTCGAGTGCGCGGTGCAGCAGTGCGCACAGGCCCGCGACGCTCTGCAGGTTCTCGGGGACCAGGTCGGCCGGGTCGAACTCCACGGCGAACCGGTCTTCGAGGATCTCCACGACTTCCACCATCCGGATCGAATTGAATTCCGGATGGACCGTCAAATCACCGTCTCCGAGGACCGCTTCGTCGATCTGGAGGACGGAGGCGACGACCTCGCGCACGGCCGCGCCGGCCCCGAAGGCCACGGCGTCCTGTGCGAGCGCCTCGGCGGCCCGTTCGAACAGGCCCGGCGGTTCGGCCCGGCCGCGGTCCACGCGCCGGAAGGCGAGGTAGGCGTGCTCGACCAGGGCGTCCCAGCGCTGGAGGTGCTCCCGCACCGGCTCCGGCAGCCCGGCCCCCCGCCGCTCCTCCAGGTAGGCGGCGTGCAGCCGGCGGGCGCGGGCGAGCAGCCACGTCTCCAGGGTGAAGGCCTCCAGCGCCGCCCGCCGGTCGGGGTGCTCGGCGTAGCCGCGCAGGTACTCCGGCGGCGGGCCGGGGACGTGGCCGGGCTCGGGGGGCGCGCCGAGCGGGCGAGGGGTGAACCGTACGGTCTCGGCACCGTCCGGCAGTGCCTTGAGCAGGGCGGCGAAGTCCTCGCGCCCGTAGGGCAGCCGGGTCGGGCGGGCGCGGCCCCACTGGGTGTCGTTGTGGTAGGCGTCGCTGATCAGGAGGCTGTCGCCGCCGTCGTCGTCCACGAGGAAGCTGTGCTCCACGTGCTTGGTCCCGTGGTAGGGCACCCAGGGCAGGTGGTAGGCGTCGGCGACGACGTACAGCGGGCCGCCGGCGGTGTCCGGCACCTCGCCCGGCCCGGACCGGCGGCGGTCGGCGACGTCCAGGCCGAGCAGGGCCGCGGCGTCGGCGAGTTGCCGGTCGAGGGTCGGCTCCACGGTGAGCAGGCCGGCCAGGGGCCCGTCGGCCAGCGGGCGCGGCGGGTGGTGCGGTACGGCGCCCAGACGCGTGTGCGTGCCCGTGCCGTGGTGCCGGTCGGCGAGCAGGGCGAGGTTGGCCTGGAGGCAGTCCAGGTGCTGGGCGTGGGCGGGGAAGGCGGTCACCGGGCCGGGCCCCCTTCGGCGCCCTCGACGGCCAGGTCCACGAGGTCGCGGACGGTGTCGTAGGAGCGGCCGGCGAACAGGTCGTCGGGCAGGGGGGTGTCCAGTTCGTCCTCCAGCCGGGTGAGGATGCCCAGCAGGCGCATGGAGGAGATCCGCAAGCGCTCGCCGCCGAGCGGCTCGTCCTCGGTCAGCGCGGACGGCTGCAGGCCGGGCCCGCTCTCGGCGATGATCACGCGCTTGACGGCCTCGGCGATGCTGTCCCGGTCGGGATTCACTTCTGGGTTGACCTTCCGTCGTGTGTTCGCGGTACGGCGGCGGGGCCGCTCAGCGCGCCGTCGTGGAGTCCGCGGCCGCCATGTGCTCGGTGATGGCCCGGATCACCGCGTCCCCTTGGGAGTTGAGGTAGAAGTGGCCGCCGGGGAACACGGTCATGTCGAACGGTCCGGTGGTGTGCTCCGCCCAGGACCGCGCCTCTTCCGGGGTGACCTGGGGGTCGCTGTCGCCGATGAGGGCGAGGACCGGACAGCTCAGGAGCGGGCCGGGGCGGTAGCGGTAGCTCTCCACGGCCCGGTAGTCGCTGCGGATGACGGGCAGGATCATGCGCAGCAGTTCCTCGTCGGCCAGGATCCGTTCGTCGGTGCCGTTCAGCCGCCGGATCTCGGTCATCAGCCCCTCGTCGTCCTGCAGGTGCACCAGGTCGGGAGCGGACCGGACACAGGTCGGGGCCCGGCGGCCGGAGACGACGAGTCCCCGGGGTGCCCTGCCCTCGGCTTCGAGCAGGCGGGCCGCCTCGAAGGCGACCATGGCGCCCATGCTGTGCCCGAAGAGGGTGACGGGCCGGTCGAGCCAGGGGGCGAGCGCGTCCACGGCGGCGCGGGCGAGCGCGTCGATGGAGTCGAGGAAGGGTTCGCTCCGGCGTTCCTGGCGTCCGGGGTACTGCACGGCGAGGACGTCGGTGTCGCCCGCCATGGCCCGGGCCACCGGTACGAAGTACGGGGCCGCGCCGCCGGCGTGCGGGAAGCACACCAGCCGCCGGGAGGCGTCGGGCGCCGACTCGTACCGGTGGATCCACTTGGCGGTGTCTACTTCGCCCACGCCGGCTGCTCCCGGATAGTGAGGACGGCGGAGGAGCAGACCCAGCCGGGGCCCTGCGAGGTCACCAGGACGTGATCGCCGACCGCGACCTCGCCGGTGCGCACCGCGTGCTCCAGGGAGATGAGGATGTCGGCGCCGCCGGCGTGTCCGACGGAGGCTCCGTACTCCCAGATCAGCCGGTCCTCGGGAATGCCGAGCGGGCGCAGCAGGGCGTGCTCGATCATCCGCTTGTCCACGTTGATCGTGATGACCTTGGAAATGTCGGCGGCGGTCATTCCGGCGTCGATGATGGAATCGTTGATGACACCGAGGTCGAATTTCGTGAACGTCTCGAAGAGCTCGGCGAAGCCCATGACATTGTCCACGAAATACTGCGACCGCTCCCCCACGTTGAAATACTTCCGGGGATTTCCGTCGGGCGGCAGCAGGGATTCCTGACCGCGGTGCCACTGCTCCAGGCTGTGCAGCGTCCCGGAATTCATCGACCGGACCTCGGCGAATCCGCCACGGCCGTTCACCACGGCCGCCAGGGCACCGTCCGAGTAAAGGGACGAGGTGCCGAAATCACGCCAGCGGTTGATGAGCGGGGAGCTGAAGTTCGTGGCCGTGGTCAGCAGGACGTTCTGCCGGCGGGCGACGCCGGTGATCTGTCCGGCGGCCGTCTCCAGCGCGCCCAGCACACCGTCGCAGCCCTGCTGGACGTCGAGCGAAGGGATGTGGCCGGCGCCCAGCTCACGCAGGATGTAGCCGGGTGCGTACGCGCCTTCGGGCACCTGGTAGTAGACGCTGCCGTGGATGTGGGAGTCGATCGCCGACAGGTCCACGCTGGAGCGCTCGACGGCGCTGCGGGCGGCCAGGACCGCCATGTCGACGGCCGGCGTGTCCCCGGCCACGTGCGTGCCGGTCAGGCCGGCCGCGGTGAACTCGCCGCGCTCGTAATCCCCCGGGCCCTCCGCGTCGGCAACGGACACCCATTCCGAGAGGTGCACGCCGAGCGAGTCAATGTATACCCCGTTTACCTGCATCGCGGAAATCCCTTCACGCCCCCGTCTTTACCGACCACTACCCAATTACAGCGACAATCTCCATGTCAAGCCGGGTCGACGGAACATCGCCCCTCCCACACGTGATGTGCATCACACCTGAATTTTGGCAGTACGGTACTCATATACCTGCACGGTTTTTTCACCGACGGAGGAATGATGAACGCTCGCATTGCGCCCGGTGCCGAGGTCGACGAAAAGGCGACCGTGGGCGACGGCACGTCCGTCTGGGGCACGGCCCATATACGGGAGGACGCGGTGGTGGGCCGCGACTGCTCCATCGGGCGGGGCGTGTACATCGGGCCCGGCGTCACGGTCGGGGACAACTGCAAGGTGCAGAACCACGCCCTGGTCTACGAGCCCGCCGTGGTGGAGGACGGCGTGTTCATCGGGCCCTCCGCCGTGCTCACCAACGACCCGCACCCCCGTGCCGTGACCCCCGCCGGTGCCCCGAAGGGGCCACAGGACTGGACCCCGGTCGGGGTGACCCTCCGGCACGGCGCCTCGGTCGGCGCCCGCGCGGTGTGCGTGGCGCCGGTGACGGTCGGCCGCTGGTCGCTGGTCGCCGCCGGCTCCGTCGTCACCCGGGACGTGCCCGACTTCGCCCTGGTGGCGGGGGCGCCGGCCCGCCGCGTGAAGTGGGTCGGGCGGGCCGGCGTACCCCTGGAGGACGAGGGGAACGGCCGCTTCCGCTGCCCGAGCACAGGCGAGCGGTACACCGAGCGCGACAGCGACACCCTGGTCCCCGACGGGGAGGCGGCACCCCACGACGGCCCCTCCGGCGACTGACGGCGCACCGCGCCGTGTGACGGCCACGCCCGCTACGACGCCCACCGCGGCCGCAGCGGCTGCGACGGACGCGGTAGCGGGGGTGACGGGCGGGGCGGCGCCTGGGTCCGGGGCAGCGTGTTCAGACAGGCCAGCAGGGTGCGGGCCTGCACGCTGACATAGTGCTCGTGCCGCAGCAGACCGCTCAGCTGCGGCACGCTGAACCAGGCGAAGTCGGCCGGGAGTTCGGCGGGCAGCGTCGCGTCGGCCGCCACGATGGTGTAGCGGGCCACCGCGTCCAGGAACCGTCCGCCCTCCTCGGAGTGCACGGTGTCGTAGCGCACCAGCGCCGGGTCGGCCGACAGTACCCAGTCCAGCAGCGGCGGCCGGTCGGCCGGGTCGTAGTTGTCCGGCACGCACTGCACGGTGGGGCCCAGCTCCACCACGCCGTGGAAGCCGGGCTCGGCACGGGCCCGCAGCAACACGTGCGGTACGCCGCCGAACTCCCGTGTCACCAGGGCGACCACACCCGGCCCGCGCGGCGCGAACAGCGGCTGGTGCCAGCTGTTCACCTCACGGCTGCCGGCCCGCACGGACACCGCGACCACGCTGAAGTACCGGCCGTCCGGACGGGCGATCTCCTCCGGCCCGCGCAGCCACCCCTCGGCCTCCGTCTCCCGCAGCGGAATCCGGCTCACCTCGATGTCGCGGGTGGCGCGCTGCCCGGTCAGCCAGCCCAGCAGCTCGGCGGTCGGGGTGAGCGCCTCGTCCCCCGGCGCCGACGGCCACAGGAACGGGGCCAGGCAGGACAGCACCGTCCGCGAGTCCATGTTGATCACGTTGTCCCGGCCGAGCAGCTCGTGGATCTGGCCCAGGGTCAGCCAGCGGAAGTCGTCCGCCAGGGGCACCTCGGCGTCGGCGTCCACCTCGACCACCATGTTGCGGTTGCGCTTGCGGTAGAACCAGCTGCCGTGCTCGGACTGCAGGACGTCCGCCACCACCCGGCCGCGCAGCGGACCGGCGAAGTACTCCAGGTAGCGCACGGGCGCCCCCTTGTGCACGCCCGTGAAGTTGCTGCGGGTGGCCTGGACGGTCGGCGACAGCTGGAGCAGGTTCGGGTTGCCGGGCTCCATCTTGGCCTGCATCAGGAAGTGCGGCACCCCGCCGAAGTCCCGCATGAGGATGCCGAGGATGCCGATCTCCGGCTGCCTGATGACGGGCTGGCGCCACCGGCCGGTCTCCGTGCTCACCCGCAGTCCCTCGACGGTGAAGAACCGCCCGCTGCGGTGGGCGAGGTTGCCGGTGGCCTC
Organism: Streptomyces sp. NPDC028928; assembly: GCF_055564915.1. Classification (NCBI taxonomy): domain Bacteria; kingdom Bacillati; phylum Actinomycetota; class Actinomycetes; order Kitasatosporales; family Streptomycetaceae; genus Streptomyces; species Streptomyces sp. NPDC028928. The sequence continues at coordinate 108,164 of NZ_JBVHVI010000022.1, forward strand.
GTCGAAGCTCCAGCCGTCCGCCTCGGCGAAGGGCACCCGCTCCACCTGGAAGGGATGAGCCTGCCGGCGCTCCTCCAGCCAGGCCTCGGCCTGCGCCGTCGGCAGCATCGTCCCCTCCCGTTCCCGCGCCGACCGCGTGAGCCGGGCGGACAGGTCGGGGTCCTCGCAGCGGTGCAGCGCCGCGGGAGGCGCCGGGGCGGTCACGCGGCCACCCCGTGGTCGGCGACGGACGTCTGCCACCAGTCCGGGTTCGTGCGGTACCAGTCGACCACGCCGGCCAGGCCCTCCTCGAAGGGCACGCGCGGGGCGTAGCCCAGCTCCTGACGGATCTTGGTGTCGTCCAGCGCGTAGCGCAGGTCGTGGCCCTTGCGGTCGGTGACCTGCCGCACCTGGTCGGGCGAGGCCCCGCACAGCCGCAGCAGCAGGTCGGTGATCTGCCGGTTCGTCCGCTCGGTGCCGCCGCCGACGTTGTAGACCTCGCCGGCCCGGCCGCGGGTGAGGACCAGCTGGACGGCCGCGCAGTGGTCACTCACGTGCAGCCACTCACGGACGTTCGAGCCGTCGCCGTACAGCGGGACGGTCTCACCGCGCAGCAGGCGGGTGACGAACAGCGGAATGAGCTTCTCGGGGTGCTGGTGGGTGCCGTAGTTGTTGGAGCAGCGGGTGACGGACACGTCCAGGCCGTGGGTGCGGGCGTAGGCCCGGGCCAGCAGGTCGCTGCCCGCCTTGGACGCCGCGTAGGGCGAGTTGGGGGCCAGCGGCCACTCCTCCGTCCACGCGCCGGACTCGATGGAGCCGTACACCTCGTCGGTGGAGATGTGCACGACCCGTTCCACGCCGGTGTGCAGGCAGGCCTCCAGCAGGGCCTGGGTGCCGACGACGTTGGTGCGCACGAACACGGAGGGGTCGGCTATGGAGCGGTCCACGTGGGACTCGGCGGCGAAGTGCACCACCGCGTCGTGTCCGGGCAGCAGGTGCCGCAGCAGGTCGGTGTCGCAGACATCACCCTGGACGAAGTCCAGCCGGTCGTGCCGCTCGGGCAGGTTGGCCCGGTTGCCGGCGTAGGTCAGCTTGTCCAGCACGGTCACCGACGCGTCCTCGTAGCCGGCGTAGCCGCCCGCCAGGAGCGTACGGACGTAGGCGGACCCGATGAACCCGGCACCGCCGGTCACCAGCAGCCTCATGCGGCCACCTCCACGCGCGCGTGGTCGCCGACGATCAGCCGGTGGGATCCGTCGGTCTCGGCGGCGCTGACGCTGGCCTCGCGGCCGATGATGGAGCCGCGGACCGACGTGACACCGCTCATGCTGGCCCGTTCCAGCACGATGGTGTCGCTCACCTGCACACCGAGCAGCCGGCAGCCCTCGCCGATGGAGGTGTGCGGGCCGATCGAACTGCCCTCCACGACCGCGCCGGCGCCGACGACCGCCGGCCCGGTGATCCGGGAGCGGACGACCCGGGCGCCCTCCTCCACCACGACGGCCCCGATCAGCTCGCTGTGCGCGTCGACCTCGCCGTCGACGGACGGCTTGAGCCGGTCCAGGAGTTCGCGGTTGCAGGCCAGGACGTCGTCGATCTGCCCGGCGTCCTTCCAGTAGCCGTGGTAGGTGCTGGCCCGCACCTCCGCGCCCTGGGTGACCAGCCACTGGATGGCGTCGGTGATCTCCAGTTCGCCGCGGGCGCTGCTCTCCACGGCGGCCACGGCCTGGTGGATGGCCGCCGTGAAGAAGTACACGCCGACCACCGCCAGGTCGCTGACCGGCTGATCGGGCTTCTCCACCAGCCGCAGCACCCGCCCCGTGCCGTCGACCTCGGCGACGCCGAAGGCGCGGGGGTCGGCCACCTTGTGCACCACGAGCTGGGCCGCGGGACGCCGGGCGCGGAACTCGGCGGCGATGTCGTCCACGCCCTCGGGGAGCAGATTGTCCCCGAGGTACATGACGAAGTCGTCGTCGCCGAGGAACTCGCGGGAGATGGCGACACAGTGCGCGAGCCCGCGCGGGGCGTCCTGCGGGATGTACGTCAGCCGTACGCCGAACTCGGTGCCGTCGCCGAGGTACTGGCTGATCTTCTCCGACCGCTCGCCGACCACGACACCGATCTCGGTCACGCCCAGGCCGCGCAACTGCTCGATGACGTGCAGCAGGACGGGCTTGTTGGCGAGCGGCATCAGCTGCTTGGGCATCGAGTGGCTGAACGGCCGCAGCCGCAGCCCCATGCCACCGGACAACACCAGTGCTTTCACCGGGGACTCCTTATCGAAGCGTGGGGTCACAGCGTCTTGAGGACGTCGCGCAGGGCACCGATCACGGTGTTCTGGAGGTCCACGGGCAGGGAGGGGTACATCGGCAGCGAGAAGATCTCGTCGGCCAGCGCCTCGGTGACCGGCAGGGCGCCCTTGCCGTAGCCGAGGTGCTCGAAGCCGGTCATGGTGTGCACCGGCCACGGGTAGCTGATGTTGAGGGAGATGTCGTACTCGCTCTTCAGGCGCTCGATGATGAGGTCGCGCTGCGGGTGGCGGACGACGTACACGTAGTACACGTGCTCGTTGCCGGGGTTGGTTCCGGGCAGCTGCAGGCCACCGGGGCCGGTGAGGTCGGCCAGGCCCTCCTCGTAGCGGCGGGCCACGGCACGGCGGCCGGCGATGTAGGTGTCGAGGCGGGTCAGCTTGCGGCGCAGGATCTCGGCCTGCACCTCGTCCAGGCGGCTGTTGTGGCCGGGCGTCTGGACGACGTAGTAGACCTTCTCCATGCCGTAGTAGCGCAGGCGGCGCAGGGCGGCGTCGGTGCCGGCGTCGTCGGTGAGGACCGCGCCGCCGTCCCCGTAGGCGCCCAGGACCTTGGTCGGGTAGAAGCTGAACGCGGCGACGTCGCCCATCGTGCCGGCGAGCCGGCCGTGGTGGCGGGCGCCGTGGGCCTGCGCGCAGTCCTCGACCAGGGCGAGGCCGTGCTCGGCGGCGAGGGACTCCAGGGGCGCCATGTCCACGCACTGCCCGTACAGGTGCACCGGCAGCAGGGCCTTGGTGCGCGGGGTGATCGCGGCGGCGACCTGGTCGGTGTCCATCAGGTAGTCCTCGGCGCGGATGTCCACGAAGACGGGCGTGGCACCGGCGCCGGCGATGGCCACGACGGTGGGGGCGGCCGTGTTGGACACGGTGATCACCTCGTCGCCGGGCCCGACACCGACCGCTTCGAGAGCGAGCTTGACGGCGTTGGTGCCGTTGTCGACGCCGGTGCAGTGACGCATGCCGTGATAGGCGGCGAACTCGGCCTCGAAGCCGCTGACGCTCTCGCCGAGCACCAGGCGTCCCGAGGAGAAGACCTTCTCGACGGCGTCGAGGATGTCGGCGCGCTCGTCCTGGTATTCCGGAAGGTAGTCCCAAACGTACGTGGTCATGCGGGTGTGACTCTCCAAGCCTTGAGGGGTGGGGGGTGGGTCAGGCGGCCGCGGCCACCGTGGTCTCGATGAGGTCGCAGGCCGTGTCCACGCCCCGCTCGGCGCGCACGCGCTCGCCGATGAGGGCGGCCCGTTCGGCGGGCCGGGGGTCGTCCAGAACGGCCGCCACGGCCTGCCGCAGCCGCTCGCCGGTCATCCGCTGGAACGGCACCGGGGCCGGCGCGACGCCGATCTCGGCCAGCCGGGCCGCCCAGTACGGGCCGTCGGCCCAGCACGGCACGGTCACGTGCGGCACACCGGCGCGCAGCGTGTCGGCGGTGGTGCCGAAGGCCGCGCCGTGGATCACCGCGGCCGCCCTCGGGAAGAGCCAGCCGTAGTCCACTTCCTGGACCCGGAACACGTCGTCGGAGGCGGTGCCCTCGGGCCCGCCCACCACGACCAGGCGCCGCCCGGCGTGCCGTACCGCGTCCCGCACGGCGTGGAAGGTCTGCTCGCCGTACACCGGCCAGGCGCTGCCCAGGGCGAGCACCAGCGGCCGGGAGCCGCTGTCGAGGAAGTCCGCCAGCCCCGCCGGCGGCTCCTGCTCGGGGCGTTCCCAGACCCAGTAGCCCGTGACGTGGGCGCGGGCCGGCCAGTCGGCCGGGGGCGGCATGAAGGCGGGGCTGTACGGATAGAGGACGGGGTGCTCGACGGCGAGCGTGCCCATCGGCGACTTCTTCAGCGGCGCCAGCCCCTGACGGGTGCGGACCTTGTTGACGGCCGGGCGGTGCACGGCCCACTCCAACTGGGCGGACATGGCGTGCGTGAACCGGGTGTAGGCGGGCCCGAGCGGCAGGTCGGGGGTCTTGTACGCGCGGAACTCCCGGGTCGGGGTCATCGGCCACCAGTTGACGGTGCCCCAGGGCGCGGTGGCACCCGCGAACCCGTAGCCACGGCAGATCATCGAGGTGAGCACGAAGTCGGCGCCCTCGGCGGCCTCCTGCATCCGCTCCACGGAGTGGGCGAACTCCTCCGTGGTGGGCCGCTTCATGACCAGCGCGGTGCGCAGCGACGAGGCGCTCTTGCGGATGGCCCGGATGACGTCGGGGTCGGCGAAGTGGTCGGCCGCCTTTCCGGGTATCTCGCGGAACTCCAGGCCGGCCAGCTCGACCATCGCCTTGAAGTCGGTCGACGTCGCGACGCTGACGTCGTGTCCGCGCCGGCGCAGGCCGATGCCCAGCGCCAGGAACGGATGCACGTCACCGCGGGTTCCGAACGTCTGCAACGAAACCTTCACTGGACCTCCAGCACGTTTTTCCGGTACCACCGCGCGGTGTCCCGCAGGCCGTCCGTCAGCGGGCGCGGCGTGAAATCGACGACCTTGTGGAACCGCTCCAGATCGAGCGCCCGCCGGCTCGCCCCGACGGGCTTGTCGGGGGCGAACCGGATCCGGTCCGGGTCCTGACCGGCCGCCTGGGCGACCAGGAACGCCAGATCCCGGATGGAGACCGGCTCCGGCGTCCCGATGTTGAGCGCCGGATACTCCCCGGAGCGCACCATGCACAGCACCGCGCGCACGAGATCGTGCACGTGGATGAAGGTCCGCAGCTGACTTCCGTCGCCCCAGACCTCGACGTCCTGCCCGGCGGCGAGCCGCATCAGCATGTTGGGGATGACGTGGTTCGTCGTCGTGGCGAAGTCGTCGCGCGGCCCGTACACGTTGGTGGGGCGCGGCGTGTAGATGTTCATGCCGAACTGCGTGCGGTACAGGTCCGCGAGCACCTCGGTGAACATCTTCGACATCCGGTAGCCGTTCGGCGAGAACTCCATGTGCCGCCGGTGGTCGTCCTCCTCGCGCGCGGGCCGCGTCTCGTCGTACGCGTAGATCTCGGCCGAACTGATCAGCACCACGTCGGGCACCGCCCGGTCACGGGCGAGGTTGAGCACGTTGGAGACGATGCGCATGTTCTCGTCCAGCATGCGGCCCGCCTCCTGGAGCAGGAACTGCATGTTGCCGTCGAGGGTCGCGCAGTTGACGACCATGTCGAGCGCCGGGACCGTGTCCGCGGCCGCCCGCAGCGCCCGCTCGTCCAGGACGTCGACCCGCAGGGTCGTCAGCGCCTCGGTGACGGGCAGCTCGGCCCGTACCTCCGGGTGGTCCCGGCGGTACAGGCACAGCACCCGTGCGCCCAGGCCCAGCAGCTCCTCCACGAAGTGGGACCCGATGAAGCCCAGTCCCCCGGTGACCAGGACCGTGCGGCCGGCCCAGTGTCCCGCCGCCATCTCAGACCCGCTCCGCGTACGCCTCGATCGCGTCCGCCGCCGCGGCCGCGCCGCCGCCCGCGCGGGCGTGCCCGGCCATGGCGGTCACTCGCTGCCGGATCCCGGCGTCCTCGGCCGCCGTCAGCACCGCCTCGCGCAGCGCCTCGGGGGAGGCCTCCTGACGGGCGACGCGCACACCGAGGCCCAGCTCCGCGATGCGCCGCGCGGTGAAGTCCAGCTCCACCGACTGCGGCACGGCCACCAGCGGGACGCCGGCCGCGAGCGACTCCATCGTGGAGCGGATGCCCGCGTGCGTGACGAAGACCGTGGCGTGCTCCAGCACGGCACGCTGCGGCACCTGCCGGTGCACCTCCCAGCTCTCCGGTACGGCGCCCAGCTCGGCGGCGTCGACATGCTCGCCGGTCGCCATCACCACGTGGAAGGGCAGGTCGGCGAAGGCCTTCAGGCAGGCCCGGTAGAAGTCGGGCCGCTCGTTGAACAGCGTGCCGAGAGCGATCAGCAGCACCGGCCCGGCATCCTGCGGCGGCTGCCACGAGGCCGCCTCGCCGCCCACGGTCGCCGCGGGGCCCACGAAGACGTACCGCTCGTCGAAGGTGTCCGCGGCGGGCTGGAACTCCCTGGCCACGAACACCACGTTGAGGTCCTCCGGCACACCGAGGATGTCGCCGGGGCCCGGCACGGACAGACCGTGCCCGATGCGGAACTCGGCCAGTTTCATGCCGAATTCGAGCAGCGCCGGGTGCTGCGGGTCCATCGCGGGGAATTCCTGCGCCAGCGCCGCGAGCACCGAGAAGTGCTCGTTGGAGGCGAGCATCGGGACCAGCTGCGCGGCCGGCCTCTCCCACTTCTCGGCCAGCACCCGGCCGGAGAAGTTCATGAGGGTGTCGTAGACCACCACGTCCGGCCGGTCCCCGGCCAGTTCCCGCTCGGCGGCGGCCGTGACCGCCACGTTCTCCCGGAGCATCGTGAGCGGTCCCGCCGCCATCTCGTCCGCCGACATCTCCGGCGGCACGCTGCGCTCGGCCGGCCAGACCGACTCGTACGTCACCACGCGGGCACCGGTCGCCGACACGGACGGCGCGAAATGCTCGGTGGTGACATAGGTGACCCGGTGTCCGCGGCCGACGAGGTCGGCGACGACGGGCAGGGTGTGGTTCACATGCCCGTGGTACGGGGCTCCGAGAACGGCGATGTGCTTGGTCACAAGTCCTGACTTTCGTTGGGCGTTTGCTTCGCTTGCTACGGACACTCGACGGGCGCTCAGCCCGCCGCGCCGTTCGCGGTGATGTCGGTGAGCCATTCCTCGACCACGCCGGCGGTGTCCCCGGCATGGTCCTCGACGATGCTGAAGTGGTTTCCGGGCACGTCCCGCGCGGTGTGGCCGAGCTTCCAGTCGACGCGGAGCATCACCGGGTCGTCCTCCTCGGCTCCGGACGCCGACGGCATCGGTTCGGTGGCGCGCACCAGCAGCGTCGGCGTCTTGACGGGCTCGGGACGCCAGTCGGCCAGGAGCCGGTGGTAGCCGCCCATGGCGGTCAGCCGGACGTCGTTCATGATGCCGCCGCCCAGTTTCCGCTCCCGGTCGAAGGCCACGCCCAGCATCGCCGCGCCGACCTCCGCGTTCTCCGCGTCGTCCTCGGGCCACGGCACGTCCAGCAGCACCAGGGCCGCGGGCTGGATGCCGAGGGTCTCCAGACGCGCGGTCACGGCGTGCGCGATCTGCCCGCCCGCGGAGTGCCCCACCAGCACGAACGGCTCCTCACCGGCGACGCGGCGCAGGGTCTGCGCGTGCAGTTCGGTCAGCGCCGCCATGTCGGCGGGGATCCGCTCGCCGGGCAGGTAGCCCGGCTGGGGCAGCACCGTGACGTCCCGGCGGCCACGGAAGCGCTCGGCGAAACGGGCGTACTGCTGGGGTCCGGCGGTCGCCACCACGGCCGGCAGACAGAACAGCCGGGGCCGTTGCGCGCCCGTGGCCAGCGGCACCGGTTCCGGCGCGTGGCCCGCGGCCGACGCGACGTCGAAGGCGTCCCGCAACCGGGAGGCCGCCATGATCAGCTCGTTGCCCGCGACATGCCGGCCCTCGGCGAACGACTGCCGGAACATCGCCTCGATACCGCCCGGCGCCTGCCCGCCCTCGGCCGACGCACGCGTCAGCTCCCCGCGCAGATGGGCGGCCACGGCGGCCGGCCGGGTGTGCTCGAACAGCAGCGACGCCGGCAGCCGCAGCCCGGTGGCCGCGTTGAGCCGGTTGCGCAGCTCCATCGCCATCAGCGAGTTGAAGCCCAGCTCGAAGAAGCCGCGCCGCGCCTCCACCGCGTCCGGACCGGGAAGCCCGAGGACCACGGCCGCCTCGGCCTGCACCAGTTCGGTGAGCACCCGCACCTGCTCGGCCTCCGCCAGCCCGGCCAGCCGGACCGCGAGCCCCGGCTCGCCCGCGTCACCGGCGGACACCGCGGTGCGGCGCGCCGGAACGGGACGCCGGACCACGGTACGCACCGGAGCGGAGCCGTCCGGACCCATCCGCCCGTCGAACTCCTCGGACCCCTCGAACTCCGCGAACTCCGCGAACTCCGCCGGGTCCAGGGCGGTCAGCGTCATCAGCCGTACCGTCGCGACGGCCGCGCCGCTCGGGTCGGCCAGCTCGACGGACACGCCCTCCGGCCGCCCGCCGCCGATCCGCACCCGCAGCCGCTCCGCCCCCACCGCGTGCAGGACGACGTCCCGCCAGGCCGTGGGCACCAGCAGCCGGTCCATGTCCTCGCCGCCGTCCGCCACGCACCGCGCGGCCTCGACGGCCGCGTCGAGCAGTGCCGGGTGCAGGCCGTAGCGGGCCGCCTCCGCCCGCTGCCCCTCGGCCAGGCTCACCTCGGCGAACACCTCGCCGTCGGCGCCCCGCCACAGGGCGTCCACCCGGTCCGTCTCCACCCGGGTCGCCCCCGCCGGGGGCCAGGCGGCCGGCTCCCACTGCGGCACCGGCGCACCGGCCTCCACCAGCAGCCCGGTGGCGTGGCACGCCCACGGAGTGCCCGGGAGAGCGTCCTCGGCCCGCGAGTGGACGCCGAAGACCCGCCGCCCCTCCGGGTCGGGCTCGGTCACCCGCACCCGCAGCTGCACGGCGCGCCGTGCGGGCAGCACCAGCGGCTCCCGGAGCGTCAGCTCCGCCACCGTGTCGCAGCCGACCTGGTCGCCCGCGTGCACGGCCAGCTCCACGAACGCCGTCGCGGGCAGCAGCACGCTCCCGCCCTCGCCCGCGAGCCAGGAATGGGCCTGCGCCGACAGGCGTCCGGTCAGTACGACCCCTTCCGCCTCCGGCAGGTCGACCGCCGCCCCGAGCAGCGGATGCCCGGCCGGCAGCACCCCGACGGCTCCGACGTCACCCGCGGTCGAGGGGTCGACGGTCAGCCAGTAGCGGCGGTGCTGGAAGGCGTAGGTGGGCAGGTCGGTGTGGTGGGCGCCGGTGCCGGTGAAGGCCTGTGCCCAGTCGACGTCGACGCCGTTGACCCACAGCTCACCCAGAGAGGTCAGGAAGCGGTCCAGGCCGCCGTCGTCGCGGCGCAGGGTGCCGGTCACGGCCGCGTCGTCGGCGGTGTCCTGGATGCTCATCGCGAGCACCGGGTGCGCCGACACCTCCACGAACACCGTGTGGTCCTGGTCGGCGAGAGCGCGTACGGCGTCCTCGAAACGGACCGTGCGACGCAGGTTGCGGTACCAGTACCCGGCATCCAGAGCCTCGGTGTCCAGCCAGTCAGCCTCGACCGTGGAGAAGAAGGGGACGGTGGAGGTCTGCGGGCCGACCTCGGCCAGGACCTTGGCGAGGTCGTCCTCGATCCGCTCCACGTGAGAGGTATGAGAGGCGTAGTCCACCGGGATACGGCGGGCACGGACCTCGTCGGCCTCGCAGGCGGCGATCAGCTCGTCCAGGGCGGCAGGCTCACCAGCGACCACGACCGAGGCCGGGCCGTTCAGGGCGGCGATCTCCATACGACCGTCCCAGGCGGCGATCCGATCGGCGGCCTGTTCCGCGCTGAGTGCCAGGGAGACCATGCCACCGTCACCGGCCAGGCTCGCCGCGATCGCCTGCGACCGCAGGGCCACCACACGGGCGCCATCGCGCAGGGTCAGCCCACCCGCGACACAGGCCGCAGCGATCTCACCCTGCGAGTGACCCACCACAGCGGCCGGCTCCACACCGTACGAGCGCCACAGCGCGGCCAGCGACACCATCACCGCCCACGACAGCGGCTGCACCACATCCACCCGCTCCAGCGACGGAGC